>NZ_FQTQ01000109.1 GCF_900128525.1 methanotrophic endosymbiont of Bathymodiolus puteoserpentis (Logatchev)
TTTAAAATCTCAGAAGCCTGTATTTAAGCTATGTCCAAGCATAAGTTATTGAATTTCTTTAAATTGAGAATTGCTGGCATAATGCGCAAGAATTAGACAAACACGGTTTTTTAGGGTGTCTTAATCAATTTGTACAAGAGGCAACTAAACAAACATCACGCGGCAAAGATAATTTTTTAAACTCTCCAGAGCAATATTTTAGACAAGAGCCTCGAAAAATATGGCTTACTGCCTTAAAAAAACTAACAGAACATAAAATATGCCAATGGGATTCAGATAAACCCGACTGCCTTTATTTTGATTCTATTCAAGGAGCTGAATATATAGGAGGGCAATGGTTAGAAGAATATACATGGCATATTATTAAAGATTTAAAGCCTTTTGACGTATTAGCTAATGTCGAATTTGCCGAGTCGGGCGCATTAAAAAGTGATATTCGTAACGAAATGGATTGCATTGTTGCGCACCATAATCAGCTGCTTTTTATAGAATGCAAAACCATCAACTTTCAAAAACAAAAAGGTAAAGATACTGATATTTTATATAAATTAGAAAGCTTAGGACATAGAGCGGCAGGTTTATATGGGCATAAATGGTTAATATCAGCACGAAAACTAGATGACCAAGCACTTAAGCGAGCAAAAGAATATAAAATTGATGTAATTTATGGGGCTGATTTAAAAAACTTAAAAGATAAGGTAATTACATGGATGGGTAAAGTATAATAATTTAGAATGCTAGAATTTGTAGAATTTGAACTTAGGCAATAGTTGCATAAACTTTGCAAGTAATACTTAGCAATCAATTCACTTTTAGTTGGGCAGGTATCAGGTTGATGTATAATGCCCTTTCGCATATTTTAAGCCTATGCGAATTATATAAAAAAGGATCCAGAATTGATTTTTTTGTATTTTTGAGTTAAAAATAGGGTTTAAAAAATGCTTTTTAAAGGCACTTGTGAACCCCCTTTGCAATCTATTGATAGTAAAGGATTATTAGCGGCGAGCAGTCAGAAAGTAGCCCTGTTTATGAAGGGATTAAGACATCTTTCTGTATGTATTCACCTTATGCCTCTAGGTCAGAAAGTAGCCCTGTTTATGAAGGGATTAAGACTGTTAAAGATATACTTAGCTAATGGTTTATGGATGTCAGAAAGTAGCCCTGTTTATGAAGGGATTAAGACGATGATTGGAACATCGAATTTAACTTAGCACAAGGTCAGAAAGTAGCCCTGTTTATGAAGGGATTAAGACTTGGCTGTGTTAGGCAAATACACGAATTAACTACGGTCAGAAAGTAGCCCTGTTTATGAAGGGATTAAGACGATTGTCTTCGTAGACCCAAGGATCTCCGGTAGAGTAACCCTTCGTCAGAAAGTAGCCCTGTTTATGAAGGGATTAAGACGCAGGAGATGTTCCCGAATCAAAAGAAAATAAGTGTCAGAAAGTAGCCCTGTTTATGAAGGGATTAAGACAAGCATCTTAGCATCATTACGCTTAGCCCTATCTGTCAGAAAGTAGCCCTGTTTATGAAGGGATTAAGACATGCACTTTCCTTGATGTGGCTCGATAAATTAAGGTCAGAAAGTAGCCCTGTTTATGAAGGGATTAAGACGATAAAAAGCGAGCCATTAGACTTCCCCAGTAGGTCAGAAAGTAGCCCTGTTTATGAAGGGATTAAGACACAGGGGATAGGTTAGGATATTCTGTAGATATAGTCAGAAAGTAGCCCTGTTTATGAAGGGATTAAGACAGTTGAATTTATTTGATTAGAGTTGATCTTAGTGTCAGAAAGTAGCCCTGTTTATGAAGGGATTAAGACCTCGCCTGCACCTTGCTATGCACTGAGTTCCAGTGTCAGAAAGTAGCCCTGTTTATGAAGGGATTAAGACTGGTTTGGTATTTTCGTACTGTTTAGAAGTTGTGTCAGAAAGTAGCCCTGTTTATGAAGGGATTAAGACTAACCATTATTGTTTCGAAGTGCTGTATGTCTTGGTCAGAAAGTAGCCCTGTTTATGAAGGGATTAAGACGATCAAGATCTCTTTCGTTTAGCTGCTTTTCAATGTCAGAAAGTAGCCCTGTTTATGAAGGGATTAAGACTTTATTGTATAAATATTGGATATATTCATTTTCGTCAGAAAGTAGCCCTGTTTATGAAGGGATTAAGACTGACCTGCGCATACTGTTAAATTAACACTTGTTGGTCAGAAAGTAGCCCTGTTTATGAAGGGATTAAGACTTGACACTCTATCGCCTGTTATTTTTTTTGGTTGTCAGAAAGTAGCCCTGTTTATGAAGGGATTAAGACAATGTTAAAAGTTCCTTTCTAACTTCCTTTTCTCGTCAGAAAGTAGCCCTGTTTATGAAGGGATTAAGACATCTGCTCAAGTATTAGTAGATCAGTATACTTACGTCAGAAAGTAGCCCTGTTTATGAAGGGATTAAGACGGAATGGCGTGGTCGGGGTTGTAGGCGTTGGCATGTCAGAAAGTAGCCCTGTTTATGAAGGGATTAAGACAACACAACATTATCAGCCAGTACTACGCCGTCTGTCAGAAAGTAGCCCTGTTTATGAAGGGGTTGTGAGACTCATAGAAAATAGAGGGCAGAGACTTTTTAATAGGGCGGATGCTTGTAAACGATGAAAAGAACATTATCGCAATGAGTGATTAAATCACTAAAGTATGTATAAGCAACTGTTTTTTAATAGTTAATATCAAGAATCTTCACTCATCTTGTCCCCCGTTTTGACCCTAAATAACTCAACTCGTTAGTCATGTATTAACATTTGATTAAGCAACCTTATCAAAATCAATTCGACTGAGTTTTTCTGTATCGACATTTTCCTTTGCCTTCCATAAATCGTATGCTTCTTGTAATCGCATCCAGCTTTCAGGACTTCCACCTAATACTGCAGATAATCTGATTGCCATTTCTGGTGATAGGTTAGATATACCATTTATAAGCCTTGAAAAGGTACTGCAAGCCACGCCTAATGATTCAGCAATATTATTGGCTGAAATATCATCAAAAGGCTCTATATAGGTTCTGTAAATTAACCCTCCCACATGAGGTGGGTTATATTGTCTTATTGTCATTAGTGATAATCCTCATAATTAACGATATAAGCATCGCCATTTTTAAATTCAAATGTTATTCGCCAGTTTCCTGATACCATAATAGCCCACCGATCTTTTAAATTCCCAGATAATTCATGCAAGTTGTAACCTGGCTTTGCCATATCTTCAATAACAAGGGCGGCATCTAAAAAAGCCAATCTATCTCGAAGCTTATCGGCATGTTTTGCTTGGATGCCTGATAAGCTACCTTTTTCAAAGAATTTTTTTAATCCTTTGTGCTTAAAACCTTTAATCATTTTATTATAATTAATTCCTTATTACGCAACAAGCAATTATACTTTGTGTTTTTTAATTCAGCAAGGTCAAACTCAAGGAAAAGGAGCAGAACCTTTTGAATAGTATGGTGGCTTGTTTTTTGTTATATCTTGGATTATTTGAGTGAATCGAATGCTTGCAAAGTAAAAAAACAAAGACAGCTATGGTCTGCCTGATGTATTTATGAAGGGATACTTATAAAAGGTTGCCCTTACGTTTTTAAAAGAGTCTGCTTATAAGTGGCTCTACAAATTTGTCAAACCTGATTTTTTGCTGTGATAAGCGCTTTAATAGCCTATTGAAATTTTATATGAGAGGCTAATGAAAACTTTATTTGTTGAAAAGAAAGCAATGGAAATACGCTATGAGCGTGCTTGTTTATTGCTTTATCATAATGGCAAGCGAGTCAGTAGTGTGCCTTTGGCGCAATTAGAGCGCATCGTTGTGGCGCCGCATGTGGCATTGAGTGCGGGTGTTTTAGGCTTGGTCGCTGAGAAGAATGTCGCGCTACTAGTGCTTAATACGCGTTATCCTGATCGTACGGCGCTTTTATCAGGTACGATGCGAGGGGATATCCATCGCCGGCTAACTCAATATCAATGCCATCAAGATGCAGCGTTTCGTTTACATTGGTCAATTTTTTTAGTCAAACTGAAAATATTTCGGCATTATCGGCTTTTGTTGAAGTTGCGCCTACAGCGTCCTGATCTACGCTATCCATTGACACATGCCATTAATGCTTTAGAAAAAATAATTGATGATCTTTGTTGTGATGATATACCAAGCACTTTGTTGAGTTTACGTGGCAAGGAGGGGGCTGCGGCGGCTTTATTTTTTAAGGCCTTTACGCACGTATTTCCAGCGGCATTAAAATTTACGGGGCGTAATCGTCGACCACCGAAAGATCCCGTTAATGTCTGTTTGTCATTGGCGTATACCTTATGTTATCAAGATTCTGTCAATGCACTTAAAACAGCGGGCTTAGATCCTGCTTTAGGCTGTTTACACGAGCCTTATTATCATCGTGATTCTTTGGCTTGTGATCTAATGGAACCACTTAGGCCGTTAGTGGATGCGTGGGTATATCAGTTGTTTCATCGGGCAGTATTACGTCAGGAAGATTTTACCATAACCGATATGTGCTTATTACATGCGACAGGTAAACAGCGTTTCTATGAGGCATTTAGATTAAAAGCGCCCGCTTTTAGACGAGTGTTGCGCTGTTATGCTCAGTACGCTGCAACGATTGTTTGCCAACATGAGCAATCACCTTACTAAATATTTGGTTTGTTACGATATTTGTGATAGCAAGCGTTTAAGGCGAGTGCATAGATTGATTAGAGATTGGGGTGTCCCCATTCAATTTTCTATCTTTGAGATTGAGGTTAATTCTGGTCAATTTGAACAATTAAGGGCAGAACTGACTGATTTAATTAACGGGGCGGAAGATAAAGTGATGTTTTACCGCTTAAGCCCAGAACAAGATCGTATTTGTTTGGGAGTTTCGGTGCAGACAGAGGATCTGTTGTTTGTTTGATTACAATATTAATGACTCTAAATTGTTATCACAAATTTGCCGAATACCCTTGTAAGACTAAAAGCCAGTACTCTATACCTAAATCAATATATAGGTGTAGGAGGGAAGATGCAGGCAGTTAAACAAAATACAATTAAGCAAGAATGTAAGCCAGCTTTACTTCATTGAGTGCTTGGAAAAAGTTCATCACTCACTGAATAATTTATTACAAATACAGAGGCTTGTTAAAGAAAAAGTCATTTACCCCCAATCACCTTTTGCGGAAAATAAACATATTATCCTTATTAAGGACTCTACAGTTTTAGTTAAAGAAACTTTTCGGCGTTGCGGGTGAATTTGGAGTTAAATGCGAGTGTTATAGATTTGCTTGGCAACAGGAATAGCAATCCTGAAGCAGCCACTGAGCCGTTTACAGAGCATACCAGGTACAGC
>NZ_FQTQ01000110.1 GCF_900128525.1 methanotrophic endosymbiont of Bathymodiolus puteoserpentis (Logatchev)
CGTACAAATAAGGCAAGATCATCAAGCTCAATTTCTGCTGAACTTTGATTTTGTGTCGGTGCTTTAAATTTAAAACTGCTATAACCAGCAATGTTCCATGCGCCTAGGTCATATCCTTGCCCTAAAATATACTCACCAGCATAGAGACTTGTATTAAACAATAAAAGCGTATAAATAAAAATTTTTCTCTGCATATCTTTTGCTCTTTAAGGTAGGGAGCTAATTTCTAATGTTTTTCAAACAGGAAGTTTATGCTAACTGACAAAATGCTTTTGCATCTCTACCTAGACCGCATGTTAAAAAAAATGGGTAAAAACAAAGGATACGCATTAAGGAGCAAGAATTCAATTAGTGTTTTTCAAGATTATTTCACCCAATACTGCCCATTTAAAATGGCGAATTTGATACCATTACTTATACAAAGGGCAAAGAGAGTAAAATAACAGGCAAATCTCCGTTATTACTTTTAATGCCACTTCCGAAATATGAATAAATAAACCCAAGGAAATATATTAAACATGGCGTTACAATATACTAACCGAGTCGGCAAAACATATTATTTAAGCAGAGGAAAAACAAAGTATGGCAAGACTCAATACTACTTTTCATTAAAGCCAAAAAATAACTCAGTTGATACGATACCAGAAGGTTATGAAATATATGAACACCCAGAAAAATCTCAGGTTTTTATGCGCAAAATACGCCCTCGCCTTATTAGCGAACTAGAGGAAAAATTTGTTAAAAATCAAGTAAATGCTTTACATCGAACAAGGCGTTACCTAGTAGATTGTAAAGATAAATACATAACAATTTATGAATCAAATGCGGAACCTGAAAACCTAAACAATATCTTAGGTAATTTACTAGACATGATGCCCACTCAAGAAGGGGTTGATACTAAGGGGGCAATGGATTGTTTAATGTCTGCCGCAGACCAAAATTATACAGCGATGCTTAGATTTTTCCTGGAAGATAAGGAAAAGCGAATTTTCTCGGTAGAACGTTTTTGTTTTCGTGGTCGTTCTGATAAATGGATTTATTTAGCACAGTCTGAAAATTTTAAATCCCTAGTCAAAAAATATGTCAATATGCTCGGTACTGATGACTACTTTGAATCGCCCTATTAACTCATTATTAATAGTCATCGTTTTTTAAAGCAAATAAGCTAACAAATTCTAACCCCATTTTCTCTATGCAAGTTCTCCTATATAACGAACTCAACCTTAAATCAATTCCGGCTCTAAGCAAGCTGATCAAATTTTTAGAAAACGATGATTTCCACTCAGCTGATGTTAAAAAAGTTGGGGATAATTTATATCGTGCTAAGCTTAACCGCAGTGACCGAATTCTGTTTTCTATTTATCAACATCTAGGTAAACCCTATGCTTTGATTCTGGAATATATTAAAAATCATGAATATGAAAAATCTCGATTTTTGAAGCAAAATATCAACCTTGATGAAAGCAAAATCCCCACAATTAAAACGCCAGATGAGCTAAAAGCAGAAGCCCTAGTTTATGTAAACCCAAATCATCAAAGCTTTAATTTACTGGATAAAATTGTCTCCTTTGATGACAGTCAACAATCGGTTTATGCACTACAACCCCCATTAGTTATTATTGGCTCAGCTGGTAGTGGAAAAACCGCACTGACTTTAGAAAAAATGAAACACGCAATAGGCGATGTTTTATATGTCACACAATCAGCTTATCTAGTTAAAAATTCACGTGATTTATACTATGCCCATCACTACGAAAATGAAGATCAACAAGTTGACTTTCTATCGTTCCAAGAATTTTTAGAAAGCATCCATGTCCCTGAAGGTAAACCTGTTACCTTTCAACGCTTTCAGCAATGGTTCAGTCGCTATCAACAAGGCAAACAGCTCAACGATGCGCACAAATTATTTGAAGAGTTTCGCGGCGTTATCACTGGCCCTGCAACTGATAAAAGCTGGCTTAGCAGAGAAGATTATTTAGCTTTAGGCATAAAAGAAACCATCTTTTTACAAGAAGAACGTGATGCGGTTTACACTATTTTTGAAAAATATCTTAAATTTTTACAAGAAAATAAACTCTACGATAGCAATATCATTAGCCATCAGTATTTAGATAAACTACAAGCGCGTTATGATTTTGTCATTGTTGATGAAGTGCAAGATCTCACTAATATTCAGCTTTACCTAATTATTAAATCCCTGCATCAAGCACACGACTTTATTTTATGTGGTGACTCCAATCAAATAGTTCACCCCAACTTTTTTTCCTGGTCAAAAGTAAAAAGCCTCTTCTATAAACGAGAAGATTTAGGCAGTGCAGAAAACCTGATTCGTATTTTAAATACCAATTACCGGAACTCACCCCAAGTAACCGAGATTGCTAATAAAATACTGAAAATAAAAAACAATCGTTTTGGCTCGATTGATAAAGAAAGCCACTATTTAGTCGAAAGTAATGGTCACACGCAAGGTGAAGTGGTCTTTCTGCAAGATAATAATCATATCAAGCAAGAGTTAGATAAAAAAACCAAAGCCTCGACTCACTTTGCGGTCATCGTTATGACCCCAGAGCAAAAACCTATGGCACAACAGCACTTTAGTACGCCTTTAGTCTTTACCATACAAGAAGCTAAAGGGCTGGAATATGACAATATTATTCTCTACAACTTTCTGTCCCAAGAAGAACAGCGCTACCGAGAAATCAGTAAAGGTGTCACCCTAGAAGACCTAGAAAAAGATATAAAATTTTCCCGCGCTAAAGACAAAACGGATAAATCATTAGAGATTTACAAGTTTTATATTAACTCCCTCTATGTTGCGTTAACGCGAGCGATAAAAAACCTGTATTGGATAGAAAGCGCACCCAAACAAAAATTACTCAACCTGCTAGGCTTGGATAATGCTCGGGATACACTGGAAATTGCCGATAATAATTCTAGCCTAGATGACTGGAGACAAGAAGCGCATAAGCTAGAATTACAGGGGAAACAAGAACAAGCCGAACGTATTCGGTCGGAAATTCTCAAACAAAAAACACCTGATTGGACCGTCATCGCAGGTGAAAATTTAGAGGAATTGAAACAAAAAGCCCTTGCACAAAACAATAAAAAAGCCAAATTAGAACTATTTGAATACGCTTTAGTTTATGAAGATCGTAAGCTACTTAATAGCTTGCTCAAAGCCGATTTTAAACCCGCGCAAAATCCTGATAAGGGATTACAATTATTACAGCAAAAACATTATGCCGCTTATAGCTTTAAAAAACCCGATGCGGTGATTAAGCAAGTCAACTTATACGGCCCTGACTTCCGCAATATATTTAATCAAACACCGTTAATGGTAGCCGCTTGGACGGGAAATATAGGCGTGATTCAAGCCTTATTTGAACAGGGCGCTGATACCGAAAAAGTGGATGAAAATGGTTTTACCGCATTACAAATAGCCTTATCTCAAGCCAGTCGAGATCAGAATTACGCCAGTAAAAAATTAGCTGAAACTTACCGACTCTTAGAGCCAACCAGTATCAGTATTCAGGTTGATGGGCGCTTAATAAAACTAGATAAACACCAAATGGAGTTTTTTATGCTCAATATGATGATTGCCTTGTTTTATCGTGCACTCCCTGAAAAAATAATCCATATGGCGGGGGCTTTTTCCAGTCAGGATTTTGTCGATGCGGTTGAACATTTTCCCCATAGCGTTTTACCAGAACGACGTAAAAAGCGCGCCTATCTTTCCAGCATTCTAGCTAAAAATGAATTCAGTAAAGATGCGAAAAATAACCGTAAACTATTTTTTCGCATCAAGCGCGGTCATTATTTATTTAACCCTAACCTAGCGCTTAAAGTAAATGATGAATGGGTGAATATTTATGATTTATTATCCATTGATAAATTAGCTTATCAGCATGAGAAAAAAGAAGACTGGTGGCGCGTTGATATGAATGAACGCTCAGCTGAAGTACTGGAGCATAATAAAGACTATATTAAGAAACAGATTAGCAATATACAAAAAAACAATGCCAAAAACAGCTAACACCTAGGCCGGGCGTAGACTGGAATAGCCGTAGCATCTTGCTGGTCATGGATGACCCGGTTTGCTACCCATGGTGGAAAACGCTATCGCTATTCCACTCTGACTAATCAAGATGATTGACATAGTTATCATAAATGATACCATTTAACTCATGCAATGGCATATATCGTTTTATAATCAAAAAGTAGAGACTGAAACACTGACTTTTCCGAAAGGAATTTTAGCTAACTTTTTACATATAGCTGAAATGATAGAGGAATGTGGTCCAGCGCTTGGTTTACCGTATACAAAATCTTTAGGTAAAGGTCTTTTTGAGATCAGAGCCAAAAGCACAGAAGGAATTGGACGGTCATTCTTTTGTACTATTAAGGACAAAGAAGTCGTTATTCTGCATTCTTTTATTAAAAAGTCCCAGAAAACGCCTAATAAGGAAATGGAAATAGCTCGTAAAAGGTTAAAAGAGGTTAAATCATGAGACCATCATTCGCAAATTTTAAGAAAAAAGCATTAGAAAATTCAGATGTAAAGCAAGAATATGAAAACCTTACCCCTGCTTATACACTTAGAAAGCAGCTAATTAAAATACGTAAGGATGCAGGCTTCACTCAAGAAGAGCTTGCAGAAATTTTACATACTAAAAAAAGTAATATTTCTAGGCTAGAGAATGTTAATTCTAATATTTCTCCAAAACTATCCACTATTGAGGCATATGCTAAAGCAATGGGGTATCAAATTGAAATAAATTTTATACCTCAAGCTAAACAGCACATAAACCGGACGTAAGCTCGAATAGCGTAGCACCTTGCTGGTCATGGATGACGCGGTTTGCTACCCATGGTGGAAAACGCTACCGCAATTCCACCCTACCAACTTCAACCCGTAGTCTCTATGGCTCCTGCAGAATACAGAAAAACAAAGCTCCTATGAATATTGTTACCCCATTTTTTCAACAATGCGTTCAAAATTCTGAAGCAACGGCATTCATCGAAGAAGATCAAGTCCTCACTTACGCTGATTTAAAATCGCGCATTGAAAAAATAGCGGCTTTCCTGCAAGCCAAAAAAATACAAAACCAATGCATCGCCATCGCCCTAAATCGTGGAATAAATGCCGCTAGTGCTATTTATGGCATATTAAGTGCGGGGGCTATTTACCTGCCTTTAGACATTAAAAATCCAGCAACACGCTTAAGCTTTATTATCCAAGATGCACAACCTAGTTATATTATTGGACAAGGTAGTGCGCCTGCTTGGTTAGATAAAACAGAGTTATGGGTAGATATTGATATTTTACTGGGTAGCACAACCAAAACTATAACGCCGACATCCGTCGAACCCAACGCATTAGCCGCTATTCTTTATACTTCTGGCTCTACGGGAAATCCTAAAGGTGTCGCTTTAAGTCACCAAGCACTAAGCAATTTTTCTACTTGGGCAGGCCAAACTTTTGCTATTAGCAAACAAGACCGCATTGCTAGCCTTGCACCCTTTCATTTTGATCTCTCTATCTTTGATTTATTTACTAGCCTAGCCAGCGGTGCAGGCGTTTATTTTCTGCCTTCCCGCCTAAGTTTATCGCCTAGTCGCTTAACAGCTTGGTTAGCTGAAAAGCATATTAGCAGTTGGTATACTGTTCCTTCTTTATTAAGCTTTATAGCGCTTAAAGGTGCTTTAGGAATGTGCATGAAATAACTTAGGCAACTTATAAAGTTGTTGCGTCAGGAATGGCAGTATAATTCCATTGCCTCAGGTGCTCATCAAATACAATTCGCATTGACTCTTTA
>NZ_FQTQ01000111.1 GCF_900128525.1 methanotrophic endosymbiont of Bathymodiolus puteoserpentis (Logatchev)
GTAACAATCCAGTACATCAGCGGCAAGCAATATGCCGGAAAACGCTACGCTATTCCAGCCTACGTTTCCGGCTTACGCAGAGCCGGAGAGAAACCAGCTCTTACCTAGTTAGCTATTTTTTCTCGCATTAAGTAAATATTTTCGCAACTTTCTTTCACTTCGCATGACATAAAGAATATATACTTTATCACCTTCTATGCGATAAAAAATACGGCATGGGTTCACGAGAACCTCTAAATATCTTGATTTTTGTAACTCTGGTGGTTTACGCCCAGACTCTGGAAACTGCTCAAGTCGTTCTGTACTAGAAAAAACTTTTTGTACTAGCTTCATAGCAGCACTTGGCTTATCGAGAGCAATATATTCTGCTATCGCGTCAAGGTCTGATAGCGCAGGTTCCGTCCATATTATTTGAGCCATTTACTCATTTTATCTTTTGCTTCTACCTGAGTATAAATTCGGTTTTCTAAAATAGCCGCTTCACCTCTTGATAGCCCGTCTAAGATTTCCATTCGATTTTGCATCATTTCATAATCTTGTACATCAATGAGATATGCTGATGGTTTTCCATGCTCAGTAATAAGTACAGGTTCTTTAGAATCATGTAATTCAGCCAGTATTTTGGTTGCTTGACGTTTTAATGTAGTAACTAATTCAATTTTCATAAAGTAATACTATACTGTCACTTTAGTGCTGGCAACTATTTTTTTACAGTTATATTTTTATTACTCCCTCTCAAGCAGAGCAGAAAAATGACGACAAATACTACGTGATTTTGACGCACTAGCAATGAATGTGTTAAAAACAAGCTCTTAGATAGCGCTTGCTAATGGTCAAAATATAAACACAGTAATGAATGAACCTCAAATAATAAAAATAAAAGCAGCTGGGGTCGGTTATTTGATTAATCGTATTCAGACTTTATTCGTCGGTATGCTGCGCGTGTGGACGATTCCTATTGTGTTAATGCTCAGCGTGGCTTCTGGTTTTACTACTTATTATGGAATGTCGCATTTCATTATTCCGTGGATTGCTTTGGTGATTACCGTGGCGATTCAGTCTATTGTGGTGATTTGTTCGTTAGAAATTGCGAGTATCCATTGGCAAGCCAATCGGATGCGCTACTTTTCAGTGCTTTGTTCATTATTAATTGCTTTGACAGCATCGGTGTCATTTTCCTATTTTAAATTTTACGAAATTTCTGAACAGGGCACGATTCATATCGACCGCTTAAATCATCTTAGGCAAGATATTAAGGCTTATGTGGATAAAGCCCTAGTGATTAAGAGTCGCGTCTTAACTCAGCAGCGAGTCGAATTAGAAAAAGCCTCGAAAGAAGTCACACAAGCTTATTTCGGTACGCATCCTGAGATTGTCGCAGGCTATCGTAATCAAGTAGGTGAGGGGCCTTTTTGGAAACGCTACAATGATATTTATCAAACTAAAAAGCAAACTATGGAGCAGTTGGAGCAAGACTTTTCAGCGTTGGATAGAAGTGTTCAGCTAGTACAAGCTAATCTATCTCAATTAGATGTCGCGGATAATGTTCAAGATTCATATTATGCCTTGTTGACTAGCTTTCAAACGATGCAATTGCAACTTAATCAACTGTCCAGTCAGTTTAGCCAGTCTTTACCTGATGCCCCCTTGTTACTGACGTATAAACAGTTTATTGCAGATGTGAAACCAAGTAGTGCAATGTGGGATAACTTTTCCTTATTTGCTTTTACTTGCGCGGCTATGGTGGACTTTTTTACCGTACTGCTTTCATATCGCTTGGAGTTTACTGCGCCTGGACCACTAACAGCAGATGAGGAGGATTTGGTCTTTGAGTGTTTAAGGCAGTTCACGGAGTTCCGCATCAATGATAATGATGAGCTAGAAATGATTATTGAAAAAACGGAATTAGAAAAGGCGCAGCGTTATTCGGATTGGTCGCGTATGTTTGCGGTTGGTTTATTATTAAATCGTGGCTTTCTAAGGAAAATTGACCAGAGAACGGTTGAGTTTGCACCTAATTTATACCCTCTTATCGCAGCAAAAATGGGTGATAAGATTAATGTATTACGTGCGCAAGCAAAAGCGGCGAAGCAAGATAATAACCATGAATAATTCACCGGCAGAGATAGAGCAGTGGCTGATAGCTGGCACGAAAGAGCACGAGCAAAGTTTTGACTTGCAAGTTTGGGATGCTGGCTTTGATGTCGAGCGACGGCTTGTTTATAGTAAGTTCGGTCCATATAGCAGGCTATTCTTGCGCCCTAAGAAGTTTGTCCAACGTTTTTACCATACGCTTTACCCTTTACTGATTGAAGACTGGGAGATTGTCGAGCAGCTCCAATTATACGAGGGTTTTTGTACATTAGATATTAAGCTAGAAGTGCGATTTCAGGCGACTTTAGCCTATGCGCAAAGTCAAATAGAGATATTGTCAGAAATAAATGAGCATATTAAAACGACTTATCAGGGTGTGATTTTAGATTTAATTCACAATAAATTATTTACTGCTTTACCTGATGACACTTGGGTGCAAGCGGGTTTAGGTGATATAGAAAGAGCAATTGATTTTGCTGTCAGTGAAATGTTCGTGTTGAATAATATTCAAGCGCAGACGAGTTGTCATTTAATCGCGTCTTTTGCTGAATTTCCTGATGTACAACTGGGTAAAGAACACTTGTACCTTAGTGTTTTAAAAAAGAATTTTGAAGTCAATGAGCAACAGCGAGAAGAGTTATTTCGTCAAGAACAATTAGCTGAAGAGCAAGCTATAGCGCATAAACAACAGCAGCTTGAACATTTAAAAGAACAGGCTGAGCTAGAGCAGCTAAAACAAGCACAAGATGCTGAGCATCATAAACGTTTATTACTCGATCAAGAACAGCAATTACAAGTGCAATTGGCTATAGAAAAACGTATGCATAGACAAAAAATCGAGCATGAAAATGAGCTTAAAGCGATTGAATTTGAAGTTTCTTTACGTGAACAAAAAAGACAAGAAGAGCAAATAAGAGCGAATGAGCAGAAAGTACAAGCAGAACAGTTAGCGCATGAAAGTTTATTAAAAGCACAACAATTACAAGCTGATATTGCTAAGCAGGAGCGGGAACAAGCTAGCTGGTTAGCAGCAAAAAACAAAGAGCATGAGTTGCAGTTAGAGCAAAAGCAAATACAGAAACAATTGAAATTTGATATGGATATTGCTAATAAAAAACGCGAAGAGCAGCGACGCATAGAAATGCAGGAGCAAAATTATGAGACTAAGAAAAATTCAGATATTTATTTACGCAGAGAGATTGAATTACTGGAATTGGATAAAAAACGCTTAGAATTAGAAGCGGCGATTAAAGAGGTAAAGCCTGAAAGTTAGTGTTTTTAGGTTAACAAATAGTGCAAATAACGGTAAGGTGGACTTTAGTCCGCTAACTTAAGTTATCCCATGGTTAATACATTACGGAGCATAAGATGAAAACTAAAGTAGAAGTTTATCCGGCAACAGAGCAAGAAGGCGGTGGGTTTTGGGTTTGTGTTTGTATCCATGTGAGCAGTTATTATAAGCATATGGAAAAGAGCCGTGTCCATTGTTTAGATAAACAAGCCATAGCCGATGCTACTTGGAATGCCTTAACTCATAAGGTGTGTCCTGAGTGTGGTCATGTTTTTTCTACGCACGGTTGGGAGGGGATTGATGCCCATTGGCGCGCACATCATGAAGAGGTGATTAGCTATGAGGACGCTTGGAAATTAATTAGCAAAGATAAATATGTTGAGGTGATGTTGGCTTCTGCGGAGTAGTTTTTGAATAATTGATAGCGTTTTTTATATATTTTGGCTTTAGCATGGGGATTAAGTTTAACGTGAAAGATTTAATATCCGCCTCGTGTTAAGCTGGAGTTCATAAAATTAATTATGAGAACTTTAGGAAGGAAAATGAAAGTTATCGCCTTTGCAGCAAGTAGTAGCAAGCAATCTATCAATAAACAGTTAGTCACTTATGCTTCAGGTTTAGTGGAAAATGCGCAGGTTGAAGTGCTCGATCTAAATGATTATGAGCTACCATTATTTAGTGTGGATAAAGAGCAAGAGTTAGGTAAGCCTGTATTGGCACAGGAATTTTTTGCTAAAATTTCTGCCAGTAATGCGGTTATTATTTCCTTTGCTGAGCATAATGGTTCTTACACTGCTGCTTATAAAAATATTTTTGATTGGTGTTCGCGGATTAATCAGAAAATATTTCAAGGTAAGCCAATAGTTTTATTGGCGACTTCTCCAGGGCCGGGTGGTGCAGCAAGTGTATTGGCAGCTGCGGTTAATTCAGCTCCTTTCTTTGGTGGTGAGCTTAGAGGGCATTTATCCGTGCCAAGTTTCCATCAAAATTTTGATGTTAAACAGGGCTGTATTATAAACCCGAATATTCAAGCTCAGTTAGCAATAGTGATGAAAAAATTACAGGATTAATTAAGTATGGAGTACTGTGCTTTTTAAGCCAATCAAAAGTTGTGATCTATGAGTTATCAAATGCTTAGGAATAAAAAATTAATAATACCTGAGAAGAGTGGGAGTCCTATATCAGTTAATTGTTTGATATTTATGGGTTGTGTTCTATTTAGTTTGCCTTGTGCAGCTAAAAAACTGTATAAATTTCAAGATGCAGAGGGTGGCTGGCATTATACGGACAAAGTTCCCAAAGCTCAGCAAGTTACAAAACTCAAAGTCGAGGTTAGGCAATTAAAAGTAGAACCTAAACAACGGGTTTGGTTAAATCAAATGGGTAAAAAACACAGCCCTGAATTTGTGATTAGAAATGATTATTCTGGGCCGATAGAAGTTGAAGTCGTTTTATCTGAGAAAATTAATGTACAAGCAAAGCCAGCTTTACCGCGTAAATTTGTTGTTCAGCCGGGAACTTCTTCGCCATTATTTGGTCTAGGTGCGTTGGATGAATATCAAAGCTGGCAATATAGTTTGCAGTATCGCTATTCTTTGGGCGAGCCATTAGTAAAGCATAGTAAGCAGGCTATTTATTATCCGCCTTTTGCTAGCGATAGGACTTTTCGTATTAGCCAGGCATTCGACGGAAAATTTTCACATACAGATAAGCAAAATAAATATGCTGTCGATTTTGCGATGCCGGAAGGATCGGAAATACATGCGGCTCGAGCGGGTGTAGTTATGAGCCTGGAAAATGATTTTTTTCAAGGCGGGGTTGATAAGCAAGCGTATAAGGCACGCGCTAATAGTATCAGGATTTTACACGATGATGGCTCTATGGGCGTTTATGCGCATTTACAAGTAGAGCGTGCTCAAGTACATGAGGGAATGCGAGTTAAAGCAGGACAGTTAATTGCTTATTCAGGCAATACTGGATTTAGCTCTGGCCCGCACTTGCATTTTTCCGTACAGGTTAATCAAGGTATGAACTTAGTTTCAGTGCCTTTTCAGTTTGTGGGTGCTAAGGAGCTTGCAACAGAGCCTACAGCGGGGCAGTGGTTATCTGGATTTGCTGTGGATTAGTAAGCTATTGACTCATTTCTAACGGCCAGCCTAGCAGCAAAACGGTTAAGGTTGCTACACCGGTTAACAGGTTCATCGGTAAGCCAACACGCAAGAAGTCGGTGAATTTATAGCTGCCGGGTCCATAAACCATTAAGTTCGTTTGATAGCCTAATGGAGTAGCAAAGCTCGCTGAGGCGGCCATCATAATCGCAAAGACAAAAGGCACGTCATTTAATCCTGCTTTCTCAGTAATTTCTAGTACGATCGGTAGCATTAAAATTGCAGCGGCGTTATTGGTAATCATTTCTGTTAATAGAGAAACTGATAAGTACACTAATATTAGTAATAACCATGCTTTGCCCGCACTTAAATCAATCATATTGCTAGCTAAAAAAGTAGCAACGCCAGTTTTATTCAGTGCCGCGCCTAAAGCAAAAGAAGCGGCTATGGTAATGATGACATTAAGGTCTAAGCTTCTTTCGGCTTGATTAACCGAGCAGCAGCCCGTGATAATCATAAGCCCTGCGCCCAGTAATGCCGCATTAAGCATGCTCATAACTCCAAAACTGGCGACAGCAACGACAACGAATAATATTAACCATGCGAGAGGTGCACGTTCGTGGCGCGGTGTTTCGGTATCTAAATCATTAATTAGTAGAAAATCTTTATTGTATTTTTGGCGACTGACAAAAGCTGGTCTTGCTTCTAAGAGTAAGGTGTCACCTGCCTGTAAGATGATACTGCCCAGGTTACCTTTAATCCGTTCGCCATTACGTGCAACAGCAAGCACTACGGCACCATAACGGTCACGAAAGCGGGCATCACGAATGGCATTGCCAGTGGCGGTGCAGTGTGGAGAAACGACGGCTTCGACTAGTCTTCTTTCGGCGCGTTGCGTCGTTAGTGGTTGCTCATGTCCATTTTCGGCGGAAGGAACAATGCCGTTAATACGTAGTAAGTCAGAAATTGCTTCTGTGTCACCGGCAAAAACTAGACGGTCATCGCTTTGCAGCTTTTCTTCTGAGGAAACGGCCGTTACTATGGTGCCGTTGCGCTCAATTTCTACTAGGTAGATACGTTTTAAATTTCTTAAACCCGCTTGTTCGACTGATTTCCCGACTAAGGGGCCTTTGTGTGCAACGGATACTTCTAAGGTGAATTCTTTTAAGTTGGCAAAAGCTTGATTTTGTTCGCGGTTTGGCAGCCATCTAGGGAAGAAAAGCCAGATAAATACTAAGCCGATAATAATAACAGGAATACTGACGGCTGTGATGGAAAATAAGGAAAAGCCCGCTTTTCCAGTTAGCATTTGATATTGTCCATTAACAATTAAATTTGTGCTGGTACCAATTAAGGTCAGCATGCCACCAAGAATTGCACAGTAGCTTAAAGGAATCATTAATTTAGAAGGCGCAATGTTAATTTTGCGTGACCAAGAATGAATGGCAGGAATCATGGTCGCAACAACGGGGGTATTATTTAAAAAGCCACTCAGCAAAACAACAGGCATACCCATGCGGAAAAGTGCTGTGCGTAATGTCTTAGGGCGGCCGAGAACATGAGTGACCAGTAAGTCGATGCCGCCTGAAGCATGCATGCCTGCAGCGATAACAAACATAGCGGCTACGGTTATAAGACCGGAGTTACTAAAACCCGCTAAAGCTTCTTGGCTGGTGAGAATCCCGCCAGCACTTAACAGCGTTAACACCGCCATCATAACGAGGTGCGGGCCAATGCGCGTAAATATCAAGGTAAGTAAGGCGACGATGCAGAGTGATAGAGAGAAGATGCCTTGCCATTCCATAAGAGCGATTGTGTAAGTGATAAGGGGAGCACAGCAAGGGGTGGGCTGTTTAAAGTTTGATTGGTGTAATAATAAGTTTGTGGGAGTGGCTTTAGCCACGATAATCGCGACTAAAGTCGCTCCCACAAAGTTTGTTACGCCTACGCTGTTTAATTATAGTGCCTTAAATATAGGTTATTTGCTTCTATTGAGTGACTTCTGGTTTTGTTTCCCCTGCGAGTTCTTGTTGTGCATCTAAGGCGCGATTAGTTACCGTAGAAATACACTCTAAATAACTTTCAGAATAATTTCTATGTGCGTCAGCTAACCCCTGGGCATCACCAAAATATTCACGTAACTCTTGTAATACTTCTTCAGGTTTTTCTGATTTTTTCAGGTCAATCATCTTAGTATAGCCTTCATAGGCGGCTTTGCGCATAGGCTCAAAAGGAACTATACCGGGCATTTTTTTAGATGATAAGTCGACAATACACTGCGTTACCGTTTCTGGATCTAGGTGATAAGATTTGATATCTGGATCATGACTAATTTGTTCAAAGACGGTTTGTTGATAAGCCTCTTTTTCGGAGCAAGCGGCTAAAGTTAAAACAGAAAGGCTGATAATTAATAGTTTTTTCATAAGATTTTGAGTGATGGTTATTTAGGAGCGTGCATGAAATAACATCCTGAAATTATAACGCAGGATTTTTGTTTCATGCACGTTCCTTTGTTGCTTCAATTTCTAACATGGCATTTTTAATCCATGTTTCTGCTTCGGCGTTAATTTCTTTACTTTTACGCCCTTTAGGGCTGATAGGAGCGCCAATTTTTAGTTGGATAACCCCTGGATATTTTATAAAGCTGTTGCGTGACCAGAATTCACCTGCATTATGTGCAATAGGAATAATAGGGAACCCAGTGCGTTGCGCTAATAAACTGCCGCTGGCGCTAAATTTTCGTTCTTCGCCTGGTGCAGTTCTTGTACCTTCTGGAAAAATAACAACCCAAAAACCTTCTTTTAGACGTTGGGTGCCTTGTTTTAATAGTTGGGATAATGCTTCTTTGGGTGCTGAGCGATTAATCGCGATAGGCTTTAAAGTCGCCATTGCCCAGCCCCAAAAAGGCAGCCAGAGTAAAGATTTTTTTAGCAATACGCATTGTGGTGGCAATAATGCCATTAAAGCAATTGTTTCCCATGCCGATTGATGTTTACATAAGACGATGGCATTTTGCTCTTTAGTAATATGTTCTAAGCCAGTGACTTGGTAGCTTAAACCACAGATTGCTGAAGTCATAAATAAAACATACTGACCCCAAATTGCCGCGAGTTTATATTGCAGAGAAAAAGGGAATAGGGCAACGACTAGCATTAATAGCCCAATAATTATCGTGCCCATAAGTACACTAATAAATAGCAGGGTGGAACGTAGATAAAGTAATAATTTACTGCCCTGATATGATGAATTGGCTAGCGTCATAAAGATTCTCAAAAGTAGGGATATTTAAGTCAGGATTATTGGCTAATGTCTCGGCACCATTACCGGTTTTTACTAATATGGGTTTTGCACCGGCTGCAATACCTGCTTGCAGATCGCGTAAGGTATCGCCAATAAAGTAAATGTTGGTTAAAGGTACACCTGCATCTTTACTAAATTGCTCCAGCATACCGGGTTTAGGTTTACGGCATTTGCAATTTGCATCAGGTAGGTGTGGGCAGTAATAAATATGGCTTATTTTACCGCCTACCGCTTCGACCATGCGCGTCATTTTAAGGTGTATTTTAGTGAGTGTTGCCTCACTATAATGCCCGCGACCAACGCCAGATTGATTAGTGATAATCACAACTTGATAGCCATGTTTATTCAACAAAGCAATAGCTTCGAGACTACCTGCTATCGGCAGCCACTCATCAGGCGACTTAATAAAGTTACCAGAATCGTGATTAATGACCCCATCACGATCCAGTAATACATATTTAGTCGTCATTAGCTTTGTAACTTAGAAATATCAGCAATTTGTAAAAATAACTTAGATAATTTAGTCAGTAATGCTAAACGATTAGCGCGTAAATCTAAATCCTCACACATCACCATAACTTCGTCAAAAAAGCGATCAACTTCAGCGCGTAAACCAGCTAAACGGTTTAATGCCGCTTGGTAGTCTTTGTCCGCTAATAATGGCGCGACATCTTGTTCAGCTTGTTCGGCTGAGGCTAATAAGGCAATTTCAGCAGGCTCGATTAACTTCCCTATTATTTCAGCCGGATTATTATCTGATTTACGTAAAATATTGCTAATACGCTTATTGGCTGCGGCTAAACTTTCTGCTTCCGCTAAGTTTCTAAAACTCTGTACCGCCTGTAAACGACGTTGAAAATCATATGGGTGAGTAGGTAATATTGCAAATACCGCTTCAAATTCATCCGCAGTAAAGCCATGATCTAAACAATAACCTTTGTGGCGCTCAAAAATAAACGGAATCACTAATTCACGTGTTTTATCTAAATCAAACTCATGGGTAAATTGATTTAACGCAAAATCTACACAGTCAATTAAATTGATGTTCAGCTTATTTTCAATAATAGTACGCAAAGCACCTAAAGCAGCACGTCTTAGCGCGTAAGGGTCTTTATCGCCACTAGGAATTAAACCGGCACTAAAAATACCCGTTAGTGTATCGATCTTTTCTGCAATGGATAAAACCTGCCCCGTGCTGCTCATGGCCGTTGTGCTGCCAGCGCCCTTTGGGTAATATTGCTCTTCAATGGCTTGCGCGACTTCTGCAGATTCACCATCAGCGGTAGCATAATAACGTCCCATTAGGCCTTGTAAGCTACCAAACTCTTCCACCATATGGGTGACAAGATCAGTTTTAGCCAGTTTCGCGGCACGTATCGCTGGATCTGGATCAATATTAATGCTTTGAGCAATAAATTCAGCTAATTTTGCTACACGTTTTGATTTATCTGCCAAACTGCCTAGTTTTTTCTGGAAGATAATACTGTTGAGCTGCTCGGTACGTTCTTCTAAACGTAGTTTACGGTCCTGGTTCCAGAAAAATTCAGCATCTGCTAAACGCGGCATGACCACGCGCTCATTACCTTGCTGAATAGAAAGTGGATTTTTGCTTTCGATATTACTAAACGTAATAAAGTGGGCGAGCAGTTCACCATCAGCATTTTTAACCGGAAAATATTTCTGATTAATCTGCATGGTGGTAATGAGTACTTCGGCTGGTAAAGCTAAATAGCGTGTGTCAAAATTACCGGTAATCGGCACAGGAAATTCATTCAGTGCGGCAATTTCTGCTAATAAATCTTCGTCGATATGAGCAATACCACCGACAGCAGTTGCGGCACTATTGGCTGCATCACGAATGATTTGCATGCGTTGCTCGAAACTAGGAATGACTTTACCTTGTGCTAATAAAGCCGCTTCATAACTTTCTGGTGCTGTTATCGTGATCGCTTCAGGTGCATGAAAACGATGACCATAACTGATATTGCTCGTTGTTAATCCAAGGATCTCAGTATTAATAACTGTTGTACCGTATATCAGTACGGCCCAATGTACTGGGCGTACAAACTCCACAGTAGAGGCACCCCAGCGCATACGTTTGGCAATCGGTAGTTGATGAATGCTTTTACGAATAATATCGGGAATCAATTGATCGCTAGCTTGGCCTTTGATTTCTTGGGTAAATGCCAGCCATTCACCTTTTTCCGTTTGGATACGCTTTAATTGATCAACTGTAGTACCGCAGCTTCTAGCAAAACCCTGACAAGCTTTAGTGGGTTCACCCTCATCATTAAACGCTGCTTTTACCGCAGGTCCGCGTTTTTCAATGCTTTTATCGACTTGTGCACTAGCTAAATCTTTAATTAATACCGCAAGGCGACGTGGTGTTGCATAAGCTATGCATGCGCCAAAACTTAACTCCGCTTCTGTTAAGCCGAGTTTAATCCCCTCTAACAGTGCATGACTTAATTTAAGTAATGAGGCGGGTGGTAACTCTTCACAGCCTAATTCAAATAATAAGTGTTGTGCGTCGCTCATGCTGTCACTCCTGTCTCTTTAACCAGCGGAAAGCCTAATGATTCTCGGCGCGCATAATAAGTTTCAGCAACGGCTTTAGACATATTTCTTACTCTTAATATATAGCGCTGACGCTCAGTCACCGAAATTGCATGACGCGCATCGAGCAAATTAAACACATGTGAAGCTTTCAAAACCATTTCATACGCAGGTAATGGTAAGTCTTGCTCGATTAATTTTGCTGATTCTGTTTCGTAAATATCAAAGCTCTCGAATAGGAAATCAACTTTCGCGTGTTCAAAATTAAACGCTGACATTTCCACTTCATTTTGATGAAACACATCGCCATAAGTCACAATGCCTTGCGGCCCTTTAGACCAAACTAAATCATAAACACTTTCCACGCCTTGAATATACATGGCGATACGCTCAAGTCCATAAGTCAATTCACCGGTCACAGGGCGGCACTCTAAACCGCCGACTTGCTGAAAATAAGTAAACTGCGACACTTCCATGCCGTTCAGCCATATTTCCCAGCCCAGCCCCCAAGCACCTAAAGTAGGCGATTCCCAGTTATCTTCCACAAAACGCACATCATGCTCCAATAAATCTAGGCCGATATGACGCAAAGAACCTAGATAAAGCGCTTGAATATCATCTGGTGAAGGTTTTAACACCACTTGAAACTGATAATAATGTTGCAAGCGGTTTGGATTTTCACCATAACGCCCATCAGTAGGCCGACGCGAAGGTTGTACATACGCCGCATTCCAAGGCTCAGGACCAATCGCACGTAAGAAAGTCGCAGGGTGAAATGTACCTGCGCCGACCTCTAAATCCAGCGGTTGCAGTAAAACGCAGCCTTGTTCTGACCAATAATTTTGTAAAGCAAGGATAAGCCCTTGAAAGGTAGATAAATCGTTATTTGAATTAGACACGTTAGCGGTGGAGTGTAAGCGATAAAATTTCTCAATTATAGCTTAAAAATGGGGTTGGATATAGGGGATGTCAAGTATTGAAATTATTCAAGGTAACTGCATTTTGACCTATTTGGGTCATGTGTTTTGTTTTTAGAGGGAGTAGGGTGGTGGTAGGTTTTTGTTAGGGTTGGTTTAGGTTGGTATGGGTGTTCAGGTATTTTTTGTGAATAGTTAATTAAATTTAGGCCGTGTTATTTTTTTATAAAAAATGGAGTAGGTTATGAATAAGTGTATTCGCGTGTGTTTAACTGTTATGACTATTCGGTGAGCTCAATAATGGTCATACGATAATAAATGAGGGGTCAATATGGGAAAAGTAACAAATCCAGCTCTAAGTGAACTTGCTATATATGCACTATCAGGAGTCCTAATAGTTGCTATCGCTGTGTCAGGTGTTGCTGCATTTTGTGCAATTAGAAAAGCTCCTGAAGTTGCATCTGAATCTTTAAAAGAATTCTTTAATGGTGGGAATGCTTTAAAAATATTAACGGTACTCGCTGTGCTAATAACGTCAGCATTTTTAGCGCTTGTAGGTCAGTTATCGGAGGGGGCAATTGCGTTACTTAGCTCTATTTCTGGGTATATTCTAGGGACTATGCAAAGTACAAATACAGGTAATCAGAAAACACTTAATAAATAACGCGTAAGCTGGAGTAGCGTAACATTTTTCAGAAGTATTGCTTACCTCTGATGCTGGAAAACGCTATTGCTATTTCATTCTAGGTGTTTCCATTTTAAACGGCATCTGATTTAGACATTATATTAAAATAATTTATAGGAGGTAGCTGAAATGACCAACCTAGATTTAGAAGGACTCTTTAAACTAGGTACTCATGCCTCTGAATTAGGAAAAGCATACAAGTTGCAACGCGATGGTCTTTGGTGGCCTAATTGAGTTACTCTTATTTTACCTGCCATTCTTTCGACAGTTGCGGCAATAGTTGTCGCACTTCCAAATCAATACCTAATATATTGTGTACCTTTGGGTTCGATACTTGCAGGTTCATCTGCTGTACTTATAACAACTCACAGAGTATTAAAGTGTGAAGAATATCAAGCAGAATGTTTACGGTTAAGTGGTGCATATCACTCTATTGCCATTGATGTAGAGTCGGCTATTAATAGTTCGAGAAATTATAAGCAAGAACTCTCTCGCTTGTCGGGAAAAATGGCATTTTCTTACTAGAAAATGCTACTGCAACTGTTTCTGAAAAACATATGAATCTCTCAAGCTAGAGGTACTGTATAAACAGTTTAAAAATCATGTAAATAAACTAGGAGAAAAAAGATGAATGTAATTTTACCAAACATTGATGAAACTATTACAAATGACCGTGCTATAGAATTATGTAAACATTTTAGCTATACGCATTTAGTTAAACGGATAGAAGGCAGTCGAGATAAGTATAAAAACTGGGTTTTCGATGGCGCATCTATGGTGCCAGACCAGATTTTTGCTAAATTATTTCATATTCCCAATTTAGTTGAGATTGCATTAAAACATGATCTAAAGTATGCGTATGGTGAGCAGGGTAATGATATAGAGAAGCTGCGTGCTGATTTAGAATTTGAGCTTGATGTTCTTAATGATGGAGCCTCACCGAGGATGGCTAAACTTATGTTTGCAGCAGTTGATTTAGGTGGTAATGAGAAACTTAATACACCTTACTCTTGGGCATATGCCCACATATAACGAATAAGGTTCACCCGTACCCAGGCGTAGGTCAGTTATCAATGGGGAATTTGCATTACTCAGTACCGAATGGGACACACCGTAGGTTTAAATGGTGTATTTAACTTAAGGTTGAGCAGATTATGCGAAGGCTTCTTGTTCATAAATTGTTTTAGTAATTTGTAGGCAGTGGAGGTATGGTACTGACACATCAACTAATAAAGAAAGTGATGTAACATGTTTTTTAATCAGTGGAGCAACTGATAATAAAAAGATTACTGTTTTTGATGAAAAAATAAGCTGGGCAGACGAAATTGAAAAAAAAATTACAAAAAAAGATACAAAAATCATTGAAGCTATCACAAAAGAAGTTGCAAAAAAATTAGCAAAAGAAGATACAAAAATCATTGAAGAAATCACACAAGACCTCTCAGAAAAAAACGTAAAAGTAATTCAAATAATTACAAAGCAAGTATTAGAGAAGTTAGCTGATGAAATCAGCTCAACTGATTGGACAAAAAAAGAAAAAACAATAAAGAATGAAGTTTTAAAAAAATTAATAGATCACAAGATTAAAACTAAAATAGAAAATAAAAAACAGGCATTAAAAGAGGGGAGCAATACTGATATAACAGATGATCAAATAAAAAAACTAATTGAAACTGAAAGAGAAGTGTTGTCCGTCACTGTTCCCATCAAGGATCTGATCGACCCTATTCCTGCCTTAGAATATTTTAACCGAGTTTTACTGCTGGATCAGTCAGGCAATATTGTTTACCGGTCTGGCCTTGATAGTTTAGCAAGAACTAGTAATATTTCTGCTTACGATGATTTTGTCCGATTTGAAAACCTAAGTGAATACCTTCATCGTGGTGTCACAAAAGAGCTTGATTTTACAAAAGAAGGCGTTAATACCAAAGACGTTAATCAGGCAACTTCGCACTCCAGAGTAAGAAAGGCAACCATTGCGGGTATCTCTTATTTATTATATATTCAGCCATTCCATGCAGTTCGTCATCAGAATATCAATACTTCAAATTCGCAAAATGAACGTGTTAATACTAAGGTAGAGGCTGGAAAAGAAGGTTCAGATAGATTAGCTTATATTGTAGGTATTATCCCCACAGAAAATAATAATAAAGCGATTATTTCCTTACCGTTAGGCCGTATAAATATACTGTTTTTTGCGGTAATTCTAATTATCTTATTAGCCCCCCATTTAAAATTAGTATTTAGTGGTAAGCGATTTATGCCTAATCGGGCCTTTATGGTTTGGTTGGTTGTTACTTTTCCCTTACTGTCTATTATCTTGGTGGTGTCTGTTTTATCCGCTTATGATTATTTCCAATTAAAACAAAGTCTCGATATTTCTACAAAAAAAATTAGCAATAGAATTAATACGAATTTTAAAAATGAATTTGGTCAATTTAATAAAATATTAAGACCAAAATTTTATATACCGTATGAGCTTTATCAAGATATAAACCCTGACGAGAAGCGGATTTTACCTGTGATTGTAAGTGAAAGCTCACTATCCTGTTATGGTTCATTTCAAATAAACCATAATGTTAATGAACTTGCTTCAGAAAATAGAAAAGATTATGTTTCTAGCTTTGGTCGTATCATTAAGTTAGTACTTTACCCAAAAATTAGTGTTTTTCATAACTTCAAATTTGATAAGGTGTGTTTCAATAATCAATACCTGCCTCTATTTTTATGCGATAACAATAAAGCACATAAAGATATTATGTTGCAACAACCGGAAGATGAGGAGGTAAAGGCATACCCCTTGTTTGAATTAGCTTTTTATTTGGACTCATCAGGTAAACAAACAGGCAAACAAATCACTTATCGATCATTCCCTGTTAATGAAGTTGACGTTCATCGTCGTGATTATTTTAAGAAAGCGTATTATCATCCTGAAAATCTATCTACTTGGGCAGGGGGAGGCAAATATTTTAGTGAACGGATTCAAACCTATGACCATGGAATGAAGCTAACAGCCTTGTCTTTTCCTATCACTGAGGATGATGAATCTGATGCAACATCAGAATGTACCCAGCCAAAAGTACTCGCTATGATTAAATTAATGCATACTTTTTTTCAACCTGTCCTTCCTTCAGGTTTTGGGTTTGCTGTTATTAAGGATGCAAGTGGTGAAGTGCTTTATCATTCAAATGATCAGCGGAGTCTTTTAGAAAATTTTTATATAGAAACAGATGAAGACAAACAAATAATTGCTGCGGCACAAATGCGTCATGAGAATTTTGTTAGTGGTAAATATAATGGTCGTGCTCATAGGTTTTGGGTAAGACCTTTAGAGAATACTGCTTGGTCACTGGTCGTTTTTTATGATACTGAATTAATGGCGCTGGCTAATATTAAGACCAGTATTTTTTCTGTAGGGGTTTTGATCTCGATTATTTTTATTATTTTGATAATACTTGCCTTTTGTTATTGCTTACATAAATCGATATTACAGTCAATTTTAAGTTTTACACCTAATGGTATATTGTGGGAAAAGTTAAAAAATAGGTTGTCCTGGGTATCAGGCCATTTTAATAAAGTTTATATATTGAGTACGGTTATTGGGCTTTTGCTGATTTTTGGCCTACTAGCCACACTCTTATTCACTTATATACAAAGTAATCAAGCTAAAAAAATCGTAAAATTTAATCTTATACAAATTGGAGCTACTCTACTAGAGAGGCATGCTGCACTCTTTAATGAAATTAGCCGAGTAACTGAATTACGTAATAATTATCCAGAAGAAATACAGTACCTGGATAAAGATATTTTTCAGTTTGCGAACTACACTTGTGCATTGAATGACGATCTTAATTTATGCGGTTTTTCGAATAAAACTCCTAATGCATGGTTTGCTGGATATACTGAAGAAGAAGTTTCTTGCAGTCAAAATACAAAAAATGACTTAGATACCATTGATGAGCTATATCAATTAATGCCCAATATAAATCGCACGGATAGTAGTTTACAGTTATTGGCATACGATAGCGCCACAGATAGTAGCTGGTGTTTTACTGAAAGCGATACGAAGAAAAATACTACAGTTTTTAAGAGTGGGAATAATTCACCAGAGTTTCAACTTATTAGTGAGGGTTATTACACAAATACAGCGCATATAAATCCCCCTGTATGGTGGTATTTTTACCTGTGTCTGATCCCGCTATTGCTATATTATCTCGTTAAGCTGACATCAGTCCGGTTACTCGGCTTGGGTTTTGATCAACAAAACGATGTGGGTTTAAAATATATTCAGGGGCATTGCAGGCTAATGAGCGCCAATGATGATCAAACTGTAAAAGAAAATTATATAAAAATAGCTAATGACTCAACGGGACAGTTTACTGAATTAAAATCAATTTTATTTAACCTCAGCCGTAACCAAATGATTAATTTCACCAATAAAATTGCCTTATTACAGCTTATTAATAGTGGAATTTTGAAGTTTGATAATAAAGGGAGCGTAGATTTTAGTGACTCTTTATTAAAAGAATGGGTGAGTAGTCAACCATGGGACAAGATAGTCAGAGAGTATGAAATGCTAGAAAATAAAAACCTCTGGTCGATTATGGCTCTGCCATTTTATACAATTATTCTATTAGCACTTATATTCTTAATTTTATCAAGCGGTCAGGTAGGGGAACTGATGCTGGCTATGATTCCTATTATATTAACGGGGGGTATTCCCTTTATTAGTAGCTTTATTGGAAAAAGAAATTAACTTAATTGATACGAATACGTTTTGCCTGTTCATTTATTTATATCCAGCAGCTTAAAATATCCAGATTTCAAACATTACAATAGGAAATTTTTGTATAGTAAGAATATTCTTTGAGCTCAAGATAATCAATTTCCCGTCAACGTGCCTTGACCTTTTAATCGAAGGGACTTAACTTCTTCGGCTAATGCTAAACAAATAACTCCCCTATTAGATTAGTTATCTCAGTCTTGTGAATAAATGCCAGTGAGTAATTTTTCAGCTACTCGAACTAAATAAGTTTGGGGTATATTCAGCTCTCATTGGCAAAACGTTGTTACCACTCAATTAAGTTATCTATAGCATTGAAATAATTCCGCGTTCGCTAGGATTGACTTTACCTAAAACCATTTGTGATTGTCTTCTTTAATCTATATTTCGCGCAGCTTGTTTACTGTGCATGGGCTTGCCAGATGTAACGTAAACCAGAATACTTCGTAAGTGGGCTAGTATAGCGTAGCGTTTTTCGGCATTTTGAAAATCACGCTGGTCATCCTATATTTTTGTTATTCGAGTTGATTGCATTTTGACCCATTTGGGTCATGTGTTTTATTTTTAGGTGGTGTAATCTTGGTATGGAGTTTTTTATAAGGCTTATTTTGTTTTAATGTGTTCGTTTAGGAATGAGCACAAATTAATTTAGGCAAGTTCAATTTAAGAATTATAATGATGCAACTCATAAACTTTATTTAAAATCGACCCAAGATAAAACCTTACTCAAAAGAAATTGAAGCGCAGATGCG
>NZ_FQTQ01000112.1 GCF_900128525.1 methanotrophic endosymbiont of Bathymodiolus puteoserpentis (Logatchev)
GTGCCTCTCTACTCTAGGGTCTTCAATGGATGAAAAAGATTCTACTAAACTTAATGACATAATACTGGGCTATAGAAATTGACTAGTATCGCTTATTTTTCAGATTATTTATATGCGGTTGCCCTGCCCCCTAGCATGCGCTAGATACTTTTTATACCTAACTAGTCTTCGAAAGTAGTGATTAAGTGATATTCTGCATAATAAATTGGCAAGTAAAGCTAAAAAACCTGCCAAAAAAGGCTAAGTAGTGCCGTAATATCTATTTGTCAATATATTTCAGTTGCTTACAAAATTAAATTCGAAAGCTGGGTTAAAAGCACATTATGGATTAGAATAGTCAGTCCTGTGTTTTAGGTATAAACATCCCTCTCAAAAGAAATAAACCTAAACATACAAGAAAGCACTTCCATTATTTTGCACCTCTTATTTTTTCTTATGCAATTAAGAATACAAGACTACCTGCATAGCGCGGTATCGGTGTAACTTCATTTATTATGTTTTTCACGCTCTCAGTAGGCGATGGAGAGGCGTGAGCTAAGCTTATTTTATTAAGCTTGTTAGGTAAAGTTAATGATTAAACAAAGAACATTAAAAAATACAATTAGAGCAACAGGCGTTGGTTTACACACGGGTGATAAAATTTACCTAACCTTACACCCTGCAGGCGTTAATGAAGGCATAAAATTTCGGCGGGTAGACCTAGCTGAACCAGTGACAATTGATGCTGTGCCGCATAATGTTGGCGATACCACGTTATCGACAACGCTAGTGCAAGAAGGCGTAAAAATATCGACTATTGAGCATTTGTTGTCCGCTATGGCTGGGCTTGGTATTGATAATGCATTGGTTGATGTGACTGCAGCTGAAGTACCGATCATGGATGGTAGCGCGGGTCCTTTTGTATTTTTAATTCAATCTGCTGGTGTGCAGGAGCAAGATGCACCTAAGCAATATATTAAAATTAAACGTGAAGTCAAAGTATTTGATGGTGATAAATGGGCCGCTTTTTTGCCTATGGATGGCTTTAAAGTAACCTTTACTATCGATTTTGAGCACCCTGCCATTGCTGATAATGTTAAGACTGCAACGATGGACTTTTCGTCCACGACTTTTGTTAGAGAAGTCAGTCGCGCGCGTACTTTTGGCTTTATGAAAGATATAGAGTTTTTAAGGGAAAATAACTTAGCTTTAGGCGGTAGCTTAGATAATGCTATTGTTATTGATGATGACAAAATCATTAATGAAGGTGGTTTACGTTATGCTGATGAGTTTGTTAAGCATAAAATGCTAGATGCTATTGGTGATTTATACTTATTAGGGCATAGTTTGATTGGCGAGTATCAAGGTTATAAATCAGGTCATGGGCTGAATAATCAGTTACTAAGAGCACTGATTGCCGATCCTGATGCTTGGGAAATGGTTACTTTCGAAAATAATGATGATGCCCCGATTCCTTTTATGCGTTCCGCTGAAAGCCGAGCGGGCGAATAAGTTATAGTGCTATTTATTTTGTTTTAATAAGGTATTACTTAAACTTAATAAAGCATTTTTTAGTCTTCCTTCCGAAAGTGTATCCGCATTATTTCGGAGGGATTCTATATTCTCCTCAGAAGGAATGATCTTTCGCGATTTCTTTTCTGCTGTAAATGGGGTTGGTGCCAGCACCCTAACTCTAACCTTCTTAATATTTTCTTTGCTTTGAGTATTAACGGCTAATTGTATTTGTGCGCTGCAAAAGCGTAGCTGTGATGCCCAAGCTGCCGAACTCATATAAATCATTAAACTCCCTTCATTGACTACGCAGTCTTTTATATGAGGCTTTAGCTGGGCAGGACTTGCCAATAAAATAATACGCAAGATTCGTTGGTGCTTTGCTATACGCAACTGAAGTGCAGTAGGCATTCTGGAGAAAGATGAGGCATTTTTAAAGCTCATAGTGATGCCTTGAGTAGTAAGACTTAATAAGGCTCAGATAGAGAGCTGCCGACAAGCCAGAAGCACCAAAAATCATAGCCATTACCATAATTTGATAGCGTGCAGCAATGAAGGGTGAAATGCCCGATAAGATTTGCCCAGTCATCATGCCAGGCAAGGAAACCAAACCAACAGCCAGTAAAGAGTTAATCACTGGAATCATTGCAGCTTGAAAAGCAATATTACGTGCAGGGATATAGGTTTTATTTTGTAACTCCGAATGGAAGCGTTCTGCAGCTAGACTAACACTATTCATTGAGCCAGCGAAAATCATCCCAGCAATAGGAATCATATAATGAGGAGCGTACCAAGGGGTCAATGATAGTACGCCCTGGGTAATTAAAGTCAAGGTCAGTCCGCTCGCTAAAAAGATAGCAAAGAAAGCGTGTTTATATAATGTAGTGCGGTGTTCCTTTATCGAGCCCAAGGCAATCCAGCTGGATGCAATACACATAATGCATAAGATTAGTAAAATCAGCCAGCTATCTTGTGACTCAAAGATAAAGGCCAAAGCATAACCGACCAATAATAATTGGCTGAGCATGCGCGTTAATGCATACACTGCGTTTGTGATAGGTAGCGACCAACGTGTAAAAATGAGTAACACTAAAAGCGCGGGCGTTAACGATAGAGTGAGACTCGTTAAACTGATGGTTGCGATGCTATTATTCATAAAGGCTAAGTAATAGGGAAAGGCTTATGCATAAAGGCTAGTACAGACTTAAATTTGTGCTATAAAATCAGCATAAGTGTGTTTTCTAATCGCTTAATAATCTCATTATTGGATCACTTATTCCGAGGAGGGGGCTGTACTAGCATTCTTATACCTTATTATTGTAGTTGCTTCGGTTTAAGTTTTTGTAAATCATCACGTAGGGTAAGATCTACGCCAACACTAATAATAAAGCTAGTTGCTTCTTCTATATTCATTTCAGATTTAATGATTTTAGATTCGTGCACAATCACAGTAAAACCAGATGTTGGGTTAGGCGAGGTTGGTATAAATAGCACATACATGTCGTCTTTTTTATTAGTGACATAAGCGGGAACCCATACATCTTCTTTTGGGTACTCAGTAAATACAACTTCACGTGCACTTTTGTGTTCATGCCCCGAAAACATATTAACTACTTTTTTAGTGACTCGGTAAATCGTGTTTAATAAAGGAATACGGTTAACAATATTATCAATTAAGCGAATAATCCATGAACCACCAGCCATGCTTAAACGGTAGCCGACATAAGCAAATAAATAAAAGCTTAAGGCAAAAATAGTAATAGTAATTAAATAATTATCCCAATAACCATAAACGATATGAAAAGCACCTGAAATCAGCTCTTTCATAAATAATACGATTTGAAGAATAACCTGAATTCGTATAATAAGTGCATAACCTCTGAAAGTAACGGATAGCAATACACTGGTTGAATTGAGACAAGACATAGGTGTAAAGTAAACAGCTACCAAACAATTTACAGAGGCTAAAAAA
>NZ_FQTQ01000113.1 GCF_900128525.1 methanotrophic endosymbiont of Bathymodiolus puteoserpentis (Logatchev)
TCTTGGGTCGATTTTAAATAAAGTTTATGAGTTGCATCATTATAATTCTTAAATTGAACTTGCCTAAATTAATTTGTGCTCATTCCTTAGATGACTTTAGCCTAGTTCCAATAGTGGTAGGCGATTGTCCGGCGGAACAAATAGCGCTTGTATTGGCATTATTTTATGACCAGTCGAATACTTTAATCGTTATTAGTTCAGATCTTAGCCATTTTCATGATTATGCGACAGCGCAACGGCTAGATCAGGAAACCAGTGAAAAAATCGAAAAGCTTGATTATCAACATTTAGATTATGACAGTGCTTGTGGGCGTGTGCCAGTGAGTGGCTTGCTTGCTCTGGCAAAAAAGAAATCACTGCAAATTAAAACGATTGATCTTAGAAATTCAGGTGATACTGCCGGCGATAAAAGCCGTGTCGTCGGGTATGGTGCTTATGTTATTGACTAAAACACAACAGTTACAACTATTACAGACCGCGAAAGATTCTATCGCTTATGGTTTAAGACATGGTCAAGCCTTGCCTGTAAATAGTGGAGATTATGATCCTGAGTTACAGGAAATCCGTGCCAGCTTTGTTACTTTAGAAATACATCATCAATTGCGTGGCTGTATTGGCATGTTAGAAGCCGTACGTCCTTTGATCGTTGATATTGCAGAAAATGCTTTTGCCGCAGCTTTTCGAGATTATCGTTTTCCACCCGTTACCGCGGCGGAGTATGAACAACTGGAAATTCACTTGTCTATACTGACTAAGCCTGAGCTTATCAAATTTGATTCTGAGGAGGATTTGTTGCGTCAAATACGCCCCAATATTGATGGCTTAATTTTACAAGAAGGCGCTCAGAGGGGCACATTTTTACCTTCGGTATGGGAGTCATTGCCTGAGCCGCACGATTTTTTGTGCCATCTCAAACAAAAGGCTGGGTTTGACCCTGATTATTGGTCAGACTCAGTAAAAGTTTATCGCTATGAGTGCGATATTATTTCTGAGTAAAAACGGGAGCAGGATCCAATACTGTTGGCTTAAAGGTAAGCTCCTTTTCTAGCAAGAGGGCTTAAGGAATCAAATTTCATAATATCTGTAAGTACTGCCAGTCCTTTAAGAACGGGCAGTATTATATAACCCCTGGAGAGAATAAGGTGTTAATTTTAATATTTCAAAGGAGAGAAGGAATGCAACGCTTACCCATATTTACTGCCTTAATACTATTAATTTCAATCAATAGTGCTAGTGCGAAAATGAGCTGCCAAACAGATTCGTTTGCTAATAAAACATGCCGCGATGAGCAGGGCAATACATGGTTTGGGCGAACAGATGCAGCAGGCAATGAACAATGGACTGATAGTAAGGGAAATATGATCAATGGTATTAGGGACTCTTTTGGCAATATGACTTATAAAGATAGTTCGGGGCAGGTACGAGGGAAAAAAGACTCTTTTGGTAATGAGGCATGGAAAACAAGGCATGGTGAAGTGATTAAGGGCAGAACAGATTCTTTTGGAAATAAAAATTATAGAGATGGAGCAGGGCGGGCCATAAGCTGCTATAAGGATTCGTTGGGCAATGAAACCTGTACTAAATGATAGTTTGAAAAGTGACTAGGCAAAAAAAATGCGTCTTAACTAAGTTAAGTCGCATTCAAGGAGGAGGGTAAACTCTAATCAGTTTGGAGTGCATTTAAGAGTTGCCTATATCATATCTAAGTTGATTGCAATTGAAAATGTGACATATTGTCGCAGTCTTAGGCTAGAGGAATTAGGCTTTACACTCAAAAGTGTGACTTACTTCTTGAAATTTATAACCTTATTAGCTGGGTTTAAGTTTATTTCATCAATAATAATACCTGAGCGTGCATTAATAATATAGCTAACGGCATCCGCAACGTCACTTGCTAGTAAATGTTGGCTCGCTTGTTCGCCTGGCTCAAAGCTTAACGCCTTAAAGAAATCAGTTTTTACCATACCCGGGTTAATTAAGGAAACACGCACGCTGCTTTTTGCGCATTCATCTCTGAGTGCTTGACTAAAGCCACGTAGAGCAAATTTACTAGCGCAATAAATAGAACCTTTGCGGCTGCCCACTAATGCGGCTTCTGAGCCTATAAAGATAAGATCAGCTAAAGCTTGTCGTTTTAAAGCAGGCAAAAATCCCTTAGCTAGAAAACTTTGGCTAATAAAATTCAGATTCATTATTTCTTGTATTTGGCTAAAGGAAAACTCTTCCAAGCTGGAAAATTGGCCTTTGCCGGCACTGAAAACAATAGCATCAATGGCTGGAAACTGTTTGACCAGTTGTTTGATTTTATTGGGTAAAGTAGTCAAATCGCTGAAATCTATTGCTACTGAATTGAAGCGCGGGTGGGCTTGCGTGAATTTTTGGCAATCTCTGGAAACGCCAACTACCTCATGACCTTGATCTAATAAAGTGCGCGCACAAGCACGACCTATGCCGGAACTTGCTCCGGTAATTAAAATCGTACGCTTTACAAACTGCATGGGAAAAATTTATCTTCAGGAATATAGTTGAGCAATTCCTGTGTACAAAATTGCATCATTTCTTCTTCTAGTGCCGCTTTATAAGACATCATGCCATCGCGTGATTTTAGTGGGCTGGCAAATAACTTCTCTTCAGGGTAAAGTTTCTGAACTTTCTTAAAATATTTATCCGGTAAACGAAAAACACCTAGACTAACGGAATGTAGCAAGTCGGGATTAATTTTAGCAAATACCGTTTTGAATAAGCTTTGATAATGCTGTTGGTAATCATCTTCGTAAATAATTGGGTCAAAGCGTAAACCTATTGGCCAGCCTTTTTCCTGTAATTTATTCAGTGCATCCAGCCGTTTTAAGATATTAGGGGCTTTATGTTCCAATGTTGATGCGATTTCATCAGGCGTAAAGCTAAAAGCGACAATGCAGCGCTCAAAAGCCTCAATATCTAATAAATGGCGTACTTGTGTACTCTTCGTGCGCAATTCCATCCACGCATTAGGAATGGCGCGGATAACGGGTAAAAACTCTTGAGCAAAATCGGTCACGGGTTCCAAGGCTAAACTGTCGCAATCATAGCCGGAGAAAAAGTGCACCGGTTCATCGGGTGTTTCTGCGCATAAGCGCTGAATATCGGCGAAATAGTCTTCATAATTAACAAACAACACATAATTAGCCGATTGGTACATACCTTGTAAAAAGCAATAGCGACAATCATACAAGCAATTCAGCATATGCGAGAAGTAGTAATTCTGCTTGGCACCGATACCGTAATGCGGCGGAGCTTTCAGCATAAAGCCTTGATATTTCTCAGCAAGAATTAAAGCGGGTTGCTGTTTTTGCAGGCGAAAGTTTTGCGCTTTCGGGTTAAAAACTTCACCATAGCGATTGCAAGTAACCTGCCGAGCTTTCGGGAAGCGCGCACAAATATCTAATACGCGAGGGTGTTGTAAGATGTTTTCTTCTATATAAATTGTATCAATCATGTTTGAATCAAAGTTGAATCTATCGGCCAAATCAAGAGTGGCAGTTTTTTTGCGGTTTTTTGCAAAAAAGTGACGCTTTAAACGGTCAGCTGGATTTTTTTGATTATAATTGATTTTCATTAAGCTCTGTAAAGACTGATTCAGGATTTGACTGAACTAACTTTAATAATACTTTTGCTGGTCCTGTCGGGTGACGATGACCTTGCTCCCAATTTTGTAATGTTCTAATACTTACACCAATTAGGGCAGAAAATTTTGACTGTGAAAAACCTATCTGTTTTCTAATTGCTCTTACGTCTGGGTCTGCAAAATTAAACTCTCTAGATGAAGCTCTTTCACCTCGATGAATTTCTCCCGCTTCTTCTACACTATCTAGAAGCTCATTAAATAATTCTTTATTCATTTTTAAACTCCCGTTCAACTACTTTTTTAAGAAGAGACAATTGCTCTTTAGTTAAGTCGCTACATTCATTTTTTGCATAAACCATGAGCATAAAAATTTGATTTTTACCGGTTGAAGAATAATAAATGATTCTAGCACCGCCTCTCTTTCCTTTGCTGGTAATGCCCCATCGAATTTTTCGTAGACCACCGCTTCCCTGAATAAGCTTTCCAGATTCAGGATAAGTAGCTAATGTATTTTGAAGTTCACGGTATATATCATCCGTCATTAGCTCTTTTATTCGCTTTGTAAAAATTGAAGTTTCAATAATAACCATATGACAAATATACGTCAATGACGCATAAAGTCAATTTGTGATAAGTTCAAATAATTATAATATTGGCAGTAGCTAGGTCATTATTTGGTGGTATTGGTCATTCTGACTAGAATGGTTGCTTTATGTATTTTCAAACTGAAGCTTGGCAACGAGAAATAGCTTTTTTAAGCCAGCCTTTACCCCATTGGATTATATTAAACTGGTTCAGTGCTTAAAATATTATTCAAGGGTTGCGGATTCGCGGTCGACAAAAAGCCTTAGCGGAGACGCTGAGACTTTTTTATGGTATTTAAACTCCGTTTCATGGAAAAACTTTTAAGCCATAACCATTTGTTTGTCCATTATGCGTTCTTAATTTTTTCCGCACTATCTCAAACGCTTCAGGCTATTTTATACAAATTAATATTTTCTTTATAATAAGTATAACTTTGCATGTTTCTTACCACTAGTTACATTTGCTATCACCACAATTCAAACACGTCATACACCCATCCATCAATACTAAAGCTTTAGTCTGACATTTAGGGCAAAGTTGCGCTTGTTCAGGGAAATTATCGCTTTCATCTGCTTGCGCACCATGTTTCTCTTCAAACTCTTTGCGTTTTTCGGCCAAAAATTGCTTTTGGTGTGCTTCAAGTTCTATATCTTTTAACATGCCGATATGTTTCATGTGTTGCTCAATTGCATGGCCGATTTCTGCGACTAAAGAGGGCATGTATACGCCGCCTTTTTTAAAGTATCCTCCTTTTGGGTCAAATACGGCTTTGAGTTCTTCAACCATAAAGGTAATATCACCCCCTTTACGGAAGACGGCTGAAATAACACGGGTTAAGGCTAGCACCCACTGGAAGTGCTCCATGTTTTTGGAGTTAATAAATACTTCATAAGGACGGCGCTCTTCATGCTCTGTGCCGGCATTCAGAAACATATCATTGATGGTGATATATAAGGCGTGTTCTGATTGCGGAGTTTTTATTTTATACGTTGAGCCGAGCAGCATTTCTGGGCGAGTCAGCTTTTCATGCATGCTTTCCAAGTCATTTTTGACTTCTTCAACGACGGCTGGCTTTTTGTCTTCTGGCGTGACGACTTTGTAGCTTACAATTTTTTTATCTATTTTTAGGGTCATTGTTTTTGTCTCTTTAGAATTTTCCGTAATAGCCTTCTTTTAAGGCGTCAAACAAATTAGCAGCGGAGTGCATTTCGCCATCGTATTCAATTTGTTGATTACCTTTTACTTCTAATACATGGCCATCTTCAAGTGTAAATTGATAGGTGGTATTTTCTAGGTCAGATTCTTTAACTAAAACACCTTGGAAGACTTCAGGGTTGAAACGGAAAGTGGTGCAACCTTTTAAGCCTTTGTCGTAGGCGTATTGATAAATTGATTTAAAATCTTCATACGGATAGTCGGTTGGGACATTGGCCGTTTTAGAAATTGATGAATCAATCCAAACTTGCGCTGCGGCTTGCACGTCAACATGTTGTTTCGGTGTAATAGCATCCGCAGTAATAAAATAATCGGGTAATTGTTCATCTGTTGTTTCGCTATATGGCATCGCTTTTTTATTAATTAATTCACGGTAAGCGAGTAATTCAAAAGAGAAAACATCAACTTTTTCTTTGCTCTTTTTACCTTCACGGATAACATTACGTGCATAATGGTGTGCAAAGCTAGGTTCTATACCGTTACTGGCATTATTGGCGAGCGATAAAGAAATTGTGCCGGTCGGTGCAATCGAGCTGTGATGGGTAAAGCGTGCGCCTTGCTCAATTAGTGCAGCAATTAATTCTGGCTCAGCTTCAGCAATTTTTTGCATATAGCGACTGTATTTTGCATGCAGTACTTTACCGGCAACTTTATCGCCTATTTTATAACCATCCGTCACCATTTCAGGGCGTTTATGTAGCATTCTGCCGGTTACGTTATACATTTTTTCTAAAGCAGGTGCTGTACCTTTTTCTTTCGCTAATTCCAGCGCTTCTTTCCAACCTTCAACGGCTAAGACTTTAGTCACTTCGCTAGTAAAGCCTAACGAGGCATCATCACCATATTGCATGCCTAGCATAGTTAAAGTAGAACCTAAGCCTAAGTAACCCATGCCATGACGACGTTTAGAGGTGATTTCTTCGCGTTGTTTTTCTAAAGGTAAGCCGTTAATTTCAACAACATTATCGAGCATGCGTGTGAAAATACGGATTGTTTTACGATAAGCATCCCAATTAAAGGTAGCGTTTTCAGTAAAAGGATCTTGTATAAAGCGTGTCAGATTGATTGAACCTAGAAGGCAGGACCCATAAGGCGGCAATGGTTGTTCACCACATTGCCCTGTGACAATGCCATTAAAAATAACCGTGTTATGATCCGCTTGTGTCGTATCAAAAACAGCCTCTTTACCTATATAGTGTATTGCAGAAATTTCAGATAAAAAATTGCGCTTTTTTAAAAGTTGTTTATCAACGGCCCAGTTCTGATATTTTTGATTTTTTGCTTCACCTAAAAAGCCAATTTCTTGCATAAACTGTTCACGAGATTGTCCGTCAATAATCAACTCATAATTGGCTTTACAAGTATAATTTTGATTTCCACCTTTGCCATTGGGCATTGCTCTTAATGCCGCATCTCGACGCTTACGAATACGACAGAAAACAGCAAAATTAGCTAATAAACCTTGAATATCTGTTAGTAATTCAGGGTGAGATGAAGCTAATCGTACGGAGCAAGATTTACTTTTCCCTGAAATATTAACCGTACCATCCGCCTGAAACAACGCTGATAAATAACCTTTTATACAGGCTTCTGTCCCTTGCCAAACCACTTCAGGTACGCTTAATTTGCTTTCTTTATTGAAACCATAAAACGCAAGCACTCGCGCTAAAATAACCGAACGAATCATAATCATATTGCGCTCAGGTATGGCAACTGCTGAAACTTGATATTGACGAGCGCGCTGCGGTTCAAGCTGAGTTGTGCTTAATAAGTGATTAATATAAGTCACGAGCATTGGCGCAAAGGAACGGTCATCATTCCATAAGTTAATCACGGCCGCCTGTTGTTCTTTACCGCGATTAGTAAAATGACCATCGCCAGTAATAAAACCGAGTAAAGCCCCAAAAGTCTTATCACCTTGTTGCCCGAATTGACCTTTGCCCGATTGAATCAGTAAGTTATCGCCAATAGCGAGGTCTTTTAATTTTACCTTACCTCTGTCGGTATAAAAATCATGCCATGCAGTGGCTTTAATTTCATATCCGTCTTTTGTGGTGACGCGATAAACATCAGCGGATTGCGCGGTCATAAACGCTGGTTTAGCTGGACGTATGACTGTCCCAATTTCATTTTTACCTAAAGCGCGGGCATCAACGGTGACTTCTAGTGGCGTTTGGCTTGCATAAAGATCACCAATTTTTACCATGCCATGTTGAGTGTGTAAACGCGTATCTGCGGTTACGCAAGGGTTGGTCGCGCGAATATCCTCGCAAAACCAATTGTTATTCATCTCATTGACTTTATCAATTAAGATAAACCCTGGTTCTGCATAATCGTAAGTTGAGGACATGATAATGTCCCATAAACGACGCGCAGGCAGTGTTTTAGTAATTTTACAGGCAACTAGGCCGTCTTCATTTTCTACGTATCCCAGGGAATGCGGTAAGTCACGCCAGATAATGAGAGACTTATCAGTTAAGTCTAGATTATCTTGTTCTAGCTCTCTTTGCATGATGGGAAAAGACAGAGGCCAAGGTTTATCTGCTTTTACCGCTTCAATAAATTCTGCCGTAATTAATAAGGATAAATTAAATTGGCGTAAACGACCGTCCTCACGTTTGGCGCGGATGAATTCCACAACATCAGGATGACCAATATCAAAGGTTGCCATTTGCGCACCACGGCGGCCCCCAGCAGAAGACACGGTGAAGCACATTTTGTCGTAGATATCCATAAAGGATAAGGGGCCAGAGGTGTAAGCACCAGCACCAGAGACATACGCATCTTTAGGTCTTAGCGTGGAAAATTCATAGCCGATCCCACAACCGGCTTTTAACGTAAGCCCTGCTTCATGTACCTTGCCGAGAATATCATCCATAGAATCAACAATAGAGCCTGAAACGGTGCAGTTAATCGTTGATGTCGCAGGTTTATGGTCTTGTGCGCCAGCATTGGAAATAATTCGCCCGGCGGGGATTACGCCTTGGCGTAAGGCCCATAAGAATTCTTGGTAATACTTCTCTTGTTTAGCTTTACCTTTTTCTACACTGGATAGAGCTTTTGCAACACGTTGGTAGGTGCCGTCTATATTTGCATCAACGGCTTCACCCGATTTTGTTTTTAAACGGTATTTGGTGTCCCATATATCAAGTGATGCATCTTGTAATGCAATCTCCATAGTGTTGGTGTGAGCTTTATTGGTCATCTATTTTCCTGGTTAATGCTGTTGGATATTTTTCGATTTTTTGGTTGTAGGGCTTAACGAAAATAAGGTGTGATCTATTTTTTGAGTTAGCAATAATAACACAATATATTGTGTATTAAAAAAAATTATATACTACATAGGGTGATTTCATAGATATTTCCTAGGTTGAGCTTATTCTCTTTTACTTGGATTGGTGTAGGTTTCTTTTGGTTCAACGTAAGGGGAGGGTAACTTGAGTTTTTGTGATTTATATCTATACTTAAGGAATGTGCATGAAATAACTTAGGCAACTTATAAAGTTGTTGCGTCAGGAATGGCAGTATAATTCCATTGCCT
>NZ_FQTQ01000114.1 GCF_900128525.1 methanotrophic endosymbiont of Bathymodiolus puteoserpentis (Logatchev)
GTGGAGAGCGAATGCGAGGGCTGGTAGTCCGCGATAGCCGTAGGGCCGTTGTTTTGTCGGAGTCTGAGCGGTAGCGAAGGTGGAGACAAAATAAAAGGCCATCCGACCGACACGGCGTCAAGTCATTTGGAGCCTATGTTCCGACCCCTTGTTGGGTCGGGACGAGGTGACGAGGACGAATCGGGGCGCCGAAGGCATTAGCAGTCGCGTTAAGTTTTTGCTGCTTGCTTGTGGGCAGGGATGCCCAAAACAAGCTTTCGCAAAAATAGCGACTCCCCGCCCTACCTGATGAAACACTTTGGACTCCTGTCGCCAAATATTCATTCACATCCGGAGCGATTGGATAAACCCCAGTACGCCCGCGTCCGCTTCAACTTCGCACAAAAGCCGCTACGTTAAAGCTACCTCAAATTAGGTACTAAATTCTGCTAATGGGTAATCAGGTATAATTATGAAAAAAAACATTAAAATAATAACTATTCTGGCTGTTCTTTTTTCAGCGTTCATAGTTATCCTACAAGGATTTCAGAAAGAAAAGCAAGATAATGGTTTAAAAACAATAAAAAATCAGCACTCTTCTGATGGACAAGTATTACCTAAGAAGGTATTAAAAAAAATAGGGAATAATAGTATGATGTCATCCTTCCCATTACAAAATAAATTAAGTTCTTTACATAACAACACTAATAACTCCAAAGCTAAAAAAAGTCCTTTTTCTGAAAACACTAATAATTACAAAGCTAAAAAAAATTCTTTTACTAAAAACACTAATGACTATATTCCTGTTATTTCTCTTGATGATCAGGTGGATTTATCAGACTCGACTAAAAAACTACTTCGGGATAGGACTAAAAAGATGAAAGAACAAGGTTTTATTGAAGCTGATGATTATTCTGTGTATAAATCTTCAATAGAGGCGTTGTCAATTAAAAACCTTGGTTCTAGATCTTTACAAGATGTTTATGATAAATTGATATTTGAGCCAACCTCAGTAAATGGATCGAATTTTGATCAGGGGGAATACTTAGGGCATACAATAGGTATAGGATTACTTAAGGATGAAAGTATTCATTCATCTCCTGAGGATTTTGACGCTCTACTTCTAGCACCTGAACATTATGAAAAAGAACAAGAAAGAATGGGAGAGTTTTCAAGATATTTTGAATTTTCTGAGCTTGGAAATGTTAAGTTAACTGAGCGTTTTTTCCCCAAAGACGGGAACAGTGTGATTACACCAGAATTGATGAATGCTGATGTGAATGGAAGCTATGCTTACTATCTGGCCCAAAGAGGATCAACTGGAGAAATATTGCATTTTATTACTTGGATAAAGGAAGACCGTCAATATATTATAGAATCTTTAAACACAGGAAATCTTGTGAGCGATATTTTCAAACAAAAGATTTTAAATTTAGCTAATTCTATCGCTGAAAATCAGGGAAATAATTAGCCAAACATAGCGCTGCCAGCCTTGGAGAGTGAATGCGAGGGCTGTTAGGGGTCGACGCAGAATTCGGAACATAAACCCCGTTAAGGATTTTCTATTATGCGTAAAGGTCTGAATTGGTTCTGTCGCATTAATGGGTAAATTCTGAGATAATTCCCCCTTATTTCCCAATGTGCATAAAATAAAATCATGATCAGCTTTAAAGGGACACACTTTCCCAAAGACGTTATTCTTTATGCGGTTTTCTTTTATGTCAGGTATG
>NZ_FQTQ01000115.1 GCF_900128525.1 methanotrophic endosymbiont of Bathymodiolus puteoserpentis (Logatchev)
TGCAGAGGGTTTTAAAGAGTCAATGCGAATTGTATTTGATGAGCACCTGAGGCAATGGAATTATACTGCCATTCCTGACGCAACAACTTTATAAGTTGCCTAAGTTATTTCATGCACATTCCTTAATGAGTAATCAGGATATGGAGCGCTGTTCTTTTTTTATTAAAACTAAAGATGATTGTTTAGTTAATTTAACCGGCCTGAGTGCAGGTGAAGCATCCAGTGGCGAGCATGGAAAGCATAATCCATTAACCTTTAAAATAGGTGAAGGCATTATTGGTTTAGCGGCACAACTGGGTGAGCTACAAAAATGTCCTGATTGCCATAATGATGAGCGCTTTGCTTTTGTGGATAAGGCATTTACTCCTGGCTCTATTATCAGTGTGCCGGTTATCGTGTTAGGTGAATTATTTGGTGTGTTAAATATTTCACATCCTGAAGCGCATTATTTTTCTGATTGGCATCTACGTTTATTAGCAATTTACAAAAATATGCTGGGGCAGTTAATCAGCAACTTTCGTTTATTAAAGAAAATGGAGTTGCAGGTTATGCAAAAAACAGAACATTTAGAAAAGGCACTCGCTGAGGCGAGTGCGTTAAAAAAACGTTATGAAAGTCTATCCATGAAAGATAGCTTAACGGGTCTATATAATCGACGCTTCTTTTATGCACAAGTAACTCAGTCAGTTGCAAGAACGGCACGCAATGGCGATACTTTATGTCTGTTATTAATAGATTTGGATTCTTTTAAGGCTATTAATGATAAATATGGACATAGTTGTGGCGATCAAGTTTTAATCGATGTGGCTAAAGCTTTACAGACAGAAATGCGCGACTCGGATATTGTGGCACGTTTTGGTGGGGAAGAGTTTGTCGTGCTATTTTCACACCCTGATGCTAGTAATGGCTTGGCCTTTGCCGAAAGAATTCGTAAAGTCATTGCAGAGCTACAGTGGATATTTGATCGGCAACTTGTCTCAATTAGTGCCAGTATTGGTATGTTTTGCGTAACGCAACAGACATTGCATGAGCAAGGAGAGGATATTGATAGTTTTATTCATTATGCTGATGTAGCCATGTATCAAGCGAAAAGGTTGGGCAAAAATCAAGTCGTCATATTTTCCGAGAGTTTATTGGACTTATAAAATTAGCATGATTGTGTGGGCACTTCTTAGCTAAAGCAGTTTATAGATTGGTTTGTCCCGTCATTAACATTTCTTTCGCATGAGTTAAGGTTGATTTTGTTATGTTCACTCCACCTAGCATGCGAGCCATCTCTTCTATACGCTGTTCAGTTGTTAAAGTTCTAACTTGTGAGGTAGTCATGGCTGTATCATTACTTTTATAAACAAATAAGTGTTGATGCGCTTGCGCTGCGACTTGTGGTAAATGTGTAACACATAAAACTTGTGCTCTATTTCCTAAAGTGCGTAGTTTCTGTCCGACAATCTCGGCAATACCACCGCCGATACCTGAATCCACTTCATCAAATATCATGGTAGCAGCATTTTTATCATGGCTAGTTGTGACCTGAATGGCTAAACTGATACGTGATAATTCACCCCCTGAAGCGACTTTAGCCAAAGGGCGTAAGGGCAAGCCTTTATTGGCGCTGACTAAAAATTCTATTTTGTCTGTGCCATTGATTTTAGGTTGCTCAATTGTCTGAGGCGTTACATTAATGCTAAATTCACCCTGTGGCATACCAAGTTCTTGAATCATCGAAGAAATGAGTGTGGATAGTTTTTTGGCACTTTTTATGCGTTTTTGGCTTAGTGTTTTTGCAAGAGAAAAATACTGTTGTTGGTTTTGCTGAACAAGACTATTTAACTCGTCTATGCGCTCGGTACTGTGACTTAAATTCTCTAAGTCTTGGTTTAATTTTTCGGCAACTTGAGGTAGTTCATCAGGGCTAACATGGTGTTTTCGTGATAGATTTTGAATAATGCTAATTTGATTATCTAATTCTTGCATGCGTTGTGGTTCAATTTCCTGAGACTCAAGAAAACGGCGTAATTGTTGTGTGGCTTCATTGATTTGAATTTGCGCCTCAATTAATAGTTTATTTGGCTCATCAAACTCGCTGGCTAATGAGGTTAAGCCCGTTAAAGCGCTGATACTTTGATTCACTAAATGATTTGCAGATTGTTGTTCATTTTCTGATAACAAATTAAGCTGGATTTGCCCAACGTTTAATATTTGTTCTAAATTAGCTAACTTAGTATGCTCCGCAGAAAGTGCTGCATAATCATAATTAACTAAATCTAACTGTTCTAGTTCGTTAAGTTGATAACGCAATAAATCTTCTTGATTACTTTGATCTGTTGAGGATTTAATTAATGCTTCTAATTCATGAAAATTGGCACGCCACTGTAGATAGGCTTGATTAGTGTCCGCTAGTAAACTTGTATTTTGTGCGTAGTTATCGAGTAATTCCCGCTGTTCATCGCTTTCTAATAAAGTTAGGTGAGCATGTTGGCCGTGAATCTCAACTAATTGAGAACTAAGGAGTTTTAAAGCTTGAAGGGTTGTTGGGCTACCATTAATATAGGCTTTTGAGCGCCCATCTTGACGAATAGTGCGACGAATTAAACATTGCTTATCGGCATCTAGTTCATTTTCTTCTAACCATGCTTGTGCGTTAGGCGCATCACTTAAGTCAAAGCTTAAAGTGATTTCAGCACGTTGACTGCCAGGGCGTACATAGCCAGCATCAGCTCTTTCACCTAAAGCGAGCCCCAAGGCAGTGAGTAAAATAGATTTACCTGCACCGGTTTCACCCGTTAGTACCGATAAGCCTTTTTCTAGGTTTAGATCTAAAGATTCAACGATAGCAAGATCAGTAATATTAAGATTTTGTAACATAATTAGATAAGGTAGCCACTGCTCCAGCTGAGTTTGTCACGTAAAGTATGAAAAAAATCATGATTTTCTGGGTGCAGTATAGTAATCGGGTTAGGGTCTTTTTTGATCAGAATTGTATCACTGATTAATACATCAGGAATGGCTATATGATCGCAAGTGACTTGGGCATTAATTTCGTTGGTTTTAATGAAATTAATTTCTATTTCAGAGTTATCACCAATCACGATAGGGCGATTAGATAGAGTATGCGGGTTGAGTGGCACCAATAATAAAGCATTCAATGAAGGGTGAATAATAGGCCCACCTGCTGATAATGCATAGGCCGTTGATCCCGTCGGTGTCGATATAATTAAACCATCAGAACGCTGGGTATTAAGGTATACACCATCAATTGTTGTTTGTAACTCAATCATACTCGGTGTGACCCAGCGATGAATAACGACTTCGTTAACCGCAGTTTCTTCATGGATAATTTGTTTGTTACGAATAATTTTTGTACGTAATAAATAGCGTTTTTCTTTACGAAATCTGCCTTTTAATATATCGTCTAATTTACTCAATAGTTCATCAGGTGAAATATCTACTAGAAAGCCGACACGTCCAAGATTAATGCCGATAAGCGGGATATTATTGCCTGCTGCAATGCGTGCTGCAGATAAAAATGTTCCATCACCACCTACGGCTAGTAAGACATCGCAGTGCTGAGCAAGTTTTTCGGCTGAGATAGCTCGGCCAGAAAAATCATAGACTAAGGAAGCACTAGTAGAGTCAATAATAATTTGGTAATTCGGTTTTAAAAATTGGTAGAGCTCATTCAAAGTCTCGGCAATGCTCGAACCGCTAGATTTCCCTAAAATGCCAATCGTTTTAAATTCAGTCAACATGCGTGTAGGTTCTATACGTAAATAAGCAGTAAATTATAGCTTATAATGACACGATTGGCTTATGAATGGTCTTATTTATAATGATAAAAAAAATACTGTTACTCACTATTTTCATATTACTTGCCTATGCTTTGTGGTTAAGTCCCGATTTTAATCAGATTGCCGCGGGCGTGGCGATTTTCCTTTTCGGTATGCTGTCTTTAGAGCAGGGTTTTCAATCCTTTACAGGAGGTACATTAGAAAATATTTTAAGTATCAGTACTGATAAATTATGGAAAAGCCTAGGTTTTGGTGTGATCTCTACCACCTTGATGCAATCCAGTTCTTTGGTCACTGTCATCACTATTTCATTTTTAAGTGTTGGAATATTAGACCTAGCTGCTGGTATAGGAATTATTTTTGGTGCTAATTTAGGCACAACCACTGGCGCATGGTTAATTGCTGGCTTTGGTTTAAAAGTAGACATCGCTGCTTATGCAATGCCTATGCTAGTGCTTGGTATCTTACTCGTGTTGCAAAAAAATAAAACTTTAAAAGGGCTCGGTGCAATTTTAGCGGGTATGGGTTTTTTATTTTTAGGCATTTCTTATATGAAGGAAGGTTTTGAAACCTTTCGGGAAACGATTGATTTAACGCAATATGCTCTGACAGGCACGAAAGGTTTATTGATTTTTACCTTAATCGGTATTGCGGCAACCGTCGTTATGCAATCCAGTCATGCGACGATGGTACTCATTATTACCGCTCTATCCGTTCAAGAAATAACCTATGAAAATGCGTTGGCATTGGCGATTGGTTCTAATGTGGGGACTACCATTACAGCCATCATTGGAGCATTAAGTGCTTCTGTAGAAGGTAAGCGCTTAGCAGGCGCGCATTTATTATTTAATGTTATTACTGGGTTGATTGCTTTGCTAATGGTCAACCAGTTTATAGTTGTAGTTGATTTAATTGCCGACGCTGTAGATATAAGCGAGAGTGACTACACACTTAAGTTGGCTATTTTTCATACCCTGTTTAATTTAGTGGGTGTTGCCATTATGTTGCCTTTTATTAGCCGAATGGTAATTTTTTTGGAAAGAGCATTGAGGAGCGAAGGCATTAAAGTTGATCAGCCTAAATACTTAAATGATGCAGCCATGGCATTTCCAGATACTTTAGTATCAGCGGTGCGACAAGAAACAGTACGCCTGTATCAACATGCTAGTCATATTATTTTAAAAACGATTGGGCTTTCTCCTCGCAGTGTATTTTCTGAACAGGATTTACAGCAATTAATTGTGCAGAGTCGTAAAATACCGCCTTATGATGTTGATGTTGCCTACAATCGGAGTGTAAAAGGGATTTATAGCGCTATTATCGCTTACATTAGCCAAGCGAGTTTTACTTGGGAAATGCGGCAATCAGGGAGTTTATATTGGTTACGTGAAGCTAGCCGACATATCGTTGAGGCAATAAAAGATACTAAGCATTTACAGAAAAATTTATTAAAGACGAGCTTTTCTACTAATCATTTTGTTACAGATGAATATGAAAAAATTCGCTATCAAATTGCTGATTTATTAAGGCAATTAGAGTTATTTCGCTTACAGGCTGAAACAGCAGGTGAAGAAATAGGGTTACTTTCATTTGATGTCTTTAAAGTAAAACTCAAAGAGCAAGACCAGCAAATGAATGCGAGTATCGATGCCTTAATTAGAGAACATAAAATCAAGCCTGAAGAGGGCACTTCATTAATTAATGATAGTTCGTATATGTATGAAATAAAAAATCATTTAGTTGCTATGGCAGAAACAGTCTTTATTGTACAACAGCAAAACACAACTGAATCAGAGCGTGAGTTAACGTTAGATGATAATGAGTTAGTTAAAGTGATGCAGACTGAAAATGACTAGGCCAAGAGGAGAAACATTGTGGGTAAGAAAAAATTACTAAAAAAGTTACAAGATTTTTTTGATGCTGATCAACGTGAAAAAGAAAGGCATTTAAGTGATATAAAAAGGATATTGAAAAAATTAAAAGAAAAGGAAAGAAAGTTACAAAAGGATTTAGAGTTATGTGGCATAGGTGACAAATGTGAAGCGTTAAAGCAAGAGCTTGATATTATCTATGCGCAACGCATGAAAGGCGTTAAGATCGTAAAAGAAATTAAGGACAAAGGTAAGGGGAAGACCTGAGTCCATAGTTATAAACGAAAAGGCATTTGAGGCAGGTCATTCTAAAGATTCATTTCTTAGTGTGATAGTTTTTAGTCTTGTAAATTATAAACTAAAGGTGCCTCCTAGTTGTCTAGACAGTGATGTTAAATCATTAGTAGTTTACAAAATTATCAATTTAACCTACCATCATGTTATGAATTTATTATATCATCGTTTTATTATATTGCTTTTACTCGTGTTGCAGGGCTTATCGCCCTTGGTGCATGCGCATGTGCAGATAGTTGATAACGGTGATAGTGGTATTCATATTGATGAAATTAGCCGCATTTGGCAAGATGCAGGGGATACTTTATCATTCAGTAATAGTGAGCATGTCGCTACGGCTATTGATATGCAGGCAGTTATTACGCAAAAGAAGCTGTTGTTAGATAGTGATCTATCACACTTTCTTTGTGCCAATGCGAAACCTCAATTTATTCATTTATTCGGTATTAATAACACATCGGCTTTCGCCGACGTGTTTATTGTTCAGTCCTCTGTTAGTTTATCTGCTATTGCGCCTCGCGCTCCCCCTCTGTAGTTTCTTTTTATAGGTTTTTTCGCCTGGTTTTGTTCGCTTAATACTGCTTTTTTACAGAGAGTCTTTTATTTAAGCTGTTAATGTATTTGATTTTTTGCGTGTATACATTTTGTCTCTGTACACGACAAAAAATCTAAAAAGGTGGCATAGTTCGTTGAAATGTAATCAAATATCCTATTTTTGTTTTGGCAAAACATGAATAGCGGACAATTACAAATCAACGAACTAACGACTATATT
>NZ_FQTQ01000116.1 GCF_900128525.1 methanotrophic endosymbiont of Bathymodiolus puteoserpentis (Logatchev)
TCAACAGTGAAAAGAAGTATAGATTTTAGCTCTATTTATCTCATAGAATTAAAGAAAAAATAACTTCTAAAGAGGCTTTATTTTTTGACTTGAAGCTAAAAATACTTACAATGTAAGTGAGTGTATTACATTTTAACTAACATGGTATGAATACAATGACTACAACCCAATTTTCAATGCGTTTACCTGAAGGACTAAAAAATAGCCTAAAAGAAATCAGTGAACTTTCTCATCGCTCTCAATCCCAAATAGCTACAAGAGCTATTGCAGAGTATGTGGAAAAAAATGAATGGAAGATGAGGGCTGTTGCTGAAGCAGTAGAAGAGGCTGATAAAGGAATCTTTATTTCTCACGAAAAAATAGACAACTGGCTAGATTCCTGGGGAACAGAAAATGAACTTTCTGCACCAACACCTGATATATTTCCTAATAAATAGATATGAAAGTTGTTTTATTGCCATTTGCAAAAGAGGATCTACTGGAAATTAAATATTATCTTTCAAAAGAAAGCCCTCAGGCTACAAAAATAGTAGGGCAAAAGATAAAAAAGTCACTATCCTTACTAAGTGAAAACCCTTATATCGGGACAATAAAAGAAGATGGAGATATTTTAGAATGGCATATCCCAGGTATTCCCTATACCCTGCCCTATAGAATTATCAATAATCAAATACAAGTTCTTCGTGTCTTTCATGAGGCACAAAATAAACCTAGTAAATGGGAGCTAAACCAAAATTAAAAAAGAAATGTAGGAAGTGTGCTTTTAGATAGTATTTAGTACATCCTCTGGGTTCTGTCGCAAGTATTATTGAAAACGCAGCACGTCTGCTCTTCAGGCATAACTATCCTGCTAAAGCCATAAATTGCTTATAAGCAGGCATATTTTCCTCGGACAACTGTCCCTT
>NZ_FQTQ01000117.1 GCF_900128525.1 methanotrophic endosymbiont of Bathymodiolus puteoserpentis (Logatchev)
TAAGAAATGCCTATGATGACTTTTTAAACGCCATTGAACAGCACACTAAAATTTAAAAATGCCAAGTTTCCTAGATGATACCCGCCCCGCCCTGCATAATGATTTTTGGGTGTTTAAACTTATGCGCGGGGGAATCCCACGCTATCAAGCTGAAATTTTAGCGGTAGGTATGGCCTTGCATGTTCAAAAACTGGATATTGAAGAAAGAGCCGCTTATCTACGGCAGCAGGGAAAACCCGAAACCATGCGCTTTCATAAAAAGATCATTCTTTCAGTCAGAAAAAAATACACTTGATTAGAAAAGAAAAAATTAAGGTCTAAAGAATTTATTTTGTTTTTTTAACAGATAAAATGAAAGTTTCATTTTCGGCCTAATTAACTGGCTCTTGATCTTTTCCCCTTTGAAAGCATGAAAATATAGCCCGTAATTGCGTGAGGTTGTCCGCTGGTGCGTTTTTATCGCTTAAATGTAAACAACACACAAGAAACTATTAACCCTATTCAAACGCTCTTAAAATCGCTTGTTGTGCTTTTTCTTGGTAGAGATTTTGATAATGTGCCAGTGCTTCGGAAATGGTGAGGGCTGATAGCTCCAAGGCTTCCAGTTCCCGCATGATGGGCTTTAGTTGCTCGATGATGAAAAGGCGGTGCTGTGTGGATTGGGTCGGCGGTTGTTGCCTGATTACTCGCTTACCGTCCAGCCAGTCGATTAAATCCATTTGCTCCATGCGCTCGGCTTTCTTTTTTTGGATATTTTGGGAACGATAATAAATACAGATTTTTAATTTTGACTTAACTTATCCACAAG
>NZ_FQTQ01000118.1 GCF_900128525.1 methanotrophic endosymbiont of Bathymodiolus puteoserpentis (Logatchev)
AAGATAAGCGAATAGAGCAACTGGATCTATTTTAAAGCACCGCTACCTTTAGGTGGTAAATGAATTAACCCGCTTCGAGCGGTTCACGGTTTTCAAGCCTCCGGCTTTGCCGGAGGTATTTGACTCCTGCTTAAATTGTTAAAAGGGTGTTACCAGTGCTGCTTTTAACACCCTCTTCGTACTCCATCCTTATAGGTATTACTCTACCCAATAATTTATTACTTCAAACTCCTGACCTGACTGCGCATCATTGTATGTGTAAGCAAACAGACCATAACTATAACCATTAGCCGGGAAGTTAGCAGAGTCTATAGCACCTACCGAACCAGCGTAAATAGTAGATGTGCCGCGTGTAAGCGATAGGCTGGAACCAACACTTGCGCCAACGGTAAATCCGGCCACTTTCCCTAAAGCCTCTCCGGTTACTTTAAGTTCTTTCGTTACCTCTATACCTACACCAACTCCAAATGCTTGATTTACCTGTAAAGTGACTTCGCGCGAACCAGAACCTTGGTCGACATTTTGAATGTCAGATTCCAGTTCTAATATATTTAGTGCATTTAGTAGTGCACTACTAGGGTTTGAAATAATATCAAAAATGGTATCAAAATATTGGTTGGTCAAGCTATTTTTTTCTGAAACTGTTGGATAACTTGAGATATCTCCAGGCGTATGTTTAAAAACATTGTTACCAAAATGAAAGGCATCATCTTCAATACTCTGGTTGTAAAAATCCAGTGTAGCCATAATAGTAATAGGTTTTCTGGGCAAAGAAATAACCACTTGCTCACCAATTAATTCAGGAATCGGATGTGAAGCAATGGTGTAGGTGTATTGAT
>NZ_FQTQ01000119.1 GCF_900128525.1 methanotrophic endosymbiont of Bathymodiolus puteoserpentis (Logatchev)
CACTCCGCTCAAGCAACGATTGCAGGCATTGAAGCCGCACATATGATTCGAAAGGGACAGTTGTCCGAGGAAAATATGCCTGCTTATAAGCAATTTATGGCTTTAGCAGGATAGTTATGCCTGAAGACAAGGCGTGCTTCGCTTTCACTAATACTTGCGACAGAACCGATATACGATGAACTTTGCTAAAACACTGAACTTTGATAATAAATGACCTCTGAAAACGAGTGGCGCTGCCAGCGGTCAACTGCAACTTTTTGTTAGCCAGTTTTTTTTGGTTATAAATAGAACTGTCCAATTTTGACTTGCCTGAAGACAAGGCGTGCTTCTTTTTTAATAATACTTGCGACAGAACCTGTAAACAAAATGAATCTACTTATCAGAACAACCATAATATCTGTTATAGCTACCGCTTCCAATGCGAATGCAACCAACATTAATCAATTTATTAATACTCGTTCCTGTGATCAAGTCATAGATAAAAAGTTTTATAAAATTTGTTATGACTATAAAGCTAAAGGCGCAAAGTTTGTTGCCTACACGTTAAAAGGTAAAAATGTAGGCGCAGTCAATATTAAAAAGCGGCCCTCATTCTATCCTGAAAAATCAATACCTAGTCGTTATCGAACTTATCCAAACGACTACACCCATAACGAATTTAAAGCAGACCGTGGTCATTTAGCCCCAGATGCCGCGTTCGACTGGTCAAAAGACTCATTGGATTCAGTCTACTCGATGGCTAATATTATTCCTCAGTATCGCTCTATAAACAGGCATACATGGATTAAGGCAGAACGATACGCGCGTTCGATAGCAATAAAATTAGGTGAAGTAACGGTCATCAATGGTGTTGAATATGGTTCGCAACGAATGAAAAAAAGCGGTATCGCTTATCCAAAAGGATACTGGAAAATGTTATGCAATGATGCCAAAGGCTTTAAGCGTTGTCTTTACTATAAGAACAGTAAGACCATTAAAACTAAGGGTGATAAGCTAAAAGATCATGTTGTTGACTGTTCAACATTGACATAAAATTTGTTATGGTATCAATCAGTACAAAGCAACGGTACGGCGCTATGCGCGCCATCCTACCTCATGAAATACTTGGGACTCCTGTCACCAAATATTCACTCACATACGGAGCGAATTGGATAAGCCCCAGTACGCCCTGCGTCCGCTTCAACTTCGCACAAAAGCCGCTACGTTAA
>NZ_FQTQ01000120.1 GCF_900128525.1 methanotrophic endosymbiont of Bathymodiolus puteoserpentis (Logatchev)
AATGAAAAGACTGTTTTTTTCATATAGTTGCGGCATGGTTTCAATTTTACCATAAATAATTATTGGGAAACTTCAGTGGAATTAGAAGAAAATAAAAAAAGAGAATTGAGGGCTGTTAATCGAGATTTTAGCTTAGGTGAGTATGGACAAAGTTGGACAAAGCTTGAGCGGTATTTATTTATAGAAATCTATAATGTGATTAAAGACTTTTACCTTTCGGCTTCAGATGAAAATATTAAAACTTTTTCTTCTGAAAGTATTTTACTAAAGCTTCCTGTAAATAGGCTTGATAAAAGCTTATTCAAACCCAGTAAAAAAAACAGGGATTTAATGAAGGCGGCAGAGGGGCTTTCAAAGAAACAAATAAACTTAAAGGCATTGGGTGATGATGGGCAATGGACTTTTCGTTTTATATCAATGTTTCCTGAAATTTGTTATGAACCTTCAAAGGATAGAAACAAAATACTTATTAGAATACCGAATTCAATTTATGAAGAAATGGTGCCGATTGAATCATACTGTTTGCTTGACCTTAAATTACTTTCAGAATTTGGTTCTGGTAACACGATACGACTTTATGAGATTTTCAAATCCTACGCATTCAAAAAAAAATTTGACATAGAGTTTAACGAGCTAAGAAAACAGTTGGGGTTTTTTAATGAAGGAAACTACCAAGAATGGAAATATTTTAATGCTAAAGTTCTTAAACCTGCGGTTAAAGATATAAACAGCTATAAACAATTTGATATTGAAGTGTTTTATGAAAAGAAACGAGGACTAGATAAAGTATCTTTCACGATTAAAACTCACATCATACAAGATGTAAGTAAAATACAAGTACTTAATTTAAACGAAGAAATAAATGGATTGACCAGAATTCCTAATTTGATACAGAAAAAATATATAGAAACTGTTTTATTTTTTTGTAAGAAGAAACACTCGATTAGCAATGAAATTGAGCTTACTGAGTGGATTATCTCTGACCTCATTAACCAGCAAATTAAACTAGAAAAAAGTTTTAATTTTAAACACTCGATGAATTCTATTAGCAAACAAATTAGAAACGGTAACTACACAAAACCTTATTCTCATATACATTTAGTTATTGATGAAATTTCCTTTGATCCTATTATCTATGAAGAAATAAAAAAAATGGTGAGCGAAGGGAATCATGACAATATTAAAGATGAATATAGTTCAGAACAGATAAGAGCTAATCATTTCGGATTTATCATTGACTCATAAAATTAAAAAGGTGGCTAAACTATGTCAGCTGAAGTTTCCCAATAATTATTTATGGTAAAATTGAAGGTTCTGTCGCATTAATGGGTAAATTCTGAGATAATTCCCCCTTATTTCCCAATGTACATAAAATAAAATCATGATCAGCTTTAAAGGGACACACTTTCCCAAAGACGTTATTCTTTATGCGGTTTTCTTTTATGTCAGGTATGG
>NZ_FQTQ01000121.1 GCF_900128525.1 methanotrophic endosymbiont of Bathymodiolus puteoserpentis (Logatchev)
ATTACCAAACAAGCTTGGCGGTTCTTAAAAAACAATTTCCTAAAGAAAAGCGCCACATGGCTCTTTGAGCGCAAGCTCCGACCTGTTTTGATGGCATATCTGTAATAAAATGTCGGACACCGTTAGTATATTGGAGAGAATAAGCGCATAAATTAAAACTTGGGATAATGGGTTGATAATCACCCATAAGCCACCGAGTTTGCTGCGTGCAAAACGACTAACGAGATCGTTACGAATAGAGCTTAGGACAAAGTGACGATAGTGCCACAAGCTTTTGAACATATTAGGCATTAGGTGTTTTTATTGGTTTTTCACTGGGCAAGCACTAACGTGTGCTCTATACGAAGCATAAGGGTTTGATATTTGAGTTACGTAGGCTAAGGTGCTCGTCATTAACGTTAGTTTTGATTGTAGATCTGAGTTGTTTTTTTAAGAAAATGAGCGCAGTAGTATAACATTTTCGAGGAAGGGGGCAGGAGCTTTGCGATAAAAATAATTAGGCATACTGTAAATTATAAAACTTTATTCCTTATGTGTCATAGGTATCATATAAATACAAAAAGATGTAAGTCGAAATAGTTCCGCCTCTTATTGCAAAGTGGATACCTAAGCTTATAGTCTTAATATAGAATTTAAGAGCAAGGTGGAATAAATGGATAAGATCTTGTTTGAAAAAAGTCATTGCGTCGTGCTTTGCCGTGGGTTAGTAATGAATGTTCGGAAAGCATTGAGATTTTAGCCACGGATTTTGATGCACAAGATGTTTCGTTAAACTTAGTATGAGCAGTGAAAGCTGAGTGTTGCGATGGGCGACGCTTATATAGATTGTCAGCCGCCAACCATGAGACTGGTTTTTAAAGTGTTGGCTATTAAACAAGGAAAAACGCATTATGAAAGTCGCTATCATTCACTATTGGTTGGTTAATATGCGTGGGGGCGAGAAAGTTGTCGAGGCGTTACTTGATTTGTACCCCCATGCGGATATTTATACGCATGTATTTGATGAGCAAGCTGTCTCGGAAAAAATAGCTCGGCGCATTAAAGGGACGACTTTTATTCAAAAATTGCCTAAAGCTAATAAATTATATCAATCCTACCTTCCTTTAATGCCATTTGCTTTAGAGCAATTGGATTTAAGAGCATATGATTTAATTTTATCGAGTGAATCAGGTCCCGCGAAAGGGGTGATTACGTCACCCAATAGCGTACATATTTGTTACTGCCATAGCCCGATGCGTTATGTGTGGGATATGTATCACGATTATTATCAGCATAGTTCCTTACTAAAGAAATTAGTCATGCCATTCTTGCTGCATCGTTTACGTTTGTGGGATTTAGCTAGTTCGTTTCGCGTGGATCATTTTATTGCTAATTCATCTTTTGTAAAAAAACGTATTAGTAAGTTTTATCGCCGCGATAGTGAAGTGATTTATCCTCCTATTAATATTGCAGACTTTTATATAGCGGAGAAAGTTGAGGATTATTATTTAATAGTCGGTCAGCTGGTTGCTTATAAAAATATCCGGTTAGCGGTTGAGGCGTTTAATCAAAATGGTAAGCGTTTAGTGATTATTGGTGCGGGCTCTGAATTGGCCAGTTTGAAGAGCATAGCAGAGGGTAATATTCAGTTTTTAGGATATCAAAGCTTTGACGTGATTAAGCAACATTATGCTCAATGTCAGGCATTAATTTTTCCTGGTGTGGAAGATTTTGGTATGGTACCTGTCGAAGCAATGGCGAGTGGTCGGCCGGTTATTGCGCTTGCTCAAGGCGGTGCACTAGATACGGTTATTGATGGAGAGACGGGGGTACTTTTTGATGTCCCCGATGTTAGTGCTTTAAATGGCGCAATCCATAAGTTTGAAGAAAATTATCAAGCCTTTTCTTCTGAGCGAATCAGGCTGCATGCGCAGCAATTTGATAGTGCTATTTTTAAGCATAAGATAAAAGCATTTATTGATAAGCATATGCAAGCGCATTGAGGTTTCCTTGAGGTCATCATGCGTTGTAGGCTCGAATGTAACCGCTCACGCCTCTTTTATAGATTTCGGGGGTGACGATATTTATATGAAATTTAGGAAGGATTGTGAACATTTACATCTGGGCTAAACCAGTCTTAACAATAGAATTTGTATTTTGGTATACTATAAAAAATTAAAAAAATATATTGTTAGGTTTATATTATGGCTTTAGCGCAAGAAGATATTGAGATAATTCAAAGCATAGTTGAAAAAGCAATTGAAAATACGCCTGAGCTTAAGAATGGAAATATACGTTATGAGATTGATTTGCGAGAAAGAACAATCAGGGTTGAGGAGGAGCTAAAGCATCAACGTGAATTAATGCTAGAAGGCTTTAAGGCTATGGATAAGCGTTTTGAACAAATGGATAAACGTTTTGAACAAATGGATAAACGTTTTGAACAAGTTGATAAACGTTTTGAGCAAGTTGACAAACGTTTTGAAGCGATGCAACTGGAAATGAATAAGCGTTTTGAGCAAGTTGACAAACGTTTTGAAGCGATGCAACTGGAAATGAATAAGCGTTTTGAGCAAATGCGGGAAGAATCGATTAATCGGTTTGAACAAATAGATAAGCAATTTGAGAAGCAAGGGCAAGCAATTATGGATATACACCAAGAAATTAAGCTGCAAATGCGTTGGAGTTTTGGTGTATTAATTGGCGTGGCTGGGCTTGTTATTGGTGTATTAAAATTGATGGGTTAGGGAATAGAAGGGCTAGTTCCTTAGTGCATGTCTCCATGGTTAAGTGCTTTAAACAAAGTCATAAAAATAATTTTTAAATCAAACCAGAGGGACCAATTTTCAATATAGTATAAGTCGTATTTTACTCGAGTTTTTAGGCAGGTATCGCCACGCCAGCCGTTAACTTGTGCCAACGATAGACATATCGCCTTTGAGTACATTAATAAATTGCGGGAGTTCATCTAAACTGGTTTTTCGTAGGAACTTGCCCACTCGTGTAAGACGTTTATTTTGTGCCTTCCCCCAAATAAGCTCTTGATCACTATTCACTGACATAGAGCGAAATTTTAGCATCTGAAACCGGGTACCATTCCAGCTAATTCGTTCTTGGCGGTAAAATACGGGCCCCGGCGAGCTCAATTTAACAGCTAAGGCAATCAGCAGCATTATTGGGCTAATAAGCAATAAGATAAAGGTGGATAATAGCTTGTCTTCTAGCCATTTGATAATCGCGTTGGTGCCTTTTATGGGTGAGCTTGACATGTGAATAACGGGCATGCCATCGATTTGTGAAATAGAGTGATTGAGTAAAAGTAGACTGCTAATATCGGGAATTAATAGGACCTCTACAGATACAGAGTGCAGCTGGTGGCAGATTGTTTCAATTTTATCCATGTCTTTTAAGGATAAGGTCAGCCAAACTTGATCGATATTATGTTTTTCAACATAGTCTATCAGTTGGTTTAAGTCGCCTAATTTATTGAGGCCTTTAATTGTGCCATTTTCATCACAGAAAAAACCGCTAATTTCTAGCCCCATCCAGTCAGCTGATTGTACGCGTGCAGCGACTTGAGGTAACTTCTCATTATCCACAGGCAATTATTTAAAAGTTGTTTTACAATATATTCTATGAACTCGCCTAAACCGAAACTGCCAGAGATAAATGAAGAAGATCGCACGCCGCTAGTGGATGTGCTGTTG
>NZ_FQTQ01000122.1:0-399 GCF_900128525.1 methanotrophic endosymbiont of Bathymodiolus puteoserpentis (Logatchev)
AACCTGATTGAGATTATTTCTTCATGAACCGAACAAAAATTGCGATCAATCCTTAAATATATATATCCAACACCTTAACAAATAGACAAGACTGTCTGATGTTTCATTATCTTGTATGCTTTAATATAATATTAATATATAAAATGCTGATACATTTCACAAGTAGTGGTTGATTATACAACAGGGAACTATTAGTACTCAATCACAGATAAATTGATCTTTATACCTACAAGATGCGCATTTTCATACTTTATATCTTGTCAAAAATTTTCCCTTTTTATTCATTATTTAATTTGCCTTGGATGTATGTAAAATGTATGTATTTTCTTACATATTTTGTTCCTACCTTTAATAAAATAGTATTCAATCACATAACTTTTATTTTTTTTTATCTCCTTT
>NZ_FQTQ01000122.1:426-911 GCF_900128525.1 methanotrophic endosymbiont of Bathymodiolus puteoserpentis (Logatchev)
GTCTATCACCAATACAGCGTGGAGGGCCCTGGTGGCTCAATGAGTTAGGAAGTGTGATTACCTAACAACTCATACATGTCTATCACCAATACAGCGTGGGTTCTCGCCCAGCTTTGTAAATTACAAAAAAGGGTGCACTCGACTCGCATCTGCAAGTGATAAAGTTTACCAGTTGCTTGCCCATGGTGGGTGATTCTCTACGGGTACTCCGGCTTCTTCCATTACTAAAACTGGTCGCCATGATATAGCTGAAATATTGCTGAAAGTGGAGTTAAACACTATAAATCAAATCAATTCATTAATGTAACCTGTATAAACTGAACACCTGTCATTCTGAACACGACAGTTGGTCTGAAGAAGGTTCTGTTTAGACAGGTTTTACTGTACAAGTGAAGGAAAGATTTGGTTATATCAATCAGTGTTTATTCAAATAAATAAATTTACAAAAATATTGCAGCTTCTCCACTAAGCACACAGCACTAAGG
>NZ_FQTQ01000123.1 GCF_900128525.1 methanotrophic endosymbiont of Bathymodiolus puteoserpentis (Logatchev)
AACTTTGGGTGTTAATGAGATTTCAAATTATGATGAAGATGAGAGTGCTTTGAAGTTTATGGGTAAAAAGCATCACAATATCAAAGTAGATGATAATCAAAAATACGGCGTTACCGAGACGACAAGGCTTAAAACAAGATTGTATCTTAAAAATTCAAGAGACCCTGAAACACCTATTTATGTGAGTTATACACCAAATGATTTGGATATAGTAAAAACAGAGGCAAGCGACGAGGCAATTTATTATTTAAAAGGCATCAATCAAGCTATTGGCGTTATGTCTATTTCAAAATTACAAGACAATGAGTGATAAAGCGCCGCCTATGTGGCGGTAAATGACAAAATTAATTTAATTTTTCCAAGCTGCTTATGTAACAGAAAGATAATTTTAAGCAATTTTTCATGATATTGTTTTAATAATTTGACAAAATTAATTTAATTGGTATAAAATAATAATCGTGTTCATTTGAAAGCACATAATTTAGGAGAAAAAATATGAAAAATATAGAAGGTATAAAAAGCGTTGATTTTGAAATTACCGCATTAGGGCATGGTGTTGTAAATTGGAATGGACCAACTCAACTAAGCAATGAAGGAAAAGTGGTGGACAATCACACCTTGCCAAAGTTACGAGGTTATACCAACCTTACGGGACGAATCAAAGAAGAAACGGGTTACAAATATAAAAAAGAAGCAACAGATATGGATTTTACAAAAACTCCGTTATATATTAGTCAAAATTGCATTCGCCATCATTTGTTTAGAGATCAGGCGTTTGATTTACACTTTGCTAAAGAAAAAGACTTAACCCCTGTTCTCGCTTCAATTACAGGTTTAATGCGTGGTTTTGTGGTGCCATCTAGCCAGTGTAAAAGAACCAGTCCGCTTTTGATTGAAGATTTTGTTGATGAATTGGGCAATGGTAATTTTGATCAATTTGGACAAGCGGGAGAGCGAGACAGTTCTTCATTTTTCTCAAAAACCACTTTTGGCGACACAAAATATACGGCTTATGGTTCAATCAGTATTGAGCAATTGCAATTTATTTCGCTGGATAATAAATTTGATCGTGCGGCTATGATTATCAAAGAGGATCAAGGTGAAAAGGTGGCAGAGCAAGTGCAAGAATTTATTCAAAGAATTAAAGAACAACAACAATTAAAGGATTTAAATCCTAAAGCGGTTTTTCATCCAAACTATGTGCGTGGTGGTACAATTTTTGAAGAAGGTGAACAGGGTATTTTATTAAACCAAGATGCGATTCAAATTTTAGTTAATGAAACTTTGGAAATGTTGAAAAATTTAAACATTCGTCAAGCTAAAGGTTATATGTATGTAGATAAGTTAGAGGTGGATTATAACGATAGTACTAAAATGATGAGAGTTAAAAGAGGTGATAGTACCAATCCTGAAAAAGATAAAGAATTTGCTATTTATTTTTACGCTAAAGATTAATCAGGAGAGTTTATGAGAATTACCATAGAATATGATTCTTGTTGGCGCAATTCATTTTTGGATGGCAACAACAATGAACCACTTCCAAAGAAAGGTAGAAAATATATCGCCTCTATTACCAGCCTTAAAAATGATAAAAACTTCATTAAGAGGGGGGTGAGCAAAGATACGGTAATGGGTGTGTTAAATCGTTTGATTGGCGACCAAAGAAAGTTGTATCAATCAAGGCAAGGTAAAAATTATTATTTTGCCGATATTGAGGCAAAAGTTGATTTTAATGATAAAAATCCGCAACTCACACAAGAAATGACATATCTTAGAAATATATCAGGCAGCACTGATCAAAACTCTTTTACAGGAGCAATCAAGTCAAACGATGCTATGTTTAATTCAGATTATTCATCAGAATTTTGGGGTATTTTGGCGTTAAATATTGATGAATTGATTAATTTTATTGTGAATGATAAATTGATAGTAAAGGCGATAACCCTTAATCCAATTTCTGTAATATTTAAATTAGAGTCTTTAAACAAAGAAAAGTCACTTGCTAGAAATTCTGATTTAGAGGAAGTACTTAATGTGTTTACAGAAAAATTTGGCGATATAAAA
>NZ_FQTQ01000124.1 GCF_900128525.1 methanotrophic endosymbiont of Bathymodiolus puteoserpentis (Logatchev)
GATGATATAAGGGCGCTTACTCGTTACATGCACTTTGATAGCTGGCAATCATTACTGGAATTTATGCTGAGAGGGCTAGAAATTCCGATACCAGAAATATGAGAAATCCTAAATTGAGAATTGCTGACTTGCTTTGCTACTGCGATTTTAATTTAATCTGCAGTTCAATTAACTCAATTTTAAACAATGCACAGCGCTATAGTCATAAAAAAATAATTCTTTCAGCAGGTCAACAGGATGGCTATGTGTACTTTAAAATTGAAGATGATGGTGCTGGCTTTCCAGAGAACTTCACCAACACAGGTAAAGTGGACTTTAAAACTGGAAATACCGGCCTAGGTTTATATTTTGTCTCCATCATTGCTAACTTACACTGCAATGGCAACAAATCCGGCTATATTAGCACGACTAATGACAGTCAATTAGGTGGGGCAAGCTTCAGCTTATTTTTGCCTTAAAATGATACTGACGGTACATGAATATCCTTACCTGTCAGCATTAAGGCAATTTGCAACAAACTTGCCCAACAATCCCCCTGCTGGGCACCTTTAATTTGTCTATCAGCTTGAGCCGCAACCAATAAACCACGCATTAAATTTTTCTGCTGTAACTTAGCTAAAGCATGATTGACCAATTTCTGACGCTCCCCCCAAACTTGATAACGCATAAAAACTGTATTTTGCGCTTGCCCTGCGTCTAACTGCCGTTTAATATGAATCAAGTTGCGTGTTTCTCGCGCTAAAGCCCAAAGAATAATCGGTGCTGCAATACCTTCATGCTGTAAGCCTGAGAAGATTTTTAACACACGCTCGACCCGCCCCGACAATGCTGCATCAACAAGATTAAAAACATCATACCGAGAGCCATCCGCAACAGCTTCTTGGATTTGCGCATCAGATACAACGCCTTGCCCATACAATACATACAGCTTTTCTATTTCTTGGGCCGCAGCCAATAAATTCCCTTCCACACGAGCAGCAATAATAGCAACCCCCGTTCTTTCTACCTGCAAGCCCCTACGTTGTAATCGTTGTTGTAACCACTGCACTAAAGCAGCCCCACTTAAAGGCCAGACTTGTATGGCAACACCGTGCTTTTCGAGTGCCGTCAGCCACTTTGACTTTTTAGCGGATTTTTCTAGCTTACCCGCACTAATTAATAATAAGGTATCTTCAGGCACTCGTTCACAATAGCTCACTAAAGCCTTACTACCCTCCGCGCCAGGCTTACAAGCAGGCATACGTAAATCAATGACTTTCTTTTCTGAAAAAATTGACATTGAATCGGCTGCTTGTAAAAAATCACCCCAAGAAAAACTAGTATCAACCGTGAGCACTTCTCGACTGTCATAACCTGCATTTTTAGCCGCCAGCCTGACAGCATCAGCCGCTTCGCCTAATTGCAACGGCTCGTCGCCACTCAAAAAATAAATAGGCGCGAGCTTCTTAGCTAATGCTGCCGGCAGTTGTTCAGCTTTTAACCACACTATGGCAAGGTCTTCTTTAATTCAGCTCTGGCTCTATCAATAACCGAACGTACCGCCTGACTATAAAGTTCTTTACGCAAAACCTCCTCTTCATTACCTTTTGACAACACAGTATTACTACTCTGCGTATTAAAATATGATGTAGAGACTTCTATCGTTTGTGCAGCGATTAAGACACGACCTTGGTTATTAAGCAAATCAAAAGTTAGGCGATACACAAGATTATATTCATTAGAAAAGCCAGAAGAATCTATGGAAATAGTACGGCGCTGATAATCTTCGTTAGTAATATTTAAAATCATGCCGGCTTCAGCTGCTGTTGCAACTAACTCACCTGATGCGGAACGAAAAGTCGTAGCAATGGCATTGGTTAATTCTACCGAAGCACCACGCACATAAATTTTCTGCAATGCTTCAGGAAGCTGAATTGCTCCACGCAAGTGGTAACCGCAAGCGGTTAGCAAAAACATCAGCATTAAAATACTACTATTTTTAGCCATTATTCTTTTCAACCCCTTAAATAACGATACTTACCAATTTTTTAGGTACGACAATTATTTTTTTCACCGGCTTGTCCGCTATAAATCGATGTACATTTTCTTCGGCCAAAGCAAGCGCTTCTATAGTGTCTTTATTTGCCCCTGTTGCAACCTTAATTTTGCCGCGTAACTTACCATTTACTTGAACTATCATTTGTATTTCATCTTGCACTAATGCTGCCGCATCAACACTCGGCCAAAGCCGATTAATATCCTCAGTTTTACCTAAACCTAACCATAACTTCTGACAAATATGTGGCGCAATTGGGTATAACATTAAAACAATCGCTTCCATTACTTCCTGACGTACTGCATCAGCACTATCACCTTGTGCATCAAATTTAGCTAAACTATTTAATAGCTCCATATTTGTTGCGATGGCAGTATTAAAATGATGCCTACGTCCGATATCATCGGTTACTTTTTCAATAGCATGATGTAATTGCCTACGCAGGTCTTTTTCTACATTACTTAGGCTTTTCTTATCTAAACTAGGCACAACGGAGATATGACTGGTATGTAAATGCACTTGACGCCATAAGCGCTTTAAAAATCGAAAACTACCCTCTACACCACTATCAGACCACTCTAAAGATTGCTCTGGTGGCGCGGCAAACATAACAAACAAGCGCACAGTGTCAGCACCGTATTCAGCGATTAAATGTTCAGGATCAACCGTATTCCCTTTTGACTTAGACATTTTTGTGCCATCCATTAACACCATACCTTGAGTTAATAGATTTTTGAAAGGCTCGTCACAGACTAATAAGCCTTCATCACGCATTAATTTAGTGAAAAAACGCGCATAAAGTAAATGTAAAATTGCGTGCTCAATACCACCAATATACTGATCTACAGGCAACCAGTATTTAGCACTCTCATCCAGCATTGAATCTGCTTTGCTACTAGCAAAGCGAGCAAAATACCAAGATGATTCCATAAAAGTATCAAACGTATCCGTTTCACGTTTTGCAGCTTTCCCACATTTAGGACAGTCGACATGCAAAAAGGCATCGTGCGTTGCTAACGGTGAGTTAGAGCCATCTAAAACCACATCTTTAGGTAACTCAACCGGTAGGCTTTCCTCTGGGACTGGAACTGTCCCACAATCACCACAATAAATAATAGGGATGGGGGCCCCCCAGTAACGTTGCCTAGAAACCCCCCAATCACGTAATCGGAAATTAGTTTTACGCAAGCCTTTCTGCTCTTTTTCTAACTTATCAGCAATCGCATTAACCGCATCTGCCGAAGTTAAGCCATCAAATTCAGCAGAATTCTTTAATATGCCTTTATCTGTAAAGGCTTGCTCAGCAATACTATCTTCAGTACCACTCGTAGAAAAAATAACTTGCTTAATTGCTATGCCATATTTCTTAGCAAATTCATAGTCCCGCTGGTCATGTGCTGGTACCGACATAACAGCACCTGTCCCGTAAGTCATCAAAACAAAATTCGCAATCCAAACTGGCACTAATTCACCAGTAACAGGGTGCTTTGCTTTAAATCCTGAATAAATCCCTTTCTTTTCCATGGTTTCTAAAGCCGCTTCAGAAGTCTCCGTATGTCGGCACTCATCAATAAAAGCAGCAATATCTACGTTATCTGTTGCAGCCTTCAAAGCCAATGGGTGCTCAGCAGCAACGGCTAAGTAAGTTACCCCCATCAAAGTATCGGGTCGAGTAGTATAAATGTTGACATCATCCATGCCACTAACCGAAAAAACCATTTCTAAACCTTCCGAGCGCCCGATCCAATTTGCCTGCATGGTTCTAACCTGCTCTGGCCAACCTTTCATTTGCTCCAATGAGGTTAATAATTCATCTGCATAAGCTGTAATCCTTAAAAACCATTGCGAAATATCTTTTTTCTCCACTGCCGTATCACAACGCCAGCAACAGCCGTCAATTACTTGCTCGTTAGCGAGGACTGTCTGGTCATGAGGACACCAATTCACGGCTGAAGTTTTTTTATAAACTAAATCTTTTTCCAGTAACTGAAGAAAAAACCACTGCTCCCACCGGTAATAACTTGGATCGCAAGTCGCTAATTCTCGGTCCCAATCGTAACCAAAACCCAACTGCTTTAACTGCTCACGCATATAAGCAATATTTTCATAAGTCCATTCCGCTGGATGCACATTATGCTTCATAGCTGCATTCTCAGCAGGCAAGCCGAAAGCATCCCACCCCATAGGCTGCATTACATTTTTACCTTGCATGCGTTGATAACGACTAATAACATCACCTATCGTATAATTACGCACATGACCCATATGCAATCGACCGCTAGGATAAGGGAACATCGATAAGCAATAATATTTCTCTTTATCTTCCGCATCAGAAGCCCGAAACACGCCTGACTCTTCCCATTGGGCTTGCACTTCTGACTCAATCTCTAGTGGTTTGTAATTTTCTTGCATTGTTACTCGTCTTATTGCATTCAAAAGCGTTAGAATACCTTACAGTGAACTAAATCTAAAGCCTTTTTACGGAGCAATTCTTATGAGTGAAAATAAACTAACCAAAGCCTATAACGACTTCATGGAATACATGTATGAAGCAACTGACGATACAATCCATTCTATAGCTGATAGCATCGATGCAGCAAAAGAAAAAATCAGCGCATTAGGTGGCCTATCACAAGAAGAAATAAATCATGTTGCTGATGCCGTCTCTAGGGATCTACATCATGCAGCACAATCCCTGCCAGACAACAGTGATGAGTCGTTAACTGAATGGCTTAAATTTGATATTGCTTTATTAGAAAATTTTGCTCTTGACTCGTTTCTAAGTATTGCTGATAAAACACGCTTAGAACTTGCTCGGCTCGAGCTCAATGCTCAGCAATACAGCCACCCCTATAAAGCTGGTGACATTACAGCCCCGGGCACACTGAGCTGTAAAAAATGCGGAAAAGTTATTGCCTTTAAAAGCACCAGCATTATTCCTAAATGCCCAGAATGTGGCGCAGAAACTTTTATACGCACTTGATATTACATATAATAACAACTTCATTTGATAGATTTATCGGGGAATAGAATGCGCAGGGTCATTTTCAACCAAAAAGGCGGAGTAGGAAAATCTACTATTACATGTAATTTAGCGGCAATTAGCGCCATAGAAGGAAAGCGCACTTTAGTCATAGACCTTGATATACAAGGGAATGCAACCCAGTATTTATTAGGAAAAAAAGTTACTAACTCAGATAAGACAGTTGCCCACTTTTTTAAAGGCTGTTTAAGCCTTGGACTTTTTGGTGGACAAGCAGGCGGCTTAGAAGATATTATCCACGAAACACCCTTCCCTAATTTATTCGTACTGCCATCACATCCAGAGTTAGAACCTTTGCAAGGTCGTTTAGAGTCTCGTTATAAAATTTTTAAACTAAAAGAAGAACTGGATAAGCTAGAAGGCTTCGATGAAATCTATATTGACACGCCACCCATTCTTAATTTTTATAGTCAGTCAGCATTAATCGCATCCGATAAATGTTTAATTCCATTTGATTGTGATACTTTTGCTCGTGAAGCGTTATACACCTTGATGCAGACCCTAAGTGAAGTCAAAGCTGACCACAACCAAAACCTAGAAATTGAAGGTGTTATCGTTAATCAATTCCAGGCTCAAGCCCGCTTACCTAGACAACTTGTCGAAGAATTAATCGCAGAAGGAATCCCTGTTTTAAACAGTAAAATTTCCCCATCGGTGAAAGTACGCGAATCACACTCAGAATCTAAACCTCTGGTCCACTACCTCCCAAATCATAAACTAACTAATGAATTTCGTGAATTACATATAGAAATTCATAGTAAATAATTTCAGTTTAAGAGCGAGATCGTAATTAAACTATAATCTCGCTAGTTTCTTTACTAAATAGTATTTATTGAGAAATGCCCCTAGCAATACCATTAAAATAAGCACAATAACAGGCTTATTTCCTATGCGCGCATAAGGTGTTAAGCCACTCATAGGCTTAATATCAGCAGTAATGGAAGCTCTTTGCATGACCGGTGCTTGATGAATTATCTTACCTGTACCTGAAACAATAGCTGTTACACCTGTATTTGTTGCCCGTAATAAATAACGCCCCGACTCTAAAGCACGCATCCTAGCAATTTGCATATGTTGATACGGCTCAATAGAACCATCAAACCAACCATCATTAGTTACATTCACTAAAAACTTAGCCTGCTCTATATACCGAATGTTCTGTTCACCAAAAGCATCTTCATAACAAATAGAAGTTACAAATTGATACCCTGCAGCCTTAAGTAAAGGCTGATCAATATCCCCAGAACTAAAATTACCTAGCCGAACATTCATTAAGCCTAATAAATACCCAGAAACAGGTTGCCACGGCAAATATTCACCAAAAGGTAGTAAGTGTATTTTTTTATAAAAGCCTTCCGATTCACCCAAAGTTAACACCAAATTATATAATTGACCCGCCTCCCCCTTATATGGCAAGCTAGTAATGATAGCTGTATTATGCGCCTCTGCTTCTGCCTGCAAAGGCATTAAATAACTATCTTTAACGTCGCTATAATAAGCAGGAATAGCCGTTTCTGGCCAAATAATAATGTCCGAGTCCCAGTGTTTAGCACTATCATCATAATATTGCTTTAAAGTTGTATTTCTATTTTCCAGTTGCCACTTATCCTTTTGCACAATATTTCCCTGAATTAAAGTTACTTTAATTGGATCTCCTGAAACATTAGTCCAATTTATACCTTGCAGTACAGCACCAACAATCAATAAAAAAGTCACTCCCATGATAGACTCTCTACGCGTATTTTTACGCAATAAACTATCAGCCAATAATGCAGAAATCATAGCGATAATTAGTCCCACACCATAAACACCAAAGATAGGTATATACCCAGATAAATAGCTATCTAATTGGCTATAGCCAATTTGTAGCCAAGGAAAGCCGCCTAATACCCATTCGCCACGAACATACTCTACAAATACCCATACACATGAAAAAACTAGCCAGTCAACATAACTATTAGTGCGTAGTTTAATGAAAAGATAAGCAGAAATGGCAGGGAATATAGCCCAAAAACAACAATAAAACAGTGTCATTAATATGGGTATAAAAATCCCAGATTGCTCTCCAAGCACCATACTAACAAAAACCCAAGATACACCACTTCCAAAAAGTCCAAAACCAAATAAAAATCCGCGTAATATTGCTCTTTTAATACTCAACTCAGTTGACAAAGAAAACTTGAAAATCGCCAAAGCAACAAAAGCTAACAAAAATGCATCAAAAGGAGAAAAAGAAAGCGTTAATACCCCGCCTGCAATAAAGACAAGAATATCACCCCATATAGTTTTAAATAATTTTGCCATACAGTTTCTGTTTAATTATTTGAATTGGAATACTAAAAATAGTAGCAAATTAAAAATTTTAGTAAAAGATCCTTAATAAATGGGCAAAAAAAAACCCAACCTATGACTAGATTGGGTTTTAGAATATGAGCTTGGCAATTCCCTACTTTCACATGGATAAATCCACACTATCATCGGCACTAAACGGTTTCACTTCCGAGTTCGAGATGGGATCGGGTGGTTCACGCTCGCTATGGTCACCAAGCAAACTGGTTTGATTGTTACTTTCTTCCTCTTGC
>NZ_FQTQ01000125.1 GCF_900128525.1 methanotrophic endosymbiont of Bathymodiolus puteoserpentis (Logatchev)
GTTTGCGTGAATGTTGTTATTTGTTCGACTGTCTCTATCACTTATAGAATTTTTTTGGGGTAAGGAATTGGATTTATTTTATCACTGAATCCTAAATTGAGAATTGCTGAATATTTATGTGATTCCTGCTTTTAAAGGCGTATTTGATAAAATAAATGCAGAACTACCTTGGCAAACTACTTTATTAATTAACACCTCTGATTTTTCGGTCGCTTATTGGCCGTATATATTAGGTACTCTTGTTATTTTTATGGTTGCTTTTAAAGCCTATATTAAAAGTGTTGCAGGTCGTTTACGCTGGGATCAGTTTATATTACATATTCCCATTATAGGAACCATTATTTCACGCGCGACGATGGAGCGTTTTTCCCGTTCATTTGCGATGATTCTAAGCTCTGGAGTGCCTTTGATTTCCGGGATTAATATTGTTGCGGGTGCTGTGGGCAATACTTTTGTTGGCTCTAAGCTAAAACAAATGGGCGTTGGAATTGAGCGCGGCGATACTATTAGTCGTATGGCGATGACGACACAGCTCTTTCCTGCCCTCGTTATCCAGATGATTATGGTCGGTGAAGAAACGGGCAATATTAGCGATATGCTACTTGAAGTGGCAGACTTTTATGAAGCTGAAGTCGACGCGGAGGTGAAAAATTTAGCCACTGCGATAGAGCCTATTTTATTATCGGTGATTGGTGCAATGGTGTTGGTTTTAGCTTTAGGTATTTTCTTACCTATGTGGAACTTATCGTCTGCAATGAAGTGATAGAGAATTAAAAATGAAAANTAAAACGGGCAGAAAAGTTGCAGAGGGTTTTAAAGAGTCAATGCGAATTGTATTTGATGAGCACCTGAGGCAATGGAATTATACTGCCATTCCTGACGCAACAACTTTATAAGTTGCCTAAGTTATTTCATGCACATTCCTAAGATGTTAGCGGCTGTACAGCAAACTACCTATACCGAAGATCAGGTACGACAATGGGTCGGTAATGGCGCGGAAATATTAATTAAACGGGCATTAACGGGTACTTTAGAGCCTATCGAGGTTCCCCAAAATTTAGCTCAAGCTATCAGCCTATTTGATCAGTTTTATAGCGCTAAGGTGTGTGACAAAAGTAAATTATACTCTGGCGTAATAGAAGGTTTGGAGGCACTTAAAATGGCTGGTATAAGCATGGCTTGTGTGACTAATAAGCCCGAAAAATTTACTCTGCCTTTGTTAGAGCACTTAGGTTTAAAAGATTATTTTCAGTTTATCGCTTCGGGCGATAGTTATCCTGTGATGAAACCAGCCCCACTGCCTTTATTGGAAGCTGCGAAATTTTTCTCTGTGGATGTGAGGCAGTGTTTAATGGTCGGTGATTCTATTAGTGATATACAAGCAGGTAAACGTGCAGGATTTAAAACCGCTGTGGTGTCTTATGGTTATGCTGGGAAATATACGCTTGATGAGTTAGAGGCTGATTATAAGCTGGATAGAATAGATCAGCTGACTGGGTTGTTAATAGTAAAGGCTCTGCAATAAGCAATTTAAGTAGCATGAATGTCGTGCTATTATGTGCTTATGATTGTTGCATTCAAAAATCAAGCTACAGAAGATGTATTTAATGGTAAAAATACCAAGGCAGCAAGAAAATTATGCCCGTAATCAGTATGGCGAGTTGCAGCAAGAAAATTAGATCAATTGGATTCAGTTAATATTTTAGATGAACTAAAAGTTTCTCCAGGAAATAGACTAGAAGCATTAATAGGCGATAGAGAGAGCCAATTTAGTATACGTATTAATGACCAGTATAGGGTTTGTTTTACTTGGAGCGCTGGAGCGCCTGATAAAGTAGAAATTATCGATTATCACTAAGGATATTCATTATGGTACGAATACCAACCAACCGGGTACCAACGCACCCAGGCGAAATGCTATTAGAGGAATTTCTTGAGCCTATGGGGATTTCTCAGAGAGAATTGGCAAATGCTATTCATGTTCCTTATCAGCGTGTGAATGAAATTATTAATAAAAAAAGATGCATAACGCCTAGTACCGCATTGCGTTTGGCTAAATTTTTTAGTGTTACTGAAGATTTTTGGCTTAGCTTACAATTAAGATGGGATTTATATTGCGTAAAAGAACAGGAGCTAAATGAGTTGCAGTTAATAAAACCATTTCAAAGTAAACAATATAGCCCAAGTATATCGGCACCATAACATTCAGTTAATTTAATGAAGCGTGACTCAATTGCTTGTAATCGTATAAGCCACCGTGTCACTACAATAAAAAATATCTCATGACACCAGAACAATTTAAGCAATATGCCGAACAAGGTTACAATCGTATTCCTATTACACGTGAAGTATTGGCCGATTTAGATACGCCATTGAGTGCATATCTGAAGTTAGCCGATGGCGCTTATTCCTATTTATTTGAATCAGTGCATGGCGGAGAACAATGGGGACGTTATTCTATTATTGGCCTGCCCTGTCAAGAGCTAGTTAAGATTTTCGGTAATGATATCCGTATCGAAAATGCAGGGCAAGTAACTGAAACATTACAGCATGATAATCCACTCGTTTGGATTGAAGAATTTAAACAGCGATTTAAAGTGCCTGATATTGATGGTTTACCGCGATTTAATGGGGGTTTGGTTGGCTATTTTGGCTATGAAACCATTGGTTATATTGAGCCACGCTTAAAATCAACAGCTAAAGACGATCCTATCGGTAGTCCTGATATTTTGTTGATGGTGTCTGAAGAGATGCTAGTGTTCGATAATTTGTCAGGCAAGATGCTGTTATTAACGCATGCAAATCCAGAGCAAGCAGATGCTTATGACTTGGCGCAAAAACGCCTTGATGAGTTAGTGTTAAAATTACGTGAACTAAAAGCGAAAACTAACAGTGCACATATTGTGAAACAAGTCGATGAAGCAGATTTTGTTTCTGGCTTTACTCAGCAAGGTTTTGAAGAGGCCGTATTAAAAGCGAAAGAATATATTGTCGCTGGCGATATTATGCAAGTGGTTTTATCGCAGCGTTTATCTATCCCCTTTTCTGCTGAGCCTTTAGATTTATATCGTGCTTTACGCTGTTTAAATCCGTCACCTTATATGTATTATTTGAATTTAGACGATTTTCATATTGTTGGTTCATCGCCAGAAATATTGGTACGTTTAGAAGACAATACGGTGACGGTTAGGCCGATAGCAGGAACACGACCGCGAGGTAAAAATCATGCCGAAGATCTTGCTTTAGAAAAAGAATTATTAGCTGATCCAAAAGAATTAGCCGAGCATTTGATGCTGATTGATTTAGGCCGTAATGATGCGGGGCGTGTGTCACAAATTGGTAGCGTAGAATTAACCGATAAAATGATTATTGAGCGTTATTCACATGTGATGCATATTGTTTCTAACGTGACTGGGAAATTAGAAGAAGGCAAAGATGCTTTTGATGTATTGAAGGCTACTTTTCCTGCTGGGACAGTCAGTGGTGCGCCAAAAATTCGTGCAATGGAAATTATTGACGAATTAGAGCCAGTTAAGCGCGGTGTTTATTCAGGCGCGGTAGGTTATATTTCTTGGTCAGGTAACTTGGATACGGCGATTGCGATTAGAACGGCTGTGATTAAAGATAAAACTTTACATATACAAGCAGGTGCAGGCATCGTTTATGATTCTGTACCGAGAAATGAGTGGGATGAAACCATGAATAAAGGGCGAGCAATTTTCCGTGCAGTAACAATGGCCGAAGCAGGCTTGGACGGAGATCGTTCATGAGTAATTGTAAAGTGGTAATGGTCGATAATTACGACTCTTTTACTTATAATTTAGTGCAATATTTTGGCGAGTTAGGTGCAGATGTTACCGTACTGCGTAATGATGAAGTGACGGTTGAGGATATTAAGGCTTTAAATCCCGATAAGATTGTTATTTCTCCTGGTCCTTGTACACCAAAAGAAGCCGGAATTTCGGTAGAAACGATACTTGCTTTTGCGGGCAACAAACCAATTTTAGGTGTCTGTTTAGGCCATCAAAGTATCGGTTATGCCTTTGGTGGTGATATTGTACATGCAAAAAAGATTATGCATGGCAAAGTGTCTGATGTTTATCATAATGATATGGGTGTGTTTAAAGGCTTAAATAACCCTTTTGTTGCCACGCGCTATCATTCTTTAGTTATTGATCAAGAGACTTTACCTGATTGTTTAGACGTGACTGCATGGACGCAAGATGAACAAGGTAATGTGGATGAAATTATGGGTGTAAGGCATAAAACCTTAGATATTGAGGGCGTGCAATTTCATCCTGAGTCTATTTTGACTGAGCATGGCCATGATATGTTACGTAATTTTTTACAGCGTTGATTGCTAATACGGTAGGGCGGGCTTTAGCTCGCCTGTATCTTAATTGTTAACCTTAGGGAGCAAAATTCAATAATACCCGAAAGCACCGCTAGCCCTGGAAGGACTGACGATGCTTCATAAGCTAAAATTGCGAGTTTTATTTAACTTAGCGGACTAAAGCCCGCCCTACTCTGATACCTAAATGAATATACAGACCGCCTTACAAGCTGTGCTTGATAAACAAAATTTAAGCCGTTCAGAAATGCGTGATGTGATGCGTATTATCATGGGTGGAGAGGCAACGAATGCACAAATTGCTGGATTTCTAATTGCTTTACGCTGTAAAGGTGAAACGGTTGAAGAAATCGCTGCTGCCGCTGAAGTGATGCGTGAATTAGCCACAAAGGTTAATATACAAGGCGAGCACATTATTGATACCTGTGGAACCGGAGGTGATGGCGCAAATACTTTTAATATCTCGACTACCTGTGCTTTTGTCGTGGCTGCTGCAGGCGGAACAGTCGCTAAACATGGTAATCGCTCAGTATCTAGTCGTTCGGGCAGTGCTGATGTCCTTGAAGCGGCTGGTGTCAATCTGCTGTTATCAGCAGAACAAGTAGCGCAGTGTGTTAATACTATCGGTGTAGGTTTTCTATTTGCCCAAAAACATCATGGTGCAATGAAACATGTTGCTGGTTTGCGTAAAGAAATGGGTGTGCGTACTTTGTTTAATTTGCTCGGCCCTTTAGCTAATCCGGCAGGCGCACCTAATCAAATTTTAGGTGTTTTTGCACAGCAATGGGTAGAGCCTTTAGCGCAGGTTTTACACGCTTTAGGCAGCAACCACGTGTTAGTGGTTAATGCTGAAGATGGTTTAGATGAAATCAGCATAGCCAGCCCAACATCGGTGGCTGAATTAAAAGATGACCAGATTACTACGTATTCAATAACCCCTGAACAATTTGGCTTACAACGCGCTGACTTGGCTGAACTAGCGGTCAATAATGTACAAGATAGCTTGCAGATGCTGAAATCCGTATTGGATAATCAACCTGGCCCTGCTTTAGATATTGTTGCTTTAAATGCGGGTGCTGCCATTTATGCGGCAGGTTTAGTTGATTCATTAGCTGCCGGCATCAGTAAAGCACAAGAGGTAATAGCTTCAGGTGCGGCTAAAGAAAAGTTGAATGCACTGGTGAATTTTAAGCAGGGCATGGCTTTATCCGCTACCGCTAAATATTTTCTCTAAAGGTGGGCTTAAAGCCATGCCCTACAGTTTTCTATATGTCCCTCTCTCATTTTTACTACCTATAAACATATGACTGATACCCCCGATATTTTAAAAAAGATTCTTGCTAAAAAAGCTGAAGAAGTCGCAAGACGTAAACAACGTATGTCGATAGAAGACCTACAAGGCATTATTGGTGATACGGAAAAACCACGAGGCTTTGCGCGTGCTTTACAGGATAAAGCCGCCAGTAAAAAGCCAGCGATTATTGCGGAAATTAAAAAGGCATCACCAAGCAAAGGCGTGATTAGGGAAAATTTTAAACCTAATGAGATCGCTCAGGATTACGCGATGAGCGGTGCAACGTGTTTGTCGGTATTAACAGATAAAGAATTTTTTCAAGGCAGCGAGGTGAACTTACAAGTGGCACGTCAGTCCAGCCCATTGCCTGCATTACGTAAGGATTTTATGATTGATTCTTACCAAATGTATGAGTCGCGTGCGTTAGGTGCAGATTGTATTTTATTAATTGTTGCGGCTTTATCTGATACACAAATGCATGAATTGGCTGATATAGCAGAACAGTTAAACATGGATGTACTGGTAGAAGTGCATGATGCGGCAGAAATGGAGCGTGCTTTAACGCTGGATACACCATTAATTGGTATTAATAATAGAAATTTGCGTACCTTTGCAACTTCATTACAAACAACGTTAGATTTAAAGCCTATGATGCCTAGTGATCGTTTAGTGATTACTGAAAGCGGAATTCATACGCCTGCCGATGTGCAGTTGATGTTAGATAATGACATTTACACTTTCTTAGTTGGTGAAGCTTTTATGGCGGCAGAGCACCCAGGAGCCAAAATGCGTGAGCTGTTTAGTTTGTAAAGTAAAGAACGTGGATGAAACAAACTTCCTGCGTTATAATTTCAGGATGTTATTTCATACACATTTCTAAGCATAAAAAAACGGGAGTTATCCCGTTTTTTGCATGGGATAAATAGACTGGTTCTATGGCTTATATTTGTCCATTGCTTTAATAATAGATAGTGCTTTAGCGATGGTTATTTTAGCGGCATCATCTAGTTCTGTATTTTTGTATATCTTGTCTAATAAGCCTTCTGTTACCAGCGCTTCTTTTACCCAGCGTTTGACCATTCTATAGTTATTTGCAACTTTTGCTTGTTCGCCTGTCTTGGGGTTTTTCATTATTACAGTGCGTAGCTCAATTTTTGGCTCAGCCAATTTGTTAATTTTAGCTTTGGTTGCAGGTTCTACTTTTATTTCAGTCGGTTTTTCTGCCAGTGTTGACTTAGCTTTATCTTCAGTTACCGGTGATTTTTGTGCTGCTGGAGGCTGTTTAAAGGCAACGGCTCCTGGGTTAGCAGCTTTTTTGCTTGGTGCTGCATTGTCTTTATCATCAACAACAGCGTAAACCACGTAGGCAACATAGATGACTGTTAAAATAAAAAAAACCTCTGACATGATGTCACTCCCCTTGTCGTTATAATTATTATTTTTTAGTTATTACCTTGGTTAATAACTGATTGTTTTAGTGAGTATAGGGTAAAGTCACGAAATACACCAGAAAAGCTGATGTATTAAGTTTCTGTTATTTAATGAATCTTTGGATTTTAGTAATAGGCCAAAACTGTAATTGCAAAATTAACTAATCAATAAGGTCCCTACCCCTTGATCGGTAAATAACTCAAGTAATACCGCATGTTCGACACGGCCATCAATAATATGTACGTTCTTAACGCCACCTTTTAGCGCATCAGTACCACAGCATGTTTTGGGGATCATGCCGCCAGATATTGTGCCATCAGTTATTAAATTATCAATATCTTTAGCGGTTAGCCCGGTGAGTAGATTACCTTGCTTATCTAAGATACCCGGTATATTAGTTAGCAAAATAAGCTTTTCAGCTTTTAATACTTCTGCAACTTTTCCAGCGACTAAGTCAGCATTAATATTATATGAGTGGCCATCTTCACCGACGCCAATGGGGGCAATAACGGGAATGAAATTACTTCGGCTGAGCATCTCTACCACTGCGGGGTCAATACTGCTAACTTCACCCACATGGCCAATATCGATAATTTCAGAGGCTTGAGTTTTAGCGTTAATATGCGTCATTTCTATTTTTCGCGCACGAATGAAGTCACCATCTTTACCTGTCAAGCCTACCGCTTTACCGCCTGCCATATTAATTAGGTTAACAATGTCTTTGTTAACTTGACCACCGAGTACCATTTCAACTACGTCCATGGTTTCGGAGTCAGTCACACGCATACCATTAATAAATTCGGTTTGAATATTTAAGCGTTCAAGTAAATGGCCAATTTGCGGGCCGCCACCATGGACTACGACAGGGTTAATGCCTACTAATTTCATCAGTACGATATCGCGGGCAAAACAGGTTTTTAGGTTTTCATCAATCATGGCATTGCCGCCATATTTAATGATGACGGTTTTGCCTTTGAATTTTTGAATATAAGGCAGGGATTCTATCAGTACGTGGGCAATACCCTTGGCGGTTTTATCTTGCATAAAGCTCTTAATTAAAAAGGTAAGGTTAATTGAGGGTTGATTTCTAGCAAAAGTTTACGGAACTGTTCCTGAATTCTATTTAAGGCTTCTTTTGTATCACCTTCAAAGCGAACGACTAAAGAAGGTGTTGTATTTGAGGCGCGCACTAGGCCAAAGCCATCAGTAAAATCAACACGTAAACCATCAATATCGGTTATTTGCCCACCAGGGAAGTTAGGGTTCATCAACAGGCGATTCATAATGGTGAAATTTTCCCCTTCTGCCACCTCAATGGATAATTCTGGTGTAATAAAGCTGTCTGGGAAATCAGCAAAGACTTCGGTACTACTACGCGAGTCTTCAGATAATATTTCTATTAGTCGTGCAGCTGCATATAAGCCATCATCAAAGCCAGGCCAGCGATCATTGAAAAATAAATGACCGCTCATTTCACCTGCAAAAACAGCGGCTGTTTGCTTAACTTTGGCTTTCATATAAGAGTGGCCGGTTTTCCAGATAGTCGGGCGGCCGCCATATTTTTTAATTTGTTCTGCTAGGTGACGAGTACATTTAACATCATAAATAATTTCAGAGCCCGGCTTTCTAGCGAGAATATGTTTGCTAAAGAGCATCATTTGTCTATCGGACCAGATAATGTTGCCACTTGAATCGACAACACCCAATCTATCACCATCACCATCAAAAGCAATGCCTATATCAGCTTGGTAATGCTTTACTGTAGAAATAAGGTCAGAATAATTTTCGGGCTTACTCGTGTCAGGGTGATGGTTTGGAAATGTCCCATCGATATCACAGAATAGCTCAATAACTTCGCAGCCCAATGTTTTTAATAATATTGGGCCAAGTTCACCCGCTACGCCATTGCCTGCATCGACAACTACTTTCATTGGGCGTGCAATATGAATGTCATCGGCAATCATGCCGATATATTCATTGGTAAACATGCTGTTCTCAGTCAATGTACCTGGTGCATTAGATTGTAGGTTATTATTGTCAATGCGCTGTTTAAGGTTTTGTATTTTATCGCCGGCTAAGGTTTCTCCTGCGATGACAATTTTGAGGCCATTATAATCGGCTGGGTTATGGCTGCCAGTTAGCATAACACCCGTTTGACTGTCATGGTGATGGGCGACAAAGTAAAGAACTGGGGTAGGTACTGTACCTATATCGAGAATATCAGTACCGGTTGATAAAATGCCATTCGCTAAGACTTTGCTTAAGGCCGGACTGGAGATGCGGCCATCTTTGGCAATAACAATGACTGAGATACCTTTATCTATGGCTTCACTACCAAGCGCACGGCCAATATCATAAACAATGTCTTGAGTAAGTTCTTGATCGACTATACCGCGAATATCATAAGCACGAAAAATTGCATCTGTTGGTTTGACTTCTATAGCTTGGGGGCTAGGGCTATCGTCTGCAGGTAGCGCTGCGCTTAGTTTGAATGATGACTCGGGGCTGGGCTTGACTTCATTGCTATTGCTGGTGAATTCGGGCAGTGAAATGGCCGAACCTATGTCATCAGTGCTTTCAATATCTTGTATTTCAAAGCCTGCATATTCAGAGCTAGGCGAATCTGACCCTATTGATTCGTCAAAAAAACCATCAAATTCATCGGCTTGGTTGGTCGAATTTTCATTGTCAGTGTCTTTATTTTCATTTTCTAAAACGCGCTTAAATTGAATAATGGTAGAAATGAAATTGTTCATTTGTTTCAACTTAATAGGGTAATTACCTTTGGCCTTACCCATCAATAGGTCTTTAGTCGCTTTTAAAACAGAGCGTTGGTCATCGATTAGTAATGCCTCTAATTTTCTAAGACCCACATAGCAAGCGAGTCCAGACACAAAAGAAGGGATAAGAATAATACTAAGAACCAAGAGTGCTAGCGAAAAATCAAGTTTATCACTATACCAATAGTTCACGGTCCAAGCTGTGCCTTTGACATTAAAGGAGTTACTTGTTCCTGATGTTTTTAGCGCGGCATCACCGTGTGAAAATAAGGCATAATCAGCCTGCCGTAATTCTAAATATAAGCGACTATCGGTCAGTGTATTAAAGTTTTGTTGCAGGCTGTTAAAGTCAATACTAGCAAGAAGGACAGCAATGACTTTACCGTTTTGTAAAATGCCTTGGGTAATGGCTAAATGGCGATTTTCACCTTGTTCACCCTGGACTAAAGGCTGCTGTGCTGCTTGGAAAGTTTTTTTGACTAAGTCTAAGTCGGCATAACCCATATGTGGAGTTATTGATCTATCCGGTTCTTGGTCACTAGGAAGTAATAACCGGATAACCAATAGGCCGGGTAAAGCAGTACTGCGTTGTTGAATGATTGCTTTAGCACTGGCTAAGTCGGACTGATTAAGAGTATTAATAAGCCCGGGTGATTGAGCTATATTTTGTAAAAACTTGCTTAATAACGCGGTATGGGCGGTGATGTTTTGCGATGTACCTTTAGCTAGCGCATACATAGCATCATTATTGGCACTATTTACATTAACTTGGGCAAGCAAATAAACCCCCGATCCTGCTAAAGCTGTCATGAACACTGCAACAGCAGCAATCATTGAAAAAATACGTCCCATATTGATACCTGTAAATATAGCTGTGTGTGAATTTTAGACTATTGAGTGCCGACCTATATTGGTTAAAACTTAATGGCGACCGGTATGACCAAAGCCGCCTTCACCACGTTCTGATTGATTAAACTCATTAACGATAGCAAACTCGGCTTGTACTACAGGTACAAAAACCATTTGTGCAATACGTTCGGCAATTTTTACGGTAAAGGCGCTTTGACCTCTATTCCAGCAGGAAACGAATATTTGCCCTTGATAATCAGAATCAATTAAGCCGACAAGATTGCCTAAGACAATGCCATGTTTATGGCCTAAGCCAGAGCGTGGCAATAATACTGCGGCAAGCTGATGGTCATTAATATGAATAGCAATCCCAGTTGGAATTAACACTGTTTCACCCGGAAGTAGAATAGTGTCAGTCTCTAAGCAGGCGCGCAAGTCTATACCTGCGGAGCCGTCAGTCGCATAGCTGGGCATAGGGATTTCATTGCCTAGGCGTGGATCTAATATTTTAAGTTGTATCTTATGCATTTAATCTCTCAGCAATTAAGGTCAATAATTGATTTGCTAGTTGGGTCTTATCGGTCATTGCGAAAGTTTTTTTGCCATTTTGCCAATACACTTGTAAGGCATTACGGTCGGAATCAAAGCCCCCTTCTACTTTTCCTACCCAGTTAGCGGCAATCATATCTAAATTTTTACGCTGTAATTTGTCTAGCGCATAGCGCTCTAAATTATGTGTTTCTGCAGCAAAACCAACAGTAAAAGGTTTATTTGGTAAATTGGCGACACTTGCCACGATATCTTGAGTTTTACATAATGATAGTCGAGTATTATCGTCTTGTTTTTTAATTTTCTCAGTTTGCAGTTTCTCGGGTGTATAGTCTGCGACTGCTGCCGCGGAAATAAAAATATCTTGTCCGACTACCTGCTGCATTACTGCGGTATACATTTCTGCTGCGCTCTTTACCTTAAGTGTGTGGATATTTTTGGGTGTCACTAATTGCGTAGGGCCGCTGACTAAAGTTACTTTAGCGCCCAATAATTGCGCTTGTTGTGCTAGCGCATAGCCCATTTTACCTGAGCTTCGATTGGTAATATAGCGTACAGGGTCTAAAGCTTCGTGAGTTGGACCGGCACTAATAAGTACCTTTTTATTCAGTAATAGCTGGGGCGCGCTCAGGACGCCTAATTGGGTGATAATATCGCTAGGCTCACTCATGCGGCCATAGCCAGTCTCGCCACAGGCTTGGCTACCTGTCTCTGGGCCGATAATATGTACTTTATGCTGTTGCAAACGGTTAAGATTTTCTTGCGTGACGGGTTTGCTCCACATGGCTTGGTTCATTGCCGGTGCAATATAAACAGGGCATTCGGCCGCGAGGTATAAAGTGCTTAATAAATTATCGGCAATGCCTAGGCTTAGTTTTGCCATGCAGTTTGCGCTTGCTGGTGCAATGAGGAATAGCTCTGCCCAGCGCGCCAAATTAATATGCCCCATGGCATTTTCTTCACTAGCATCAAGTAATTGCGTATGGACAGCATGACCGGATAATGCTTGCAGCGTGAGTGGCGTTATAAATTGAGTGGCAGCATGAGTCATCACGACCCTGACTTCGTAGTCATTTTTACGTAATAACCTGACCAGCTCAGCCGATTTATAGGCGGCAATACCGCCACTAATGCCTAAGAGTATACGCTTCAATTGGGAACATCCTTAAATAAATTCGGTCGCCTATTATGGCAAGAGTTGCAACTTTCTTCTATGCTTAAGCTGAAAAACCAGTAAATTAACTGTCGTGATGAATATATTAAAAAATTAAGGTGTAAAAGGATGAGCATTCAAGACTGGCCGGAAGGCGATCGCCCAAGAGAAAAATTACTTGCTCAAGGCGCGGAAATATTATCTGATGCAGAGTTATTAGCGATATTTTTGCGGACTGGGATTAAAGGTAAAACGGCAGTGGATCTGGCTAGAGACCTATTAACTGACTTTGGTTCTTTACGCGAGCTATTGCTGGCAGACTGTGATAACTTTACGCGTGCAAAAGGCTTAGGTACAGCTAAGTATGCACAATTACAAGCGGTCTTGGAAATGGCGCGTAGGCATACGTTTGAAGAATTAGATCGCGGGGATATTTTAACTAGCCCAGAGGCAACGCGTGCTTATTTAAGTCAACAATTACGTCATTATCAATATGAAGTATTTGCTTGCTTGTTTCTGGATAATCAGCATCATATTTTAGAATTTGAGGAGTTATTCCGAGGCACTATTGATAGCGCCAGTGTTTATCCGCGCGAAGTAATCAAAAAGGCACTAGCGCATAATGCTGCTGCGGTTATTTTTGCTCATAACCACCCTTCTGGTATTTCTGAGCCGAGTCAGGCTGATAAATTGATTACCGACAAATTAAAGCAAGCTTTAGCTTTAATAGATATTCGGGTATTGGATCATTTTATTATTGGTGATGGCATGCCCTATTCTTTTGCAGAAAATGGATTATTGTAATGCTTTTTTCTGCTCACGTGGTCCCAAATACAATGTGGGCGCGAGAAGAAAGTTGGATTTTTATTGATAACTAATTAAACGGATGTTAATTTAAGCGCTGCTTCTTGGTATTTCTGACTACTAATCGTTGTCACCGCATCTGGCAATTTTGGGCCTGGAGCTGTCTTATCCCAGTCTAAAGTTTCTAAATAGTCACGAATAAATTGTTTATCAAAGCTCGGCGGGCTAATACCGACTTGGTATTGTTCGGCTGGCCAGAAACGAGAAGAATCGGGTGTTAAAGCTTCATCAATTAAATACAACTTGCCAGCATTATCTAAGCCAAATTCAAATTTTGTATCGGCAATAATAATGCCGCGCTCTTGCGCATAGGCAGCTGCAGTGCTATAAAGCCGCAGGCTAATGTCCCGAACTTTAGTTGCTATTTCTTCGCCGAGTAAAGGAATAGTTTCTGCAAAAGAAATGTTTTCATCATGATCGCCAACAGCGGCTTTTGTTGATGGCGTGTAAATGGCTTCGGGGAGTTGCTGTGCCAATTGTAACCTTTCAGGTAATTTAATACCGCAGACACTGCCGCTTTTTTGATAATCTTTCCAGCCTGAACCAATTAAATAACCACGTACGATAGCTTCAACGGGTAAAGGTGTTAATTTCTTCACAATAATAGCACGGCCTTCAATCTGCTCGCGTTCAGTTGCATCAGGGACAATGTCTTCTAAGCTCAAATCAGATAAGTGGTTAGGGATAATGTCTTGCATTTTCTCAAACCAAAAATTTGAGACTGAAGTCAGTACTTGGCCTTTACCAGGAATTGGGTCAGGGAAAACTACATCAAAAGCGGAGATGCGATCGGTGGTAACAATCAATAAGTGATGCTCATCAACCTCATAAATATCACGCACTTTGCCACGTGCATGTAATTTAAGATTAGAAATTGAGGATTCAAACAAAGCGGCGGGAGCGGTCATATTATCTGGCTAAATTGAATATTAAGAATACGTACTATTTTATATGAATAATCCTTTGCAAGTTAAAATAATGCGTTTCTTAGAATTAATTAGGCGGAAGCCGTTTGGGAGATTTAAGCGACCATCATTCCTAAATCATCATAGATACGTTTCTTTTTCCAGCCAGCAAAGACGCTGTCATCAAAATGTGCGTCATAATCTATCGCGTACTCGTAGCAGCTTCTAAATAAACGAGCAGTACGAAATGCGTGCAGTTCATCATCGGCACTAATTGTTTCTACATTGCCAACTTGAAACGTTTTGTTTTTAGACTTACCATTGCAAACCCAAAAGACAGTGTAACAAAGGTAGCTTTTATCTTTTCTTCGGTCATATTTAATGGTCCTTGATACGCCAGTTAAGCCTGTCGTCGTTTTATTTTTTGGGGGCTTTAGGAAGCGTGTTCTACTACCTTTAAGGACGACTAACATTTGATCACGCCAAGCAATAGCTGCGGCTATGGATTTATTTTTGTTGCCCCATAATTTATGTGAAAAATAACGGCTACTTTCCTTGCCGCGACGAACGATGCGAACTTGGTATCCGAAAGCATCAGGTTCGGTGATGTGTTTATGTTTTATCATGGTGGATTTTCTAGGCATATTATTGATAATGAAAAAGTGAATGTAATTTTTAGGATATACAAATATTTACAAATATTTTTCCGATTTCATTGTATTTTCATAAAACTCTGCTACGAGCTCTATATTGATAGTGATTATCTAGTTTTTACGAGTAAATACAAGATTTTTTTTTCCGATTTGTGAATTACCTAGCATTTTAGTGTAGAATTTTCTCTATCCACTAGTTCGTGGGTATAATTTACAGCTTATTTAGTGTATTAAACATAAGGAGACACATATGAGTGTATTAGTAGGTAAGCAAGCACCTGATTTTACGGTCCCAGCTGTTTTAGGTAATGGCGAGATTGTTGATTCTTTTAGTTTTTCAGAAGCTACAAAAGGTAAATATGCGGTTATCGTATTTTACCCATTAGATTTTACTTTTGTGTGCCCTAGCGAATTGATCGCACTGGATCACAGAATGGATGAGTTTACTAGCCGAGGTGTTGAGGTAATTGCAGTTTCAATTGATTCTCACTTCACTCATAATGCATGGCGTAATACAGCGATTAATGACGGTGGTATTGGCCCAGTTCGTTATACAATGGCTGCTGATATCGCGCATACAATTGTTAAAGACTACGATGTAGAAGCTGAAAACCCACAAGTTGCTTATCGTGGTAGTTTTTTAATTGATAAAACAGGCTTAGTTCGTCACCAAGTTGTTAATGACCTACCTTTAGGTCGTAATACTGACGAAATGCTGCGTATGGTTGATGCACTACAGTTCCACGAAGAGCATGGCGAAGTTTGTCCAGCAGGTTGGACTAAAGGTGATGCAGGTATGGATGCAACGCCTGCAGGTGTTGCATCTTACTTAAGCGAAAACTCTGACAAATTATAATCAGTCGTCAGTTTCTATGCTAGAAAAAGCGGGCTTTTATAGTCCGCTTTTTTTTTGCCTAAAATTTGAGTGTTAGTTACTTTATATGTGCCATTTTTACTAATTGTAAATGGGTAAGGTAAACGCTAATACAGCCTATAAAGATAGAGATGAAAGTTTCGCCGATAGCGCCCATGCCGATAGCAAAGCCTAATATATAGCCAATTAACCCGGTAACTGACCATTTAATGCCATTTTCGCCATTTTTTTTGCCTGAGTTAAAAAATACAATCGCGGTGATGATGGCTATTAATATAATTAACATTATTTTTCCTAATTTTGTGTGTAATAACAAATCAAGTTAGAATCAATCTAATATTGATAGTTTATGCTGTAAGCAGATCTCTAGGTTATTAATGACTCTATTCTATTCTATTCTATTCTAGGGCTAGGGTTCAATCCAGTAAGTATTTAATTTCTTCCATCTTCAGGAGTATAAAATGGGTAAACTAGTGAAAGGTATTTTGATATTTTTCTCTACAATCGTCGCTTTAATTATTGCGGCCGTAGTGATTATTCCTTTATTCGTTGATTTAAATGATTATAAGCCAGAAATTGAGGCAGCAGTAAAGGATAAAACGGGACGAACTTTAAGTATCGAAGGCGAATTAGATTTATCCATTTTTCCATGGGTAGGTGTTTCTACTGGCAAACTTATCTTAGGAAATGCTAGTGGGTTTAAAGAGCAACCTTTTGCTGTGATTGGTGAAAGTAATATTAAAGTTAAGCTAATGCCTTTACTTTCTAAAGAAGTTGAAGTCAGTACCGTGGTTTTAAAAGGCTTGGAGTTGCACTTAGCCAAAGATGCACAAGGTGTCAGTAATTGGGATGATTTAGTTGGACCAAAAGAACCCATCGAGGCATCTTCAGGGTCAAGTGAGGAGGACAGTAAGGCTGATACACCCCCTGCTCTAGCAGCTTTGGCAATAGGTGGGCTAGTTATTGAGGATTCTCAAATGAGTTGGGATGATCAACAGTCTGGGCAGCATGCGCAGATTAAAGACTTTAATTTAAAGCTAGGCGCGGTTGCTTTTAATCAGCCTATTTCTGTAAAAATGTCTTTATTGCTGGAAAATGCTAAGCCTGAGTTAACAGAGAAATTATCTTTGTCTACTATGTTGGTGATTGATGAATCAATGCAGAGAATACAGTTGACGCAGTTGATTGTTGATTCGACAACCCGTGGTGAAATAGTGTCAGGTGGTACGGTTGATGCAAAAATTCAAGCGAATATAAATGTAGATTTAGAGCAGCAAAAAATTCAACTTACCCAGTTTAAGCTCGATTCTACTGTTAAAGGTGGTATTGTTCCTGAAAGTGAAGTTGAGATGCATGTGCTGTCGGATATAACTTATGACTTAAGCAAGCAAATAGCAAATTTGGCCGAGCTTAAAATTGATACTGTGGTCAAGGGGGAAGTAGTTCCAGGTGGACTGTTAGATGCGCGCCTGGTAACAGGGCTTGCTTTAGATTTGTTGCAAGAAACGGTTACGCTTAAAGGATTGAAGCTAAATACTAATATGATTAATTTGACCGCTGATATAGCAGTGACACAAATCAAGTCAAATCCGCAATATTCAGGAGCATTGCGTATTGCGCAATTTAGTCCTAAAGCACTTATGCAGCAGTTAAAAATGACAGTGCCAGAAACCACAGATAAGCAGGTTTTACAAAAGCTTGCTATGCAGTTTAATATACAAGGAACGACTGATTCAATTGCTTTAGAGAATTTAGTTATAAACTTAGACGATACTTCAATTAAAGGTTTTACTCGGGTTAAGCAATTTAAAACGCCAGCTATTGCTTTTAATTTGGCGATTGATACGATTGATGTAGATCGTTACATTGCACCTAAAAAAGAAGGAGCTGCGCCAGCACCTACCGCAACTCCAGCAACAGCCGTTGCTGCGGCGACAACCCTGCTTCCAATGGAAACCATTCGGGGGTTGAATATTACGGGTAATTTAAGTATTGCTAAGTTAAAAGTAGCAAAATTAAATATGGCTGGAGTTAATTTAAAGCTACAGGCCAAGCAGGGGGTTTTGACGACTAAACAAAGTATTAAGCAGCTTTATAATGGTCGGTATAACGGGCAGATAAGCATTAATGCAAAGGGTAAAAATCCAGTTATTTCTTTAAATGAGAAAATCGTAGGTGTACAGCTAGAACCTTTATTTGGCGACATGCAACCCGATACACCAGCAAAAATAAAAGGCGCAGCAAATATTACAGCAAAACTAAATATGCGCGGTAATACTATTCCTGATATTAAGTCGACCTTAGCAGGAAATATTAACTTTTTTGTAACTAAGGGTGCGATTACCGGTTTTAATGTGCAGGAAATGCTTGATGTGGGGAAGCTATTTGCTAAGGGTAAAAAGATGAAGGCGAGTTATGCTAATGAGCAAACCTTATTTTCCGTCTTACAAGGAACGGCAACCATTAATAAAGGCATTATTAACAATCCTGATTTTTTGCTAGAGTCATCTACGGTAGAAGTCAAAGGCGCGGGTACAGTAAATCTCGTTAATGATGCATTAAGCTATAAAGTGCAAGCTAAAGCTAAGCGAAGTTCTAAAGCTCGTCCGGTAGCGATTAAGGTTAGTGGAACCTTTTCCAACCCTAGTTATACCGTGGATGCTTTATCAATGATTACGGAGAAAGAAGAGGAAAAAATCAATAAAGCAATTGATAAACACCTTGGGGAAGGTGCTGGTAAGGCGGTGAATAAATTATTAAAAGGTTTTTTCTAGGTTTAAAAAATCGTTAGTTCTATATTTTGCTTGTAAACTATGTACGATTAAGTACATAGTTTAAGCAATTTATTTATGACTCCTCACGTTTTTCAAGCAAATTTGTTACATTGGTTTGACCAATTCGGGCGCAAAGACCTACCTTGGTCTGTGCCAGTTACACCTTATCGGGTATGGATTTCTGAGGTTATGTTGCAGCAGACACAAGTGGTCACTGTGATACCTTATTTTAATAAATTTATTCAGCGTTACCCAGATGTTGATGCACTTGCAAATGCACCTTTAGATGAGGTGCTTAGCTTATGGGCCGGTTTGGGCTATTATGCACGGGCAAGAAACTTGCATAAAGCGGCAGTGCTAATACAACAAGCAGGTTATTTCCCAGATTCTTTAGAAGGCTTAATGGCTTTACCTGGAATTGGCCGGTCGACTGCGGGTGCTATTTTAAGTATCGCGTTTAATAAAAGTGAGCCTATTTTAGATGGTAACGTACGGCGCGTATTAGCCCGTTTTAAAGCGATATACGGTTGGACAGGCGGCAATGCCATTAATAAACAATTATGGGCAGTAAGCGCATTTTATACGCCAGAAAAGCGGGTGGCGGACTATACGCAGGCAATAATGGATCTGGGGGCAACATTATGTACCCGTTCCAAGCCTAATTGTCTTGCCTGCCCCTTACGTTCAGATTGTCTTGCTTTACAGCTAGGACGAGTACACGAGTTGCCGACACCAAAAACTAGTAAAAAAATACCCACTAAGCATAGTGTTTTTGTTCTGTTATTGAATCAGAACAAGGAAATTTTGTTGGAAAAAAGAGCGCCTGTAGGCATTTGGGGTGGATTGTGGAGTGTGCCCGAGATCGATGATATGCAAGCATTAGAGGGCTGGTGTCACTCGAGGACTATCAATATAGTTAAAAAAGAAGTCTTAGCTATTCGGCGGCATACCTTTTCGCATTACCATTTGGATTACGAGCCGGTACTGTTGCACATAGATAACCCTATAAATAATGTGCTGGAAGTAGATAAGGCTCTCTGGTATAAACACCTACAGATGAAAAATATTGCCTTGCCTGCTCCGGTAAAGCAGTTATTTGATGAAATTAATGAGGAATATAATGGCGAGATTAGTACACTGTAAAAAACTAAGCACAGAGGAAGAAGGTTTAGAATCAATTCCTTTTCCAGGACCTAAAGGACAATATATTTACGATCATATTTCGCAAAAAGCATGGCAAGAATGGATCGCTATGCAAACGGTGCTAATTAACGAGCATCGTTTATCTAGCTTTGAGCCTAAAGCTAAAGCACTGATTGAATCGGAAAGAGAAAAGTTTTTATTTGGAACTGACTTTCAAATGCCTGAGGGCTATGTGCCGCTAAAAAGCTAAAATAAAAAAGGGACATTAGTTATAGCAAGTGTAACTAATGTCCCTTTTTATATGTAAGCAAAAAGCTTAGGCTTTAACGCTTCATTGATTCAAAAAATTCAGCATTGGTTTTGAAGTCTTTAAGTTTACCTAGGATAAACTCAGAAGCAGCCATTTCATCCATAGGCTGTAGAATTTTACGTAAAATCCAAGTTTTTTGTAGCTCGTCAGGGCTAACTAAATAATCCTCTCTACGTGTGCCAGAGCGATTAATATGAATTGCTGGATAAATGCGTTTTTCAGCAATTTTACGTTCAAGGTGTAATTCCATGTTACCGGTACCTTTGAATTCTTCGTAAATCACCTCATCCATTCGCGAGCCAGTATCAACTAATGCAGTTGCAATAATCGTTAAACTACCGCCCTCTTCGATATTTCTTGCAGCACCGAAAAAACGTTTAGGCTTTTCTAAGGCATTTGCATCAACACCACCAGAAAGTAGCTTGCCTGAAGAGGGTGCGACTATATTATAAGCACGAGCTAAACGCGTTAATGAGTCTAACAAAATAACTACATCGTGTTTGTGTTCAACTAAACGACGCGCTTTTTCGATCACCATTTCTGCGACTTGAACATGACGTGACGCTGGCTCATCAAAGGTGCTGGAAATAACTTCGCCGCGAATACAGCGCTCCATTTCCGTTACTTCTTCAGGACGTTCGTCTATGAGTAGTACGATGAGGTAGCACTCAGGATTATTTTCTGCAATAGACTGGGCTAGGCTTTGCAGAATCATGGTTTTACCAGCTTTTGGTGGAGATACGATAAGTCCACGCTGACCTTTACCTATAGGTGCAATTAAATCAATAACTCGGCCCGTTAAATCTTCGCTAGAGCCGTCACCGCGCTCCATAATGAAGCGTTTATTGGGGAATAAAGGTGTTAGGTTGGTAAATAGAATTTTATGTTTTGCATTTTCGGGGGGCTCAAAATTGATTTTTTCAACTTTAAGCATAGCGAAATAGCGTTCATTATCTTTAGGGGGTCTGATTTTTCCGCTGATGGTGTCGCCAGTGCGTAGGCTGAAGCGTCTAATTTGGCTAGGAGAAACATAGATATCATCGGGGCCTGCTAAATATGAACTGCCGGGTGTTCTTAAAAAGCCAAAACCATCTTGTAATATTTCTAAAACCCCATCACCGTAAATATCCTCGCCACTTTTTGCTTGTTTTTTTAGAATAGAGAAGATAACTTCTTGCTTCCTCGTTCGAGAAACGTTTTCAATGCCTAGGCTTTCTGCAAGCGCGATAATATCTGTAATAGGTTTTAGTTTTAATTCAGTAAGGTTCATACAAAGAGATGTTTAAAAATAGAAGGCGCTGTTTATGTAGAATGACAAAGTCAGCTTAAGGTAAAGATGTGGGTAGTTTGATATTTTGACAGTGCAAGTGAGGTTAGCACTAGAAATAGAGTATACATATAAATCTAGGAAGTAACAAATTATTATTGCTTACTTCCTAGATTAAGATCAATTACATATTGTCGTCGATAAATTGAACAAGTTGAGATTTTGTTAATGCACCCACTTTCGTTGCTTCAATATCGCCATCTTTAAATAGCATTAGTGTTGGAATACCACGTACGCCATAATGTGCGGGTGTCGTAGGGTTATCATCAATGTTAAGTTTTGCAACAGTAATTTTACCCTTATATTCATTGGCAATTTCATCTAAAACAGGGGCAATCATCTTGCAAGGACCACACCACTCTGCCCAGTAGTCAACGAGCACCGGTGTGCCAGCTTTTAAAACGAGTTCGTCAAAATTACTATCAGTTACATGAAGGACCAAGTCACTCACGCTATTCTCCAAATTATTTCACAAAGTGATAATATCCCTGTAACGAAAAAATTTGTCAATATTTTTTTGTCTATTATATTTGAGAAGTGTGGAAATTAGCTGCATAGCTAAAATATTTGTAGCGCTAATCTGGCAGTGCAAATGCAATGTTATTGATGTATTCTATATAGATGAAAAAAACACATTTAACAGATACCCAGTTTATTAACTTAGAGCTTTCAAACTCTATCTTGCGTGGCTTGAATGACGCAGGGTATGATCAGTGTACGCCGATTCAAGATCGGTCACTGCCCATTGCCCTAAGGGATCGAGATGTCGCGGGGCAAGCGCAAACGGGAACAGGTAAAACAGCGAGTTTTTTATTGGCAACTTTTCAGCGCCTGTTAAATGATAAAAGTGAAACGAAAAAATATCCGAGAGCGATTATCTTGGCGCCAACACGTGAGTTAGCGATACAAATTCATAAAGATGCCTTGTTACTAGGGAAATATCTTAATTTTAATATGGCTCTAATTTACGGCGGCACTGATTATCAAAAACAACAAAAAATTGTCCAAGGTAATGTAGATATTATGATCGCTACTCCAGGGCGACTCATTGATTTTTATCGGAAAAAAGATTTTTCTTTGGATAATATTCAAGTGATGGTTTTAGATGAAGCCGATAGAATGTTTGATCTTGGTTTTATTAAAGATATACGCTATTTGTTAAATCGTATGCCAAGCCCTGAAAAACGGTTAAATTTGCTTTTTTCCGCGACGTTATCGTTTAAAGTGTCGGAATTAGCGTATGAGCATATGAATCAGCCCGTCATGGTTAAAATTGAAAGCGCAACGATGACCGCAGATGCCGTTAATGAAGTTGCATTTTGTCCCGCTAATGAGCAGAAAATTCCATTATTATTAGGCTTGATTCAAACACATAACCCAGTACGCAGTATTATTTTTGTTAACACTAAGCGTAGTGCTGAAAAGTTAGAGAGTTACTTGGCTGCTAACGGGCATAAAGTGGCGTTACTCAGCGGTGACGTGCCTCAGGATAAACGCCAGCGCTTATTGGCTGATTTTCAAGAAAATAGAGTCACCATTATGATTGCCACCGATGTGGCTGCTCGTGGCTTACATATTCCTGATGTATCACATGTCTTTAATTTTGACCTGCCCCAAGATGTCGAAGATTATGTACATAGAATTGGTAGAACTGCGCGTTTTGGTGCGAGTGGTGAGGCAGTTAGTTTTATCTGTGAAGAGTATGCCTATTCAATGCCTGATATTGAAGAGTATATAGGGCATAAAATTCCAGTGCAGCGAATGACTGAAGAATTACTGCCAGAAATTATAAAGCCAGCGGCTCGCCCTAGGTCGCCGCGAAAGCCAAGCCCGAATAGAGGGGTAAAGGATACTAGAACAAGAAAGCCCCGGCCTAAAGTAGTTTAAAAGAGCGTTAAAGTTAAATAGTTAGGAAGGCTCATTAAATAAAACCCGAAACGTATCTATTTTAAATCTTTAACAATCAAATGCTTAATGATTTTATTTATCTGATTTATCTTGGATTTCAAAGTATATACCCCAGAACTTTAGTTTATGAAGCACCGCCAGTCCTCGAGGGACTGGCGGTGCTTTCGGATATTATTGATTTTTGATTCTTAGCTGAATATTTATGTAACGTTAGGTGGCATAATTTCTCGGAAATCAGTAATAGCAGGAAACTCATTAATGAATTTTGCTGCTTTTTGTGAATCTGGTTTATTAATATTGATTAAATGCGCAATGCCAAACGATTGCGCTGCACGTAATACGGATAGGCTATCATCAACCATTAAAGTAGCTTGTTTAGTAAAACCTTGTTGGGCTTGGAATGCCTCCCAGAAGGGTTGATGTTCCTTAGCAAAACCAAAATCATGTGAGCAAATAATCTGTTCAAAAAAAGGCTGTAAACAAGTTTTTTCCATTTTTAAGGACAAGCTATCAGGATGGGCATTAGTCACTAAAAGGACGGTTTTATCTGTTTGTTGTAATGTCGTTAAAAATTCAGTTACATGTGGTAAAACATCGATTAGACCTGAAATTTCAGCCTTTAGGTTGGCAATATCCAAATTTAGCTGCTGGCTCCAGTAATCTAAGCAATACCATTCCAGCCGCCCTTCCATGCTTTTAAATAAAGGCTGTAAAAATTGCTTAGCTGCTGCTAATGATAATTGATTTTTCTGGGCATAACGTTGCGGTACAAACTCTAACCAGAAGTGGTTGTCAAAATTTAAATCTAATAACGTACCATCCATATCCAGTAAAACTGTGTTAATTTTGTTCCAATTGAGCATAACAAAAGTTATAGTTAAGAAAAATAATATTAGCCACCATACCAAAAATGTCAGAAAAACCGAAGATACTTAATAGAAATATTGTGGCTCAATCCCAGCTGTTTAAAATTGAAGCTTTAGATTTAGAGTTTAGCAATGGCGCAGCTCGGCAATATGAGCGATTAGTCAGGGGGCATGGCAGTAATGGTGCGGTCTTGATTATTCCTTTAATTGATGATGAAACCGTACTATTAATACGTGAGTATTCAGCCGGCGTTGAGCGTTATGAACTAGGCTTGCCTAAAGGAAAAATAGATAATGGCGAAAGTTGTGTGCAAGCAGCAAATCGTGAATTAAAAGAAGAGGTCGGTTATGGCGCGCGTAATATCCAGCAGCTTAGTTCATTCTCATTAGCACCTAGCTATATGGAGCATATGACCGATATTATGCTTGCCCAAGACTTATACCCAGAACGGTTGACGGGCGATGAACCTGAGGAGCTGCAGGTGGTGCCTTGGAAGTTGGATAACCTAACAGAGTTAGTGATGAGTGGCGAGTGTACTGAGGCGCGTAGTATTGCTGCTTTATATATGGTGAGAGATTATATTTTATCCCAAGTAGGCAAGATATAGCTTTGCTTTTGCAGGCTTGGTTTAATCACTAGAAATACGAATAACCTCAGCAATAGAAGTTACCCCTGATTTTGCATAAGTTAACGCGCAGTCTGAGAAGCGTTTGAAATTTGGTGTTGCTAATGCAGCAGCAGTGAAATCAGCTGAATTACCTCGGCGTAGTGCATCTAAGGTTGCATGGCGCATTTCTAATAATTCATAGACACCAATACGGCCACTATAGCCTGAGTTTTTGCAATGAGGGCAGCCGGAGCCTTGTTTAAATGGAAAATCAGCTGCATTTATTTTGCACACTTCACTCAGCCAAGTACTTTGCCTGGCATCTATAATGGCTGGCTCAGTACAATTCTCACACAGCCTACGCACTAAGCGCTGAGCAATAATTACACGCAATGCGCTGGCCAAAATATAGCCCTGTATGCCCATGTCTAATAGGCGAGTTGCAGTCTCGACTGCGCCATTTGTGTGTAGCGTAGAAAAAACTAAATGTCCAGTAATGGACGCGCGAATGGCAATATCTGCCGTTTCGGTATCACGCATTTCTCCGACTAAGATAATATCAGGATCTTGGCGTAGGGCTGAGCGTAAAGCGGATGCAAAAGTTAAGCCCACTTTATCATTAATTTGCACTTGATTGACCCTTGGTAAACTATATTCCACAGGATCTTCTGCGGTGATAATTTTAGTTTCGGGCTTATTGGTTTCGGTTAGTGCAGCATATAAAGTCGTGGTTTTACCACTCCCCGTCGGTCCTGTAACGAGTACTAAGCCGTGGGGGCTGTTAATATGTTTACGCAAGCACTCTAAGATATCTGTCGGAATACCTAAAGCACTTAAATTTAATAGCCCTTTGGAGTGGTCTAAAATCCGCATTACAATAGACTCTCCATGCTGTATAGGTAAGGAGGATAAGCGCACATCCAGCTTTTTGCCTTTAACAGTGATATTAAAGCGGCCATCTTGAGGAATACGTTTTTCTGAGATATTGATCCCAGCCATTAGCTTAAGGCGCACTACCAAGGCAGAAGCAATCTTCACTTCATCGATGACTTGTTCCGTTAATACGCCATCAATTCGCTGTCTAATGCGTAGTACTTTTTCATCCGGTTCAATATGAATATCCGAAGCATTCATTTGTATCGCATCATCAAAAATAGATTGTAATAATTTGACTACTGGCGCATCAGCGATTTCATCTGTTGAAACCAGTGCGTTAAAATCATAATCATTTTCGGTTAATTCATCTTCTAACTTTTCAGCTAAATGAGAAATTTCTTCAGTGCGACGATAAGATTGGTCGATAACAACTAATAGAGAAGATTCGCGCACAACTACTGGGCGTACACGCTTTTTTAGGATTCGACTAACCTCATCGAGTGCCATTAAATCGGTAGGATCAGACATAGCGAGTAAAATATCACTCTCATTATCTTCTAAAATAAGTACACGAAAACGACGTGCTAGATTTTCCGGTAATTTCTTGGCTGCCGCTTCATCGCGCTTATGCTTAGTAATATCAATAAAGGGTATTTGTAGCTGACGAGATAAGAAATTTAAGAAATCTGTTTCGCTCAGATAATTCAAATCAATCAGCGTTCGACCTAGCTTTGTGCCTACTTTTTTCTGTTCCGCCAGTGCCGTCATAAGTTGTTCATGGGAAATAATTTGGTTTTGTACTAACAAGTCACCAATACGAATTTTTTTTCGGTTGCTCGTAATATCCATAGGTTTTTAAGGTAGTTGTTGGAGGCGGTGTTGTATATAGTTGGTAACAGCAGAATTTAAACTATGTAAATTTAATGCTTGTTGATAGGCATTATACGCTGCTTCTTTTTGCTTTAATGCATCTTGTGCGAGCGCTAAACCTAGCCAATATTCGGCTTTATTAGCGTTGAGTTGCACTAAGGTTTGATAGTGAGTACGGGAGTGAATATACGATTTATGTTGTTGATAAGCAGCGGCCAGCAATGCTAAATAGGCTTCATTTTTAGCTGGCATGGTAACCTGATTTAAGAGTTGTAGAGCGCTTTCTGAATTTTTTTCTTGTAGGTAAAGCTGTGCTCGGGCCATTATAAATGTGGTATTTTGCGGAGAAATCACCAAACCTTTATCTAATAAGTTGATTGCATTTTGCTTTTCGCCAGAATTGATTAATAGGCGAATTAATAGTAAACGAGAACTAATGTGTTTCGGGGCTAGCTCAATACTTTGTTTTAATAAATGCATGGCTTGTTCCGAATTATTGCTCTCTAAAGCCTGCTGGTACAGTGATTCTGCTTGTTGCCTGGTGTTTAATGGGGCAGACTTAATGCTATTTTTTGCTTGTTTGGGAGGGATAATAACGGGAGCTATCATACTAGAAGTTTTTTTAGGGCTACTTTTAAGCAGCTTAGTCATTATTGTTGGTTTTGATTTAACTGAGGTAGCGACTATAGCGCTTGGTAACTCTGGTTTTACTTTGATATGAGCTGCTTTTATTGACACTAAAGATTCTTTACTTATCTGCTGTAGAGGTGTTTTTAGCACAGGAATGGCGAGAGGCTGGCTAATCATAGTTGGCTGTTTTGCTTTAGATAATGCTAGATAGGCAAAAAATATAATAATGCTACTGATTGATACGCCTATTATTTGTACTTTGTTAACTTTTTTTTTGCTTGCATTAGGGCTGACATAGAGCGAATTTTCTCGAGCAAAAAGGAGATTATCAGTACTTTTTTTCTGTTCTAAATCACGTAGCATTTGATTTAATAAACTCATATTAAACCTGGCATATAAAGTGTTAAAGCGGCACTAAGGAATGAGCACAAATTAATTTAGGCAAGTTCAATTTAAGAATTATAATGATGCAACTCATAAACTTTATTTAAAATCGACCCAAGATAAAACC
>NZ_FQTQ01000126.1 GCF_900128525.1 methanotrophic endosymbiont of Bathymodiolus puteoserpentis (Logatchev)
GCGGCTTTTGTGCGAAGTTGAAGCGGACGCAGGGCGTACTGGGGCTTATCCAATTCGCTCCGTATGTGAATGAATATTTGGCGACAGGAGTCCCAAGTGTTTCATGAGGTAGGATGGCGCGCCTGATGCCCTTGTATCAAGTACCGAGCAATCTTTAAAGACAAACAAAAATCCTGCACAATAGAGGAGAGTTTATTGATTGCGCATGGCCTTACTAAAATAAAAATTTAGGATTCTAAAGTTGACCACACACAAAAGTTTTTCCGATGTTATACAAGAACATCAGCAGGTAACGAACCAGTTAACAAGCTGCACCCCGCTTATCACAGCAGCGTCAAAACTCATTATTAGTAGCTTAACATCTGGGCATAAATTACTGCTTTGTGGCAACGGCGGTAGTGCGGCAGATTGTCAGCATTTTGCTGCAGAACTCGTTATTCGCTACCATAAAAATCGACGCGCTTATCCAGCAATTGCATTAACAACCGATAGCTCTATTTTAACTGCTCACGCTAATGATTTTGCTTTTGACAGCTTGTTTTCACGTCAAGTTGAAGCACTGGGGAATGCAGGGGATTGTTTAATTGCTATTTCTACATCAGGTAATAGCGAAAATATTATTCAAGCAGCCATAACCGCCAAACAACAAAATATGACTGTCATTGGTTTAATAGGCGGCGATGGTGGTCGCTTAAAAGAACGGGTTGATATGCCAATTGTCATTCCTTCTCATACGACAGCGAGAATCCAAGAAGCGCATATGCTAATTTACCACTGGTGGTGTGAAAAAGTTGATGAGGTTAGCGCATGATTAGTGAAATCCCTAACTTTAAAGGCTTAAACATCTTAGTTGTAGGTGATGTGATGCTCGACTATTATTGGTCTGGCGAAACCAGGCGCATATCGCCAGAAGCTCCCGTGCCCATTGTTAAAGTATCAAAAAAAGAAGGTCGAGCAGGTGGGGCAGGGAATGTCGCGTTAAATATTGCATCTTTAGCTGCTAACGTTACTTTATTAGGTATCGTGGGCAATGATAAAGAAGCGAATGAACTACAAGAGTTATTAGAAAAAAAGAGCGTTCAGTGTAACTTCCTCACAAGCAATAACAGTCCAACCGCGTGTAAATTACGTATTGTTGCCCAGCATCAACAGTTGATTCGTTTAGATTTTGAAGAATCTTTAGTTGATTTTAATTATGCCAAGTTACTAGAGCATTACCAAGCAGCATTAAAAAATGCTGATGTCGTGATTTTCTCAGATTATGATAAAGGTGTTTTAGCGCATATTCCCAAATTACTAAAACTAGCCAAGACCCAAGGCGTGAAAAGTTTTGTTGACCCTAAAGGTACAGACTTCTCACGCTATAGTGGAGCAACATTAATTACGCCAAACCGCTCTGAATTTCAAGCTATCGTTGGTGAATGTCATGATAATGATGAAATTATTAGTCGAGGTCAGGCCTTACTTGAACAGCATAATATTGATGCTTTATTAGTGACTTTAAGCGAACACGGCATGGCTTTAATTAAAAAATCAGAGGCCTATTTTTTGCCGACTCATGCGCGTGAAGTTTTTGATGTCACCGGGGCCGGTGATACAGTTATTGCCAGCATGGCTTTAGGTATCGCCTCGGGTCTTGGCTTGCAGCATGCCATGCATTTAGCGAATATGGCAGCTGGCATTGTGGTGGGTAAATTTGGTACGTCAACGGTTTCTAACCAAGAACTTAATCGCGCTCTACATGGTGATAAGGAAAATATCAGCGGTGTCGTTTCAGAAGCAGAGTTAGAAAGTGTACTCATGTTTGCACAAAAAAGTGGTGAAAAAGTAGTCATGACCAATGGCTGTTTTGATATTTTACACGCAGGGCATGTCGCTTACCTTGAGCAGGCTAGGCTATTAGGTGATCGTTTAGTCGTGGCCATTAATTCGGATGAATCAGTACGCCAATTAAAAGGTGACTCTCGACCAATTAATAAAATAGAAGATCGTATGACAATTATTGCTGCACTCGGCTGTGTCGATTGGGTCATCCCTTTTTATGAAGAAACGCCTGAGCGAATTTATAATAAATTTTTACCTGATGTGCTGGTCAAAGGCGGCGATTACAAACCTGAAGAAGTGGTCGGTGGCGAAGCCGTGATTGCAGCCGGTGGCAAGGTACAAATTCTCGATTTTGTCGATGGTAAATCGACGACTCGGACTATTGAGCGTATAAAAAACCAGTAAACATTTCACGGTAAGTTATCGGGAGAATAAATATGTCAGCCACAAAAGAACATGCATTAATCAGTGCTGAAGAGTATTTGGATGCTGAGCTAAAAAATGACCGAAAACATGAACTCATTAATAATCAGTTTATGCAATGGCAGGAGCCAGCGCAAACCATGAACGTATTGCTGGCAATATTTATAGGCAATTTGGTAATCACTTAGAGCACTTACCTTGCGAACCTTTTGTTTCAGATATGAAAGTAAAAGCTAATGCTAATTTCTTTTACCCCGATATCATAGTTGATTGTGAGTTTGATGAGTCTCAACCCTATTACACAGAGACACCCATTATTATTGTTGAAGTACTCTCTAAATCAACCTGTCAAAAAGATAGAACCATCAAACGCTTTGCTTATCTTAATATCCCTAGCTTACAAGAATATGTACTGGTTGAGCAGGATTTTGTAGATATAGAAGTGGTTAGTAGAAAAACTGACTGGAGCTCAAAACATTACTTTTTAGGTGATCATGTAAGCTTTGAATCCATTGATTTAAGCTTATCCGTAGCACAAATTTATCATCGCGTGCAAAATGACGATATGATCGCATTCAACAAATCATAAATAAAATACGGTTCCCTAGCAAACAATAATACCAACCCTAATAGATTTATACTGAAATGCAAATTAAGAGCTAAAACCTATAGTATATGCATGAGTTCCCAATTAAAAATTTCAAAAACGGCAGCTATTACAGGGCTTGGTATAACACTACTTTCTTACATACAAAGGCGTAAACTATGATTATAGTCACAGGCGGTGCTGGCTTTATTGGCAGTAATATTGTTAAAACTTTAAACCAACAAGGCCGAACAGACATTATTGTGGTCGATGATTTAACCGATGGTAAAAAGTTCCGTAATATTGCTGACTGCGATATTGCTGATTATTGGGATAAAGATGATTTCCTTAACCGAGTTCAAAAGAATACAGACCTACCTCCTAATATAGAAGTCATTTTTCATGAGGGTGCTTGCTCCTCGACAACAGAGTGGGATGGTAAATTTATGATGCAGAATAATTATGAATTTTCCAAAATCTTATTACATTTTTGTTTAACACACTCTATCGCATTTATTTACGCTTCTTCTGCAGCAACTTATGGCGGTGGTAAGCAATTTACGGAAAGCCCTGAATATGAAAGTCCGCTTAATGTTTATGGCTATTCTAAATGGCAGTTTGATCAATATGTACGCAGCCTTAAATTAGGCAGTCAAAGTCAAGTGGTTGGCTTACGCTATTTTAATGTCTACGGCCCAAGGGAACAACATAAAGGCAGTATGGCCAGTGTTGCATTTCACTTGCACAATCAATTATTAAAAGGTGAAAACCCAAAACTATTTTCTGGCTGTGATGGCTATGAAGATGGCGGCCAATTACGTGATTTTATTTATATTGATGATATTGTAACCGTTAATTTATGGTTATTTGCTCACCCTGAAGTGCAAGGAATATTTAATGTCGGTACAGGTAAGGCACAATCCTTTAAAGATGTAGCAAATGCCGTGATTGATTTCCATAAAAAAGGTGAAATCGAATATATTCCTTTCCCCGACCATTTAAAAGGCAGTTACCAGAGCTTTACTGAAGCTGATATGCGTAAATTACGTGCCGCCGGATATGATGCTCCCTTTAAAACAGTACAAGAAGGCGTTGCGCTGTATTTAGAGTCATTAAAGAAATAAGCGACTTATTGTCGCCGAATCTGTGTTGCTGAAACTGGTGTATAGCAAACTATGCGCCGTATCTATAGCCAAGTGCGGGGCAGACTTTAAAGATAAACAAAAATTTGCGGCAATAAATACTCCCTATTGCACGTTATCTTAAAAGCATGCCCAGCAGCAGTCTTTAGCTGATATAAAACTGACGCATCATCCCTAAATCTTCATGCTCTAAATTATGGCAGTGATATAAAAACAAGCCTTTATAATCTTGGAATGGCTTAGCGATAACAATCTCTTCACCTGGCATAACTAAAACAGTATCTTTCCAGCCAGTATCAAGAAAGCCCTCTTTTACCGTTTTATACTCTTCTTGGCGCATGCCTTCAATCTCTCTAGATAACACTTGAAATTGCTGACCATGCAAATGAATCGGGTGTGCCATGGACATCATCATTCCTCCGCCCATGCCCCCCATCATTCCCATACCTCCCCCCATGTTCATATTACCAGCGGACATATCCTTATCCATTTTTTCGCCCTCTTTCATCTTCATTGATCCGTGGTCATGGAAAATCTTAATTTTCTTAATTGAACCAAGTTCAACCTTTTCAAAATCCAGCACGCGGTTCATAGAAAACGACTTACCATTTAATTGGGGGCGCATCGGTTTCATAGAAATACCAATAGGAATCGGTTTATTTTTATAATCGACATCACGCTCAGTTAAACGCTCAAATTGCCCTAATGTTTTCGGTAATTTAGGTGAATCACTGACTTTTTCAGTCACTTTAAAAGTAGCTATTGGAAATTTATCACCCTGACCTAGGCGAGAACCCATCATTCCCATCATACCGCCGCCCATCATTCCACCCCCCATGCCCATACCGCCAGAAGATTTTTTACCCAAGCGCTGTGCTTCCATTTTAGGTGGCATAGCGCCTTCATAAGGCAGACTATACATCACTAATTCAGAGCCAACAGCATGACCACTAAAGTCTAGCCATAAGTCAATCCGCTCACCGGGTGCCAGCATTAAATAAGGACGAGTTTCTGGTTTTGGCAAAAGATGAGCATCTGTACCAATCGCAGTTAATGGCGTACCATCATCCCAACCTAATTTATAAATTCTGGAGTTAGAACCATTTACCGCTCTAAAACGATAAGCCCGTGATTTCACAAAAAATTCAACATTTGGCAGGCCATTAACTAAAATACTTTCACCTAAAAAGCCAGTCATTCTGCCGTGCATACCATGTAAATACTGCAGTTGGTTTTGCGCATTAAATGTTCTATCCTGAATCACAAAGGGTAGGTCATATTCACCTCGCGGTAAATCTAATTTCTGCTCTTCTTCATCAGTCACCGTAATCATGCCTGCTAAACCTTTATAAACCTGCTCAGCCGTTAGATTATGCGAGTGCGAATGATAAAAGCTCGTCCCCGCATGATTCATAACTTCAAATTCATAAATATGACTTTGACCTGGCGCTAAAGTATACATCGGGTGACCATCACTATCCTGCGGTACATGTAAACCATGCCAATGAATAATGGATGGCTCAGACATCATATTTTTATAATAAATACGAACTTTTTGACCTTTTACATAATTAAGTATGGGGCCTAAATAATTGCCTTTTAATTCTACTAGTGTATTTTTAGGTCCTTTTAATAGTTTCGCATAATATTTCTGTACTTTTGTTTTCCTACCTGTCTTTAAAATAGACACATAAACATCGCGTGAAACAAATTCAATTTCTACATCTGCTTTAAAATTAGGTGTCGCTTTTTTTCTTAATGGACCAGATTGAGCAAGTAACACTCCAGGGAAAGTCGTTAGTGCCGCGACACCAACAGCAGAATTTTGTAAAAATTGACGTCTATTATTATTTATTTTTTTCGTCATTTATTCTTCCTCTTGTTATTAACCAAACAAAATTAGTATTTAGTTATCTTCTGAACCATACTCCTTTTTTTTTTAACTGACAATAGCCACTATTTATATGCGGTCATAGCAAATAAAGCTGTATTTAAAGTCCACACTGGCATCATCATTAATATCTTCACGCTTAACTTCCCGCCACTTCGCTGCATCAATTTCAGGAAACCAGGTATCACCCTTAAATGATTTATGAATTTGCGTAATATAGAGCCGCTCAGCATGCTCTAAGGTGACTTCATATAAGGTCGCACCACCAATCACAAAAGCCGCCTCTTGATCCGAGCAATACTGTAAAGCCGTATCTAAATTATTAAAGACTAAACAACCTTCTTGCTGATAATTAATATCACGGCTAATAATAATATTCTGCCGTCCCGGCAAAGGGCGACCAATTGACTCAAAGGTTTTACGCCCCATAATAATCGGATGGCCTAGGGTAATTTTTTTAAATTGTTTTAAGTCCGCAGACAAATGCCATGGCATTTTTTTATTGATACCAATAGTCCGATTTGTTGCCATCGCAACAATCAATGAAAGTTTCATATTTTCCCGTGTCTTTTTATGCTTAAAATTAAATATTTAGTAAAATGTTACAGGATTTATTCTTAGCTTGTATTCTTTCGCTGAAAATCAGGGAAACGGAGCGATAGCGAAGTGATGATTTTTAGTCCGCAGTAGGCGACAGGGAAATTCGCCAATCCGAAGTGCACTGCGATAGCAGTGCGCGAGGGAGGCTAGAATTTTATCCCGACAGCCGTCAAGCCATTTGAGGTAGCTTTAACGTAGCGGCTTTTGTGCGAAGTTGAAGCGGACGCAGGGCGTATTGGGGCACTATTGATTCGCCGCGTGGCGAATCGATTTTTGTGACAGGAGTCCCAAAATCTATAATGAGGCGCGCGGTGGCGCGCCTACTTAATTAAAAAAGAGCGATAATACGGCTCCCAATTTTTCTAATTAGAGTTTTTTATGAGTATTGAACAAGCCTTATTACAACGCAGTGGTGCAAAATGCGAATTATGTGCATCAGAAGAAAACCTTAGTGTTTATAGCCTCCCGCCTGAAAATGAGGAAAACGCTGAAAAATCCGTTTTACTTTGCACCACATGTAACAGCCAAATAACTAATCCTGATACCATGGAGGCTAACCACTGGCGCTGTCTAAATGATAGTATGTGGAATCCTGAACCCGCAGTTCAAGTAACGGCTTGGCGAGTATTAAAGAAGTTATCAGAAACGGAATCTTGGGCACAAGATTTATTAGATATGCTGTATTTAGAACCTGACGTGCTAAGTTGGGCAGAATCAGGTATTACTGAAAATTCCGAGGATGACTCTGAGCCCACCTTAGATAATAATGGAACACGCTTAGAAGCCGGAGATACAGTAACTCTAATCAAAGATTTAGATGTAAAGGGGGCTGGATTCACTGCTAAACGTGGCACAGTTGTTAAAAATATCGCTTTAACAGACAACCCTAAACATATTGAAGGTCGTGTTAATGGTGTACGTTTAGTACTTGTTGCGGACTTTATGAAGAAAGTAAGTTAAATTATTGTAGGGCGTGGCTTTAGCCCGCTTTTACCAAAAAGCAGACTAAGATACGCCCTATAAGATAACTGTTACTGCATGATCTCTTGCCACCATTGAGCTACTTGTTGGCGTATATCAACAAGCTCATCTTGTGCTACAACGGCTTTATTGCCTTGTAATGCCTCTTTATGCCCGCGATTACGAAATAAGCAATAAGCTTGCTTTAACGTCGTTACCGCCTCTGCATTTAGTAAATTTTTCTCAGCTAAAGTATCTAATATACGCATATTATCGGTAAAATCCGTTAAACTTGGGTATTTTTCCGCCCAAGCTAATACGCAGAACTGGACAATAAACTCTATATCTGTAATACCACCAACACCTTGTTTTAAGTAAAAAACTTCTTTATTACTTTTATCCAGCGTTTTGCGCATTTTTTCACGCATTGCTCGTACCTCTGCTTTAAGCTCAGTTTCAACTCGTGGTAAGCTTAAAATCCGTTGCCGTATCGCTGCAAATTTTGCCTGTATTTGTGTATCACCTGCCACAAAACGCGCCCGAACTAGAGCTTGGTGCTCCCAAGTCCATGCTTCTTCTTTTAAATATTGCTCGTAGCGATTAATAGGAGCAACTAATAAGCCGGACTCACCACTCGGTCGTAAACGTAGGTCAATTTCATACAACAGACCTGACAGCATCTGTGTATTGAGTAAGCTTCTCACTCGTTGACCTAGCGTGGCATAAAACTGCGAACTACCAATTTTCTTACCCCCATCCGTGAGCGCATTACTATCAGGGTAATCAAAAACAAAAACCAAATCTAAATCGGAGCTATAACTCAGCTCAATGCCCCCTAATTTACCAAAGCCAATAATTGCAAAATGCGTATTTTCTATACTCGTATCTGGCAGCGTACCGTACTTTTCAGTCAAAATACGCCAAGCAATCTGCACCGCCTGCTCTAAAATCACCTCGGCAATATAAGTTAAATAATCGCTCACGACCATTAAAGGAGCGGCCCCCATAATATCCGCAGCTGCAATACGTAATACATTAAGATGTTTAAACTTATGCAAGCCAAACATTAACTGCTCTATATCCGTTGGATCAATTTGCGCCAATAATTCAGCTAACTGTTGCTGTAAAGCTGCTTTCTCTAATGGTTCATAAAGTGAACGCGTGTCCAGTAATTCATCAAATAAAATCGGATATTTAGCTAAATACTCACTAATCCACGGGCTAGCAGCAACCAATTTAATCATTTGCTGTAAGGCTTTATTATTTTCAGCAAGCAATGATAAATAGACATTACGTCCCGCTAAAGCCTCAAACAAAGCACATAACCGCTTTAATGTAATACAAGGATTTTTGACCTGAGCGACAGCATCAATTATTTGCGGCATTAACTTATCTAAAACCATCGCACCTTTACTTGTTAAACGCTTAATAGCGGATGATGTTTTAAAGTTATTTAATAGGCTGAATACCTCTTCCGCCTTACGATAGCCAATTTCTCCTAATTTATTTAAGATAATGTCTTCATCTGCCTGCCCAGTCCAAATTTCAGTACTTACTGAAGGCTTAGACTGTTCTTCTGCTATAGAAAAAACCAGTACAAAAATACGGTGTACCTGCTCACGCACCTTATCTAACTCAATTTTAAAGCGAGGCCAATTATCATAGCCCATAGAAAATGCCAAAATCGCCTGTTGTTGTGGCTTTTTGGGTAAATCATGCGCCTGTTTATCTTGATATTCCTGAATATGATTTTCCACACGGCGCAGAAATTTATAAGCGCTTAATAATTGCTCAGCATCTTCAGGCAACAATAACACCTTCTCACCTAATAGCTGTAAAATTAATTGTATCCGTCGCTCTTGCAGATCCACATCTTGACCACCACGAATTAATTGAAATGCTTGGCCAATAAATTCAATCTCACGAATGCCTCCTGGCCCTAGCTTCACATTGTCCATGCGATCTTTACGCTGCAACTCTTGAGTAATCTGTATTTTTAACGAGCGCAATTCTTCAAAAGCACCATAATCTAAGTAACGTCGATACACAAAAGGTTTAATCAGCTGCATAAATTTTTCGCCGCCCAACGGATCGCCAGCAACGGGACGCACTTTAACCATCGCATAACGTTCCCACTCACGCGCTTGAGTTTGGTAATAATTTTCCAGACCATCAAAAGTCATGATGATGGGGCCACTATCGCCAAAAGGACGTAAACGTATATCTGTACGAAAAACAAAGCCATCAGCCGTGATTTCATCTAATACTTTAACTAATGAGCGACAAATACGGCTAAAAAATTCACCATAGCTGGTTTCTTTACGATCAGCTAAAACACCATCCTGCTGATAAGCAAAAATTAGATCAATATCCGAAGAATAATTTAACTCCCACGCACCTAATTTCCCCATACCTAAAACCACTAAGTTCTGGGCTGTACCATCAGATAAAACAGGTGTACCACGCCGTATACACGCTTGTTTGTATAAATAATCGAGAGCATACTGAATACAACTTTCTGCTAATTCTGTTAAATCTGCCAAAGTCTCTGCTAGATCGGACCACCCAGCTAAATCACGCCAAGCAATACGCAACATCTGTTTATTGCGAAATTGACGTAAAAACTTCATCAATTCCGCATCATTAGCGATCATTTGTTGATTTAATTGCTGTTGATAAGTTAGGCGCACATCAGCGTTAAACAAATCACCAGAATCAATAAGCTCAAATAAAAACGATGGCTGCCGAGTACAGGTCTGAGCAATAAACTCACTACAACAAAAAATGCTAGGCAGAGTACTTTTAACTTGCTTGTTTTCAGGAAATTTAAGATTTAAAGCTTGTACAGATTGCGTAAAATTCTGCAGGTGTAAATTAACAGTGTGGTGTAATTCAGCAGGAATTTTTTCTAGAGAAAACATAACGTCCTCTGGAGTAAGAAATAAAATGGGGTATGAACAAACCTACAAAACAGGGAGGGAGGAGAAGCTAGGGCGAGCTGCCACAAGAACATGAAAGCTAGCTAGAAGGCGACACCCTTCATCTTCAGTTCACACTTTAAGTGGGAGTGGCTTTAGCCACGATAGTGGCATGAACTATCGTGGCTAAAGCCACTCCCACGAAACATATTAAATCAGCACTAAAAGTGTAAACTACTTTTGGCACTATATAAAGGATGCCGAAGGTTCTTTACAAATTACTTATTTTTTTGGGCTTCTTCTAGGTTTTCTAGATGACTTATCACCACCACGCGATTTACTCTGTCTAGGGATATTATCGCTTTCTTTAACAACCGACATTCTTAGCTGCTGACCCGCAACACGCGCATTTTGCAAATCTTTTAACAACTCTGCCGGCATACCTTTAGGTAAATCAACAATACTGAATTCCCCATGCATATCAATTTGACCAATCTCTTTGCCGTCTAAACCCGCTTCATTAGCAATCGCGCCAACGATATTACCAGGCTTCGCACCATGATCTTTACCCACTTCAATACGGTAACGCTCAAGGCCATCGCTTAATGAAGCAGAACCTTTACGTCTAACTGAATTTCTTTCACGATCATTACGGCCTCTCTCACGACCACGCTCGGAGCGCTCTTTGATTTTAGCTGGCTTTTTCAATAATAAAGGCTCATCGCCTTGCACTAACTTAGCTAAGGCAGCAGCAATCTCAATCGCCGGCACATCATGTTCTGTTTCATACTGCTCAATAACTTTAGTATAAAACTCCAACTCTTCACTAGCTAAAGTATCGGTAATTTTTTGTTTAAAACGATTCACCCGCTTATCGTTAATCACCTCTGTAGAAGGTAACTCCATTAATTCAATACGTTTCTTAGTTGCACGTTCAATCGCAGCTAACATACGTTTTTCACGAGGTGCAACAAATAAGATAGCATCTCCCGCTTTACCCGCACGCCCCGTACGACCGATACGATGCACATAAGCTTCGGTATCATAAGGAATATCATAGTTAACAACGTGACTAATACGTGGTACATCAAGACCACGCGCAGCAACATCAGTTGCGACTAAAATATCCAATTTACCATTTTTTAATCTAGCAATTGTTTTTTCACGTTGATTTTGTGCTAGATCACCATTAATCGGCGCTGCAGAAAAACCACGCGCTTCTAGTTTTTCTGCTAGTTCGACCGTTGAATTTTTAGTGCGCACGAAAATAATCATGCCATCAAAGGTTTCAGCTTCCAGAATACGCGTTAGAGCATCTAACTTATGCATACCACTAACAGTCCAATAACGCTGGCGAATCGTTTCTGCCGTGGTTGTTTTCACTTTAATAGTCACGTGCTCAGGATTATCCAGATGCTCATTGGCAATACGGCGGATAACCGTAGGCATCGTCGCAGAAAACAACGCTTTTTGACAGTCAGTAGGTAATTGCTCTAAAACCCACTCAACATCATCGATAAAACCCATCCGTAACATTTCATCCGCTTCATCTAAAACAAGACATTTTAAATTATCTAATTTTAAACTGTTTTTACGCATATGATCCATCACACGACCTGGCGTACCAACCACCACATGCGCACCACGTCTAAGCATACGTAATTGCCCCGAATAATCTTGTCCACCATAAATAGGTGCAACATGAAAACCCTTTAAGTGCTTTGCATAAGTTTGAAAAGCTTCAGCAACCTGAATGGCTAATTCACGCGTAGGCGCTAATACTAAAACCTGTGTTGCTTTTAATTTTACATCAATTTTTGATAATAACGGCAATGCAAAAGCCGCTGTTTTACCTGTACCCGTTTGTGCCTGACCCAGTACATCTTTGCCATCCAGAATTAATGGAATAGTTTGCGCTTGAATCGGAGAAGGCGTTTCGTAGCCCACATCATCCAAAGCCTTTAAAAGCGGCGCGATAAGATTTAAGTCAGAAAATTTTGGAAGTGAAGATACTTCGTCAGTCATAGTGTTCCTAATTGTAGAGTTTTCGCCTGCAAAATCTTGGTTAAAAACCCTCAGCTCTCTGCTTTTCTTGAACAAGAAAAATCTGTAAGACACTATATTTTGACTGGCGAATTGTATTTACCTGGTTAATATTTTTCGTAATCATGACAAGTTTTGAAAAGATTACTCTACTATGATACCCTAAGTGACTGTTTTATGCGCTATTTATTTACATTTAACTCACATTTTCAGCCTTTATTTCACTATCAATTAAGTGAGTCGATCAATCAAGTGGATGAGACGCTACAAATATCCAGTTTAAGCACTATTATCGAAGGCTGGATTAAATATTTACCTGCAACACATCTACCCCCTCCCAAATACTCTCAGTAAATTCAGGCGTTATTTCAGGCATACCGTCTTTCATCCAATCAACCAATACACGTGCAATATTTGGGTAAGTGATATGAACAGCATGAGGGTGATGCAACCATTCTTCAATTACTTCTGGGTCCATATCATTCATGGTATGGCCATAGCCCAACTGCTTTAAAGCCGCTGCATTAGAAATTTGCTCCATTTGCGCATGCAAAGGCTTAGCAAGGATTTTTTTACCTAATTGTAAGGATTCACTGGCTAGCTCAAAACCGGCATTACTGATAATTCCCTGACAATCGTATAAATCTTTTTGAAAGCCCTCTCTTGATAAAGGGTGACAAATAATAGACTCATATTTACTAACAACAGGAGTAGGAGAGTACAAATGAAATTGAAAATTTTCGAAGGGACACAAGTGTTTAATGACTTCATGCTGGTCCTCAAAGGGCAGGTAAACAACAATCTTATTGCTTTGCGTACTTTTAGGGAATTCCGGTGTATCAATAATCGGCGGCAATATTGGCTGGCCAAAATGATGCCAATGCAAGCCTATCCCGATATCAGCAGGTGCGAAATTTTTCATAACAAGATCAGCAATTGGATCAGATCCTGCGCGCGGAATATCATGATTAAAAGCATATTGATGTCCTATGCCTAAAACCTTTTTTTTCTGCTTTTTAGCTGCCCAAGCGGTCACGGGCTCAAAATCACTGATAACCAAATCAAATTTTGATAAATCAAGCGCCTTAATATCTTTAATAAATCGAATTGGCTTTGCCTCAATCGCCGTTTTAAGATAGTTGACCTGCCCTTTATCGGTATTAAAGGTCAAACCTTCACGATGCTGGTAGCCATTAAAAACATCCATATCAAAATACTTATTCGATGGTCGTCCAGTGAATTGAAAAGTCACATCAAACCCTGCTGCATACAACTCTTTCGCCATCACTCTTGCACGCGTAATATGTCCATTACCCGTCCCCTGAACTCCGTAAAATATTCTCATGACATTAATTGATTTAAACTGAAAAAAGAAACACTAACGCCCAGAACCATTCCAACCAAAGTATCTGTTGGAAAATGCACTCCAAGCACTACACGAGAAAACCCCACCAAGGCTGCCCATAAGAGTAAAGGCAGCATCAATAAGGGCATAAAGAACCCTGTTATCGTTGCAACCATAAATGCTGCAGACGTGTGCCCCGAAGGGAAGCTAAATTGATCTGAAGGTGTCACTAAGCTGTGAAAATTTTTTAAAGCCGCTTGCGGGCGATTGCGTTTGAAGCCATTTTTCAGTATGAAATATACTGGCCTCTCAATTAAAAAAGCAAATAGCAACGTTTGTAAAAAAACACTCTCTACTCCCTCTCTCAGATAAAGAAAACCGATTAGTAAAGCGTATAAATGTCCATCTCCAGTACGAGAAATATAACGTGAAAATAAAGCTAAATGTTGGTAGACTCCTGCATTGATTAAGCGCGTGAACATAAAAACATCATATTTATGGACGGAATAAATCAGTTTCATTTTTCTTACCTCTATTTCAGTCTGAATATAATTTCAGATACAAGGGCTGTACTCAGAACTAAGAATAGTTTTTTACTGTGACAGAATCATGAAGCTTTTTTGAAACTTTTGTGACAAGCACTTAACGAATAAGCGATTCCTTTTTACTACGTCGGTAAGCTTTCGCTTTTTGCCAAGCTTTACGACTGTGCTTATTCTTATCAAACAGCCTAATAAGCCTGCGTTTAACCTTATTAGAGGCCTTAAACATAATCGCCAAACCAACGATCATTGTTGGTAAACCAAAAGGCACCGGCAAGGGAAATAAAATCATCCCGATAACAAAAATAAAACCACCTAACATCAATAATAGAGATTTTTTTAGCATTAGTTGCCTCGTTAACTGCCGTAATCAACCAATAAGCCACAAATCATATTCCGTAACCATTTAGACCTCACTTATTAAATAACCTCTCCCACTAGAAAGGATGCAGCCATTAAATTAAAGCTATAAGGGCGTGCACAGCAGCACTAGTAGTAACAAAATAACAAGGATTTATGACATGGATATAACAATTAAATGAAAATTCGGTGACAGTTAAATTTTAACTTACCGTCCTGTCTCTTTAGTACGACACTGATTAACAACGCCTCTTCAGTAGGTAAGTCATTGTTTCATTAAGAGAATAATCATAGACCAGACGAAACTATTACTTTTAGAATATGAAACTAGTTGTTTAATAACGACATTTTTTGTTGTTAGTATCATTAGCTAAGATAAGAAATCTAAAGATAAATTTTTTACCTTATATTTATAGGCCTACAAGCACTATAAATACTGCTACCGACTAGAATAAGATATATCCAGTCGGTCATCTTTATAAGAAAATAAGGTTTGGCATCAATACTGCTTTATCGCTATTAATGATATTTATTTTTAACTTATAAACTCCTCCCTGGTAAGCTAAAAATACTGATATCATTTTAGTCTATATACTTTCACAGCTTAGCTGTGGGTATTTTTATAATAAAAATAAGGAACAACCATGTTAAAAAAAATATTCTTTACAGGTCTATTAGTAATAAGTGCTCAAAATGTCATGGCTTTTGGCTTAAGCGATGTTAATGACGCAGCTAACCAAGCTTCTGATGCAGCTAACACTACACAAAAAGCAGCAGATAAAGTAGAACAAGTAAATGATAAATCTATTTCTGGTATGGCTAAAACCGTGGCCACGGATAGCGCAAAAGAAGGCGTTAATGGGGCAGTACAAGGTGCAATGTCTGGAAAAATTGTAGAAGGTGGGGCTAGTGGGGCTGTTGACGGCGCGAAAACTAGCATAAATAAATTAATGAACTAAACATCATTAGTCAAATAACTAGCCCAGATAACACTCTGTTTTTCTGGGTTTATTTACCCCCTCCATCTTGCTAGTTTTTTGCCCGCCTTCTGCGTTATAAAAATAATTACGTAGCTAGAGCTATGCAGCGTGCCTACGCCTTGCAAACAAAAATCTACATAAATATAGGAGAACTTGCCTATTACGCGCCACCTCACTGCACCTTGCCCAACAAATAATCCAGCCAACTTGCTGGTAAAATTCGTTTTAAAAAGCCAAATAAATACGTAGGAAAAGTGACATAGTAGCGAATTTTAGGGCGTTTCGATTGCATGGCATGAATAACTTTTTCCACCACGGCATCAGCTGGTAAAGTAAACGGGGCAGCGGGGCCTTTCTTTTGTAATCGCGCTTCCATCGCTAAATAAGTATTTTTATGAACACTGTTAGCTGAATCTATGTTTTTTTGATAAGCAACAAAAGCATTTTTTCTAAAGTCACTACTAATCGGCCCTGGTTCAATCAGTGATAAATGAATATTGCTGCCTTTTAATTCCAAAGATCAAAAGGGTCAGACTCTAATACTGCTTACTTAAGGAAAATCCATTAATAATCAATGATCTGCGACTATCAAATGGCGAGTAATAATTGATTTATTTTGATATGGAATAAATAGTCAACAACTTACAGCGAGTAAGCCCGTTATTATTTCATTAGGTTAATTGTAAAATGTTGATTTTAGTGCCTTCCAAGAAAATTTCAAGATTGCCTTTTTAGTAACTTCTCATTATCCACAGGCAATTATTTAAAAGTTGTTTTACAATATATTCTATGAACTCGCCTAAAGAGATGAATTCCGCTATTGCAAATAGCTTTTTGCTGAACAGCCCGAATAATGCATTGGACTGCTATTTTTTAATTCTTTTTTCGAAACCGATGGATTTTCATTGCGATCACCCATAAAGCTTCCTTTTTTTACTCATTTTCACCCATTATCCCTGTTTTTAGAGCAGACAATTGCCTTGAACAAATAAGGTTAGATTGTGATCGCGAAGCGAGCCACAATCTGAACCATTTGTTGGACAAGCCCGGTTTACCCTTTGAGATGAATTCCGCTATTGCAAATAGCTTTTTGCTGAACAGCCCGAATAATGCATTGAGCTTCTATTTTTTAATTCTTTTTCCGGAAGTAGGTGGATTTTCATTGCGACTATCGAAAATCAAAGGGGTCAGACTCTGAGGTATCCCCATAAAACATCACTATAAAACAATAAGATACATTGTGTTTTTGTTTTATTAAAAGCAAGGTAGCGTTAAAATGGAGCTTCTCTTCAGGAAATTTGCTAATAGGTGAGCCTTATGTCGATTATTAAAACCTTGCATACTTTGATAAAACAGTCTCTCCCTGACATTCATGCCGCTAGACTCAATGCCCTAATGGCTGCGGTTGAATCGGGGTTGACCGGTGCATCCGTGTCAATTACTTCACTGGGTCGAGCTGTTTCTGGGTCTGCGTTTATAAAGCATAAGATAAAGCGCATAGACCGATTAGCTGGAAATCGCCACCTTAAATCGGAACGTACGGCGCTGTACGGCATTATGACGCAGTTTTTGTTAAAATCTCTTCCTTTACCCCTAATTATTGTTGACTGGTCACCGCTGACTGATGATCAAAGCCAGCAACTCTTGCGAGCCTCGCTTCCTGTTGGTGGACGCTCCATCACCTTATATGAGGAAGTTCATCCAGATAGTAAACTGGGGAATCGCCGTGTACAGCACCAATTCTTAGCTCACTTACAAAAACTATTACCACAGCACGTCATACCTATCATAGTTGCGGACTCTGGATTTCGAACTCCGTTTTTTCGGGAAGTTGGTCGCTTGGGCTGGCATTGGTTGGGGCGGATTCGAAATCCGAGATTTTATCTCCCTTAGCAGTACTCCCTGTGAGTGGTTTTCGGCAAAATTATTGTATGCAAAAGCTACTCGTAAAGCCAAATTATTAGGCACGGCCAATTGGGTACGTAGCAACCCTTTGCTTGGTGAGTTGGTCACTTTTTATCGACCTGCGAAAGGCCGAAAACATTTTACAACCCAAAAGAAAACAGCAAAATCCAAACAAAGTCGCCAACAAGCCAAACGAGAAAAAGAGCCGTGGCTGCTAGTTGTATCACCTTCTTTACAAGCCTATTCAGCAGTTCGTGTTGTGAATTATTATCGAGCTAGGATGCAAATAGAGGAGGGCTTTCGTGATACTAAGAGCTTTCATTATGGATTAGGGTTGGCGCGTGAAAGCCGGATTGAAGCCGAACGCAGGGCAAACCTTTTGCTGATTGCGGCCCTTATCATTTTTGCACTTTGGCTTGTAGGTCTCAGTATAAAAGGCTCTGCTATCGAACGACAGATTAGAGTTAATAGTAGCTCAAAATACTCACCGTATTCAGTTATCTTTCTCGGAAAAATAGCATGCTGCTATGCATCATTTGAAATGCCGGATGATTATTTGGACTTGGCGCAGACGTTATTAACGGGCTATTTTGAAACTCTGGAAAAAGGATAATTTGTGGGGATACCTCAGGGTCAAACTCTAATACTGCTTACTTAAGGAAAATCCATTAATAATCAATGACCTGCGACTATCAAATGGCGAGTAATAATTGATTTATTTTGATATGGAATAAATAGTCAATTTTTCAATTCTCCTACCTTCCTTTTTCTGATATTTTATCCACGGATGCATTAGATCTAATTATTGAACATTCAGAGAGTAGCAGGGACCGTATTTTTACTCCTTTAGTCACACTCAAAGCGTTTATTTTTCAAGTACTCAGTACTGACGGCTCCTGCAGGCAGGCGGTTAATCATGTTCTTTCTGAGCGGCTATACGAAGGCAAACTTGCTAATTCAATTCAGACAGGTGCTTATTGTAAAGCTAGACAGAAGTTGCCTCAAAAGCAGTTAAAACAGGTCGTTGAGTCGTCAGGGCAAGCATTGCATCAACAAGCGCATAAATCATGGTTATGGAAAGGACATAATACTTTACTTACCGATGGAACCACTGTGCTGATGCCTGATACACAGGAAAATCAGATCGATTACCCTCAGCAGTCCAATCAAAAACCTGGCTTGGGTTTTCCTATTGCACGAATTGTCGGACTGATTTCATTGAATGTTGGCTCAGTTGCTTCTTATGCCATGGGAGCATTCCAGGGGAAAGGGAGCGGAGAAACCTCATTATTTAGTCAAGTGATAGGGGTAATTGCCGAAAATGATATATTATTAGCAGATAGATATTACTGCACATGGGCGATTATTGCACTGATAATGCAGCAAAACTCGCATATATTGGTTCAAAATCACGCACAGCGCAAACCAGACTTTCGCCGTGGCAAAAAGCTGGGAGCAAAAGATCACCTTATTGAATGGGAAAAGACTAAACGAAAGCCAGGCTGGATGACTCAAAGCGATTACGATGCCTTGCCCAACAAAATCGTATTTAGGGAGTTCTCCGTAAAAGGTCGTGTCTATGTAACAACGCTAATAGATGCAAAAAAATATCACAAACAAGAACTTGCAGAGCTTTACACGCAGCGATGGATAGTTGAGCTTGATTTTCGCAGTCTTAAGACTCACATGAAAATGGAGATGTTACGTTGTAAATCTCCCGACATGGTCAGAAAAGAAATAGCCGTATACCTATTAGCTTACAACCTTATTCGAGCCAGTATAGCGAGGGCTGCCAAGGTAAAAAACAAATTCCCAGAAAAAGTAGTTTTATGACGACTGTACAAATTTTTAATGAAGGTATCTTGTCATTAATCGTTCTTTCGGGAAAGGGATTGAAGTATGCTATTGGTGGATTATTGAACGCAATTGCTTCTATACCTATTGGTCAACAGAAAAGGAAGCCGGAGCCTCGTGCTGTAAAACGCCGCCCAAAATCTTATCCACAGCTTAAAAAGCCACGCAATAAAGCACGTGAAGCCATTAATTCATAAGGTATTTCCCTTAAGTAAGCAGTATTAGAGTCTGACTCCCTTGGCTTCCCCCTTGGTTTTCTAAGCCCTCTCTTGTTGGAGAGGGCTGGGTTAGAAGAGTAAAATCATGCATTTATAATTCCCCTCATCCCAACCTTCTCCCTTTGGAGAAGGAGCTTATTCTTAAGTCAACAGCATTGTTACTGCACCTGACCCAACAAATAATCCAGCCAACTTGCTGGTAAAATTCGTTTTAAAAAGCCAAATAAATACGTAGGAAAAGTGACATAGTAGCGAATTTTAGGGCGTTTCGATTGCATGGCATGAATAACTTTTTCCACCACGGCATCAGCTGGTAAAGTAAACGGGGCAGCAGGACCTTTCTTTTGTAATCGCGCTTCCATCGCTAAATAAGTATTTTTATGAACACTGTTAGCTGAATCTATGTTTTTTTGATAAGCAGCAAAAGCATTTTTTCTAAAGTCACTGCTAATCGGCCCAGGTTCAATCAGTGATAAATGAATATTGCTGCCTTTTAATTCCAAAGATCAAAAGGGTCAGACTCTAATACTGCTTACTTAAGGAAAATCCATTAATAATCAATGATCTGCGACTATCAAATGGCGAGTAATAATTGATTTATTTTGATATGGAATAAATAGTCAACAACTTACAGCGAGTAAGCCCGTTATTATTTCATTAGGTTAATTGTAAAATGTTGATTTTAGTGCCTTCCAAGAAAATTTCAAGATTGCCTTTTTAGTAACTTCTCATTATCCACAGGCAATTATTTAAAAGTTGTTTTACAATATATTCTATGAACTCGCCTAAGCAGCAGGACCTTTCTTTTGTAATCGCGCTTCCATCGCTAAATAAGTATTTTTATGAACACTGTTAGCTGAATCTATGTTTTTTTGATAAGCAGCAAAAGCATTTTTTCTAAAGTCACTGCTAATCGGCCCAGGTTCAATCAGTGATAAATGAATATTGCTGCCTTTTAATTCCAAACGCAATGTATCAACTAGTCCTTCTAGCGCATACTTACTGGCGTTGTACGCGCCACGATAACTCATGGCAACAAAGCCTAAAACTGAACTATTATAAATAATGCGTCCGCCACCTTGAGCGCGCATTAAGGGAATAATCAAATTAGTCAGTTCATGCGTACCGAATAAGTTAGTTTCAAATTGCGCACGTAAAACCTCACGACTCAAATCTTCTACAGCGCCAGCCTGGCCAAATGCACCATTATTAAATAAACCATCGAGTTTACCGTCGGTCATTCCTATTACCTGCTGAACAGCATTGATAATGCTAGCACTATCGGCCAGATCTAACTGTACTGTTTCAAAGCCTTCTTTAATCAGGCGCGCCACGTCAGCATCTTTTCTAGCCGAAGCAATCACTCGATAACCCTGTTCTTTTAACATAACAGCTGCCCGATAACCTATACCTGTTGAACAACCAGTGATTAATATAGTTTGCATTTTTGTCATTATTTTTAGATATTATTTAAGGAGGCAATAAGCCCTTTTATGCTATTATCTATGGCAACTGAGAACTGCTTCAGATTCTGTTTTTTCCTTATTTCAACAGTGATATAAGCCCCAGCTAAAATCATACTGTTAACTTTACCTTACCAATCGTTTAATGAGCTCTATTTGGAATTCCTGCCTATCCCGTCTTGAAAATGAAATCTCTACCAATGATTTAAACACTTGGATTAGACCATTACAAGCGCAAGAAGAAAATGATGTGATTGTTCTGCTGGCCCCTAACCAATTTATTATTGCACATGTGAAAGAGCATTTTTTAGGCAAAATTGAAGATGCCATTTTTGAATTTTCTGGCGGTCAATATACGGTAAAAATGGAAATTGGTTCGCGCAATGCAAAACCTGCTACCCCTCCTACCCAGCCTAAACGCACAACAGACAATACTAGCGAGCCACAAAAGAAAAAAAGAACGCCTAATTTTATTAATACCGCGTTTACGTTTGACAACTTTGTTGAGGGTAAATCCAACCAATTAGCCAAAGCAGCCTCTTTGCAAGTGTCTGAGAATATTGGCAAAGCCTATAACCCTTTATTGATTTATGGTGCCTCGGGCTTAGGTAAAACACATTTAATGCACGCCATCGGCAATGCCATTTTAGCCAAAAATCCAAACGCCAATATTGTTTACCTGCACTCTGAAAAATTTGTTCAGGATATGGTTAAAGCTTTCCAGCAAAACAGTATTGATGCATTTAAAGATTATTATCGAAATGTTGATGCTTTATTTGTCGATGATATTCAATTTTTTGCAGGCAAAGAACGCTCTCAAGAAGAATTTTTTCACACGTTTAATACCCTGCTAGAAAAGAAAAATCAGGTTGTCTTGACCTGTGATAAATACCCTAAAGAAATTCAAGGCTTAGAAGACCGTTTAAAATCACGTTTTGGTTGGGGCTTACCGGTCGCTGTTGAGCCGCCTGATTTAGAAACTCGCGCGGCAATTTTAATGAATAAAGCACAACTATCAGGTGTCGAATTAGATCATGAAGTCGCCTTTTTTATCGGCAAACGCATCCCTTCAAATGTGCGAGATTTGGAAGGCGCTTTACGTCGTGTTTTAGCTAATGCTCAATTTACCGGTGCAGCAATTACGATTGATTTTGCTAAAGAAGCATTACATGACTTGATCTCTCTGCAAGATAAGCTAGTAAGTATCGAAAACATTCAAAAAACCGTTGCTGACTATTTCAAAATTAAACAGGCTGATTTATTATCTAAAAGCCGCAAACAATCCGTTACCAGACCCCGACAAATGGCGATGGCTCTAGCAAGAGAACTTACTAGCCATAGCTTGCCTGAAATTGGCGACGCTTTTAGTGGCCGAGACCACACGACAGTGATTAATGCTTGTAAACGCATTCAGGCATTACGTAGTACAGATTATAAAATTGACGAAGATTACGCTAATTTATTACGCACCTTATCACATTAATGTAAATATCTTTACCCTTGAATTATTTTCTGTAAAATCGCAAATAATTCAATAATACACGTAACTTCTCATTATCCACAGGCAAATATTAAAAAATTGCTTTACAATATATTCTATGAACTCGCCTAAACCGAAACTGCCAGAGATAAATGAAGAAGATCGCACGCCGCTAGTGGATGTGTTGTTGGAAATACTTGCCTGGCAACAAAAGCAGATTGATAAGTTAGAGCAAGAAATACTCAAACTAAAAGGCGAAACCACAAAGCCAGACATTAAACCCAGCTCAATGGATAAAGGCGGGAGCTCAGAAAATGATGCCCCCTCTTCAAAAAAGAAAAAAGGACCGAGGCGCAGTAAAAAAGGGAATCTAATCATAGATGAAACCCACATTATTCAGCCAGATGAAATCCCAAACTCACGCTTTAAAGGCTATCAGGAACGTGTTATTCAGGATATTACCTTTCAAACACATAACATTTGTTATCGTTTGGCAGAATATACAACCCCAGAGGGGCTTACGATTGTAGGTCAGCTTCCCGATGGCATTCAGGGAGGTAGCTTTGGTAACAACCTGATTGCCTTTATTCTCTATCAATACCATCATCAGCATGTCACACAGCCCTTGCTCCTGGAACAGATTCGAGATTTAGGTGTTGATATTTCGAGCGGCAAGCTCAGTCATATACTCACAGAGGATCTGGATGATTTTCATGCTGAAAAAGATGAATTACTGAGGACGGGGTTATCCGTTTCTCAATATATTCATACCGATGATACGGGCGCACGGCATAAAGGGGAAAATGGCTATTGCACCCACATTGGCAACGAATTTTTTGCCTGGTTCAGTAGTACAGAAAGTAAAAGCAGAATTAACTTTTTAAACTGTCTCTCACAAGGTAAAACAACGCTTTATACCTTGAATACAGGTGCCATTGAGTATATGGCACAAAACAAGCTCCCCGTTGCCCTATTAGCGATACTGGAAAATATCAGTGTCCGTATTAACACAGCATCCGACTGGTGCGAATGGATGGATCAGCAAGGCATTGTTAAACCTCGGCACAGAAAAATAGTCACGGAAGGGGCTTTGATGGGAGGACTGCTAGACCAAGGCATTCCCTCTGACTTTTCAATCATCAGTGATGATGCCGGACAGTTTAATGTCTTTGACCATGCCTTGTGCTGGATTCATGCCGAACGCGTGATTAATCGTCTCATTCCTTTAAATGATGATCACGTCAAGGCGGTCGGTGAGGCACGAGAACAGCTTTGGTCGATTTACCATGACCTGAAGGCTTATAAATTGAACCCTGTCACCGAACAGGCGGACAGTATCAGGCAACATTTTCAAACCTTATGTAGTACCAAAACCTGCTACGAAACGCTTAATCAGGCTCTCAAACGGATGGGAGAAAATCAACATGAACTCCTCCGTGTACTCGATAAACCCTACCTCCCGCTTCATAATAATTTAAGTGAACGAGACATAAGGGATTACGTTAAAAAACGAAAAATCAGTGGAAGCACCCGAAGTGATGCAGGACGGAAAGCCAGAGATACTTTTGCCAGTCTAAAAAAGACCTGTCGAAAGCATGACTTATCATTTTGGGATTATTTGAAAGATCGCTTATTGGGTGTAGGCGATATTTCTCCGTTATCGGAAGTCATCCGTGCGGCCGCTGCCTGTGGATAATGAGAAGTTACTAATACACTAGGCAAGCACTTGGAATTATTAACAAAACTTTTAGGAAGAAAGAAGGTGTGCCGCGGGATTATAAGCTTGTGCTTTCTCCCACAAGGGCTAAGTGTTGCTATCGCACAATATACGCCTGAAAATAAATTGGAATTAGCCTTCAGTGATTTTTTTGCCATTAGCAGTCCCAGCGAACAAGTTAATACACTATCTCGCCTTGCTAACGAATATACACTAGGCGATTTTCATTGCCATTTGCTTTTAGCGCCTGCTGATTATAGACATTTAACCCTCGAAACACCGCCAGTAGCTAACGATGAAATGCGTGAGGCCTTACGCTGGAAAATTGCTGATTTAGTTGATTTTTCAGTAGAACAAGCCTGCATTGATTTTTACCTCCTTCCTGATGCCAAACATGCCAGTAGCAAAAAAATGCTCGCCGCGATTGCGAGTTCAGCGGCTGTACTTAAGCCCAAAATAAAGCTCTGCCAACAAGCCGGCCTAGACTTAGAAGTTATCGATATTCAGGAAACGGCTTTACGTAATTTAGCAACGTTACTCCCCGAAAATGATCGCGGCGTCGCTATTTTACATTTACTGCCAACCAATGGCAGTATCATCATACAAAAACAAGACCAGATTTATTTATCACGTAAATTAGACTCTGGATTTACAGACTTACGCCTAGATTCTGATATTCCACCTCAGGAACTCAATGATTTAGCGTTAGAAATCCAGCGCTCTTTAGACTATGTTGAAAGTTACTACGGCATCCCCCCTATTTCAACCCTCGCGGTTATTCCCATCCCTAGCCATACAGAAAGCCTGCTCAATCATTTGAATGAAAATTTAAGTACCAATTCGCGCATTATGGATATTTCTACAATTTTAGAAGGCGAGACTATACTTACCGATAAAACCCAAGCCTACTGTGCAACGGTTATTGGAGCTACATTACGTCATCAAGTGAGCGACACATAATGCAACAAATCAACCTATACCAGGAACTTGTACAAGAGAAAAATCCTGGGCTACACAAACGGTCATATATTATTGGCGGTAGTTTATTGCTCTTACTCGTACTCTGCTATTGTATTTGGCAAGGTTGGCAAGTTCGCCAGTTAAAAGCTAAATTACACGTTAAACAGGCTCAACTAAGTATGGAAATAAGCGACTTATCACTTCTCCAGCTACAGTACCCTAAGCAAGACATAAACCCCTTATTAGTTAGCGAACTGGATCGTTTACAAAATATTTCGGCCTCTTTAGAGCGCGTTGTGGCGCTGTTAAGTGATCAACATTCTGATAAAAATACTGGCTTCTCAGCCTACTTTAACGCCTTGGCTGAACAATCAATCAAAACTATTTGGTTAACGGCAATCAATATAAACGCTGAAACAAGTTCAATTTATTTGCAAGGTAGTACTTATTTTCCTGACAGCTTGCCTCAGTTAATTAATTTACTAAATAAAGAAGCCGTGTTTAAAGGTCGCTATTTTGCTGATTTACAGATGCATAGCTCAAAAAGCAATGCCCAGAAAATTAACTTTACAATTAGTACGCAAGCACCAAAAGAGAAACCAACATCATGAAGGAGATGTTATTAGCACGCATAGAATTATTGTCGCTGCGCGAAAAACTTTATATTGTCTGCGCAATACTCGCCGGGCTATGGATGGGCATTGATAGCCTATACCTACAGCCTACTTGGCAGCAACAAAAACAGTTACACGAAGAAATACAACAAATAGAGACACAATTAAATGATTTAGTGGTCGCAAAAGCTGAAGTCGAGGCATTAGGGAAATTTAACCCGAATGAAAAAAATAGGCTGGCTTTAAGTCAGGTAAAAACTAACTTAAAACAGCTCAAACAAAAAGTCCAATTAGGTAATAAACGTTTTGTCGAATCAGAGTCGATGACTTTAGTGCTAGCAGAGTTATTAAATAAGGACTATGAATTACAACTTATCCGTGTCGAAAAACTGCCAGTAAAATCGTTAACCGATCAGAAACAAGAAAAATCATGGGTATTCCAGCATGGTCTAAGCTTAACTTTTTCTGGTAATTATCAAAATACATTACGTTATTTACAAGCGATAGAAGCCTCGTCGTGGCGTTTTTTATGGCATAGCATAGACTACAAAACGCAAGAATACCCAACAGCAGAAGTCACAATTAAAGTCTATACTTTAGGCTTTCAGGAGCATTGGTTACGTGTTTAGACTAAAGATAACACTGTGTTTTTTAATGCTGAACCAAGCTGTTGTGGCACAGTTTCGCGACCCGACAAAGCCCGTCAATATGCCAACAGCCGAACATTCTCCTACAATTCAAGACCAAGGCATTGTTCTATCCGCGATCTGGATCTCTCGCATGGCAAAGCGCGCCACCTTAAATGGTAAAACCTTAAAACAAGGCGAGTCATTTAATGATATTACCTTGTTAAAGGTCAACCAGAACTCCGTTTTAGTAAAGCATCAAGGGCTTGTTAAAAGCTTATACTTAATTCCAATACCCTATAAACCTAGCCATTAGCATGAAAAACCTTTCTCGCCTACTCGCTTTAACTTGCCTTATGGGCACGATTGCCTGCACTCCAGAAAAGCAAATTGTTGATGATTATTTTCCTGATGTTATTGCTCCTGAACAAGTAAAAACGCCCCCGCCACCTAAAGAAATCAGCGATGCCTTAGTGCCTGACTTTAATCAAACCTTGAATTTAACGCAATATACGCACCCAAAGCCTGTCACTGAACGACTCAATATATCTGTTCACGACTTAGATGCGCGTGAATTTTTTATGGGGCTAGTCTTAGATAGCGAAGCGAATATGGTAGTTCACCCCGACGTTCAGGGAAATATTTCATTAACATTAAAAAAAGTATCGATTGCACAAGTTTTAGCAACAGTACATAAAGTATATGGTTATGATTATAAAAAAACGGATATTGGTTATATTATTTATCCTGCGACAGCGCAAACTAAAATTTTTAAAATTGATTTATTAGATATTACACGCACAGGCGAATCGAGTACTCGGGTCACTTTTGGTCAAAGCGCCCAAAGTTCAGACTCAAATTCAACGGATAACAGTAGTAGTCATAATGAAAACTCTAACTCTACCTCGGGCGGTTCTATTATTACCAAAACAGATGCTAATTTTTGGGGTGAGCTAGAGCAATCTTTAAATGCCTTAATTGCCGGCAGCCCAGAAGCCAGCATTGCCCTTAATAAACAAACAGGGGTTATTGTTGTCCGCGCAAAACCGATGCAACTTTTAGAAATCGAACGTTTTATCGATGCTACGCAAGCACAATCACAGCGACAAGTTATTTTAGAAGCTAAATTTATTGAAGTAACCTTAAATGATAGTCATCAAGATGGTGTGAATTGGTCAAGTATTGCCAAAGAAAGTGGCAAAGCATTTCTCACGAGTGTTGCCCCGTTACCCTCGGCAGTTTCTCAAGTTAAAGATGTCTTTATTACTCAAGCACAATTTGGTGACTTTACTGCCTATATTCAATTGATGGCAACACAAGGAAAAACAAAGATCCTGTCTAGCCCTCGTATTTCCACGCTTAACAATCAAAAAGCCATTATAAAAGTTGGACAAGACGAATATTTTATCACCGATATTTCATCTAATAATAATAGTTCAGCCTCGACCACAACAGTCACACAAGACGTTACCTGGACCCCTTTCTTCTCTGGTATTGCTTTAGATGTCACGCCACAAATAAATGATCGAGATGAGGTTACTTTACATATCCATCCTTCTATTACTTTAGTTGAAGCCCAAGAGAAACGTTTTATAGCGAATGGGCAAGAAAACCAAGTACCTCTCGCCTTAAATACCATGCGTGAATCAGACAGCATCGTCCAAGCTAAAAATGGTCAGATCATTGTGATTGGCGGTTTAATGCAGACCCTTAGAGAAGAAGGTAAAAATGGAATTCCTTGGTTAAGCGAGTTGCCTTATCTTGGCTGGTTATTCAGAACTAATACAGGAGTCGGCAAAAAAACGGAACTCGTTATCTTACTCAAGCCAACAATTATTAAGAATGAGCATAGCTGGGACCAAGACTTAACTGACTCGAAAAGACGACTTAAAGAATACGAAAATTACAAGTTATGGGGCGACACGGATTATCAGCAATAAAGTAGATATTATAAAAAGCGCTAATTATGTATCAACAGCATTTCGGGTTGACGGAAAAGCCCTTTAATTTAACGCCTGACACGCAATTTTTTTGCCAATTACCACCTCACCAAGAAGCGTTCAATGTACTATTGCTCGCCTTAAATAATGGCGAAGGCTTTATTAAAATTATCGGCGATGTCGGCACTGGGAAAACTTTATTATGCCGTAAATTGCTTAATGAACTAAATGACCATTACCAAACAGCCTACCTACCTAACCCGCACTTAACACCTTCAGGGTTACGCAAAGCTATCGCTGATGAATTTTCTATTGCTTATGCGCCAAATATTAATCAACAACAAATCCTACAACGACTGCATCAATTTTTAATCCAAATTTCTAGCCATGGACAACAAGCCGTCTTAATTATTGATGAAGCACAAGCCATGTCACTAGAGACTTTAGAAGCCTTACGTCTACTCACTAACCTAGAAACAGAAAAACAAAAATTATTGCAAATCGTGCTCTTTGCACAACCTGAGCTGGATGCACGATTAGAGCATAAATCCATCCGCCAATTAAAGCAACGAATCACCTTTAGCTATCGACTTCGCCCGCTAAATGACACAGAATTAGTCAGCTATATTAATCACCGTTTAATTATTGCTAATTGTACTCAGGTTAATGTTTTTTCTCGCTCAGGAATGTGCATGAAATAACTTAGGCAACTTATAAAGTTGTTGCGTCAGGAATGGCAGTATAATTCCATTGCCTCAGGTGCTCATCAAATACAATTCGCATTGACTCTTTAAAACCTTCTGGGAATTATACTGCCATTCCTGACGCAACAACTTTATAAGTTGCCTAAGTTATTTCATGCACATTCCTAAGCTATCAGGCATTATTGGACGGGCTAAAAATGATTTAAGTATCAGCTTAACAAGCAAAAGACTATCGCCAGAAACAAACCAAAAAATATACAGCCATATTGTAGAATTATATTCACAGACTATTAAGCCAGCAATAGCAGAGCCAGAAAATACCCCGCAAGCACCCGTAGAAATAATTTCACAAGAAAAAGAACAGATAACCCCTGCCAAGGGAAAAACTAACGACTTTGATAATGTGCGCATTGCTTTCTATATCATGCGGAACAATAAACGTATTCGCCAAGTAATCGCCATAGACGGCTTTTTAATTAATGCACTGGAAAGTATAGGCATATCAAAGCAGAACGCACCTAAATGGGTGCAGTCGCAAGTGACTGGCTGGACAGCCTTTGACGCTCAACTACCCATAACGCGCCAAGTTAAATGTTTAATCGTTAAAGCAGTTATTGAAAAAATTAATGTTAAATCCATACAGGGCTAATTTTGCTCAATAAAAATCAATTATTATCATGAAGCTAAACGCACAACATCATCAAGCAATCACCTTATTATCCGAGGGATTAACTAATAAAAGCGTAGCCGAAAAACTGGACGTTGCTCAAGAAACAGTTTCCCGCTGGAAAGCTGATTATGACTTTCAAGCCGAGCTTAACAAGGTATTAAATGCGAATCACGCAAGCAGTCAAGAAAAACTAAGGCATTTATCAAGCATTGCCTTATCAACAATTGAGGCGGTTTTACTAGACGATGAAACCCCGCCACGGGATAAAGTTACAGCGGCGTTTAAGGTGCTAGAAATAACAAGATTTAGGCAAGGAAACATAGGTAGCACAAACCCAGCGGCATTAGAAAAACAGGCGCAGGATGATAAGTTATTAGATAGCTATGGCTTTTGAGTGTCATCTTCTGGTTAGGATATTTAATAAAAAGGCATTAGCTATGCTGGATAACGGGCAAGGTGAGGCATTTCATTTTAGGGATTTAATGGGCTTGATGCTTGTTTACACCGATAAACTGGATAAGTCACACAATACAACCCTTACAGATAGAACGCTTTTATTGATGCTTGCTAGGCGCTTTCTAAATGATTTGTGAGCCACTACATGAGCTGGTTATTAATTACAAAATGGAATTAGATGTAATCGCCAACAGCACCGATTCACCCATGACAAAACTATGTTTGCATATCAATCTAAGTTTTAATTATGGCGCGGTATTAAAATCCAGTGATGAAATAACGCTTAATGATGCTTCTGTTTTTGGAGCATTAACACTTAGGGCATTTAATAACGTTTAATTAAACAAAGAATTAACTAAAGGTTACTTTTTTATCTGAACAAAGCCAGCTTAACCGCTGGTTTTTTTATGCCAATAATTTAATGCGCTTGGTCAAGATAATGGCAACGATTGCCAGCAAAAAAGGCTGTTTTTTTTATGTGGGCGTTAAGGTAAAAATCCCAACTGGAATTATTGAGCTTTGTCACAAACATGGGCTGAGACGTGGGCTAGATTTTTTTTAAAAAAATAAACACTTTATAATCAGCCACTTAAAAAATTAAATGGCGGAGAGGCAGGGATTCGAACCCTGGGAGGGGATAAACCCTCAACGGTTTTCAAGACCGCCGCTTTCGGCCACTCAGCCACCTCTCCGTAAGAGATAGTATAATACTCAATTCTTAGAAAAAAGAAAAGTCTTTTATTGAAAATCATATTAATATTTTATTTTTCACTAAAACATCAGTTAGTTAGATATGTATTCAAAGCACTATAAAGAGTATTGGGCACCTTAAGCAATGATAGTTATAAGCCAGAAAAAGAAGAATCATTGCTTAGGCAAGGCAGAATACATTCTCTGCTCAATCCCAGATTACCTGTTTTTTCTCGCTACACTCAAAAATAAACAGGCGTATAGTCAGTTCTCTAACTGCACAATAAGGCATATTGCCAATAATAAGATATGAGCTTCTTTAACCCGCCCTTTAAATACAGGCTAAAGGGCAGCACTCCATTTGATAATGAAAACCTGACTAAACATGAATTTTCAAGATTCCTTCTTTTTCCACAAGGTGTTATAAATTTTAAATGACAAAATTAAAGAGGCGAGTAAAAATGTAACAGCATTTGCGTAAATAATCGCTTTATCGGCAATACAGACGCCATAAATAAGCCAAAGTAACACGCCTAATGTAAAACTACTATACATACCCAAAGATAGCGACTCTGTGTCCCTCGTTTTAAGCGTCATAATGGCTTGTGGCAAAAAAGAAACGGTAGTTAAAGTTGCCGCAATATAGCCAATGACTTCTGGCGTCACTACTTTTATAACTTCATCTAGCATAATATTTCACTCACTAAATAGAATTGTAAAAAAGTTATATAAAAACTATTTATCATCCTCTGTCCTGCGATTATATTCTTGATCCTCAATCATCTCTTTAACAAAATCACTTTTACGTTTAAGCGTTGGGAATAAATGCGTTTTTTCCCAATAAAAACCTAGCCATAAAATGGGAATAGCAAATAACAAATCTATCCCAAAAGTCGTTTGCATCAAAATAGTTAAGGCAGCGGTACAAAATAACAAAAAACCAATTAAGTAAAAGCGAAAACCTAAAACAATACCACTCAAAAACACAGTATGTGCAAGAATAATATGAATCACAATTCCGGCTGCACTTGCCTTAATTGCCTCCGCATGCCAACTTAAAAACACCAACAAAACAGCAATGAATGCACTACCCCAATACAAAAACTGATAGCGATACAAGTGCTTTATTTCCTTGCCAGTTGCTTGTGCTTTAGTTTTTTCACTTAGAATCGAAAAAAAACAAAAAATTGGTGTCATTAATAGCCAGTAAAAAATACCAGGCCGATCAAATACTTCAATAATCACTTCGCCTAAAAAGATTAAAAACACCATGGCAACAAACATAATTTCATTAATATAAATATGATTTAGTGCTGCATCCACATTCCACTTACTTTTTACCTGCTTTTGTTCGTTCATAAGTTACACCTCTGCTAAATAACCTTTGAGAATTGCTTGGTATTTGCTTGCACATAAGCATCAAATACCATACAAATATTACGTATTAATAAACGCCCAACCGCCAATACTTCGATCCCTTGATTATTTAAGGTCAGTAGCGCATCATCTTGCATTACTTTCAATACCTGTAATTCTGTTGAAAAATACCGCTGAAAATCTATACTGTATGTTTGCTCAATATTAGAAAAAGACAAGGAAAAGTGACATATAAGCTGGGTTATCACTGCGCGACGTAACTTATCATCTGCATTTAAAACAAAGCCTTTAAAAACCGGCAACTCACCTTTGCTAATTAATGAATCATAGGCCGGTAAATCTTTAACATTTTGCACATAACTATCAGCAATACGCCCAATAGAGGTTATACCCAAGCCGATTAAATCACAATCAGAATGGGTAGAGTACCCCTGAAAATTGCGATATAACTTATTTTCTCGTTGTGCAATCGCTAATTCATCACCTGGCTTAGCAAAATGATCCATACCAATATAAACATACCCAGCTTCGAGTAAGCGCTGAATAATCATTTGTAAAATATCCAGTTTCACTTCGGCATTTGGCATATCTGCATCATTAATTTGACGCTGCGTTTTAAATCGCGCAGGTAGGTGCGCATAATTAAATATGGAAAACCGGTCTGGTTCAACACTTAAAATCTTATCTAAAGTCACTGAAAATGATGCGACTGTCTGCAAAGGCAAGCCATAAATCAAGTCGATACTGGTGGAACGGAAACCTTCTTTTCTAGCTGACTCTAATACTGCAAAGGTTTGCGTTTCTGATTGAATACGATTGACTGCTTGCTGTACTGCCGGATCAAAATCTTGTACACCTAAACTGATTCGATTAAACCCCAACTCTCTTAACTGTTTAATTGTTTTATCATTCGTTGCACGCGGGTCAATCTCAATCGAATATTCCCCCGTATCATCATCTTTAAGGTGAAAGTTCTGCCGCGTAGCCACCATAAGTCTGCTCATCTGCTCGTAATCTAAAAAAGTCGGCGTCCCCCCTCCCCAATGCAATTGATTAACTATACGCTTGCTATCAAATAGTGCACCTTGCAACTCAATTTCCTTAAATAAATTAGCCAGATAAGGCTCGGCATGCTCTCGGTTTTTGGTGATAATTTTATTACATGCACAGTAATAACAAACGGTATCACAAAAGGGAATATGAAAATAAAGCGATAAAGGCCCGCCACGTTTATTAGAAAGTTCAACTTGCTGATGATAATCTTGCTCTATAAAACCATCATGTAATTCTAAAGCAGTGGGGTACGAAGTATAGCGAGGGCCTGACTTATCGTAACGATGAATTAAATCTAAATCGAATTTTACAGATTGATCCATATTGATTTTTTTTAAAAAAGTTGATAATGACAAGGCACCCATACAATACATAAATATTTATACAAGCTTTAAAGCCCGCTCCAGAGGGAGAAAGCTGGATAGGAATACATTTAATTTTATTCTCCTCCTTTTGTCTCACAGCAAGAGGAGGCACCTACAAAAAATGGAATAGCTTATCTAACTTCCACATCTACGCGCCTGTTTAAAGCATGCATTTCCTTATTATTGCCTTGATAACGCAATTGACTATAGCCTCTCCCTTCATAGTCCAATTGCCCTCTTAATTCCGGATAGAGAGTTTCCAATGCTGCCACAACCGATTTCGCCCTATCTTCAGAAAGCTGCCGATTTGACTCTTGATCACCTGTTTTCTCGCTGTGCCCAACAATAAGGATACGCTTTCCTGCTTTAATATACGGCATTAAGGCAAGCCCCAGTTCTTTTACTTTAGCTAAACCCTTCTCATTTATCGCCATACTTTGAGGATCAAATAAAATATCTATATCAACTTTGGGCCTAACTTTAGGAAGCCCCGCCGCTTTCAACTTATCAATATCCTCACTAACATAGTTTGCCCATTCTGGCTTGTCTATCCATTTTTTTGCATATATTTTATCTGCAGCTCCCATGGCAGCAAGAGCATTTGGCAAGTCATTCAATTGAATATATGAACTTGCCATGCGCCCTAAAAGATTTGCTTTTTTCTGTTCATCTGAGCCGAGAAATTGCCGTGCATTAATAAAGCTGACTAATGATTGCGAATATTGCTGCAACTTTTGTTGATTCAAGCCTAAGGCATAATACACATCATAATTTTCACAAAGTACAGCAGAGCGCTTTAATAAATGCTCAGAATCTGCTGCGCTCTGACCTTGCGCACGTAAATACATAGCTTTTGCTTCATATTCGCTCAAACATTCAGCATTAGCAAAAAAAGACATGGCACCACAAAAATAAAAGACCCAATATTGTTTAATTTTCATTACACTCCTTTAGCCTTACAGTTGCCGAACTTTATCCCCATGACTTACGCTACAGTTATTAAAGAAGTTAGCATAGATACGCTGTCTATCTTTTACTTATTTCCATAACTTAATGGTATCTATTAAATGACTACAACTCTCGGGTCGCACTAAACTTAATATCCGGCCAACGCTCTTCCGTTAACTGCAAATTAACTCGGCTAGAAGCTAAATACACTAAATAGCCGCCCCCATCTTCCGCTAGGTTATCAAATGCTTTTTTCTTGAATTCCTCAAATTTCGCTGCATTATCCGAGCTGACCCAACGTGCCGTATTAATGGCAACGGTATCATAAACACACTCAACATTATATTCAGATTTTAAACGATAGGCAGTCACATCAAACTGCAAAACCCCCACTGCACCCAAAATAAGATCATTATTTTTTAAAGGCTTAAATAATTGCGTCGCGCCTTCTTCAGTTAATTGCACCAAACCTTTTTGCAAGGCTTTCCCACGCAATGGGTCCTTTAAGACCACACGACGGAACAATTCAGGCGCAAAATAAGGAATGCCTGAATACTTTAAAACTTCACCTTCGGAAAACGTATCGCCGACCTGGATAGTACCATGATTATGTAAACCAATAATATCGCCCGAATAGGCTTCTTCTATATTTTTACGGGTGGCGGCTTTAAAGGTAATCGCATTAGATACTTGGATTTTTTTACCAATACGCACATGGTTAATTTTCATACCTTTATCAAACTTACCCGAGCAAACTCGCAAAAACGCAATTCTATCACGATGAGAAGGATCCATATTCGCTTGTACTTTAAAGACAAACCCAGAAAACGCCTCCTCCTTGGCACTGACAAAACGCTGATCCGCTTCACGCCCTTTAGGTGCTGGCGCATAATCAGCAAAAGCATCTAATAACTCTAAAATACCAAAATTATTTACAGCTGAACCAAAAAAGACAGGCGTTAAATTACCCGCCAAATATTCCTCTAAATTAAACTCGGTACTCGCTCCTTGAACCAGCTCAATCTCCTCACGCAATTCTTCAGCCTGATCACCTAAAACAGCATCTAAATCTGGGTTACGCAAACCTTTAATAGTCTCACCTTGCATGATTTTTCCACCATGCGTGGCGCTAAATAAATGCACCGTATCTTCATATAAATGATAAACCCCTTTAAAGCGCTTACCCATGCCGATAGGCCAAGTAATCGGCGCGCATTCAATATTTAATACCGTCTCAACCTCATCCAGTAGCTCTATAGGCTCTTTCCCTTCCCTATCTAACTTGTTGATAAAAGTAATAATCGGCGTAGTACGTAGGCGACACACTTCCATTAATTTAATGGTGCGATTTTCCACCCCTTTCGCGACATCAATTACCATTAAAGCAGAATCAACGGCAGTTAAAGTACGATACGTATCTTCTGAGAAATCCTCATGCCCCGGTGTATCTAATAAATTCATAATGCAACCTTTATGTTCAAACTGCATCACCGAGGTCGTCACCGAAATACCCCGTTCTTTTTCCATTTCCATCCAATCAGAAGTCGCATGCCGATCAGCTTTACGCCCCTTAACAGAACCCGCTTGCTGGATAGCTCCCCCAAATAATAATAATTTCTCAGTTAAGGTGGTTTTACCAGCATCTGGGTGAGAGATGATAGCAAAAGTCCTTCGCTTGTTGATTTCATTGAGAAAATTGCTGTCTGTCATACCCATTAAGCCTGTGTTACACCTATTTTAAAAATACAAATTTTCCATTTATGCAGAAAATTCGCGCTATTTACCTAAACGGTAACCTTATGCCCCGTCAATATCCAACTATGTTTAGAGAGGAGCAAAAGGTTCACTATTCTATAGGAAGCCCACCTTTTTATCTAATAAACATACCACACCGCAAGCAGGGGAGGTATTTGGATCCATTACTTGAAACCAAAATTTTCATCGTAATACTCTTTCGGGCACGCCCCTCAGCTTATGAAATACTTGAGCCCCCTATCGCTAAGTATTCATTCACATACGGTACAAATGAGATAAGTCCGTGTATACCGTACTTTTACTTCACAACGCACAAAAACCACTTGATAGCCTCTCTCAAGTTTCCCCATAGAACCATACGTACAGATCCATACGCGATTGCTCGCATAAAACATACTCAATTTGAAAGCCTACAAACAAGCGCAAAAAGTGACAGTTCGAAAAAAATAAATAAGAGAGTTACTGAATTAGTGCGTATAAAATCAAGGTCAGACAGATGCTTGAACGATAAAAAATAGAAAAAGGTACGGCAGATTTATTTCTAACGTTAGCTAAAGAGATTTTGAGGTATTATTAGTAATATTTTTGAAAAATAGATTTTTCATTCGCAACCATTCAGATCCTTCTTATAAAAAATAAACCTAAGAGGATTAAGCTATTTTTCAGCTCGTCATCCTATGCTTATAGCAGGAATCTACGTCTAACATGCCCCCAATAAAAGACTTCAGGAACAACGATATTTTTATATGAAATTTGGGGGAATGTGAGCGGTTACTTGCGTTCAGATACTACCTACATAACCTTTTAACATTAAAATACCATGATTTTCAAGTCAGAATAGCCTAACATGACTGAGTTAGGTGAGGATATAAATCAAGGCTTTGTCTTATATTTTTCCTTCACTCAAACTCCTTCTTCTGGAAAATTTTTTAGGCTTGTGTAGACCCTCACCCCCATAACAAGCCACCTCCCCTACCTATTTCACATACATTACCAAAATGTTCGAACAATTTCTGTTTGCCTTAAATGTGACAGCCCCTATTCTTACCCTGTTAATATTAGGCATTATTTTCCGGCGCACGGGTTTTATTGATGAACATTTCATTAATATTGCCAATAGCTTTGTATTTAATATTACCTTACCGTGCATGTTATTTTTTAGTTTAGCCACAACACCTTTAAGCCAGTCTGCTGACATACCGCTCTTCCTTTTTGGTGTTCTAATTACCTTAATAAGTGTAATTGTTTTTCAAACACTTAGTCGATTTTTAATCCAACAAGATAAACGCGGCGTTTTTGTACAAGGTGCTTTTCGTGGCAATTTAGGTATTATCGGCATTGCTTTAGCAGTCAATGCTTATGGATCAGAAATTTTAGCCACTGCAAGCTTATATATGGCATTGATCGCGGTAATTGATAACCCTTTATCCGTTATTTTACTAATACCTAAAAGTAAATTCCCACTCAAGTCAATTATCAATAATCCAATTCTAATTGCTGTGCTATTCGGTTTAATTTGTTCTAGTATAAACCTAGAAATACCACAGTTCATTTATCAATCAGGGCATTACCTAGCCCAAATGACTTTGCCTCTTGCTTTAATTTGCATAGGCGGCAGCTTATATTGGAAAAATTTTCGTCATAACCGCAAAGAAGTCATTTGGGCAAGCCTCTGCAAACTTATACTGATGCCTTTAATCGGTACTAGCTTAGCCATTGCCCTAGAGTTTCGCGGCCAAGATTTAGGACTTATCTACCTCATGTTATCCGCCCCAACTGCTGTATCTAGCTATGTGATGGCAAAAAAAATGAGTAACTATGGCACCATGGCGGCTGAAATCATTGCTCTTTCTACTGCAAGTAGCACGATCATTATTACGCTAGGCCTGATTCTCCTAAAAACGACTGGATTAATTTAATATGCGTATCGCTTTGGCTTTTATTTTTATAGTTTTACTTTGGTCTACAACACCACTGGCTATTAAATGGAGTGCCGAAGGTTCAAGCTTTATTTTTGGTGTCGCTGCGCGCATGGTAATTGGCCTAATTTGCATCTTGTTTATGCTTTTATTAAGCCGCCAGCCACTACCTTGGCATAGTAAAGCGCGGCAAACTTATTTTGCTATCGCAGTACAGGTCTATGGCGCCATGATGGCGGTTTACTGGGGTGCGCAATTTATTCCTTCAGGCTGGGTATCGGTTATTTTCGGTCTGTCGCCTTTTATTACGGCGCTATTAACCGCACTCTGGCTTGAAGAACGTAGCTTAACCTGGGATAAATTACTCGCTTACCTTTTGGGGGTCGGAGGGCTTGCACTGATTTTTAGCACGGCAATACAAATGAGTTTTCAGTCAGTCTTGGGAATTTTAAGTGTCCTACTCGCGGTATTTTTACAAGCACTCAGCGCTGTTTGGGTTAAGCGCTTGCAAGCAAAATTACCCGCATTGACTCAAGTTACTGGCGGACTTATTTTTGCCACACCGTTATACCTATTAACTTGGTGGATTATTGATGGCGTAATCCCAACAACATTACCCGCACATAGTTTGTTATCTATTTTGTATTTAGGAATAATAGCAACACCGATTGGCTTTGCCCTGTATTACTATGTTTTGACTCATTTGGCAGCAACACACGTGGCGTTAATTACCTTGGTATCCCCAGTATTCGCTTTATTTTTGGGCTATTATTTGAACGAGGAAATGTTGACTATAAAAATTATCGCTGGCACGGGGTTGATTTTATGCGCTTTATTGATCCACAGCTTTGTGGGTAGATATTATAGAAAAGCGGGCTGAAGTCCGCCCTATTGCGGTATTATTGCTGCTTTTTATTAGCCACAACCTCCTCATAAAAATCTCTGGCTTGTTGTGCGCAAGCATCAAAAGCATAAACATTCGCCTTCTCCAAATATGGAATCTTTGCAGCCTTCAACTCTGCTTCATGTTCAATCCAATAATCCATTTTCTCAATCAAACTCTCTAAATTACCAGCAGAAAATAAAAATTGCTCATTTAAAGCAAACTGTGCTGAAGCACTCTGCTCAGAATCACTAATTAGAGCCGGTAAACCACAGCCAATAGCCTCTAAAACAGCCATCCCTTCTAGCTCTATATCAGAAGCATGAATAAATAAATCAGCAGTATTAAACAAAGTAATCAATTTTTCTTGGCTAACATATTCAAAAAAAGCGGGATTAGGTAGTGAATTACCTAAATCAATCAATTCTTCGCGTAGCGCGCCTTGCCCGGTTACGACCAACTGAATTTTATCTTTAAATTTTGACTGTTTAATAGCTTGCATTACTAAAGCATGGCGCTTTTCAGTCGCTAAACGCCCCACCATTAAAATAACAAATCGACCTTCAAACTCTTGCTCTTTGACACAGTGTTTAGGCTTAAATTGTTCAGGTAAACCATTCGATACGACTTCTACTGGCGTTTGAATAGCATATTTTTCCAGCATTTCTTTACCAAAAGCGCTAGGAGATAAAACTAAATCCGCTTTATTGTAAAAAGTACGTATAAAAAATCGATATAAAAAAGCATTAAGCCAAGCAAAATCTAAACCAATATTCCACATTAAGTTTTCTGGTTGAACATGAAAGCCAAAGACAACCGGTTTATGCATTTTTCTAGCAATTTTTAAAGCCTGATAGCCCAGAAAAAAAGGAAATTGAATATGCACTAGGTCTGCATCTTTAATTGCTTCTGTTAATACTTTTTTATTTGGCCAAGCAAATAAAAAGTCCATTTCTTGCATTTGTTTTTTAGCAAAAGGCAAATAAAAAGCAGGAAAAATAATTTTATTTTCTTCCGCTTTACCTGTACTAATAACAGTTAAGTCATCTGACTTTTTGAAGTAATCAATAAAACGTCGCGTTGATACAACACCTCCTGATTTTTCCCCATCAACATTATCTGCAACAAAAACAATTTTCAATTTACTAAGATCTCTTGGATAAAAACAGGAAAGGTTTATAAAAAACCGACCACCTAAAACGCAACTATTGACAAAAACTCAGTAGCTAGAAATCCGCAGTCGTAACCGCGTGAAGTATGGGAGCAATACTCCCCTTAATAGGAGATTTTTTATGAAAGATTAGCCAAGGCAACTCTAGCCTTCTCTTGTTCCTTTATTCTTATTTTAGACTTCCTGTCTTTAGGATTTACCCTTATATTAAGCGCTTTATTTAAAAAGCTAACGGCTTGTTCTTTTTTGCCTTGCTCTAATAAAAACTCGCCGTAATAGTAGTTACTACCAATGCCTTCAGGATCGACTTCTAAAGCTTTTAATAAGTACGCCTCGGCCTCATCGTTATCACCAAAAGCAATTGGCCAGCTAGGCACTTTATAATAGAGAACACCTAAAGTAACGAGAGCAGAACCTTTACTCGCTGCTGGATTAATTCCTATCGCTTTTTGCAACAAGCTCTTGGCTTCTTTAACTAAGCCTAAGGCAACAAAGCTCGATGCATCTTCAGCCATAGTTAATAGAATGGCTGATTTCAAAATAAGCGGCTCAGCTTGACTAGGAAATTCAGTAACAACTTCAGTAATATCATTCACTAACTGTAAAAATATATTTTTACGCTCAGGCACTGCTTCTATTTCACGTGTGTCAGCCCAGCTTCCTTCAATCTCAGAAACACGCTCATCCATCGCACCTGAAAAGGCACTTTGGGTGAAAAGTAGCAAAAAAACAACAAAAATTAATTTTTTCATGTGTAAAAGTATAGTATTGAGTAGTTTACAATTCAAGTCTTATCCATTTATTTAATAGAATAAACACGAGCTGTAGTTTATAACCAACTGATTAAAAATAAAAAAAATATATATACCACAATTAATTAAATGTTTTGTGTGCGTTCTATATAACATTCTGTTCTATATGTTGTATAATTGCAACTCGCTCCCTAACTACATAATGTTGCATTAATACACTACAGCTCTTTCTCAAAGGCTATCCGGATAACACTTTATGTCACAAAAAAATTCAAGCTGGAATAATTGGCAACTATTAACCGAAAAAGGCCGCCAAATATGGGCCTACAAGCCTGCATCTCAAGATATTAATGCGCATCTACACAATGCAAATAACTTTTCCGAGCAAGAATTACAAGCCTTTGCTAAAGATTTTTCCTTTGATCGCCAGATTAACCCTTCAGCCAGCGACAAAGTTTTTAGACAGCAATATCAAAAAAATAATGCCCCTGCTTATTCAGGCACTAGACCCAAAGCAGAAAGCGCAGAAGAACAAAAACTCATCGATAGCCTTATCAATGGCATGCATTATTTCAGCCGACTACAAAGCGATGAAGGTCATTGGCCTGGTGATTATGGCGGCCCACTCTTTTTATTGCCCGGCTTATTAATCGCAGCTTATCTGACTGACACTCCCTTTCCTAAACCCCATCAAGAAATGATGAAGGTTTATCTATTTAACCACCAACACACTAATGGCGGCTGGGGGATGCATATTGAGGGTCAACCGACAATGTTTGGTACGGTGATGCAGTATGTTTCGCTACGCCTATTAGGCACCCCTCAAGAGGACTCAAGGTTACAAAAAGCACAAACTTGGATTAAAGAAAATGGTGGCGCAACCGGCATTCCATCTTGGGGGAAATTCTACCTATCCATCTTGAACTTATATAGCTGGGATGGCTTTAACAGCTTGTTTCCTGAAATGTGGCTATTCCCTAAATGGTTGCCAGTACACCCCTCTCGCTACTGGTGCCATAGCCGTATGGTCTATTTACCGATGGCTTACTGCTATGCGCAGCGCATACAAGTGCCTGAAAATGATTTAATCTTATCTTTGCGTAAAGAAATCTATAATGAAGATTTTGCGAGCATCGATTGGCCCAAACAAAGAAATCAAGTCTGCGCAAAAGATTGCTATACTACCCAGTCGCCTGTTTTAAAATGGATGAATGCTTTCACCAATGGCTATGAAAAAATCAGACCACAATGGCTAAGAAATAAAGCAAATAATTATCTTCTAAAATATATCAATGCGGAAGATGCACAAACCGAATATCTTGATATCGGCCCAGTTAATAAAGCGATTAACTCCATGTGCATCTGGCACGCCTACGGTAAAGAGTCCGAACCTTTCAAAAAACATGTCGCACGCTGGTATGATTATTTATGGGTTGCTGAAGACGGCATGAAAATGAGCGGTTATAATGGTTCACAATTATGGGATGTCGCTTTCGCTACACGTGCCATGTTAGAGAGTGATATAGGTAAACTATTCCCTAAAACACTAGAAAAAAGTTATCACTTTATTAATGACATGCAAATTTTGGCCGAGCATGAAACGCATGAAGAATTTTTCCGCCACCCAATGATTGGCAGTTGGCCATTCTCTACTGCCGAGCAAGGCTGGCCGGTTGCGGATTGTACCTCAGAGGGTTTAAGCGCTACACTAGCGATTCATAAAACAGGCTTATTCAAACAAAATATTAGCGACCAGCGCATAAAGCAAGCTGTTGATATTATTCTGTCTTATCAAAATAAAAATGGTGGCTGGCCAACTTATGAGCTGAGTCGCGCCCCTAGCTGGCTAGAAAAACTCAATCCATCTGAAGTTTTCGCAGATATTATGATTGATTATTCTTGGACAGAATGTAGCGCTGCCTGCGTCGTTGCTTTATTAGAAATTTTAGAGCTTTACCCTGACTATAAACGCAATGAAATTGAGCAAGCTATTACTGATGGCTTAAAATTTATCGTCAAACAACAAAAACTGGATGGCTCTTGGTATGGCGGCTGGGCAGTATGTTTTACTTATGCTACCTGGTTTGGTATAGAAGCTTTAGTTCAAGGGAAAGATTATATTGATGCACAACTAAGAACAAATTGCATAAATAAAGCCTGTGATTTTTTGCTAAATAAGCAAATGACCGATGGTGGCTGGGGCGAAACTTATGAATCCTGCGCTAAAATGGTTTACTCCCAAGCCGAAACATCTCAAGTGGTTAACACCGCATGGGCATTACTTGCCCTACAAGCAGCAAAATCACCAGAAAAAACGGCGCTTCAGCGCGGCATAAATTTACTATTAGATCGGCAATTAGAGAATGGCGATTGGGCACAAGAAAATATTTCCGGTGTTTTCAACTATAATTGTATGATTACTTATAGCGCTTACCGCAATATCTTTCCTATTTGGGCATTAAATCGTTTTTATCAACACAAACACTATTAAAGATTAGTTATTCATATTAAAATTAATCAGTTAACGTCTATTACAAAGAACACTTATGCACACAACTTCTGAACATAATGATTTATTTGACATTTGCATAGTAGGTGCAGGAATGGCTGGTGCCACAATTGCAACATACCTTGCCCCCAGAGGCATCAAAATTGCACTTATCGATAGAGATTATGCAGAAAAAAGGCGTATCGTAGGTGAACTATTACAACCTGGCGCAGTACAAACCTTAAAAAAAATGGGCTTAGAGCATTTGCTTGAAGGCTTTGATGCACAACCCATTTATGGTTACGCTCTATTCAATAAAGACAGTGAATTTTCTATTGAATACAACCAAGACAAATCAACAAATTATCGTGGTGTTGGTCTACATAACGGCCGCTTTTTACAAAAAATTCGTGAAGATGCACTCAAACAACCAAGCATCACACAAATCCATGGCACCGTCTCAGAGCTTATTGAAGATGAAAACCATGTCGTTACAGGCGTTAAATATAAAGAAAAACACACTCGTGAACTTAAGACTGTCAATGCCAAACTAACGATCACCAGTGATGGTTTCTTTTCTAGCTTTCGTAAAGACTTAACTAACAATGTAAAAACTGTTACTTCCTTTTTTGTAGGTATTATTTTAAAAGGCTGTGAACTTCCTTATCCACATCATGGCCATGTATTTTTATCCGCACCTACCCCCTTTATCTGTTACCCAATATCTAGCACGGAATCACGCCTGCTGATTGATTTTCCGGGTGATCAAGCGCCTAAAAAAGAAACTGTAAAACACCATATTGAAAATAACGTCATTCCATTCTTACCTAAAGAGTTTAGGCACTGCCTAGATCAGGCACTACGTGAAAATGACTATAAAATCATGCCTAACCATTATATGCCGGCTAAACCTGTCTTAAAAGAGGGAGTCGTGTTATTAGGTGATGCCTTAAATATGCGCCACCCCATCACCGGCGGCGGTTTAACAGCGGTATTTAATGATGTATACTTACTTAGCACACACTTACTGGCAATGCCTGATTTTAACGATACTAAACTCATCCACGAAAAAGTTAATTTATACTATAACGACCGTTACCACGCCAATACCAACGTCAATATTATGGCTAACGCTTTATATGGTGTTATGTCTAATGACCTACTTAAACAAAGTGTATTTGAATATTTGCGTAAAGGCGGAGATAATTCTGGCGGCCCTATCAGCTTATTAGCTGGGCTTAACAGAAATCCAACCATTTTAATCAAGCATTTTTTCAGTGTTGCATTACTCTGCCTTAGGAACCTTTTTAAAGCTCACAAAATGAGCCTTACCAATGCTTTTTACGTTATCAAAGATGCCTTCTGTATTATCGCCCCCTTAGCCATCAACGAACTACGACCAAGTTCATTTTTAAAAAAGAATATTCATAACTAAGATGCTAAGACTGAAAGATAAAATTCGCGACATCCCTGATTTCCCAAAACCAGGTATTACCTTTAAAGATATTACCCCACTCGTCAAAGATCCAGCAGCTTTACGTTTATCCGTACATCAATTAATTCAGCCTTTTTTAGGTCGAAATATAACAGCTGTTGCAGGCATGGAAGCACGCGGCTTTATCTTTGGTTCATTAGTTGCTTGGGAACTTAACTTACCCTTTATCCCTTTAAGAAAACCGGGCAAGCTCCCTTATGATGCGCAAAGTGTATCCTATGATTTAGAATATGGCTCAGCCAGCCTAGAAATTCATACTGACGCACTAGATAAAAACGACCACGTATTATTAATTGATGATTTATTAGCAACAGGTGGCACAGCAAAAGCAAGCTGCGAACTGATAGAACAGCTAGGCGCAAGCGTTGAAGCCTTAGCTTTCGTCATAGAATTAGATTTTTTAAAAGGCCGAGAACAACTCAGCACTTACGAAGTTCACTCGCTACTTCACTACTAAGCCACCCCATAAAAGCCATGCCGGAACTCCCAGAAGTTGAGACAAGCTTACGCGGCATCAGTCCTCATATAAAAAATCAAATAGTAACTCAAGTTATTATACGTCAGCCTCAGCTGCGCTGGCCGATCCCCAGCAACTTACCTGAGCTACTTGATCAGCAAGAATTAAAAAGCCTTAGTCGCCGCGCAAAATACTTGTTACTACACTTTGACACTGGCACCCTACTTATTCATCTAGGCATGTCAGGAAGCTTGCGTGTTGTTAGTAACAACGCGCAAGCCGCTAAACACGATCATATTGATATTGCTTTTGCCAACCACAAAACGATACGTCTCACTGATCCGCGTCGATTCGGTGCAGTTTTATGGCTTGGAAAAAAGCCTTTTGAGCACTCTCTACTTAACAAACTAGGGCCCGAACCTTTGTCTGACAGTCTAACAGGCAAGTATTTATACCAAAAATCCAGAAATAAGAAGGCCAACATTAAGCAGTTCTTAATGAATCAATGTATTGTTACAGGTATAGGTAATATCTACTGCACAGAAGTCCTATTTTATGCAGGCATACGCCCAACACGAGCAGCGGGCAATATTTCCTTAAAACGTTACCAAACGCTAGTCACACACATAAAAAGAATTTTGCAAACCGCCATTGAACAAGGCGGGACAAGCCTACGAGATTTTGTTGGCAGTAATGGTAAGCCTGGTTATTTTAAGCAAGAACTTAGCACGTATGGTCGCTCCGGTCTACCTTGCCAACATTGTCAGAAAACGCTAATAGAAATAAAACAGGCCAACAGAACCACCGTTTATTGTAAGCACTGCCAAACTTAAATCTTATTCTATATTACCTGCTTATTTGTAAGCTATACCTCCTGTAGGACACAAGGAAAATAGACCTAAGCTCCACTTAAATCAACATCACCATGAACCAAGAAGACCTAACTAAAGAAAAAGTAAACCAAGAAACCTCTAAAATTGCCTGGTCTGAATTACAACGTTTTTTCGCCAGTGGATTAGCGGTCTATGTCGCAGCTGAACTGGATTTAGTGGAAGTTGCCGATGCCTTCTCTAAAGATAACAAAATAAAAGTCGAACAATGGATGCAAACCCAACAAGTTAATCTTGTCTCCGATCAACAAGCCACTGACTGGATAAGTAATGACACAATGATGTGGGCAACCGTTGTTAAACCATGGGTACTTGTGCAAACAGTTTAATTGACCTAGCGTACACCGCCTGAATTTTTAACATACAAAAAGCAGCATAAGTGCATTTTTAATTGGTTAAATTTTTATTATTTTATCGCTTATTTCAGGAAATGGTACAAGTTAAAATACCCACTAAAATTATACTAAAAGTGAGCTGCAGTACCTTGCAAAATCATAGCATATATTGCACACTTAGAAAAAACACTACCTAACACACTATTGGAGCTCCCATGGAAAGAAATGAAGCAATGTCTTTTATTCTAAAGTTACTAAAACTTATGCTAGAAAAAGATGGCTCCGACTTATTTATCACTGCCGGATTCCCCCCAGCTATGAAAATAAAAGGCATTATGACGCCTATCTCCAAACAAGCTTTATCAGCTAATGATGCAAAATCACTCACCCAGTGCATCATGAATGACAAACAGCTAAAAGAATTTGAAGAAACTAAAGAGTGTAATTTTGCTATCTCCCCTGCCGGCTTATCTCGATTTCGTGTTAATGCTTATGTACAGCAAGGTTCACAAGGCTTAGTGATGCGGACTATCGCAAATGAAATACCAAGCTTCGAAACACTCGGTCTCCCCCCCATATTAAAAGACCTCATTATGGCCAAGACTGGCTTAATCGTTATGGTTGGCGGCACAGGATCAGGTAAATCAACCTCTATGGCCTCAATGCTCGACCACCGCAATGAAAATAGCTACGGCCATATCATCACTATTGAAGACCCTATTGAATATGTACACAAGCATAAAAACTGCGTCATCATGCAACGAGAAGTAGGGGTTGATACTGATGATTGGGAAGTTGCACTGCACAACACTTTACGCCAGGCACCTGACGTTATTGTCTTAGGTGAAATTCGTGACAAAGAAATCATGAACTTTGGTATCGAATTTGCACAGACAGGGCATTTAGCACTTGCCACTTTGCACGCCAATAATGCCAACCAAGCGATTGATCGTATATTAGGTTTTTTTAGCACAGAAACTCAGGTCAAATTAATGCAAGATTTATCCTTAAATGTACGTGCTATTATCTCGCAGCGCTTAATTAAAACAGTTGATGGTGGACGTTGTGCAGCGATTGAGATTTTAATCAATACACCTCTTATTTCTGATTTAATTGCCAAAGGTGATGTCTCAGGTATTAAACCTATCATGGCTAAATCACGCGAACTTGGTATGCAAACTTTTGACCAAGCGATATTTACTCTCTATCAACAAGGCAAAATAAGTTACGAAGAAGCACTAAGAAATGCTGACTCGGCTAATGAATTACGCTTACAAATCAAACTCGCCAGTGGCGAAGATAATGCCAGTAATGGACTCTCATTACAATCTACCGATGACCATGAAGATGTAAGTTAAGATTACCCTGCCTAAGAAGCACCCCTAATAATGATTAAATCCTCATTCCTAAGAACTTTTTAACCACTATTTAAAGTGATACATATTTATGTAGAGTATGTCTCACTACCATTAAGTTAAAAAATTAGCGCGTCATATTTCCCTACAAGAGAAGGCACCAGTTTATATTAATAGCATTAAATTTTTGTCTAAACAATGCCTTATACAGCTTCTCTGAATGAGCCCCTCTCCCTTTAACTTGCCAATCTAAACATAGCCACTGAGCATAAAAAACTATGGATATCACACCTTACCTAAAATTAATGGTCGATAAAAAAGCTGACAGCCTAATTTTTAGCCTAAGCTCAGCCCCTCGCTTATGTTTATTAGACCAAGAAAAACCCGTAGGCAACACAATATTAGACCAAGAAATGCTTCACGACATTTTTCAATCCCTCACTGAAGATACTCAAAAACTACAATTTTCTATCGATAAAGAAATACGCTTTGCCAGCCCTCTATTTGGTCGCCATTTATTTGTTATTTATGCCGTCGAAAAAGATAATAAATTATCCATTACCATCAGTATGGATAAACGCCAAGCGGCAATAAAAAATATACCACCTAAAAGTATTCAAGTATTAGGCTCGACACCACAAGAAGTGCTGGATATATTTCCTTACCTAAAAAAAATGGTCAGTTTAGAAGGCTCTGATCTTTTTATAACCTCAGGCTCACCAGTCAAAACAAAAATTCACGGCTCAGCGGTTGAACTTGATAGCTATTTACTTACTCCCGAGCTAACTAAGTCAGTCGCCTATGCGATTATGACCCAAGAACAGATTGAAGAATTTGAACAGACTAAAGATCTAGATTTTGCCATTAGCCTGCCTGATAAAAGTGCACGTTTCCGAGTTAATGCTTTTTATCAACGCGGCACTATTGGTATCGTATTACGTTTAATTCCTGCAAAGATACCCACCACACAAGAATTAAATTTACCAGAAATTCTCACTGAATTAATCATGGATAAACGCGGTTTATTATTGATGGTTGGCGGTACAGGTTCAGGCAAATCAACCTCATTAGCCGCCATGATTAATCATCGTAATATTAATGCTGCGGGACATATCCTAACCATCGAAGACCCAGTTGAATTCTCACACCCAAACTTAAAATCTATCGTTAATCAGCGCGAAGTCGGAGTTGACACCGCCTCCTATGCACGCGCCCTAAAAGCCAGCTTACGGGAAGCGCCAGATGTTATTTTAATCGGGGAAATTCGTGACCGCGAAACCATGGAAGCTGCTTTAGAACTAGCTAATACAGGTCATTTATGTATCTCGACTTTACATGCGAATAATGCTAACCAAGCGATGGAACGCATTATTAATATGTTTCCGCATGTCCAACATAAACAACTCTTTATGGATCTTGCCATCAACTTAAATGCGGTTATCTCGCAGCGTCTTATTCCTGACGTGCGCGGTAAACGTTGCGCAGCTATTGAGGTTCTTATCAACACCCCACATATCTCCAACCTGATTTTAAAAGGTGATCTAAATGAGATCAAAGAAGCGATGAAAACAAGTGGCAGTAAAGGTATGCAAGCATTTGATGATGCCTTATTAGCTCTCTATAAAGCGGAAAAAATCAGCTTAGAAGAAGCACTAAGAAATGCCGATTCACGTAATAACTTGGAAGCCAAGGTTAATTTTGGTTAGAGCCTATATTACCAATGCAAAGCACGTAAACGAGGGAACTTTTTATGCTGATGTTCCTGCATGCGTATCATCACATTAATTAACGCTTCCAATGCATCAATAATATAAGGTCCCTTATTGAGCATGACACATTCGGCTCGAACAGCCATCGCTGCATCGGTAAATTCAGCTCTTGAGCGTGTGCCTTTCTTCGCAATGGACTCCAGTACCTGAGTTGCCCAAATAACGGGGACATGAGCTGCTTCACACAACCAGAGTAGCTCTTCTTGTACTTCAGCTAAACGCGCACTACCCAACTCGACAGACAAATCGCCACGTGCAATCATAATCCCTAAACTATGCCTGCCTATAGTACCCAAAATAATTTCCGGTAAATTTTTAACCGCTAAATTAGTCTCAATTTTAGCAATAATAGGTAAATCAGTTGCATTACGCTGTGCCAACTGTTCGATAAGATACTGCATATCATCCAGTGACTCAACAAATGAAAAGCCCACCAAATCCGCATGCGCACAGACAAAATCCAAATCAATTAGATCTTTTTCACTTAATGCGGGTAACTCCAATTGTGTTTCCGGAAAATTAATTCCTTTATCGCTTTTAATAGTAACACCATTAGTACCAGCTCGAGTAACACGTAATAATACGCCATTGGTATCTATTTTTTCGACAACGGAACCTAACTTCCCATCATCAATCCAGACTGGCTGACCTACTTTCACTTTATCAATCGCTGAACTCAGTGTACAACTAATTTGTGCAGGCCGAATCTGCACGCCATCAGCATCATATTCAGAGGGGCGCCCATTTATCGAATAATCGGTTAATAATAAGGTTTCCCCCTTAAAAACTCGAATACTTAAAGGCACTCCATCAAACTCTCCTAAGTGATAACAGGCTCCTGATTTTTCATCTACTTCCGGCTCTGCATCAAATAATTCTAGCTCACAGCCGGATACTAGGTAACTGTTTTTATTACAACTGACTAACCACTGTTGTTCATCAAGCGATTTTTCCACCAAAAGTTCACGCTGTTTACCACGCGCATCGGTAAACCGAAGATAAACACCTGATTTCAATTGTGCCAATAACTTTGTAGAGACCGGAATCTGAAATAACGTTTCAGATTCATATTCCTCACTCTGAGCCATCTTTTTTTCAGCACATAAAAGCACATAACCTGGACTAACGGTGATTGTCAAACTAGTTGTCGCCTAAAGTTGTAAATTTATGCCCGCTCTTTTTGCTCGTTTTCAGTTTTTTGATTTTCTGGGTTTAAGTAGACTTCTTCTACTTTATCCCAATTCCTTATTTCACCACTCCAGCGATTAGGGTTTCTTAACTTTGCTTGCTGATAAACCGCTTTACGGTGCTTCAATATTTCTTCATCCTTTCCTGCATGACGTTGCTCTGGGGTGATAAATTTAATAGCACTATGAAGATGCTCTTTGTTGTACCAATTGGCAAAGTCACACACCCAGTCTCTTGCTACTGCTAGAGTGGAAAAAGCCTGCTCAGGGTATTCAGGTCTATATTTCAATGTTCGAAAAAGAGATTCTGAATAGGGATTATCATTACTGACTGATGGCCGGCTAAAGGAAGGGATAACGCCAAGTTGCTGCAGTGTCGCTAGCATGGTTGCTCCTTTCATCGGGCTGCCATTGTCTGAGTGCAAGGTGACCTGATTTGCTTGAATACCTTCTCTTTGACATATATCTGTCATTAGGTCAGCCGCTTGTGCACTGGATTCATTTTCATAAACTTGCCAGCCAACTATTTTTCGGCTGTAAATATCCATGACCAAATAGAGGTATAAAAAGAGGCCTTTTACAGTGGTCGGCAAATAGGTAATATCCCAGCTATAGATTTGGTTAGGTGCTGTTGCAACAAGGGCTCTCGGTTTTTTGACCTGCCTCACTGGTTTTGATTTTTGTCGATGTTTGAGTTGTTTTTCAGCTTTCAATACCCGATAAAAACTGGATTCTGAGGCAATATAGACCCCCTTATCTGCTAATTTAGGCACGATTTTATTGCTTGGTAAATCCGCATATTCGGGTGCGCTTGCAATTTGAATCATACGGTCACGCTCTTGCTCTGTCAGCTTGTTTTTAGGCGTGTGTTTGGCGTCTAACCGTCCGTCTTGCTCATTATCTTCCTGATTCCAGCGTTGTAAGGTTTTCTCACTGATACCGACAATTTCACAGGCTTTTGACTGCCTAGCGCCTGCCTCTTGAGCCTCCTTAATTAACAGGCTAATTTCTTTACGCTCTTTTATCATGGTAAGTTGCCCTCGTCGTTTCCCCAGATCGCGTCTACTTTTTTTTTAAGAACCAATAGAGCAGCTGTTTCAGCTAACGCTTGGTTTTTACGATTAAGATCTTTATTTAACGCTTTGATTTCATTTCTTAAATTTCTGACAGTGACTTGTTTTTTGCTCTCTGATGACAAGACGGATCCAGTGATGAACTGCTGTTTCCATTCTTTAACATGATGAGGGAATATACCTTCGATTCGACAATGCTTATGACAGTCTTCGTCGCTCAAGCCATCCATTTTTATGATAAGTTTAAGGCGTTCTTCTAAACTCCAATCCTGAGGTCTTTTCTCTTTTTCTGTCATTGGCTGTGTAAGTGAAGCTGTATTATCTGAAATATTTTCTAATTGATGGTTCTTGGATTGAGTAATCCATCGTTGCAAAGCTGAACGACTTATTCCCAATGTTGTTGCCATCTCTGTCAGTGATATTTCAGGTGATCGGTTAAGGGCTTTTTCTACCGCTTGTATTTTAAATCCTTCGGTATATTTTGGACTCATTTTTCTTTCCTCTAAAGTTTATTTTAGAGGCGACAACTATTCTGACACAGGGGGCAGGCAGCTTAGAAATGATCTTAAAATTATTCATGAGTTAGTTGTTTGTTCACTGCCGCACAGGCAGCTTAGAAATTATTCAGCCGCGTATTTAAGAGAGAAGTCATGTTCACTGCCGCACAGGCAGCTTAGAAAAAGGTTCAGAAACTAAAGCGTTAGCCAACTCAGTTCACTGCCGCACAGGCAGCTTAGAAAGAAGCAAAATCACAAATCGGTTGATTATCAATGTTCACTGCCGCACAGGCAGTTTAGAAATGATATTTCAATGATTAAAGGGTGGGTGATGATTTTTGTTGAACTACCCTTTGACAGTCCAACTTTCTATACCAGCGATATTGATCAGCAATTCAAATTTATAGGCTGTTATCTTCGGTCTATTTTCAGGACCTTGGCACCTCGTATCTTCCCGGTCTTTAACTCCATCAGTGCTGTATTAGCTTGTTCCAGGGGGAATATTTCAATTTCAGGTTTAAGTTGCATTTCGGCAGCAAGTGCCAGAAATTCGCTGACGTCACTTCGGGTAATGTTTGCGACACTCTTAATTTCTTTCTCTTCCCAAAGATGCTGTGGGTATTCTAGTTCCATTAAGCTATTTTTACTGCCTTCCTTACGAATGGCATTGATCACCAGTCTACCACCTGGTTCGAGATTAGCTAACGCCTCAACAATGGGCGGCCACACGGGTGTAGTATCAATAATACAATCCAGCTTGTTTGGCGCCTTGTCTGTTGTTTCACCTGCCCAAACGGCTCCTAGTTCCAGAGCAAATGTGCGTTCTTTTTGATTACGGGCAAAAACATAAATTTCAGAGTTTGGATAGCGATATCTGGCCATTTTCAAAACAAGATGTCCTGATGCACCAAAGCCGGTAAGACCGAGACGCTGCCCGTCTTGCAACCCAGTTAAATGTAATGATCGATAGCCTATAGCGCCGGCGCACAATAAAGGCGCCGCTTCTTCATCGGAAAAAAATTCTGGAATGGGGTAAGCAAAATCTGCAGAAACGACCATAAATTGTGCGTAACCACCATTAGCATCGCGACCGGTTGCTTGAAATGAAGGGCATAGGTTTTCACGACCGGATAGACAGAATTTACAGGTTCCGCACGCTGAATAAATCCAGGCAACACCAACTCGTTCACCTGTGTTAAAAGATCGTACCTTTTGACCAATGGCCTCAATTTGACCAATCACCTGGTGTCCTAGTACTATTGGCATATTTGGCGGTGGTGTTCGCCCTTCGATTTCATCTAACTCCGTATGGCAGACGCCACAGGCTAAGACTTTCAATAAAATTTCGTTCGCTGCGGGAACTGGAATATCGAGTTCTATCAGCTCCAGCGGGTTTGAGTTTGCTTGAAGGCTGTTTATTCTTTTTAAAATCATTGCTTTCATTGTCTCGCTCCTTTTCGAATAATTGAAATTACGTTTTCATATTTAGCAGTACTTTTCTTGTAGGTATTGATAATGCCGTGGATAGTTAAATACGAGCTATGCTCTAATGCGAATTAAGAGCTCACATGCAGGTAATTCTAAAAAAACATAGCCACAGCTAGTTTTCCAAATACATGAACTATTAACCCCTCGTACGACCTAGCCTTACTAGTACATTTAATTCCTGTTTTTTCTTCAATCCAGCCAAATAAAGTTTCAATTGGCTGGAGCTCCCGAGAAACTGGAGTTGATCGCTATTGATCGCTATTGATCTTATGGTTCTAGGTATTGTTGTCCCTTTTGTTTTTTTCAGGCTTATTTTGTATTGGAGAAAGTTCTCTATTATGGGGGATTCAGTACCCAGAATTTAAAAAATTGAATATCAAGTTTAGGTTACTTTGGGCGGATATTAATTTCTACACGGCGGTTTTGTTCACGCCCTGCGGCGCTATTATTTGATGCAACAGGGTAACGTTCGCCAAACCCGCGTGATTGTATTCTACTGTGGCCCACGCCTGCGCTGATTAAGTAATTGGCAACGCTAGCTGCGCGGCGTTCAGATAGTTCTTGGTTGTATTGGGCGCTACCTGTGGAGTCGGTGAATCCCGCTACGTCTATATTGGTATCTTTGAATTCTTTAAGAATGACGGCAACTGAATCGAGTACGGGGATAAAATGGCGATTGAGTCTATCTGAGTCGGTTGCAAAAGTGATATTGCCGGGCATGATAAGCTGTAAGTTATCACCAGTCCTTTGTACGCGAACACCTGTACTTTCTAAGCGTAAGCGCAATTTCTTTTCTTGAGTATCCATGTAATAGCCTACACCAGCACCACCTGCCGCTCCTACACCAGCGCCAATAGCCGCACCTAGTGCCGCACCTTTACCGCCACCGGCAATGGCGCCAATAGCTGCGCCAGTTGCTGCTCCTGCACCGGCCCCTATGCCCGTTCCCCAGGCTGTGTTAGATACTTTTTCTTCGCCGGTATAAGGGTCAATTGCGCAACCGGTGGTTAATGCAGTTGCTAAAAGAATGCCTGTTAGTTTTTTCATGGTGAGTCTCCTAAATTATAAAGATCAGATGTAATATATTTTTTTCTTGGTAGAAAATAAATGAGCTGTGAGAGGAAAGGTTTTTTGCGGTTATTTTAAAAGTCTTGTTTATAAGCAATAGAGCTAGTTTCGATTATAAGCTATAACGCTGGCGATGTATAAAGCGCTATGATTCAGGTAGAATAATGTTTAATTGATAACTCGGTGGTTTAATATGAAAAGACGTGAATTTATTAATAAGGCCAGTGTTGGTGCTTTAGCTGCTGGTAGTGCAGTGCTTGCTCCTGGTGTGGTGCAAGCTGGCACTAAGATTAAATGGAAAATGGTGACTGCTTGGCCGAAAAATTTTCCTGGCTTAGGCGCGGGTGCAAATTTATTGGCCAAAATGATTAATGACATGAGCGGCGGGCGGATGAAAGTCAAAGTGTATGGCGCAAATGAGTTAGTGCCTGCCTTTGAAGTATTTGATGCAGTGTCTAAAGGCACTGCGCAAATGGGGCATTCGGGAGCATATTATTGGAAAGGCAAAAGAGAGGCGACCCAGTTTTTTTCTGCCGTGCCTTTTGGTTTAACCGCTCAAGAAATGAATGCTTGGTTATATTATGGTGGGGGCATGGAATTATGGCGTGAATTGTATGCGCCTTTTAATTTAATTCCTGCTGCTGCGGGAAATTCGGGTGTGCAAATGGCCGGCTGGTTTAATCGTGAAATTAAAACAGTAGATGACTTAAAAGGTTTGAAAATGCGTATTCCTGGCTTGGGTGGCGAGGTACTGCGTAGAGCTGGCGGTGCTACGGTTAATATACCGGGTGGCGAGCTGTTTACTTCCTTGCAGTCGGGTACTATTGATGCGACTGAATGGGTAGGTCCTTATAATGACTTGGCCTTTGGCTTGTATAAAGTGGCGAAGTTTTATTATTATCCAGGTTGGCATGAGCCGGGTTCAACGATGGAGGCTTTGATTAATAAACAGGCTTTTAATAAATTACCAGATGATTTACAGAGTATTGTTTTGGCGGCGTGTAAAGCGGTAAATATGGATATGCTTTCTGAGTATACTGCACGTAATAACCAGGCTTTGGATACTTTAGTGAATAAACATGGCGTTAAATTAATGCCCTTGCCAGATGATGTGCTTAGAAAATTAAAGACATTATCTGAAGAGGTGGTTCTGGAGCTGGCGAATAAAGATCCAATGGCGCAAAAGATTTACCAATCTTTTAATCAATTTAGAACTCAAGTTGCACAATGGAGTGCTTTATCAGAGCAAGCTTTTTTAAGTGCTAGAGCTTTAAAATAAACTTGTACCGGCATTTCTTGCTGCCATTTTATTTACCATAAACTGTCGTTTAAAAACTTGTTGGCAATGTACTAATGAAGAATAAAAAAACATTCAAACCTTGTGATCTTGTGATTTTTGGCGCGCTGGGAGATTTAGCAACGCGTAAATTGTTGCTTTGTTTATATCAGCTAGATAAAGCCAATTTACTTGAGCCTGATACTAAAATTATTGGCGTGGATCGCTTTGCAGATGAGGGTAATTTGTTGCTTAAAGCGGCGAATACTTGTTTAGAGAAGTTTTTAAAAGAAGAGCGTGACCTGTTAGTGTGGGAGCGATTTTCGGCGCGTATGAGTTATCTACAAATGGATTTAACTCAGCCAGATGAATATAAACAGCTAGCTAAGGTTGTTGATAAAGAAAAGCGCAGAATGATTAATTATTTTTCTGTCCCTCCTTTTTTATTTAAAGCGATTTGTCAGGGCTTAAAGTTATCCGGTGCGTTAACACCTGAGTCACGCATGGTTATGGAGAAACCGATTGGTTACGATCTGGAGTCATCTAAGGAAATTAATGATGCGGTAGCAGATGTCTTTACGGGTGATCAAGTGTGTCGTATTGATCACTATTTAGGCAAAGAAACCGTATTAAATTTATTGGCACTGCGTTTTGCTAATTCATTATTTATTACTAACTGGGATCACAATACCATAGATCATATTCAGATTACCGTCGCAGAAGAAATAGGTATTGAAGGGCGCTGGGGGTATTTTGATCAATCTGGCCAAACGCGCGATATGATGCAAAATCATTTGTTACAGATTTTGACTTTTATTGCTATGGAGCCACCAGTTAGCCTAGATGCAGATAATATTCATTATGAAAAAATAAAAGTTTTAAAAGATTTGCGTCCCATTACCGTAGAAAATGTTGCTGATAAAACCGTGCGTGGTCAATATGCCGCGGGGCAGATTAAAGGGGCTGCTGTACCAGGTTATACAGAGGAGGAAGGCGCTAATACGGAAAGTGGCGCAGAAACTTTTGTTGCGGTTAGGGTTGATATCGATAATTGGCGGTGGGCGGGCGTGCCTTTCTATTTACGTACAGGTAAACGGTTACCTGCAAAGCATTCAGAAATAATTATTCAATTTAAAGCGTTACCGCATAATATTTTTAAAGACAGTTTTGAACAATTACCTGCGAATAAGTTAAGTATTCGTTTGCAGCCAGATGAGGGGGTTGATGTTGAAATTTTAAATAAAATCCCAGGGATCGACGAGCGCATTAAGGTGCAGGAAAATAAGCTGGATTTGAGTTTTTCAGAGGCATTTAAAGGGAGTCATATTGTCGATGCTTATGAGCGCTTATTATTGGAAGCGATGCGCGGTCATTCGACTTTATTTATAAGCCGTGAAGAGATAGAGCAGGCGTGGACTTGGATTGATTCTATGCAAAATGCTTGGCAACAAACGCAAGATACACCGCAACCCTATCCTGCAGGCACGTGGGGGCCGGATGCTGCGACGACTTTACTGGCGCGTGATGGCCGTGAATGGGAAAATGATATTTAAGGTGGTAACTTATCATGGTTGGAGTTTTTTGTTAGGCCTGTGTTGCTGTATAATGGCGCGCATAAAACGTAATAATATAGTTTATTTGTTACTTTTACAGTAACTTTATGTAACTTCTCATTTATTTACAAGTATTTGAGACATTTACGTTATAGCGTAGGATGTGCTGAGGCACGAAGCGCATCGTTCCTCGGTACATCCTAAAACACGCTTTAAGTACCTGTTAAAAATGAGAAGTTACAACTTTATAGGAAGATAATATGCATTCAGTCGTAGAAAAAGTCACTCAACGAATCATAGAGCGTAGTCATGTCGTGCGTAGCTTATATTTAAAGCACATTGATAAAGCCGCAGAAGATGGGCCGCACCGTTCTACTCTCGCATGTGGAAATTTGGCGCATGGTTTTGCTGCCTGTAGTACCGGCGAAAAAGCAGATTTAACAGAGAATAAAAAAGCGAACATTGCGATTATTTCTTCTTATAACGATATGCTGTCTGCACATGAACCCTATAAAGATTCTCCTGCTTTAATTAAAGCCGCAATTAGAGAGGCAGGCGGTGTCGCTCAGTTTGCGGGCGGCGTGCCGGCTATGTGTGATGGAGTGACACAAGGTCAGCCGGGCATGGAGTTATCATTATTTAGTCGTGATGTGATTGCTATGTCTACCGCGATTAGTTTGAGCCATAATATGTTTGATGGTGGTTTGTATTTAGGGGTTTGTGACAAGATTGTTCCAGGCTTACTACTGGGTGCTTTGAGTTTTGGTCATTTGCCAGCGGTATTTGTGCCATCTGGCCCGATGACCAGCGGTATTACCAATAAAGAAAAAGCGATGACGCGCCAGTTATATGCAGAAGGTAAAATTGGCCGTAAAGAATTACTAGAATCAGAATCAAAATCTTACCATAGCCCTGGTACTTGTACTTTCTATGGTACAGCGAATAGTAACCAGATGATGGTTGAGATTATGGGTCTACATCTTCCAGGTAGTTCATTTATCAACCCGTACACACCTTTACGTGATGAGCTGACTAAAGAAGCGGCTCGCCAAGTGCTTAAATTCACTAAACTCGGTGATGATTACCGCCCATTAGGTCGTGTGATTGATGAAAAAGCGATTGTGAATGCGATTGTTGGTTTACTAGCAACGGGTGGCTCAACTAACCATACCATGCATATTGTTGCTATTGCTCGTGCGGCAGGTATTGAGGTGAATTGGGATGATTTTAATGAGTTATCACATGCTGTACCTTTATTGACGCGTGTTTATCCAAACGGCCAAGCTGATATTAACCATTTCCAAGCTGCAGGTGGTATGAGCGTGTTAATTGCTGATTTATTGCGTGGCGGTTATTTACATAATGATGTTATGACCATCGCTAATAATCGCGGCATGGGAGATTACTCGCAAGAACCTAAAATCATTGGTGGTAAATTGACCTGGCAAGAAGGTCCTGCTAAGTCATTAGATGAGACGGTGATCGGCTCTTTAGAAAAGCCATTCGCAGCGAGTGGTGGTTTGCATGTTATGCGGGGTAATTTAGGGCGTGGTATTTCTAAAGTATCTGCGGTTGCTGAGGAGCATCAAGTTGTTGAAGCACCTGCTTTAGTTTTTGATGACCAAGATGATGTGTTGGCTGCATTCCATCGTGGTGAGTTAGAACGTGATTTTATTGTGGTACTACGCTTTCAAGGGCCTAAATCGAACGGCATGCCTGAATTACATAAATTAACGCCAATATTAGGCCTGTTGCAAGATAGGGGGTTTAAAGTCGCTATCGTAACAGATGGGCGTATGTCCGGCGCCTCCGGTAAAGTTCCTTCGGCGATTCATATGTGTCCTGAATGTGAAGATGGCGGACCATTAGCAAAAGTACGCGATGGCGATATGATTGTTTTAAATACGCAAACGGGTGATGTGAATACTTTGGTTGATGAGGCTGAATTTAATGCACGTAAACCTGCCGCAAATACTGCGAAAGATCATCACTGGGGGATGGGGCGTGAAATGTTCGGCGCTTTCCGTGTGGGCGCTTCTTCTGCAGAGACGGGAGCAGCGAATTTATTCGATGAAACTAACCTTTATTGCCGTATAAAAAAATAAATCTCCGCTTTTACTCAATACTAAATAAATTAAGATTATGACAATTAATAACTGGAAAGTTCAACCTTCTGATGTTTTAAATGCTTCACCTGTCATGCCAGTGATGGTAATTCAGGATGCAGCAGACGCTGTTCCTTTAGCACGTGCTCTTATGGCAGGTGGTATTAATGTATTGGAAATCACTCTACGTACAGCGGCGGCAATGGATGCAATTCGTGCTATCAGCCAAGAAGTAGAAGGTGCGATTGTGGGTGCCGGTACAATTACGACACCAGAAGAATTAAAAGCAGTCGCAGATGCAGGAGCTATCTTTGCTATTAGCCCAGGCTTAACGCCCAGACTTTTAGAGGCGGCAAACCACAGCGAAATTGCTTTAATTCCAGGTATTTCAAGTGTCTCTGAATTAATGCTAGGTATGGAGTATGGTTTGGATCATTTTAAATTCTTTCCGGCGGCTGCAGCAGGTGGAATTCCTATGTTAAAAGGGATCGCGGGTCCTATTCCACAAATTACTTTTTGTCCAACTGGCGGTATTTCACCGGAAAACTACAATGACTATTTGGCACTAAAAAACGTGGCTTGTGTCGGTGGTTCTTGGTTGGCTCCTGTAGAAGCAGTAAAAAATAAAGATTGGGCAACAGTGACTGAGCTAGCACGTGTTGCGGTGGAGAACGCTAAGCGCTAATGGCTATTGATGCAGACTTGCGGGTTGATTATATAGATCGTGAGTCTTAATCTTGATGGTTGGAAAACATAAATATATTCAAGGATATAAGCAAAGGCAGCGGGTGCAGCCATTGTTCATGTCCTTTCTTAATTTTAGCTATGTAATGGTTTGTGTATAAGGCTAGTTAATAATACAGCGGCATACATAAGTAGGAGTATCGGATGAGTAATGGTTTGAATGCCAATAAATTAGACCAGGTTGATATCGACCCGGCAGAAACGCAAGAATGGTTAGAGGCATTAGCCGCTATTCAAGAGCAAGATGGTAATGAGCGGGTGCATTTTATTATTGAGCAGTTGGTCGAAAAAGCAAGGCAGTCAGGTGCTGATATTCCTTTTAGTGCCAATACTGCTTATGTGAATACGATACCGGTAGAGTTACAGCCTAAATACCCAGGTATGACAACTATTGAGCGTAAAATTCGTGCTTATGTGCGCTGGAACGCGATGATGATGGTGCTAAGGGCTAATAGAAATACTAACGTTGGTGGTCATATTGCTAGTTTTGCTTCGGCAGCCACTTTATATGATGTCGGACATAATCATTTCTGGCATGCGCCATCTGATACACATGGAGGTGATATGGTATTTGTGCAAGGTCATTCATGTCCGGGTGATTATGCACGAGCTTATTTGCAGGGGCGTTTTACTGAGGAAAAAATGGATCAGTTTCGTCAGGAAATTGGGGGGAATGGTTTGTCTTCATACCCTCACCCTTGGTTAATGCCTGATTTTTGGCAGTTCCCGACAGTCTCTATGGGCTTAGGGCCTATTATGGCGATTTACCAAGCGCGTTTTATGCATTATATGCAAGATCGTGGCATGGCTAAGACGGAGGGGCGTAAAGTTTGGGCATTCTTAGGGGATGGTGAAACAGATGAACCAGAAACATTAGGTGCAATTACTATGGCTGGCCGTGAAAAATTAGATAATCTAATTTTTGTGGTTAACTGCAATTTGCAGCGCTTAGATGGCCCAGTACGTGGTAATGGTAAAATTATCCAAGAGTTGGAAAGTAGTTTCCGTGGTGCGGGCTGGAACGTACTTAAAGTTATTTGGGGTAGACGCTGGGATGCACTACTGGCAAAAGATAAAGAGGGTTTGGTTATGAAGCGCATGATGGAATGTGTGGATGGTGAATATCAAACCTTTAAATCGAAAGATGGTGCGTATGTGCGTGAATATTTTTTTAATACGCCAGAATTAAAATCTTTGGTAGAAGAGTATACCGATAAGGATATTTGGGAATTAAACCGAGGCGGGCATGATCCAATTAAATTGTTTGCCGCTTATCAAGCCGCAGTCAATCATAAAGGCCAACCCACTGTTATTCTTGCGAAAACCATTAAAGGTTATGGGATGGGGGATTCTGGGCAAGCACAGAACACCAGTCATCAACAAAAAAAGATGAGTTTGAAGTCGGTTAGTGATATTCGTAATCGTTGGCAGTTACCTGTTAAAGACTCTGAAATAGAAAGCTTGCCGTACTTGAAATTTGCCGAAGATTCTGAAGAATATAAGTACATGCAGCAACGCCGTACTGATCTGGGTGGACATATTCCTGTGCGTCGCCAAAAGTCTGAAACTCTGAAGATTCCCGAGCTAAGTGCATTCCAAGCCGTTTTAGATGGGACTAAAGTAGGACATGGTATTTCGACGACGATGGCGTTTGTACGTATTTTGAATATCTTGGTGAAAGATAAGCAAATTGGTAAGCGTATTGTGCCGATTGTGCCTGATGAGTCACGTACTTTTGGTATGGAGGGTATGTTCCGTCAATTAGGTATCTGGTCGCAAGTGGGGCAGTTGTATACGCCGCAAGATGCAGACCAGCTGATGTATTACAAAGAAGATAAAAAAGGTCAAGTTTTACAAGAAGGTATTAATGAGGCAGGCGGGTTATGTGATTGGATTGCGGCAGGTACTGCGTATTCAACTCATGGCGTGCCAATGATTCCATTCTTCATTTATTACTCTATGTTTGGTTTTCAGCGCGTTGGCGATTTAATTTGGGCTGCGGCAGATCAACGTACACGCGGCTTCTTATTAGGTGGTACGGCCGGTAGAACAACACTGAATGGCGAAGGGTTACAGCATGAAGATGGGCACAGTCATTTAATGGCAGCGACCGTACCAAACTGTATTTCTTATGACCCTACCTATGCTTATGAGTTGGCAGTGATCATTCAAGACGGTTTGCGTCGTATGTATGGTGAGCAAGAAGATGTGTTCTATTACATTACTGTAATGAATGAAAATTACGATCAGCCGCCTATGCCAGAGGATTCAGCATTAAATATTCTTAAAGGTATGTATTTGTTCCAGTCAGGAATTACTCGTAAGAAAGCACCAAAAGTGAATTTATTAGGATCAGGTACGATATTCTGTGAAGTGGTTGAAGCGGCAACATTATTACGTGAAGATTGGGGTGTCGAAGCTGATTTATTTAGCTGTACGAGTTTTACTGAATTGGCACGCGATGGTCAGTCTTGTGAGCGCTGGAATCGATTGCACCCAAGCAAAAAAGCACGAGTTACGCATGTGGCAAAATGCATTCCAAAAGCAGATATTCCAGTAATTGCAGCGACGGACTATATTCGTGCCTTTGCTGAGCAAATCCGTCCTTATATTTCAGCGCCTTATACGGTATTAGGCACGGATGGTTTTGGCCGTTCAGATACGCGCGCTAATTTGCGTAGTTTCTTTGAAGTGGATCGCTATCATGTAACGATTGCAGCCTTGAAAGCTTTAGTAGATAAAGGTGAGTTTGAGCCGGCGAAAGTAGATATAGCCATTGCAAAATATAATATTGATCCAGAAGCCATTGCGCCTTGGTTAATCTAACAGAAGAGCAAATTATGACGCTATTAACAGAAATGAAAGTGCCTGATGTCGGTGATGTGCATGATATTGATGTCATTGAGGTTTTGGTTAAAGTGGGAGATGTAGTTGAAGAAGAGCAAACGGTTGCTGTTTTAGAGACTGATAAAGCCAGTATGGATTTACCCGCTATTGCGGCAGGTGTTGTTAAGCAAGTCCATATTAGCGTAGGTGATAAAGTCAATGAAGGTTCTTTAGTGATAACTATTGAGCCAAGTTCGGCTAAAGTGGCAGCCTCTGATACAGAAGAAGCTGCCATTGCTACACCAGAAGCGAAAGTTGCAACTCAGGTAGCCGAGAGTGCCCCAGTCGCAACGGCTTCTATGGCAAGTATTGTGGACGTTGTTGTACCTGATGTTGGAGATGTACACGATATTGATGTTATTGAAGTATTAATTCAAGTCGGTGATGTTGTTACTACAGAGCAAACTTTAGCTGTATTAGAAACGGACAAAGCCAGCATGGATTTACCTTCTACGCATGATGGCGTAGTTAAAGAAGTACTGGTTAAGGTTGGGGATAAAGTCAATAAGGGCGATTTAATTGCTCGCTTAGAAGCACAGGTTAAAGCAGAGCCTATTGCTGCTGAGCCAGCCATAGTGGAGTCTCCTGTAACGGTTGCGGCTCCTGTTTCTGAGCCGAAAAAATCTGCTACAGTAGCAGCGCCTGTAGCAAGTACTTCAGGTAAGCTCGCTCATGCCTCACCTAGTGTGCGCTTGTTTGCTCGTGAGCTGGGTGTGGATATTAGCCAAATAACTCAAGGGAGTGGGCGTAAAGGTCGTATTTTAAAAGACGATGTAAAAAAATTCGTTAAACAGGCTATGGCTTCTGGCGGAGCTACACAAGGCGGTGCAGGTATTCCACCGATTCCTGCAGTCGATTTTAGTAAGTTTGGCGTAGTGGAAGAGCAGAAACTGAGTAAAATTAAACGTCTAACTGGCAAGAATTTAAGCCGTGTTTGGTTGAATTTGCCGCTAGTGACCTATCATGACGAGGCGGATATTACTGAAATGGAAGCCTTCCGTAAGGCACTAAATTCAGATAAATCTGCGGATATTAAAGTCACTGGGCTGATATTTATTGTTAAAGCTTTGGTTGCCGCGATGCAGAAATTTCCTACGGTGAACAGTTCTTTATCGCCTGATGGTGAGTCTTTAATTCTGAAGCAATATTTTAATGTTGGGATTGCCGTTGATACGCCAAATGGCTTGGTTGTGCCTGTGTTAAAAGATGTTGATAAAAAAGGTATTGCAGAATTAACTAACGATTTAAATAGTCTCAGCCAAAAAGCACGTGATGGTAAATTATTACCTGCTGATATGAGTGGTGGTTGTATTACTATTTCTAGCTTAGGTGGTATTGGTGGTAAAGCATTTACGCCGATTGTAAATGCACCTGAAGTCGCTATTTTAGGGGTGACACGCTCAGAAATGAAACCCGTTTGGAATGGTTCTGAATTTGAACCTAAATTAATGTTACCGTTGGATTTAACCTACGATCACCGTGTGATTGATGGTGCCGAAGGTGCGCGCTTTATGGCGACATTGATTAACTACCTCAGCGACATTCGTCGCTTGTTACTGTAACCGGGGCAATAAAATGACAGATGTTATACACGCAGAAGTTTTAGTTCTTGGTGGCGGCCCTGGTGGTTATACCGCTGCTTTTCGTGCCGCTGACTTAGGTAAGCAAGTGGTTTTAGTGGAAAAATACCCCGTATTAGGCGGTGTTTGTTTAAATGTTGGTTGTATCCCATCGAAAGCTTTATTACATGTTGCGCAAATTGTGCATGAGGCTGAACATTTTAAGCAACATGGCTTAAATTTTAGCAAACCAGAGTTTGATTTAGATAAAATTAGAAGCTGGAAAGAGGGGATTACCAGTACTTTAAATGGTGGTTTGGCACGCTTAGCTAAGCAACGTAAAGTTACGGTTGTACAAGGGTTGGGAAAGTTTACTTCAGCTAATGCATTAGAGGTCACGAGCTCGGCAGGTACGCAACAAATTACTTTTGATAATGCCATTATTGCGGCAGGTTCTATGGCAACAAAAATCCCGCCTTTTCCCAATGATGATCCGCGTTTAATGGATTCAACTGATGCGTTGAATATCGAAGATGTACCGAAGAAATTATTAGTCGTTGGTGGCGGTATTATTGGTTTAGAAATGGCGACGGTTTATCATGCGTTGGGTTCTGAAATTAGTGTTGTTGAGCTAATGGATCAGATTATTCCTGGCTGTGATAAAGATTTAGTTACGCCATTGCATCGACATATTAAAAAGCAATACAAGAATATTTGGTTAAAAACTAAAGTTGAAAGTATTGTTGCGCAAGATGACGGTTTATTAGTAACGTTTGGCGGTGACAAAGCCCCTGAGCCAGAGTTATTTGATAAAGTTTTAGTCGCGGTTGGACGTAAACCGAATGGTACTTTAATTGACGCTGATAAAGCGGGTGTAAAGGTAGATGAATGGGGCTTTATTCCTGTCGATAAGCAGCAAAAAACTAATGTGCCGCATATCTATGCGATTGGCGATATTGTCGGTCAACCGATGTTAGCGCATAAAGCTGTTTACGAAGGTAAGATTGCAGCTGAAGTTACAGCTGGTCATAAATCTGGCTTTGATGCTTTAACTATTCCATCCGTTGCTTATACTGATCCAGAAGTTGCATGGATGGGCTTGACCGAAAATGAAGCTAAAAAACAAGGAATTGCTTATGCAAAAGGGGCATTTCCTTGGGCTGCAAGTGGGCGTTCATTAAGTTTAAGTCGTAATGAAGGTTTAACTAAAATGCTTTGTGATCCTGAAACGGGGCAGATTTTAGGCGCTGGAATGGTAGGGCCGAATGCCGGTGAATTGGTGGCGGAGGCAGTATTAGCTTTAGAAATGGGAGCTGATGCTGAAGATGTTGGTTTAACTATTCATGCCCATCCGACTTTATCAGAAACCTTTGCTTTTGCAGCTGAAATGGTAACGGGGACGATTACTGATCTGTATGTGAAAAAATAGTCGTAGGTCGGCTTAAATTATCTAGCAGAGTGCAGATAACGTAAGCCGATATTTTTTATGTCATATTTTCTGGTCTTAGATTTTTTGGTGGCAGCAAATAATCTAATTTAATCTTCCTGTAAGAAGCCTTTATTTACTTTTATTAGCCCTCTACAATCATTATGCACAAGCTGTTAATTGCTAGTCTCATTTTTTTATCCACAGTGATAAGTCCTTTAGCGCAGGCAGAGATAGATGACCAGGTCGCCGTGCAGAAATTTACTGGCAAAATGGTGGATCAACATCAGTTTGCAGCCGATGCATTAGCTAAATTATTTAAATCTGTAGAAATCAAGCCTAATATCATTGCAGCCATGACTAGGCCAGCAGAAGGTATGCCATGGTATAAATATAGAAAAATATTTATGCGTGATTCGCGCATTCAAGGTGGTGTTAAATTTTGGCAAAAGAATCAAGCTAGTTTAAAGCTAACTGCACAGCGTTATGGCGTTCCTGAAGAGATTATTGTTGCCATTATTGGTGTCGAAACATTGTATGGTGAGCGTACTGGTGGGCATCGAGTGATAGATGCTTTAGCGACGTTGGCGTTTGATTACCCTAAGCGTAGTAAATTTTTCTTAAGTGAGTTAGAGCAGTTTTTATTATTATGCCGTGAAGAGAAAATAAATCCACTAGAGCCAATGGGGTCTTATGCGGGCGCGATGGGGATGCCGCAGTTTATGCCTAGCAGTTATCGCCATTATGCGGTTGATTTTGAAGGTGATATGAAGCGTGATATTTGGCATAACCCAGCGGATACTATTGCTAGTGTGGCGAATTATTTTGCCAAACATCACTGGCAAACAGGGCAAGATATTGCTTTTGTTGTACAGGCAAATGGAGATAAATATAAGCAAGCATTAACTAAAGGCTTGAGCCCTAATATGACGGTTAAGCAATTGCAAAACTTAGGAGTGCAAGTGCCTAAGCAGGTAGCTGCTCAAGAGCGCGTCAGGCTGTTAAGTTTTGAGCAAGAACATGGGGATGATTTATGGATTGGATTGAATAACTTTTATGTTATTACTCGTTATAATCATAGCCCGCTTTATGCCATGGCTGTCTTCCAACTTAGTGCGGTAATTAAGCAGCAATATAGGTTGGCTAGTCATGGGTAAGTTTATTTTATTATTAAATCTTAGCTTATTGATTGCTTGTACAACTCAGGAAAAAATTGTCGTACCTATTGATATTGTTGATGGACGACCTGATCAAGTCAGTGTTGATATAGCAACGATACCTGATGCAGTGCCTCAGTATGAGCCTTGGTCTAAATCTGTTAATCCTAAAAAATATATGGTGCTCGGTAAAGAGTATCAGGTATTATCAACAAATAAAGGCTATATGAAGCAAGGCATTGCTTCCTGGTATGGTACTAAATTTCATCAGCGCAAGACGGCAACAGGTGAAGATTATGATATGTTTGCCATGACTGCGGCGCATAAAACCTTGCCCATTCCAAGCTATGTGCGTGTGACTAATTTAGATAACCAGCAAACAGTGATTGTGAGAGTTAATGATCGTGGGCCTTTTCATGAGCATAGAATTATTGATTTGTCTTATGCGGCGGCGGTTAAGCTTGGTTTAGAAAAAGCCGGTACTGGGTTTGTTGAAGTTGTTGCAGTTCAGGCGGGTGAGGTAAGTGGCACTGTGCCTTCTGCTCAAGCTAAGCATGTCTATTTGCAGATAGGTGCTTTTTCTGAACAGAAAAATGCATTGAATTTACAACATCGGTTTGCTGAATTACGTTTAACTACGAGTAGAATTGTCAGTGCGCAAACTCGGGAGCGCAGTGTTTATAAAGTACAAGTCGGCCCGGTAGCTTCAGTGATTGAGGCTGATGAAATTATTGAAAAAATAAAAAATTTAGGTATATATAAAAGTCATTTTATTTCGGATTAAGCATTTGAAATAATAGTAATGACCTCATAGTATACAGTCTCAATAGCGCAGTTTACCCAGCGCTTTTTCCTTATTGTTTAAATTCTTTGCTTATGTTTTTGAAAATACCTATTAATTATCCATTCGCTTTGAAAATTGCTCTATTGGCTTTTTTCTGTCTCCCATTTACGCAAATTAATGCAGAAACTGAGATTCTTATTCCTGCGCCTCCGAGACTGGCGGCAAGCAGTTATATTTTGTTAGATGCTGATAGTCAACGTGTTTTAGCTGAAAAAAATGCCGATGAGGTTTTACCGCCTGCCAGCTTGACTAAGATTATGACTGTTTATATTGCTTTTCGTGAGTTAAAGAATAATCGCTTAAGTCTCGATGAAATGGTGACTGTCAGTGAAAAGGCCTGGCGTACTCCTGGCTCTAAAATGTTTATTGAAGTGAATAAACAAGTCAAAGTAGAGGATTTACTTAAGGGAATTGTGATTCAATCAGGTAACGATGCCAGTGTTGCTATTGCAGAGCATATTGCGGGGGATGAGAGAACTTTCGCAGAAATGATGAACCAGCAAGCACGAAGATTAGGTATGAGTAGTACCCACTTTGCAAATTCGACAGGATTACCAGCACCTAATGAGCATTATACGACGGCACGAGACCTTGCTTTGCTGACGCGTGCATTAATTCGTGAGTTTCCTGAATATTATCGTTGGGATAAAGAAAAAGAATTTACTTTTAATAATATTACGCAAAAAAATCGTAATACTTTATTGTGGCGTGATGAGTCTGTTGATGGGGTAAAAACAGGGCATACTGAAGCGGCCGGATATTGTTTAGTTGCATCCGCGAAGCGTGAAGATATGCGTTTAATTTCTGTGGTTTTAGGAACTAAGAGTAAAAGTGCCCGTGCTAATGAAAGTCAGACCCTATTGAATTACGGTTTCCGTTTCTTTGAAACACATAAGCTTTATGATGCAAATACGATTTTAACAACGGCTAGAGTTTGGAAAGGTGCGAGTGAGGTTGTTAATTTAGGTTTAGCGGATGATATGTATGTCACTATCTCCAGACGTCATTACAAGGAAATGAAGGCGACAACGCATGTTGATTTAAAATTATTAGCACCCATCAAAGTAGGTGATAACCTAGGGACAGTTAATGTTATGTTGCGCGATAAAATAATTACTTCTCAGCCGTTGATTGCACTAAATGCTATTGAAAAAGGGAGTTTTTTTCAACGTGCGTATGATTCTGCTTTAATGTTAATAAAGTTAAGATAATGCATGAGAAAAATGTTTATTTAAATGGCGAATATCTACCTCTAGCTGAAGCAAAGATTTCGGTATTGGATCGTGGTTTTTTGTTTGGCGATAGCGTGTATGAAGTTATTCCTGCTTATAGGGGGAACTTATTTTGTTTTGCTATGCATTTGCAGCGTTTAAATGATGGCTTAAAAGCAATACGCTTGCCGATCTCTTATACGACAGAGCAATGGCTAGATATTTTGCAACCTTTGTTAATTGAAGGTGATGCTCAATATATTTATCTGCAAATTACCCGCGGCGTTGCTGATAAAAGAGACCATAGTTTTCCGTTAAGTTGTACACCCACTATATTTGCTATGTGCAATCCAATTATGCCGGTTCTAGGGGAGCAGGGTGTACAAGCAATTACCTTGGATGATGTGCGCTGGAAATTATGTCATATTAAAGCAACTACTTTATTGGCTAATATTTTATTGCGCCAAAAAGCGGTAGATGAAGGTGCTGCAGAAGCTATTTTGATTAACGAGGGTTATGCTACTGAAGGAGCTGCCAGTAATATTTTTGTGGTCATTGATGGCGTATTAATTACCCCACCCAAAACGAATGAAATTCTCTCAGGTATTACGCGTGATGTGATTATTCATTTAGCAAAAGCTAATCATATCCCCGTTACAGAGGATGTTATTTCATTAGAGGCTTTGCAGCAGGCAAGTGAGGTTTGGTTGACTAGTTCAACCCGGGAAATTTTGCCAGTAACTATTTTAGATCATGAGCCTATAGGCAATGGTCAGGTAGGTCCTGTATGGCAAGCTATGAATGGATTGTTTCAAGAATATAAGCAGGTTGTTGTATGACAGAGCTAGAACACGATACGCCCTTTGAGTTTCCTTGTCAGTTTCCTATTAAAGCAATGGGTAAAAATATACCTAATATAGAGGCTATTGTCTTTGAAATTGTACAGCGCCATGTGGATGATTTAAGCGAATCCGCTGTGAAAACACGTGAGAGTAAAGGCGGTAAATATATTTCTGTAACGGTAACGGTTGAAGCTCAAAGTAAAGCGCAGCTCGATGCGGTTTATATGGATTTGACTGCGTGCACTGATATCTTGATAACAATGTAATTTTATGTTTTTGTGTGGCCAATAAGAAATTAATTGCAGTGAGCGCTTGTCTTTTGGGGTACAAAGTCAGGTATGATGGTGAGCATCAAACTAATGAAAAGATTCAATCTTTATCTGAGTTTTTTGAGTTATTGCCAGTATGTCCTGAAATGGAAATAGGCTTAGGTGTGCCACGGGAAAAGATAGCACTATATCAGCAGGGCTTGATGACTCGCTTACTAATCTGTGGTGATAAGGGTAGTATTGACTTAACTGAAAAAATGCAGGTTTATGCGCAAAATTTTCTTAAAGTGCATAATTTAGCCGGTATGATTCTAAAAGATAAATCTCCCAGCTGCGGTGTCGATAATTGTAAGCAATGGCTGGCAACGGGCGAGGTGAATAGTACAGGTACGGGAATTTTTGCTGCAACTGTTATGCGCTTAGCGCCTGAATTACCTATGCTACAGAGTCATCTTGCTGAACAACAAAGCGAACTTCATGCATTTATTAATCAAGTGAAGTGTTATGGATATTAAACTGCGTCGCTTAGGTCGGCAAGCGTATCAAAGCTGTTGGCAGGCTATGCAGGATTTTACTTTATCCAGAGATCACAGCACTGCTGATGAAATATGGATTGTTGAGCATGATCCTGTTTTTACTCAAGGTTTAAACGGTAAGCCTGAGCACTTATTGCGGGCTTCTGATATACCACTAGTCAATACCGATAGAGGCGGGCAAGTGACCTATCATGCACCTGGGCAATTAGTCGTTTATACTTTAATTGATATTCAGCGGCGGCAGTTAGGCGTGCGTCAGTTGGTGAGTGTTTTAGAGCAAGCTATGGTTGATGCGCTTGCGCAGTATGGCCTGCAATCTGAGGCAAAGCGTAATGCTCCCGGTGTTTATATCGCAGGTGAGAAAATTGGTTCGGTTGGCTTGCGTATTAAAAAAGGTTCGAGCTATCATGGTTTGAGTCTTAATAACTGTATGGATTTATCTCCTTTTAGCTATATTAATCCTTGTGGCTACCAAGGTTTGAAAGTAACTCAGTTAGTTGATCAAGGAGTACGTATCAACACTTTCGAACTGGCACTACCTGTCGTCCATTCTATTATTCAAGCTTTAGATTCATCAGCTTGCTAATGTTTTTGTGGTCTTTTATTGCGTTTAAGCAGTGTACTTTAAAGTTTAAACGTCAAGCAATTTATCGGTAACACTATTTATGTCATCTATTCAAGCGCCTTCACGTGGCACTCCAGAAACACATCAGCGTAATGCGGAAAAGCTAGCAAGAATTCCTATTAAAGTCGAGAAAGCAGAGACGGTTTTACGTAAGCCAGAATGGATTCGTATTAAATTAACGACGAATGAAGATATTACCCATATAAAGCAGACCTTACGTAAAAATAAATTACATAGTGTTTGTGAAGAAGCGGCATGTCCTAATTTAAACGAATGCTTTAGTTTAGGTACGGCGACTTTTATGATTATGGGTGATATATGTACACGGCGCTGCCCTTTTTGTGATGTAGCTCATGGCAAGCCTTTACAATTAGATGCTGATGAGCCGCTTAATCTGGCTAAAACTATTAAAGAGTTGGCGCTTAAATATGTGGTTATTACTTCGGTGGATCGCGATGATTTACGAGATGGTGGTGCGGGACATTTTTCCGCTTGTGTAACAGCCATTCGAGAGCAGTCCCCGCAAACTAAAATAGAAGTTTTAGTGCCAGACTTTAGAGGGCGTGTGCAATGTGCATTAGATATTTTACAGGAGACGCCTGTGGATGTGTTTAACCATAACCTAGAAACCATTCCAAGGCTGTATAAGCAGGCGAGACCGGGAGCTGACTATCAGCAGTCTTTAGATTTATTGCTGGCTTATCATAAGGTCTTGCCCTATGTGCCGACAAAATCTGGGTTGATGCTGGGCATAGGTGAAACACAAGAAGAGGTGCTTGAGGTTATGCGTGATTTACGTGCCCACCATTGCTCAGTTCTAACTTTGGGTCAATATTTACAACCTAGTATTGAGCATTTAGCAGTGCAGCGTTATATTACGCCAGCAGAATTTGATGAATATGCTATTTTAGCTAAAGATTTAGGTTTTAAGCAGGTTGCTAGCGGACCGATGGTGCGTTCTTCATACCATGCTGATGAGCAGGCACGTGAATTGTTGGAAATGGGTCTAACAGTAGGCAGTTAGACCAGCCTTTAGTAACTTCTCATTATCCACAGGCAATTATTTAAAAGTTGTTTTACAATATATTCTATGAACTCGCCTAAACCGAAACTGCCAGAGATAAATGAAGAAGATCGCACGCCGCTAGTGGATGTGCTGTTGGAAGTGCTTGCCTGGCAACAAAAGCAGATTGATAAGTTAGAGCAAGAAATACTCAAACTAAAAGGCGAAACCACAAAGCCAGACATTAAACCCAGCTCAATGGATAAAGGCGGGAGCTCAGAAAATGATGCCCCCTCTTCAAAAAAGAAAAAAGGACCGAGGCGCAGTAAAAAAGGGAATCTAATCATAGATGAAACCCACATTATTCAGCCAGATGAAATTCCAAAGGGTTCACGTTTTAAAGGCTATCAGGAGCGTGTTATTCAGGATATTACCTTTCAAACTCACAACGTGTGTTATCGTTTGGCAGAATATACAACCCCAGAAGGGCTTACGATTGTAGGTCAGCTTCCCGATGGCATTCAGGGAGGTAGCTTTGGTAAAAACCTGATTGCCTTTATTCTCTATCAATACCATCATCAGCATGTCACACAACCCTTGCTCCTGGAACAGATTCGAGATTTAGGTGTTGATATTTCGAGCGGCAAGCTCAGTCATATACTCACAGAGGATCTGGATGATTTTCATGCTGAAAAAGATGAATTACTGAGGACGGGGTTATCCGTTTCTCAATATATTCATACCGATGATACGGGCGCACGGCATAAAGGGGAAAATGGCTATTGCACCCACATTGGCAACGAATTTTTTGCCTGGTTCAGTAGTACAGAAAGTAAAAGCAGAATTAACTTTTTAAACTGTCTCTCACAAGGTAAAACAACGCTTTATACCTTGAATACAGGTGCCATTGAGTATATGGCACAAAACAAGCTCCCCGTTGCCCTATTAGCGATACTGGAAAATATCAGTGTCCGTATTAACACAGCATCCGACTGGTGCGAATGGATGGATCAGCAAGGCATTGTTAAACCTCGGCACAGAAAAATAGTCACGGAAGGGGCTTTGATGGGAGGACTGCTAGACCAAGGCATTCCCTCTGACTTTTCAATCATCAGTGATGATGCCGGACAGTTTAATGTCTTTGACCATGCCTTGTGCTGGATTCATGCCGAACGCGTGATTAATCGTCTCATTCCTTTAAATGATGATCACGTCAAGGCGGTCGGTGAGGCACGAGAACAGCTCTGGTCGATTTACCATGACCTGAAGGCTTATAAATTGAACCCTGTCACCGAACAGGCGGACAGTATCAGGCAACATTTTCAAACCTTATGTAGCACCAAAACCTGCTACGAAACGCTTAATCAGGCTCTCAAACGGATGGGGGAAAATCAACATGAACTCCTCCGTGTACTCGATAAACCCTACCTCCCGCTTCATAATAATTTAAGTGAACGGGACATAAGGGATTACGTTAAAAAACGAAAAATCAGTGGAAGCACCCGAAGTGATGCAGGACGGAAAGCCAGAGATACTTTTGCCAGTCTAAAAAAGACCTGTCGAAAGCATGACTTATCATTTTGGGATTATTTGAAAGATCGCTTATTGGGTATAGGCGATATTCCTCCGTTATCGGAAGTCATCCGTGCGGCCGCTGCCTGTGGATAATGAGAAGTTACCAATTTCAGCGGTAAAGTGTTGATCTAGTGTTTCTATTTTTACGGAGACTTGATCGCCTAGATGAATATGGCGGGCACAGTGAGTGGGTACTGCAGCTTCTAAGCGTAAGGCAGAGGCATTATGCATGGCGACGATAGGTGCCCCCGCAAGCCCCATATCACCGGGTTGTTTTAAACGCTGCACAATGGTGCCATCAAAGGGCGCTTTAAGTATGGTGTCGGCGTAACTGATTTTACTTTCTTTTAAAGTACTTTTAGCGGCAGCAACTTGGGCTTTAGCTATTTGATATTGAGCTATGATATGGTCATAGCTTTCTTTGGTTGCTGCTTCTTTAGCATATAGATTTTTGATTCGCTGAGCGTCTGCAGCTGCGCGTTTGGCGTTGGCCTGAGCGGCGGATAATGCAGCTTGAGCACTGCGTTCATGACTGCGCTGTGCTTCTGGATCAAGGCGTGCAATAACATCACCTTTTAGGACTTGGTCGCCTGCTTTAACTTTAATGGATACGATACGCGCGGTAATACGGGGGGCAATATTGATTTCAGATCTTGATTTAACCGTACCGGGCCAAGAGAAGCTATCATTCAGCACCTGTCGTTGAACTTGTGCGGTTTGCGTGTTGTTATCTATAGTCGGCTTATTTAATGCTGTGTTGCCTGGGGGCGTTTTTTCAGTTCCTATAATACCTAACATAAAAAGTAATATGAGTATTAAACCAAGAATAGAAAGAGAGAGTGCGATAATTTTTTTCATAGCGATTAAGTAGGTTAGTCGTCGTTTTTGTGTAAAACCAAGCTGTAATGACTTGAATTATTCCCCAATTCCGGTTACGCGTTGTAAAACGGCATAAGCGCGAAGGGTGTCGAAACGGGAGGCGATAGCCCTAGCATCTGCTTGGTCGCGTGCAACTTCAGCTTCGATATAGCGTGTCACCGTAGCAGTGCCTGCCTGAAATTGTGCTGTGACTAAACGAAAGGCTTCATTTGCTGCAGTAACAGAGGTAGCGGAGACTTTATATCGTTGTAACGCTTCAGCTAATGCAAGGTAGCTAGTATTTACTTCCTGGTTGATTTGTAAGCGGATTTTTCTGGCGTTGAGCCGTGCTTCTTCTAGCCGTCTTTCCGCCTGCTTGATGCGCTGCTCGGTACCAAAACCAGAAAATAGATCTAATTCCAGTGAAATGCCAGTGGAAATATTATCCTGATTTGAGTTAATTGAGCCGTCCTGACTGTTAGCACCATAAGTACTCATGAAAAATTAATTTAACTAAAAGTGTATAATAAGAATCCCATTATTTTAATCCCCATGGTTTTTGATATCGGAAGTCATCCGTGCGGCCGCTGCCTGTGGATAATGAGAAGTTACAGCCTTTACTGGTAAATGTTGGGTTAGGTATACTACTTTTTTAGTTGGGGTGGGGAATGCAATTGGTTTAGCGAGTACCAAATACGACGATAGTTTTACCATGGGCTGAAATAAGCTCTTTATCTTCCATTTCTTTTAGAACGCGACCGACCATTTCTCTAGAGCAGCCAACAATACGGCCAATTTCTTGGCGGGTGATATGTAGTTGCATGCCGTCGGGGTGGGTGATCGCGTCAGGCTCTTTAGTCAAGTCTAGTAATGCTCGGGCAATACGCCCCTCAACTGCCATAAACGCTAAGTCGCAATATTTCCTGCTAGTGATTAGTAGCCAATTTCTGCTAACTTACAAGGTGTGCGTGTTCTGACGGTTACTTGTCGAGTTTCTGCGCCTTTAAATATACCTATTTCACCAATAAATTCATTTTTATTGACATAAGCTAAGATTAGCTCATGTCCGTCACCATCTTCAGCGCAAATGCTGACCGAGCCTTCGATAATAAAATGCAAACAATCCCCCAAGTCGCCAGGACGAATAAACGTTGTTTTAGCGGGGTAGCTGCGTACGTGACATAAGTGAAGTAAAGCGAGAATTGCGCTGTTGTTAGATGTTGTTGTGGGTATCATAGGTAATGAGTTTCTTAGCTAGTGAAAGCGGTTTTAGAGGTCGGAATAAAGCCGGCTGAGTCCAATGCTTTTTATTAATAGATCTGCCTTGTATTTGCCTTATTCTTGTGTCTATGAACCGAAAGATAAACCTTTGTTGGGATTAACCTATTTCGACTCGATAAAAGTAGAGTTGGTCGATAAGCCGGGTTTTGTCGTGGACAGTCATTCATCTAGGCCATAAGTCACCTTATGGCTCAAGCAATCTACCCAGGAGCCCCGCGGGCCACGAGTCAGCTCCTCTATTTGATCTTGCTCCAGGTAGGGTTTACCATGCCGCTTCTGTTACCAGTCGCGCGGTGCGCTCTTACCGCACCATTTCACCCTTACCCCTCACCTACAACCTATGATTCTAGGTGAGGGGCGGTTTATTTTCTGTTGCACTTTCCGTGGGCTCACACCCCCCAGGAGTTATCTGGTACCTTGCCCTTTGGAGCCCGGACTTTCCTCTGTTTTACTTGTATTGCAAAGTAAAAAAGCGACTGCCTGACCAACTCTGGGTTTATTATAGCTGAATTGTGACGAAGTCGTTATTTTTGATTGTTTGATGATAATTCTAAGGCTGTTTGATAGAGTAGTTTTTTACGTGCTCCGGTGATTTCTACGGCCAAGCTGACGGCTGTTTTTATGGTGCATTCTTGTAGTAAGGCTTTAAGCGTTTTTAGTTGTTGTTCAGTTAATCCTTCTTCTTTTTTATCGATAACAGCGCCAGTTATCATGACGACGAACTCGCCACGACGCATATTGTTATCTGTCTCGATAAGCGTGCGCATATCTTGTAAGCTGGACTTTATAATGGTCTCATGCATTTTGGTTATTTCGCGTGCAATTGCAATGATGCGGTCGGGTGGAAGTACGCTCGCTAAATCGTTCATGCAGTCTGCAATGCGATGACATGACTCATAGAACACCCATGTTTCGGTACTATTCTTTTTTTCGTTAAATAAATTACGCCGTGCGCTGGAAGTGCGCGGAATAAAACCTAGAAAAGAAAATTGAGTAACAGGAAGGCCAGATGTTGATAATGCCGCTATTAGGGCGCAAGCTCCAGGAATGGGCGCTACTGTAATGTTGGATGCATGGGCTAAAGCAACTAAAGGCATGCCCGGGTCGCTAATTAAAGGAGTGCCTGCATCAGAAATAATAGCGATAGATATGCCTTGTTGGATTTTCTCGATTATTCCTTGTGCTGCATGATCTTCATTGTGTTGATGTAGCGCAATACAATGTGTTGTAATGCCATGGTGTTGTAATAATGTCCGAGCGTGTCGGGTATCCTCTGCGCAGATAAGGTCAACTTGCTGTAGTGTTTCGATAGCTCTTAGACTGAAGTCGGCTAAATTACCAATAGGGGTTGCGACAACATATAACGTGCCATATTGATCGGGCATTTTAAAATCCTAGGGTATAAGTGAAATATAACTTTATAGTATCATTACTATAGTCTTTAGGTTTCAATAATGGAGATAGATTATCTATAGTTTTTACTTAGTAAAGGTAGTCGGCTATGATGGTGAGGTATAGCATATTGCCATTAAGTTAAGCGAGTTAGTGTAGGTATTTGAAGGGTTAAGCGCACCGCTTGAGTGTGTGTTTTTCATTAGCATGCCCTCTTATTAGTCTTAACTTAATGGCAGTGAGAATATGTTAGGGATATTTTAGGCGTGTTATTTATGAAGCAATATATTGAGCTAAGTTTGATTTTATGTGTGGTCTTGATGACTAGTTGTAGTTCCTTGTCTAAAGGGAACCGGGCGTTAGACTTAGGCTCACAAAGCATTAGTCAACAAGCAGATCAATTGTACGCTATAGGAGAGTATAAAAAAGCAGCTAGCCTATATCAGAGCTTGGCGAAACGACCATCTAGGCAACAAAATATTTTTCGATTAAAAACGGCGTTTGCTTTATTTAAAAGTGGCTTTGATGGGCAAGCAAAAGTTTACGTAGAGTCAATCAGGCCGGCTGATTTGAGTTTAGAGTGGCGTAACCAGTTGTATTTACTGCATGCGCAAATAGATTTAAGTGCGGGGAATGCCGAGCTAGCAATTAACCAGCTGCAGTTAATTCAGCCTTTTGCACTGACTAGAAATAAGCAGCTTGAATATCGTCGTGCGCGTGCATTTGCTTTTGCATTAACGGGTCAGCTAGAGGCAAGTGCGCGTGAGCGAATTATCTTGGGTGATTATCTGCTTGGTGATGAAAAAACTCAAAATAGTATCTCTATTTTAGAGGTGCTGAGCCTATTGCCTGTTCATGTGCAGGAGCGTCAGCTAAACTTGCAAAAATATGATATTTATTCGGGCTGGGTTGAGCTAGCGAGCATTATGCGTAAATTCAATAAAGGCTCGTTGGGGTTTAATCTGGCACTAGATGACTGGATGCAGAAATATACGCAGCACCCAGGACGGTCGCTAATTGCATCGGGCTATTTTTCCTCTGCTATAGTCAATATTCAGGATATTAATGAAATTGCAGTTTTTTTGCCGGAATCAGGTCCTTATGTTACTCATGCGCAAGCAGTCAAAGAAGGTATTATGGCGGCTTATTACCAGCACCAGCTAGATGCGCAGCGTCCTAATTTGCATTTTTATGACACTCAAAGTAAAGATATTGTTGCGCTTTATCACGAGGCTATTGCGGATGGTGCGCAGTTGGTTATAGGCCCGCTTAATAAACAGCTTATTGGCCAGTTAGCAGCGGGGGTAACGTTCTCTGTGCCTGTTTTGGCCTTGAATTATGTAGAGGACTTGTTTAAGGTGAATTTGTATCAGTTCGCATTAAGCCCTCTTGATGAAGTGCAGCAGGTGACTAACCAAGCACGGTTTGAAGGGCATGAAAATGCCATAATTCTTACCCCGAATACAGTGGAAGGTGAGCGCTTGGCTACCTATTTTAAAAACGCATGGAATGATTTGGAGGGGAATATACTGGACATTCAGACTTTTGCACGGAATGCGAAAGATTTTAGCCTTCCAGTAAAGCAGTTGCTAAATATAAATGAAAGTCAGTACCGTATTCAGATGTTATCTAAGCTTGTTACAAATATTGAATCTAATCCTTATCGACGGCAAGATATCGACGTTATATTTATGATTGCACCCAGTAAGGTGGCGCGTTTAATTAATCCGCAATTTTATCATAATCGTGCAGCGTCGGTTGCTGTCTATGGTTTATCAAGAGTCTATAGTGGGCAGGCTGCGCCAAGAAAAGATATAGATCTGGAAGGGGTTGAGTTCTGTAGTATTCCTTGGTTATTTGACCAGGCTTACCAAGGTGATTTAGATAAACGCACGTTGCAAAAGACATGGGAGCAATTTCCACGTAGTTTTCTAAGTTTAATAGCGTTTGGTATAGATGCGTATAATGTAGTTCCGCACCTTAATAAGCTCGATTCAATACAGTATCAAGGCGCGACTGGAGGATTGTCCTTAAATGCAGTTAACCGAATTGAACGGCGTTTAATATGTGCTAAATTTAAGCAAGGAGAGGTGTCGTTGATTGATACTGCTGAGAATATACCCGTTGATTTTAAAGATAGTATCCCTGAGTTATTGCTAGAGAGAGGTTTGTTTGTAAAGCCTGAAGAAGGGTTGAGTGCGTACTAAGATAACATCAATAGATAAAGGAGAGCTGTACGAAGATCGGGCTTTGACTTTTCTTTTGCAGCAAGGGCAAGTCTTAGTGGGGCGTAATTACCGGTGTAAGTGGGGTGAGCTGGATTTACTTATGGATGAACAGGGAGTTCTGGTTATTGTTGAAGTCAGGTATCGAAAAAATGATCGTTATGGTAGTGCTTTAGAGAGTATTACCGCGGCTAAGCAAGCGCGTATTATTGCGGCAACAAAGCATTATATCGTGGCAAAAAAAATTGATCAGCCAATTAGGTTTGATGTTGTAGCAATTACGGGAGATACTTCTCCGCAATGGATAAAAAATGCATTTTAAAATATGAGTCTGCAAGAAAATATAAACCATCAGATTACAGAAAGTATTCAAACGCAACAACTTATTTTGAGTGAGTTGGCCGAGTTAATCGAATTTGCTGCGCAGCAAATTGTTAATGCCTTGCTAGCAGATAAAAAAATATTGAGTTGTGGTAATGGTGCGTCAGTTGCAAATGCCCAGCATTTTGCATCAATAATGGTTAATCGCTATGAGCGAGAAAGGCCATCGTTGCCTGCAATCTCACTGGTAAATGATGTGCAAATGATCACAGCAATCGCAAGCACTCAGCATTACGATGACATATTTGCTAAGCAATTACGAGCTTTAGGGCAAGCGTCTGATGTATTGTTGCTTTATAGTGCTGAGGAGAGTAGCCTGAACCTTGTTAGGTTAATTAATGCTGCACATGATAAAAAAATGACAGTAATATTGCTTGACGGGGAAAATGAAAGTTCTTTGTCTGCTCTATTGCATGAGTTCGATGTATGTCTTTGTGTGCCTAGCCAGTCAGTTGTAAGGATTCATGAGGCACACCTTTTGATTACACATTGCCTGTGTGATTTGATAGATACACAGTTATTTGGTAGCCAAATGTTATGAAATTAAGCCTCGTATTGTTTTTTATTTTCAGTTTAACTGGGTGCGGTAGCTTGGCTAATGGCCTTGCTGAGCTAACAGGGCTTTCATTTTTGCATGATAGACGTAGTAGCGCAGTTATTGCCTTGGATGAGAATATTGAAGATAGTGCAATTATTGAATTGCATGCTTTGGATGATGTAAAAGAGCATGCGCACTTTAATGTCACTTCGTATAATGGTAAGGTGTTAGTAACAGGTGAAGCTGAATCTGAAGCCATACGCGACAAAATAATTGCCAACATACGTATTATTTCTGGTGTAAAATTAGTACACAATGAAATGGTCATTGCTCCTATCTCAACTATGCAATCGCGCAGTGAAGATGCTTTAATAACTATTAAGGTTAAAGATGCATTAACGAAGATAAAGGGGAAGCCAGGCTTTGATGCGACGCGCGTTAAAGTTATTACGGAAAGAAAAGTAGTCTATTTGATGGGGATTGTGCATGAAGAAGAAGGGCTTGCTGCGGCAAAAGTGGTACAAAGCGTTCCTGGCATCAGTAAAATTGTGACTGTTTTTGAATACATTGATTACGCAAAAAAAAATAATTAAAGAAAAGGACAATTTCTTTTTTGCAATTGGAAAATCAATAAACCTTATCAAAATGGTGAGGTTAGTTGTTGTTAATTATAAGGATGTATGTGCAATTACTTGCGCAACTATAGGTTAAGAAAAGCTCAAAGAAGAGTGTGAACGGAATACGTAGGAAGTTTAGAATGGTTTAACTGACAGATTATGATTTGACATAAACCTGCTTTCTGATTTAAAGTTCCGTCCGCATAAAAAATAAAAGTATGTAACAAAATTATAACTAAATCGGAGTACATAACATGGCAACACCATTAATTCAAATGGCATTAGATTCTTTAGATTTCGACGCAACTGTTGCACTTGCTGAGCAAGTAGCTGACTCAATTGATATCTTCGAAATCGGTACACCATGTATCAAACACAATGGTATTAACTTAGTAAAAGAATTAAGAGCTAGATTTCCAAACAAATTATTACTAGTTGATCTTAAAACAATGGATGCTGGCGAATACGAAGCAACTCCTTTTTATGCTGCTGGTGCAGATATCTGTACAGTATTAGGTGTTTCAGGCTTGGCAACTTGTAAAGGTGTTATTGCTGCTGCAAATGCTCATGGCGCAGAAGCACAAATTGATTTAATCAATGTTGACGATAAAGCCGCATGTGCTCGTGCAACTGTTGAAGCGGGTGCGCAAATTGTTGGTGTACACACAGGCCTTGATGCTCAAGCCGCTGGTGACACTCCATTTAATGACTTAGCATTAATTGCTGATTTAGGGTTGAATGTACGTGTTTCTGTTGCAGGTGGTATTAACCAGTCTACTGTTCAAGATGTTGTTCGTGCTGGAGCAGATATCATTGTTGTTGGTGCAGCTATTTATGGCGCAGCATCTCCAACAGAAGCAGCACGTGAAATTCGTGAATTAGTTGACGCTGCATAAGGACGCAATATTATGCATCAACAACTTATCGTAGATAAATTATCCAGCATTCTTGAAGCAACTGATGACTCGTATGATGAAAAGTTGACGGCGATGCTTGATAAGGCAAATCGTATTTTTCTAGCAGGTGCTGGTCGTTCTAAACTTGTAGGTAACTTTTTTGCCATGAGGTTAGTACACAGCGGTTACGATGTTAGTGTTGTAGGTGAAATTGTCACGCCAAGCATTAAACAAGGTGATTTATTAATTATAATCTCAGGCTCCGGTGAGACTGAGCAGTTAGTTGCCTTTACCAAGAAAGCGAAAGATGTTGGCGCTGATATTATGTTGATCTCTGCTAGGAGCAATTCAACAATCGGCGATTTAGCTGATGCTGTGTTCCAGATTGGTACTCCTGAGATGTATGATAAAGTCAAAGGTATGCCTATGGGAACCGTATTTGAATTGTCAACTTTGTTATTTTTGGAATCGACTATTTCTCATATTATTCATGAGAAAGGTATCCCAGAAGAAATAATGAGAGAAAGACACGCTAACATGGAATAGAAACTAGACGAGTAGCTTTGCTACTCGTTTTTTTATTACTTGAACAAATCATAGAATAGACATGCTTTAACACATGTCTATTTTTACGTTTAATAACTTATAAAATAACTCAGGAGAAGAATATGTCTTCGCGTAGAGAACTTGCGAACGCCATACGCGCTTTGAGCATGGATGCTGTTCAAAAAGCAAAATCAGGTCATCCTGGTGCACCTATGGGTATGGCGGATATCGCCGAAGTATTATGGAATGACCACTTAAAGCATAACCCAGCAAACCCAGAATGGTCAGATCGTGATCGTTTCGTACTGTCTAATGGGCATGGGTCTATGTTAATTTATTCATTATTGCATTTGTCAGGTTACGACTTGCCTATGGATGAATTAAAAACATTCCGTCAATTACACTCAAAATGTGCAGGGCACCCTGAGTATGGTTATGCACCTGGTATTGAAACAACGACAGGTCCTCTAGGTCAAGGCATATCAAACGGCGTTGGTTTTGCAATGGCTGAAAAGTTATTGGCTAATGAATTTAACCGCCCAGGTCATGATATTGTTGACCATAATACGTATGTATTTATGGGTGATGGTTGTTTGATGGAAGGTATCTCTCATGAAGCTTGCTCTTTAGCAGGTACATGGGGCTTAGGTAACTTGATCGCATTCTGGGACGATAATAATATCTCTATTGATGGCCATATTGATGGCTGGTACACGGATGACACAGTAAAACGTTTTGAAGCGTATGGCTGGCATGTTATTTCGGTAGATGGGCATGATTCTGATTCTATTAATGCTGCTATTGTATTAGCTAAAGCTGAAAAAGACCGTCCATCACTGATTTGTTGTAAAACAATCATTGGTTTTGGTTCGCCAAATAAATCGGGTAGCCATGACTGTCATGGTGCTGCATTAGGTGATGAAGAAGTTGCATTAACTCGTAAAGAATTAGGTTGGACTTCTGCTCCTTTTGAAATTCCTGCTGATATTTATGCTGGTTGGGATGCTAAAGCTGCTGGCGCTGAAAAAGAATCTGCTTGGGACGCTAAATTTGCAGCTTATGCAAAAGAATTTCCAGAACTAGCAGCGGAATTCAAACGTCGTATGGCGAAAGAATTACCAGCAAACTGGAAAGAAGCAACCGATGCAATTATTGCTGAAACTAACGAAGCAGCAGCAAGCGTTGCATCTCGTAAAGCATCACAAAATGTTATTGCAGCATTAGCGCCTGTACTTCCTGAGTTTTTAGGTGGTTCTGCTGATTTAACCGGCTCTAACTTGACTAGCTGTGCAGACTTTAAGCACGTTAGCGGTAAAGAGCCAGGTAACTACATCTCTTACGGTGTGCGTGAATTTGGTATGTACGCTATCATGAATGGTATGGCTCTACACGGTGGTCTACTGCCATTCGGTGGAACATTTCATATGTTCTCTGATTATGCAAAAAGTGCATTTCGTATGGCTGCATTAATGAAAATTCGTACGATTGCAGTTTTAACTCATGACTCTATTGGTCAAGGTGAAGATGGCCCGACTCATCAGCCTATCGAAAATACCTCCGCAATGCGTTACATTCCAAATATGGATGTGTGGCGTCCAGCAGATTCTGTTGAGGTTGCGGTTGCATGGACGGCTGCTGTTGAGCGTTTAGATGGTCCATCTAGCTTAGTATTAAGTCGTCAAGGTATCCCTGGTCGTAAGCATGATGTTGCTGATTTCGCTGCTATGCGTAAAGGTGCATACGTTCTGTCTGAAGCTAAGGGTGATGCTCAAGTTATCTTAATTGCCACAGGGTCTGAAGTTGATTTAGCTGCTAAAGCTCAAGAAGCACTTGCTGCTGATGGTATCAATGCTCGCGTCGTTTCTATGCCTTCGACGAATGTATTTGATCGTCAAGACCAGGCTTATAAGGATAGTATTTTAATTCCTGGTGTTAAGCGTGTTGCGATTGAAGCAGGTGTTACTGGATTCTGGCGTAAATATGTTGGCTTAGAAGGTGGTGTTGTTGGCATCGATACATTTGGAGAGTCTGCGCCAGGTGGTGTATTGATGGAGCACTTTGGCTTCACAGTTGATAATGTTGTTAAAACTGTAAAAGAAGTTTTATAGTCTAAAAAACGTATAGAGGATATTTTTATCCTCATTTACGAATAGCCACTGATTAGTTATACTCTGTCAGTGGCTTCTTTCGTTTCTTACGACATATAGGTGAATTGCGTGAAAAAAAATAATATCAAAAAAGGCATATTTATTGCCTTATTCCTTGCAAGTCCTCTTGTAATGGCGGGAAATGACTATCCTGCATCGGATTTTCAACCCAAAGTTTTATTTCAAGATACAGACTATAAGCATGAAGGTTCTTCTTCGTCTAATAGTTCAGCGGCATCTTTAGGCGAAAAAACAAAGCCAGACGCTAATTATCCAGCAGCTGCTTTTCAGCCTGAAGTGCTTTATCACGATACAGAGTATAAGCATAAAAAAGCAGATATAAATAATGAGTCAATTACTTTAGCTGTTTGGGCAGACAAAGCAGAAGAAGAGGCTGCATCTGAGGCAGCAGCAGAAACAGAGTCTTCAATAAGTCCGCTGTTTGCTATCGTTGTTTTGGGAATTGCTGGGTTTTTATACTCTAAAAAATCTAAAGGAACAGCTAAAGGCTCGGCTAAATCTGGTGGCTTTTTTAGTAAGCGTAAAGCTAAATCAAGTAATGAAAGCAATGATGGTTTAACTGGAGTAGCTAAATACTTACAGAGCAAAGCCCCTAAACTATCTGGAGTAGCAAAATATTTAGAAGCAAACCAGCCAACACCTAAATCAAGTGTTGCTAAATATGTTGCTAAAAAAGTTGTAGAGCAGAAAAAAGCTGCGGCAAACAAAACCACAGGCGTAGAAAAGTATATGCGTAACCAGAACCGGGGGTAAGTATGTTTGGCTTTATATCAGATATTTTTTCCAGTAAAAAATCACCCACTCAAGCTATTTATCGTAGTGATGAAAGTGAAAGTACTCCTTCGGATGGACTGACTGGAGTCGCTAAGTATTTAAATGCGCACAGTACGGCAACTAGAGGGCCAAGTAGTGTTGATAAATACCTGCAAGGACAAGCGCAAACAAGTAGTGTCGCTAAGTATGTCGCAAGGCAAGCTATTGCAGCTAAACGAGCTAATAAAGCTAAAGCTACTGTCAAAGGTGCAACGGGTGTAGCTAAATACTTAGCGAATAATGTTGATGCGAAGCCAGTTAAGAGTGGTGTTTCTAAGTATTTAGCAACTCGTAAAGTAACAACCGTTAGTAGTGTGAGCAAGTATATGCTTAAGCGAGCATTAGAGGCTAAAAATAAGCCAGCAGTTGTTCGTAATAAGCCAACAAGTGTTGCCCAATATTTAGAGAACAGACCAAAGCATACAACCAGTAGCGTTGCTAAATATTTAGCAAAAAAAGTGAGTGCTGCAAAGCAAGTTGCTGTAGAAGCTATTGATGAAGTAGCTGAACCTGTTGTTACTTTAACAGGTGTTGAAAGGTACTTGAAGCAACAAGCAAGCTAGTTAAAGATTTACAAATATACTACCTTCAGCCTTGAATAGGCTAAAGGTAGTATATTTGTTATAATGTTCAAACTGGACTGCCAATTAAATCCACTTTCCTTAATTTTATTGCAATTAAGGAAAGTGGATTTATTGTTTACTCTGCCAATAGAAATGCGCATAGCTTAATTTTATGTACAAAAGCTAAATTTAGTTTAGTAGTGCTAGAATAAATTCTGGTGCGCTCCCTGATTTATCGACACAATAGTGTGTTGGTTTTTTTAATATTTAATTATAAAAGGTGTCAATATATGGCTAATTTATTAGATCAACTTAAAGCAGTAACTGTTGCTGTTGCTGATACAGGTGATATCGCTGCAATCGAAAAATTCACACCACGTGATGCCACAACGAACCCTTCGTTGATTACTGCAGCTGCTCAAATGCCTCAGTATCAGGCTATTGTGGATGATACTTTAAAAGGAGCTCGTGAAACTTTAGGGGCTACAGCATCGGATAAAGAGGTTGCTTCACTTGCCTTTGATCGTTTAGCGGTTTCTTTTGGGCTTAAAATTCTTGAAATTGTACCGGGTCGTGTTTCTACTGAAGTTGATGCCCGTCTTTCTTTTGATACAGATGCATCTATTGCTAAAGGCCGTGATTTAATTGAGCAGTATGAAGCCGCGGGTGTTAGCCGTGAACGTGTCTTAATTAAAGTTGCAGCGACTTGGGAAGGTATTCAGGCGGCTAAAGTTCTTGAAGAAGAAGGTATTCACACTAACTTGACATTGATTTTTGGTAAACATCAAGCAATTGCATGTGCGCAAAATGGAATTACCCTGATTTCTCCGTTTGTTGGTCGTATTCTTGATTGGTATAAAAAAGATACAGGTCGTGATTCTTACGAGCCAGCTGAAGATCCAGGTGTTGTTTCTGTTACTGAGATTTACAATTATTACAAAAAATTTGATTTTAAAACTGAAATTATGGGAGCAAGCTTCCGTAATATTGGTGAGATTATAGAGTTGGCAGGTTGTGATTTATTAACGATTGCACCTGCGTTATTATCTGAATTACAATCGACTGAAGGTGAGTTGGTTCGTAAATTAGATCCAGTTGCTGCTAAAGCAATGGATATTGAAGAAATCAATGTTGATAAAGCAACTTTTGATAAAATGCATGCGGTTGATCGTATGGCAACAGATAAGCTTGCTGAAGGTATTAAAGGTTTTGAAAAGGCAATCATTACTTTAGAAGAAATTTTATCTAAGCGTTTAGCTGAGTTAGAAGCTTAGTTTTTACTTTAAGTGATTAAGAAAAGGCCTACAATGTAGGCCTTTTTTTTGCCTGAAAGAAACGGATGTAAAATTGAGTTAGCTTCTAAGCTCCGCCCCCAATAATTTAGGCAATTATTGGGGGCGGGCCTTTAGCCTGTATTTTATAAGCAGTCTAAAATGCTAGCCCTAAAAGTTGTCGGTCTTATTTCATGTGTGTTTCTAAGAAGGAGCGAGTCATTACTTAACGCGCATTCCCGCAATAGCACCATCATCGGGGTGTAATACCCATAGGTCTGCACCACCAGGCCCGGCAGCTAATACCATGCCTTCAGACATGCCGAACTTCATTTTACGAGGTTTTAGGTTGGCAACAACAACGGTTAGCTTTCCCTCTAGGTCTTCGGGTTTGTAGGCGGATTTTATACCGGCAAAGATATTGAGTGATTCATCGCCTATATCTACTGTTAATTGTAGTAATTTATCTGCCCCCTTAACGTGTTCTGCTTTGACAATTTTAGCGATACGTAAATCAATTTTGGCAAAATCATCAAACTCTATTTCATCAGCAATAGGCTCAAATATTTTGGCTGGTGCTACAGCTGTTTTTTCTAGATTTTCTTTGGAGTCTTCAATAATAGCGGCAATTTTAGGGGCTTCTACACGGATCATTAAGGCTTTAAAAGCTTTAATTTCATGGCCAACTAATGGCTGTGCATTAGTTGGCCAGGGCTGACTTTGTATATTTAAAAAATCTTCACTTTCTGTTGCTAACTTTGGTAATACTGGCTTTAAATAAGCAACTAATAAGCGAAATAGGTTGATGCCCATTGAGCATATTTCATGTAGCTCTTGGTCTTTACCCTCTTCTTTAGCAATTAGCCAAGGTTTTTTCTCGTCAATATATTGGTTGGCTTTGTCTGCTAAGGTCATAATTTCTCGCATGGCTTTACCATACTCGCGTGTTTCGTATAACTCTGCGATGTTTTCACTGGCTAACGTGAATTGATGAAACAGCTCAGGTTCTGCGCATTGAGGGGATAATTGCCCAGCAAAGCGTTTTTTAATAAAACCGCTACAACGGCTGGCGATATTAACTACTTTACCTACTAAATCGGAGTTAACACGCTGTGTAAAGTCTTCAAAATTTAAGTCTATATCGTCAATGCCGGCACTTAATTTAGCGGCGAAATAGTAGCGTAGATATTCAGGGTCTAAATGATCTAAATAGGTGCGCGCCTTAATAAAAGTGCCGCGTGATTTAGACATTTTTTCACCATTAATCGTTAAGAACCCATGGGCAAAAACTGCGCTTGGTGTTCTAAATTTAGCACCGTGTAGCATTGCCGGCCAAAATAAGGCATGGAAATAAATAATATCTTTACCGATGAAATGGTATAACTCTGTTTTACTATCTGGAGCCCAAAATTCATTAAAATCTAAGTCAGTTTTAGAACATAGGTTCTTGAAACTTGCCATATAACCAACAGGGGCATCTAGCCAAACATAAAAATATTTGCCGGGAGCATCGGGTATTTCAAAGCCAAAATAAGGCGCATCACGTGAAATATCCCAGTCTTGTAGGCCATTTTCTAGCCATTCTGCTAATTTATTACTCACTTCTGGCTGAAGGTGTCCTTCCGAAGTTGTCCATGCTTTGAGCATGGCGTTAAAATCAGCCAATTTGAAGAAGTAATGTACAGATTCTTTTTCTATTGGTTTTTCACCTGAAACTGCGGATATTGCATTTTTCAATTCGATAGGTGAGTAAGTAGCACCACAGACTTCACAGCTATCACCATACTGATCTTTGGCATTACATTTAGGACAGTCGCCTTTAATAAAGCGATCTGGTAGGAACATTTCTTTAACGGGGTCATAAGCTTGGGTAATACTTCGTGAGCTGATATGTCCATCATCGCGCAAACGTTTATAGATTAAGCTGGAAAAATGTTTGTTTTCTTCTGAATGGGTGCTGTGATAATTATCAAACTCAATGCCAAACTCGGTAAAATCAGCTAAGTGTTCTTTGCCTACTTGAGCAATTAAATCTTCAGGCTCTATGCCTTCGCGGTCGGCTTTAAGCATAATAGGTGTGCCATGCGTATCGTCGGCGCAGATATAGTAGCATTCATTGCCGCGTTGCTTTTGAAAGCGTGACCAAATGTCAGTTTGAATATATTCAACTAAATGACCTAGGTGTATGGGGCCATTTGCATAGGGAAGGGCGCTGGTAATAAGAATTTTTCGATCTGACATAGATTAAGAAATGACTTGTAGTATGAGGCTAAAATAATAGCGTTATTATGGCATAAAATAGTTTACTATTTCGATAGAAAATAGCTGTAAAACTAGAATGCTGAACAATAACCTAGTAAAATACTTGGTTATTGTTCAGTTTTTAACTAACTTGCTACGGAATTGTTTATATGACCACGATTGAAAAAGTAGATATAGAAAATTTATTAAAAAATATTATTGACCCAAATGTGGAAACGGATTTAGTTACAGCACGCTCTGTTAAATCAATTGTTGTTGAGGGTACTTCTGTTGCTGTTCGTTTGGAACTAGGGTATCCCGCGAAAAGTTTTATAGAGGGTTTTAAGCAGCAAGTTATGGAGCAAATTAAAGCGTTAGAGGGCGTTAGTTCGGTAGAAGTGGATATTAAAGTTAATATCGTCTCGCATGCCGTACAGAATAATTTAAAGCCCATTGCTAATGTAAAAAATATTATTGCCATAGCCTCCGGAAAAGGTGGGGTGGGTAAATCTACCACTTCTGTAAATTTAGCTTTGGCTTTAGCAGCCGAAGGCGCGGCAGTGGGTATTTTAGATGCGGATATTTATGGGCCTAGTATTCCAACTATGCTGGGTTTATCAGGTTATCCTGAAAGTCAGGACAACAAAACAATGATGCCTAAAGTGTCTTACGGTATACAAACTATTTCAATTGGTTATTTAATTGATGCAGATCAGCCGATGATCTGGCGTGGACCGATGGTTACTAATGCCTTGCAGCAGTTATTAAATGATACAAATTGGGTTGATGTGGATTATTTGATTGTCGACTTACCGCCAGGTACGGGGGATATTCAGTTAACTTTAGCTCAGCAAATTCCGGTTAGTGGGGCGGTGATTGTTACTACACCACAAGATATTGCTTTAATCGATGCGCAGCGTGGCCTGGGTATGTTTGAAAAAGTTAATGTGCCTATTTTGGGTATAGTTGAAAATATGAGCATGCATATTTGTAGTAATTGTGGGCATGAAGAGGCTATTTTTGGTGCGGGTGGTGGGGTTTCTATGGCAAAAAAGAATAATATTGAATTATTAGGCTCATTGCCTCTGGATATTCATATACGCCAGTATGCTGATTGTGGGCGCCCGACAGTGGTGGCTGATCCTGAAAGTCGAGTGACAGAAATATATAAAGAAATTGCACGTAAAATGTCAGCCAAATTGGCATTAAAAGGCAAAGACTTTAGTAGTAAGTTTCCAAATATTGTCGTGCAAAATACCTAAGGTTTTATTAAATTCTCATTTCTTAGGGCAGCACTTAAATTAGCCTGTGACCTAGTTATTTGCTTTGCTGTGCGACAGGCCTAATTTAGGATAAAATTATACTATTTTTGAATTAACAGGCACTAAGGCAATAATGAGCATAAAATCAGATAAGTGGATTCGTCGCATGGCGCAAGAGCAGGGCATGATTGAACCTTTTGAAAGGGGACAGGTCAGAGAATCAGCACAAGGAAAAGTGATTTCTTATGGTACGTCTAGCTATGGCTATGATGTGCGCTGTTCAGATGAATTTAAAATCTTTACCAATATTAATTCTGCCATTGTTGACCCTAAAAACTTTAGTGAAGCGAGCTTTGTTGATGTTAAGTCTGATGTCTGTATTATTCCACCTAACTCATTTGCATTAGCGCGTACCGTAGAGTATTTTCGTATTCCCCGTGATGTATTAACTATATGTTTGGGGAAATCGACTTATGCTCGTTGCGGCATTATCGTTAATGTTACGCCTTTAGAGCCTGAATGGGAGGGGCATGTAACGTTGGAGTTTTCTAATACTACGCCGTTGCCAGCAAGAATTTATGCTAATGAAGGCGTTGCGCAAATGCTGTTTTTTGGTGGTGATGAAATCTGTGCAACCTCGTATAAAGATAGAGGTGGTAAATATCAGGGGCAACAAGGTGTTACTTTGCCGAAAGCATAGATTGATTTAGAGATAAATCCGCTAAAGATTTATCTCTATGCTTGTGTTTTAGTGTAAATTTATTGGTGTCGTGTACGTTGCTGGTGGCATCTGTAGAAAAAAGCCATTTTCTTCGATGCCTTTGAGTACATCGGCTGCATTTTCGCGAGCGAGCTTACGTTCTGGGGTGATCTCTAATTGCATAACATACTCTGGATGACCAATACTTTTAAGTATTGCCTCTGGGACAGAAGAAAAATCATCTTGTTTATCTAGATATAAATACAGTTCTGCTTTTTTGTTACTTTTGTAAATAAAACACTGCACAGCTAATGTCCTTAAAAATATCGTATAAAAACGCTATTATCGCATCAATCGCATTATGAATGAACCAACAATAAAGCCTGATACTTTTTTTAAAACGGCCTGCTATTTTGAGAGCTCGTTGATTTTAGTAGCCATTATTTTAGGCTGGATAGCAGATGTTGATCCGTTTGCCCACCTTGACTTCAATGAGCGGGTTATTTTTAATGGTATTTTGGGTACCTTGCCTTTATGCATTATTTTTATTGCGCTAAATCAAGTGCAATTGGTAGAGTTGCAAAAAATACGCAAAGTTTTGCAGGACACTTTAGGGCCTAGTCTCGCGCAGCATCACTGGACTGATTTGTTTGTTTTAGCTGCCATTGCGGGTATCTCTGAAGAAATTTTATTTCGTGGTGTTATTCAGCCCTGGCTGGAAAACTCTTGGGGGATGATGGCCGGGTTATTGGTTAGTAGTTTAATTTTTGGTTTAGTACATGCCATTACGTTGCTTTATTTTATTATGGCTACGGCGGTCAGTATCTATTTGGGGCTGTATTTAGATTACGGCAGCACCCGTAACTTGTTAACACCGATTATCATTCATGGCTTGTATGACTTTTTTGCATTTATGGTTATATTACATGCATACCGTTTAGAACAGAAAAAGGCAGAATAATAATGACTATATCAGAGCAACAAATACAATCCGACCTCTTATTACCTGGTTTTATAAGGGCATTATTTTTAATGAGCTTAGTGGCTTTGGTTGCTGTATGTCATATTTATGCAGAACAAATACAGCTTGGGTTTGACCTACAAGAACGTGTTGTATTGAGAACAGTGCTATACATCGTTGCTATTTTAAGTTTTCCAGTTATGAAGTTTATTAGGCATGTTTTGGTGCACTTAAATAAAACAAGTAGCAGAGGAGGGACAGCTAAAAGTCGATACCTGTCAACGATTATTATTTCTATGCTACTAGCGGAGACTATTGGTTTTTATGGTGTTCTTATGTATGTACTAGGTGATGGTTTTAATACTTTATATATTTTTGTAGGCTTATCAGCTTTGGCTATGTTCTTGTATCAACCCAAAAGTAAAGAATACATTAGTATTATTAAGGCTTTAGATGTAGATAAATAGCTTGGCTTATATTTTGCATGGCTAGGTTGAGATTTTTATAAAGAGAATAAGTTTGGTGATTAGATAAAAATTGATTGACTACAGGAAAGATCTCTATATAATTCTGCATAGCTTGAAAGTACGGCTTATATTTATGCATGCTGTTTCGATATTTTATCTTTAGTGTTTTATCTTTAGTAGATCGTCCTGTTTTTATAAGTAATAACAAAACTTCTAGCAAAACCGCCTTAATTATTTAAGGCACCAATTACTCTTGAAATTAAATAGGATATTATTATGTCTACTACTACTGGTACAGTTAAATGGTTCAACGAATCTAAAGGTTTTGGCTTTATTGAGCAAGAATCAGGCCCTGATGTTTTCGCTCATTTCAGCGCTATCTCAGGTTCAGGTTTCAAAACTTTAGCTGAAGGTCAAAGAGTTGAGTTCACTGTAACTCAAGGTGAAAAAGGTCCTCAAGCAGAGAACATTGTCGCTCTTTAAGTATAGTCAGGTACTGCGTAAGTAGTACTTCCACCTTCGGGTGCAAAAAGGCAGGATTTCATTTGAGATCCTGCCTTTTTTTGTGTGTGCTATCTTGTGCATGAGTTATAGCGGAGGTCAGCTAGTAAGTTATTTTAATAATAGTGGAGTGCTATGAATATATGGGTAGATGCGGATGCATGTCCGGTAGCTATTAAAGATATTTTATGTCGGGCGGCTGAGCGTACGCAGGTACAAGTGACTTTTGTTGCTAATCAATTTATCCGCATACCGCCTTCACGCTATATAGTATTTATTCAAGTGCCTCCTGGGTTTGATGTCGCTGATAATGAAATAGTTAACAGATTGAGTGCTGGAGACCTTGTTATTACAGGTGATATTCCCTTGGCAGCCGAGGTTGTTGAGAAGGGAGCTTATGGGCTCAATCACCGAGGTGAGCTATATACGGAGAATAATATTCGTGAGAGCCTGAATATACGTGATTTTATGGATACTCTACGCTCTAGTGGAGTGTAACGGTGTCCGCAACAATACATAAGATGGTAGACATACATCAAATCTATGGGTGATAATAAGTTTCCTAAGGTGTAAAAACCAACTTTTACGGAATTCAATTGCACGAAAAAGTGGCGCTCAGAGGGAAGGACAGGCGTTCTAATTGATTGAAAATAATGCAAAAAAAGGCTTGACAGGTCGAATAGGATTTGTTTGCGTATTACCATTTATAATCAGTCACTTACGCTTAAATAATGTCAAAAAGATTAGATAGCTTGCAATCCACACTGATGGATAACACCGTTTTGGGAGAATGGTTCTTGCCCATGCAAAAAGCCCTAGATAAAGTTCGCTTTTCACGCCAAAAATATTCTGTACTCTCTGCTGAGTTTTTTATTTTATTAGGCTGCTTACGTCAATTTCAGGGAACAAAGATACTACGAGAACAAATTCAATCTTTATTCGACATTGATGACACCGCTGAAAAAGCCCCCTTAGCCCGCTCAACATGGTCAGATGCATTAGCCAATTCATCACGCAGCAAAATATTGAAACAGGCTGTCCAAGTCTTGGTGACTTCTGCAAGAAATGAACTGCCCGACAGGTTTTCGGGAAAAGAAGAGTTGGGGATGCGCTCTATTTTTGCCATAGATGCGAGTTATCAAAATGAATCAAGTCATTATCAACCGATTTATCCAGGCCAGGGTGGGACTGATAATAAGAAAGGGCACATGAATATGACGACCTATGATATGCGAGCAGGGATTGCCATTGATAGTCAGACAGAAACTCGCTCTATTGATGAAATGCGCTTTATCAAAGAAAGCTGGGAAGGTTCTCACTGGACTTGCAAAAAAAATGCACTTTTTGTGGTTGACCGCGCCTTTATTGAAGCGCGTTATTGGGATTTACGTAAAACAAAATACGATGTGACAGTGATTACACGAATGAAATCGACTTTCAAATATCAAATTCTTGAGGAAAGTCATGTTGAACAGTCGGCAGTTAATGAGAATATTGTGTCTGATAGGAAAATTCAACTTAATAGCTCAAAACAAGTTTGGCGATTAATACAATTCGTATCGCCTGACGGCAAAGTTTATGAATATCTCAGTAATGATTTTACATTGTCACCTGGTATGATTGCTTTTCTTTATCACCGACGCTGGGATGAAGAAAAATATTTTGATAATTACAAAACAGATATGGCTAATGCCAAAGCATGGGGGAAATCACCTATTGCTATTGAGCAACAAGCTTTATTGGCATTGGTTACACATATACTCATGCGCTTATTTCTAAATAAAAAGGGACAGGAGATGGGCTTGGAAGAAGACCATCAAACACAACAAAAACGCCATGAAGCAAAAGAAACCGCATACTGTATTGACTGGGAAGGCAATTATAATCGTGCTTTTTTTAGAAAACTATCTAAGATTACCAAACAAGCTTGGCGGTTCTTAAAAAACAATTTCCTAAAGAAAAGCGCCACATGGCTCTTTGAGCGCAAGCTCCGACCTGTTTTGATGGCATATCTGTAATAAAATGTCGGACACCGTTAAGTGGAGTGAGTACCCAGGGGCCTAGAACATTAAGCGTGAGTGATCGACAAGATTTTGCAAATCACTTAGATAAATTTTTAAGTCAACGTAAAAAATAGTACAGTAACTCCGAAATAAGTTAGTAAATAATAAGCTTATTAATCAATTAAAAACAATTACTTATATTATTTCTTGGATATTGCAAACTAAGTGCAACCTGGTTTTCCTTTCTTTTCATAATAGGAAATTTGTATTCCCATTTAGCGAATATTGCAGATATACAATAATAATATTATCTCTTGATTCAAAATACAATTATTCCAACTCAAAAAAAGAGGGGCTTACTAAGCATTTGGGGCTCTATAGTAAGAGAGTGCTATTGATAGAGTTGTAATAATAGAATTAACGGAGGATAATAATAAGAATTATATTCATTTGATACAAGTGTTTTTTGGGGGGGGATGTGGATGATAATTCAATCGTCTGCCATTGTATAGGCGTAACCCAAGGAAGATTAAAGCAAGCCATTACTCAGGGAGCGACTAACTTTGAACAATTGGTGCTGGCGACTGAGGCTTGTACCCAGTGTGGTTCTTGTGCGCCTTATTTACATGAGTTATTAGGCAAGAAAATTAATTGGACAACGGTTGAAATATCTCAAATAAAATCAGTCGCTACCGATATTAAGGCGTTTAAATTAATCGCTAAAAATAAAAAATCTCAATTTGATGCTCATCAGCCCGGACAATATATTCTAGTCAAAGCCTATATTAATGAGCAATGGGTGACTCGCCCTTACGCATTATCCGCTGCTCGATCGACAACGACTTATAGAGAAATTATTGTTAGAAAAAAGCCTAAAGGGCTTTTTACTCAATGGTTATTTGATGGTGCTGAGGTGAAAACAATGCAAATCACCGATTTGCAGGGTACAGTCTATATTGATATTACGTCAAAATACAAAAGTTTTTGTTTTTCAGGTGGTACAGGTATCACTCCTATTATTTCTGCCTGCCGTTCTATTAAACAAGAAAAGCTAAGTAATGCGGGGTTCCAGATTGATTATTCTGTTTCAGAGGCCAGTCACATCGCTTGCAAACAAGAATTACAAAGAATTATTAAACAGCACCCATTTATTTCTTTAAATATGAGGGTTGGGCAAAGGATCTCTTTAGTAGACATTGCCGATATCGTGCGAGCTCACGACTCAGACATGCAATATTACGTTATTGGCCCTAATCAATTTGAAAATTATGTATATAAAGCATTATTGAGCTGTGGTGTCACTGAAAATGCTATCAATAATCTTAAAGAAAAGCCTTTAACTGCTAAGTTGCAACCTCCTCCAAAAACAGTACCAAGTGTTAACCGAAGCTATACTTATATAGGTATGCTATTATTTTGGATCTTCCTGATACAAGAGTGGTTTAATCTAAAAATACCCATGGTAGAAGCGCTACAAGAAGATGAGAGCTATAAGCGCTGGACAGGATTTATTGTCTTATCTTTTATTGCTTTTCAATGGTATTACCCAATAAAACAAATATTTTCTTTTAAGGAAAACTTGTTTTATTGGCGAAAAATACATAAATATAACGGTGTTATAGCGCCGATTATTTTATATGTTCATTCAACCTCGATCGGTTATGCTTAGGAATGTGCATGAAATAACTTAGGCAACTTATAAAGTTGTTGCGTCAGGAATGGCAGTATAATTCCATTGCTCAATGCGAATTGTATTTGATGAGCACCTGAGGCAATGGAATTATACTGCCATTCCTGACGCAACAACTTTATAAGTTGCCTAAGTTATTTCATGCACATTCCTAATTATGATCTCCAAGGTTGATGATTTACTCAGTAAAATTAAAGTCCTAGAGCAAGAACTTATTAAAGAAATTCAAAACCAACAAAACGTCTTTACTTATGAAATACAGAAAAAACGTATTTTATTTGAAAAACAGGTTATCCAGCAGCATAAAAATTATGCACAACAATTATCTGGTTACCTGAGAGCATCTTCTCTGAAAAATATTCTTAGCGCTCCTGTTATCTGGGCAGTCTTAATTCCTGCTGTGTTACTGGATATTAGTGTTACCCTGTATCAAGCAATCTGCTTTCCACTCTATGGCATTCCTAAAGTTAAACGCACTGACTATCTGACTTTTGACCGGCAGTATTTAAACTATCTGAATATTATAGAAAAAATTAATTGTGCTTACTGTAGTTATTTTAATGGCATTATTGCCTATATACAGGAAATAGCCGCCCGTACCGAGCAGTATTGGTGCCCCATCAAACATGCACGGCATATCAGTACTCTACATAGCCGATACCAGAATTTTCTGGATTATGGTGATGCTAAGTTATATCGCCAACACAAAGAAGATATTCGCAAACAATTTGATGATATACAGTAAGAAAATAACCATAACATCGCTAATAGGGCTTTATAGGAAAAATCTTGCAAGTAATTATAAATACACTACATTGTAATTTAGTCATATTTAGGTAGGAATATTTTCTGGATCTTATTATCACTTAAAATTGTACTGGTCCAGTATTGGGTGTCTTATTAAAACTGTGCATCTATTTGAAAGTGCATTAGCTCTTTTGTAATAGGGTGTTTAAGTTCTAAAGTTTCAGCGTGCAGGTGCAAGCGGGTACTTTTGTTACCATACAGGTCATCGCCGACAATGGGCGTGTTTAAGCCTTTTATATGAGCGGAATGGACGCGTAACTGGTGAGTTCGCCCAGTGATTGGGTGAAAGTAAATTTTAGTTTGATTGTTTTTGCGCTCTATCACTTGCCATTCGGTTCTAGCGTGTCGGCCATGTTCATAGCAGACTAATTGTCGAGGGCGATCATCTAAATCAACGCGTAATGGTAAGTCTATTGTGCCGCTATCTTCCTTTATCAGGCCTGCCAATAAAGCTACGTAGCGCTTTTTTACCGTACGTTTAATAAATTGCTTTTGCAGTTCTTTGTGTGCTTCTTTGGATAAGGCGATAACCATTAATCCTGAAGTGGCCATATCCAGTCTATGTATGATTAGAGGACCCATTGCTTTGGGGAAACTTTGTTTTATGCGCAAATAGACTGAATCCTCTATGTTTTTTCCTGGTACAGATAAAAATTCAGTAGGTTTATTGATAACTAGCATAACTTCATCTTGATAAATAATATCAATACTTTTACCCTGTGCCGGGTTAGTCAGCAAGGGGTTGTCATCCATGCTTATGCCTTCTAGCATATGTTCTAAAATAGGCTGGCATTTTCCTTGGCAAGCAGGGTAGAAGTTTTGATGTTTTCTAATTTTGGATTTAGGTGAAGCGCCCCACCAAAATTCTGCCATGGCTAACGGTTGAAAATTATGTGCAAAGGCATAGTGTAGTAATTTGGGTGTGGCACATTCACCCGCGCCTGCAGGTGGAGTTATTTGCGTTGTCTCTTGAAAAATATCACGCAAACTTTTTAGCTTGCCTTTTATATTCAAAAATTGATATTGATCAAATAACTGTTTTTGTAAAGTGGCAGATAATTCTTTACGTTGATTTTTTAAGTAGGTAATTTCATTTGTTAATTGTTTAAGGTTATCTTCAGCTTGTTGAATCCGCTGGCTCCAATAAATACTTAAATCCCTTAAGTGAAGTTTTTCTTGAATACTTTCTTGTCCTAATCGTTCTTTAAGTTTTAGTAAGTCATCAACATTCAGCGCTATTTTGGCAGTAGCTCTTTGTGCTTTTCTTCGTTTTCGACTTTCAATGATTTTTTCGCGGTGTCTTGTTTGTTGTTTTTCTGAGGCATCTATTTCGGATTGTAAAAACGATTCAAGTACTAAAATCTGTGGATTTTTTTCCAGTTCTTCAAGCTGCTTATTGATTTTGTTAATTTCTATTTGCTGGGTGAGAAAGAAGCTGTCTTTAGAGAGCATATCAAATACAGGAGGTACAAATTTTGGTAAGTGATTTTGCCCCGCTAGTTTCCCAGAAAAAGCCGCTAGATAGCCTATTTTATTGTGCTTGTTTTGTACTAATAAAACGCCAAACATTTTGCCAATTGCATTTGTTTGGTCGTCAGTCGTGTCAAAATTATGCTGCCATGCTTGTTGTGTTTTTAGATGCTCTTGTAGCTCTTGTAGCTCTTGTGCGGCTAATAAACACAGAGGATGTGGCTGATAGTAGAAAGGAAAGGTAAAGTGCTCGGGTAAAGTGTAAGCATCTATGGAGGCTTTAAAAGGAATAAAATGATTTTTTGCTATGGGCATGTTTTGTTGTGAGTGGTCGCGCGTGTAAAGTGGTTAAGGATGTATTGCTTATCGTCTTTAGTTTTTTGGGAAGATAGTGCGAATTGCCTTAGAACTACTCATGTATTATTACCATATTTTTTTTACATGCCAAAGCGAGCGTACATTAGACTGGGGGGATGTTAAGTAGAAAGTGATGCATATTTCCTCTATGGCGGCAGCAAAGCATATAACCGCAGCAATTCGAAATGGCAAGGCAATATTAAAGATTAATAATAAGAAAAATGATGTACCCATAGTCGCAGCAGCTATTTTAACCAGCCAAGTGTGATAACTGGTAAAGGTGCGGAATTTTATAATGCCGACTAGTACAGGTAATAAGTAGCTGATGATGGTAAGCAGAATATAAACGAATTCTTGCTGCACTAAGTCAGGCCGCATTTGCCAAATACTGATAGCTATTGTTGTATAAATAAGTAAATCTGCCCAGCTATCTAGCAAAGCTCCTAACTCACTTTCTTGGTTTAAGAGGCGTGCTGCAATGCCATCTAAAACATCACTTAGAAAAGTGATGGCAAGTAGTATCAAAAATTCAGTTTCAGCACCTTGAAAGGCCAGCCATAATAACAAAGGCGCACTGAAAAAGCGAAAGCAAGTGAGTAAATTGGGCAAGGTTAATAGTTCTTGGAAGGGCATAGATATTTACTCCGATTGCTTTAAAAATTTAATAAAACCACTCCGTATGTAGCTAACAAAGCACGAGAAGGGCGGCTACTTTATTCGTTGAAATGTGCTAGTAGAGGGGCATGATCAGATAAACGATTCCAGGGTGACTGCGTAAGCCTCTCACAAAAAGTAGGCTGTAGCCCGCGATAGTAAATACGATCCATTTGTAATACAGGTAGCCAAGACGGGAAGGTTTTAGCGTAACGGTTATGTAGCGTTCTGTAAGCTTCTTTTAATTCTAAATGTTCGGAGAATCGTTTTTCTGCTTGACCAGTCCAATCATTAAAGTCACCAGCAATAATCAGTGCTGCGTCATGTGGTACATGTTCATCAATGCGTTGACATAACGTTGCGAATTGTCGCCTGCGCTCCGTACCGATTAAACCTAAATGTATGCAGATGATATGTAAGTCTTGTGCTAACCAAGGCAGCGTAATTTGCGCATGCAATAAACTACGGCTTGCCCAAACAAAAGGTGAGACATTAATATTTTCCCAGCTATTTATTGGGTATTTGCTGAGGATGGCATTGCCATGATCACCTATGCGGTAGACGGCATTTTTAGCGTAAGCAAAATGCGGCCAGATATCTTGCGCTAAGAACTCGGTAGGGGAAACTGCTGGCCAAGTGGGGTGATTTTTTTCGTGCTCTGTATGCTGGCCCTGCATTTCTTGTAGAAAAAGAATGTCGGCATTAGCTTCCAGCAAAGCATCTTTAATTTGATGCAGTATAAAGTGGCGGTTACTTGCACTGAAGCCTTTATGAATATTATAGCTAAGAATGCGTAATTTATTTTCTGGCATAAACGATCTACTCTACTAGTTTTTTAATAAGGTCTTTTGCGGATATGTAATCGAAATAAAAGCGGTGAAAGTAAAACCTCAAAAGCAAAAAACAAGACCACTGTGGTTATTATCTCAATAAAACCTAAAGCTAAAGCGTCTTGGAGAATAATAAGCGGTAATAGTGATTCCGGCAGTGTATCTAAGACTCTAAAGCGGCTGCTTTCAACATAGCCCAAGCGACGCTTGGTAAAGCTGGCGATTAAGTCTCCAGACATGGTTAAAAGTCCAAATAGCGCCCCATTTGTGAAACTTAACATAAATAGTGGCGCGATCAGTGATGTGCTTAATACTGATATTATTAAGCCTCTCCATGTTTTGCTATTACCAAACAAGGGTTTTTTATCAAAAAATATGCACTTGAAGTCTACTGGCCATGAACCGTGCGCACCAAAAATATCACGGGATAATATTGGCATACCATTAGCTATAATTAATAGTATCAGTGAGTCAAAAATACATTGCCAGCAAGTTAACATATTTTTCCAATAGGTTATGATTTTTAAAAGCTGATGTTACGTGTGAATCTTCTAATATTTAATGCTATTGACTTAGGAGTCATACAAACGTGCATGAAACAAACTCCTGATTTCTAACTTGTCTTTTTACTCCCGCTGAAATGATCTCATTCGTTACGTAGAATAACTATGTGCCTCATGAGATCATTCCATCTGAAGCAAAAATCCTGCGTTATAATTTCAGGGTGTTATTTCATGCACGCTCCTTAAGGAAAATCTCTTTACAAGCACGTTGTATGTAAATTGTACGATCTAAGTCAAAAGCTCTGTATTATTGGGATGTACAGAGTTACGCAAAAAATATACACAATGTTATCCACAGGAAATGTGGGTAACTGTCATATCCTTGTCATTTTGGTTACTTATGACGCGTCTTTTTTGAGTAAATCCAAAATGATAATATCACAGGCACCACAGCCTGTTGATGCCCCTGTAGCGCTGGCTATTTTATCAAGGTCATCAAAACCTTTTGCGATAAGTTGATTTATTTTTGTTTCACTTGTGCCAGAGCAAGTGCAGATAATTTTTTCTTGGTCTAATGAGGGTTTGGTCATTGTCTTATAAGCAGAATATCAGGTTTAATCACTATTTTCGAAGGCTGGGCTAGGTTAAGTAGGTATTTTTTTAGGACATCAAGGGTTTATACTGGAGGCCGTGAGTAACTGATTTTTTTAGATTTAATCATAAAGTCTAAATAATAACTGAAACAGTATTAAAAGTAACCGATAGAATGGAGTGTTGGACGAAGCCGCTAACGCGGAGAAAAGAACCACCACGCCGGTAATTAAAGTTGTAACCTCACTTCCTTCTATTCGCATAGGAAGGTAACCTGCAAGCTCATTAAACTAACAATGAGGTTACGTCGTTATGAAACCATCTCTTGAATCAAAATACAACCATTATTATTCTCTCCACTGCAAGCATTTAAAACTTCAGGGCTTACAACCTAAAACGATTGAGGCGTATTCACGGGCTATTCGTCGTATTGCAACCTATTTTAACGGGCATCTGGATAATCTGTCTCAAGATCAGCTGCTGGATTACTTTCATGATCTGCTTGGCCGCCTTTCCTGGAGTGCCGTTAAGCTAGACCTCTATGGATTGAAGTTTTTCTACACTCATGTCCTTGCTAAGCCTTGGGTCGATATTCCGATGATAAAACCACCACGCTGTACGCGTATTCCCGATATCGTGACGGTTGCAGAGGCACAGCAGCTGTTTATGTCGACACGTCAGTTAAGCTACCGCGTATTCTATTTTACGGTTTACAGTATGGGCTTGCGTCTGGGCGAGGGCTTAAACCTGAAGGTAGGGGATATTGATGCCACGCGAATGCGGGTGCATATCCGCAATGCAAAAGGCAACAAGGATCGTCTTGTCCCTTTGCCCCTCGCTACCTTGCAGGTGCTACGTCAATTTTGGGCGCTGCATCGGCACCCCATATTGATGTTCCCCAATCGGACGCGGGGGCTAAAAGGTGCGCATCTGGCTGAATCACCGCTTGATCGTGGAGGTGTGCAGAAGACAATTGGACTTGTGACTAAGGAAATGGGACTAAAAAAAAGATTTCCTGTCACTCGCTACGTCACAGCTATGCCACACATCTTTTAGAATCCGGCGTTGGATTACTGGAACTCCAGCAGTTCTTGGGGCATAGTTCTCTGTTGACAACGGCACGCTATGCGCATCTGACCGATGTGAGCTGCGATCATTCTGAACAGCGTATCAATCAGCTGATCGGTGGTTTTAACGTGTCGTGGGGGGCGATTAGATGATTTTACTTTCCTCTATCATTGATCAGTTTGAGGCGGATTTCCTTAACAGCTATCAAGGGCAGGTTCTGCCAGTTCAGCGAAAAGCGTTGAATGCGCTTAAAATCTGCCGAACAAAATTCAGCCCTGTTATGCAGGTCAGCTGTATCGACTGTGACCATCAATCTTTTGTTCCGCATTCCTGCGGTCATCGCAACTGTCCGCATTGCCAACATCATGAATCTCAGTTGTGGATTGAGAATCAGCTGAAGAAACAGGTGGCGGGCGACTACTTTATGATCACGTTTACCTTACCTGCACAGCTGAGGCCTTTGGCTAAAAACCACCAGAAACGTGTTTATCAATTCATGTTTGACTGTGTTTGGGAGACCTTGCAATCCTTCAGTCGCAATGACAAAAAATTAAGGGGAGATCCGGGGTTGATTGCCGTTTTACATACCCATGCTAGGAATCTGGACTATCACCCGCATATCCATACCGTCATGCCTGCTATTGCGGTTGATAAGCTCAATAAGCTTGTGCGTACCAAACACGGGAAATATTTGTTTAACCATAAAGCGCTCGCCAAAGTTTTTCGCGGTAAACTATTGTCAAAACTGGCCAAGGAAAACTTAGTTTTGCCTCAATCCGTGCCCCAAAAATGGATTGTTAATTGTAAAAAAGTCGGTTCAGGCGGCAAAGCGCTGGTCTATCTGGGGCGCTATCTTTATCGTGGTGTCATCCGCGAGCAGGATATTCTGTCTGTCCAGGATGGCAAGGTCACCTTCCGCTATCAGAACAGTGAGACCAAGCGTTGGGAAACCCGAACAGAAACAGGCGCAAAATTCTTATGGCGGGTATTACAGCATGTTCTGCCAACGGGATTTCGCCGTGCCAGAAACTATGGCTTTTTGCACCCTAATAGCAAGAAAATGATCAACATTCTACTTACCTTAGGTAAACTGACCCCCAAAAAGATGCTGGAAAAAATAGGCCTGCGACAGCGCCCCCAGATGACCTGTACTTGCTGTGGTGGAAAGATGCAGGTGGGCCGAACTCGGATTCCCATTGCCGAAGTATTCAGGGTAAAAATGAACGGACAAGTCTTGGTGCCGACTTAAGCACTGGAGGCATTTATTGATTATGTAATCTTCAATCACTCACCGGTAAAGGGGAAAAGTGGCCTATCTTGAGCCAAGGCAATTGTCTGCTCTAAAAACAGGGATAATAGGTGAAAATGAGTAAAAAAAGGGGCTTTATGGATGATCGCAATGAAAATCCATCCGTTTTCGGTAAAAGGGTTAAAAAATAGAAGCTCAATGCATTATTCGGGCTGTTCAGCAAAAAGCTATTTGCAATAGCGGAATTCATCTCAAAGGGTAAACCGGGCTTGTCCAACAAACGGTTCAGATTGTGGCTCGCTTCGCGATCACAATCTAACCTTATTCGTTATGGCTGAGCAACTAAGAAATATTCCTACCAATTTAATTATGGGCTTTCTAGGTGTAGGTAAAACAACGGCTATTCTCGACCTGCTTAAACAAAAACCAAAAAATGAAAGTTGGGCGGTACTCGTCAATGAATTTGGTAAGGTAGGTATTGATGGCGCGATCTTTTCTGCAGCGGGTGCGACAGTTAAAGAAATTGCTGGCGGTTGTTTATGTTGTGCACTTGCCGTGCCTTTTCAGGTGGCTATTAATCGTTTGTTAAAAGAGGCCAGGCCGGATCGTTTGCTGATTGAGCCTACTGGTTTGGGGCATCCTAAAAAAGTATTAGATATGCTGGTGCATGGCGCATTTAAAGACGTACTTGATATACGTGCGAGCATTTGTCTGATTGATCCAGAAAAATTAAAAGATCAACGCTATACGAGCCATGAAAATTTCATTGATCAAATCGCTTTGTCAGATGTGTTAGTGGCTAACAAAATGGATAGGGCGGATAGCGTGGCGATACAATTATTTCAGCAATGGGCTACAAAGAGCCAACCTGGAAAAGTATTGATTGCACAAACAACGCAAGGACAATTAGATGTCGCTTGGTTGGATCTTAATCGATCTGCAAACAGAAAAGCTGCATTTCCTGATAGGCATAAAGATATGCTGTTTACTCCTGCTGATCATTCTCATGAACAATTGAATAATAGCGCCGATGGCTATCAAAGTTTTGGCTATGTCTTTCCGGCTAATAGCTGTTTCGATTATACGCAGTTAAATAGCTTATTAAGTCACCTTAAAGCTGAAAGAATTAAGGGCGTTTTTTGTACTAATCAAGGTTGGTTGATTGTTAATAGTGCAGATGGCGTGATGTATAAGTATGCCACTCAGCCATCGCTTAATAGCCGTGTTGAAATTATTATCCAGAAAAACATTGCTCGAGATATTGGTAAGGCATTAAATCAATGCTTGCTTGGCTAGGAAAGGTAACGTATTTTCAGTCATATTGACAGTAATGGGGAGAAATAAACTCAGGACATTACGAAACGTGCATGAAACAAACTCCCGGTATCTAACATGTCTTTTTACTCCAGCTGAAATAATCTCATTCCTTACGTAGAATAACTATGCGCCTCATGAGGTCATTTCATCTGAAGCAAAAATCCTGCGTTATAATTTCAGGGTGTTATTTCATGTGCGTTCCTAAGTTATACATAAACAGTGATACAATTCGAACAGTTTCTATCACTTCCATATGCCAAGCCTACTCCCTGCTTTAACTTGAGAGGTGTGATTTCATTACTCATTCTATATGGCATAAAATTTATGGCGATTAATAGTTTATTAAATAAGGTCACTTCATACTCGGTAAATATGCAGTTCCTATTGCTAGAGTCAGGTACACAAGTCTTATATATTGATTCTGGTATGCGAGATTTATTGGGTTACGATGAAAAGGATTTTATCGAATCAGGCTTAAATTTTTTTGATTTGATTCACCCTGATGATCAAGATATTGCAAAAAAACTGCTTGCCTTAAAATCACAAACATCACTTAAAATTGTAAATTTTCGTTGCCGGAAAGCCAATGGCAAAATTTTGTGTTTGCAAGGCTGTTATCAGAAGTCTTATGAAACGTCTGTTGGGCTAAAACTGACATTACAGATGACGGATGCTAAGGCATTAAATCAATATTTGGATACACCTATTCTTTTAAGTAATTTTACTACCATGATGGAGAGTAGTGATGATTATATTTACTTTAAAGACCGCAATCATGTGTTCACAGGGGCAAGTCAAACGCTAGTTGCGCTAACAAACCCTTCTGACCATTGGCATGATTTAATTGGCAAGACAGATTATGATGTATTCCCCGAGGAGTACGCAGATGCCTATTACCGACTCGAAAAACAAGTTTTTTTGGGTGCACCAGTAGCTAGTGAGAGGCAAAAAATACTCGACAATCAAGGTAATATCGGCTGGATTGATAACCGAAAATATCCTATTGTTGATAACAATAATGAAATTATTGGCTTGTTTGGTATTGCTCGGGATATAACAGAAACAGTTATTAATCAACAAAAAGTTGAGCAACTCCTAGCTGAAAAACAGGCGATACTAGAAACGAGTTTAGTCGGTTTTGCTACACTGCAAAACCGAAAAATTATTTGGGGTAATTCTGCGCTGGCGAAATTACTGGGATATAGTAAGAATGAATTGATTGGCATGCCGGCTCGTGTGCTTTATGCTCATGAAGAAGACTATAAAAAAATTGGTGTTGCTTATGCCGAGTTGAATGAGCAAGATATATCTCAGAATGAGATTGAATGCCTGCGCAAGGATGGGTCGCAGCTATGGGTTAGCTTTAGCGGTACACTACTGGATAAAGAGCAAGGTATCTCGCTTTGGAGTCTTATTGATGTGACGAGTAATAAGTTGTCTGAGCAGGCTTTGAGAGAATCTGAAATAAGGTTTCGCACACTTTTTGAATCAAGTAGTGATGCGGTCATACTATTAGGAGATAGTGGTTTTATAAATTGTAATCAAGCAACGTTAAAGATATTTGGTTGTTCGACAGTTGTAGATTTTTGCACTAGGGCACCGGCTGAATTGTCTTCTCCCCTACAGCCTTGTGGGGCTGACTCTAGTGAGCTAGCAGCAAAACACTTTGTACAAGCGAAACAGCAGGGTAGTTATAGGGTTGAGTGGCAGTGTAAGCGTTTAGATAGTGGTGAAGAGTTTCCAGCGGAAGTATTACTAACGTCTATGATATTGGATAATGAGCAGGTATTGCAAATTGTTGTCCGCGATATTACTCAACGTAAACAAGTAGAAATAGAACGAAATGAGGCATTAAATCGAATTCAGAACATTTCTAAAAGTGTCCCTGGAATGATTTTCCAATTTCGTTTAAATGCTGATGGAAGTTCTTGTTTTCCTTATGTTACGTCTGTTATTTTTACTTTTTTTCAGGTTAGCCCTGAAGAGGTAGAAAAAAGCTCAGATAAAGTTTTTGCTGCTATTCATCCTGATGATTTACCGCAAGTACTCGTTTCTATCAATACATCAAAAGAAACATTAACGCCATGGTATAAAGAGTTTCGTGTTCGTAGTCCAGAACGAGGTGTGCAATGGTTATTAGTGAATGCATTACCTGAAAAAGGAGAACAAGGAGCCGTAATATGGAATGGATTAGTTACCGATATAACAGAGCGTAAAAAAATGGAAGCGCAGATTCATCAACTCGCTTTTTATGATGAATTAACTTCGTTAGCTAATCGTCGTTTGCTTAAAGATCGATTAAACCTAGCAATGTCTTCAAGCAAACGGACGCAGCAGTATGGTGCAGTAATGATTCTGGATTTGGATAATTTTAAGCCACTTAATGATGCACATGGACATTTGGTCGGAGATTTATTATTAATTGAGGCGGCTAACCGGATGACCCGCTGTGTACGCGAAATAGATACCGTAGCACGTTTTGGAGGGGATGAGTTCGTGGTTATGCTGAATGGTTTAGATACTGATAAAGCGGTATCAACATTACAGGCTAAAACGATTGCAGAAAAAATTTGCAGCTTACTAGCTGAACCTTATTTTCTAACGGTTAATCAAGGCAAAGGTGCCGATATTATCATTAAGTATTGCTGCTCTGCGAGTATTGGTGTTGCTATGTTTATGAATCATGATTTCAGCAATGAAGAGATTTTGAATTGGGCTGATGCGGCAATGTATCAAGCTAAAGAGGCGGGGCGTAATCAAATTCAGTTTTATCAGTCGACAAGTGAGTGACTAGAGATAAATGATTACATAAAAATAAATTACATTTTTGCTTGGATTATGTCATTAGCCAAAATATGGGAAGATCGATATGCAAGAACTAGAAGAAAGGTCAGAGCAATGTCCTTATTGCGGAGAAATGATCGATATTTTGATCGATATTTCGGTGCCACACCAAAATTATATCGAAGATTGTCAGGTGTGTTGCCAACCAATTACTATTGATGCCACTGTGGATTTCGACGGTGCAGTCAGTGTTTTTTTATTCAATGAAAATGATAGCGCTGGACAGCTTTAAGAGGTGAGAGGTAAATAATATATGAATTTCGTGGAGGTGGCTTTAGTCACGATATCGCGACTAAAGTCGCTGCCACAGAATATTTATGATTGCATATTATTTAATTTAGCTCCTAAGGCAATGCAGCAATTTGTTAATTTACAACAATAAGGTAGCATGATGCGTAAAAAAATCATTAGTACTGTTTCACAAGAAGAAATTTATCCTGACCAAGATTGGTTGAACCTAGAGGAGATTGCCTCGGTAGAAATTACTTCAGAAGACGGCTGCCATCCAATTGAGTCTGCTTTGCTTTCCGGTTGCACCAGCGGGTGGTTAGCTGCTTCGCCGGGAGAGCAAACGATACGACTTATTTTTGATCAGCCACAACGATTACAACGCATTTGGTTGAATTTTATAGAAACTCAACAGGTGCGTACTCATGAATATGTGTTGCGCTGGTCATCTGATGGACAGACTTTTCAGGATATTGTGCGTCAGCAATGGAACTTTAGCCCGGCAGGTGAGACTAATGAGGTGGAAGATTACCATGTAGAGTTACAACAAGTAACTGTGCTGGAGTTAGTGATTAATCCAGATATTAGTGGTGGTGATGCATTTGCGTCTTTGGCAAAGTTAAAGCTGGCTTAAATAATCGTGAGAACAGAACCAGATAAATGGGTATTTTATCATGCTGAATGCATGGATGGCTATGCCGCAGCTTGGGCTGCATGGAAATTTTTTGGCAGTAATGCTCGCTATAAACCCGTTCGGCACCATGCTCCGATGCCAAGTTTTCCAGAAGGAGCTGAACTGTATATTTTAGATTTTTGCTATCCCTTAGATACTTTGCTCGCAGCCGCACAACGGGCAAGTAAAATAGTGGTGCTAGATCACCATATCAGTGCGCAAAAAGAATTTGAGGCGCATGAAAAGCAAGGGATATTACCAAGTACTCTTGAGGTTAATTTTATTCAAGAGCATAGCGGTTGTATGATTGCATGGCAGTATTTTCATGGTAGTTTGGAGCCACCTAGTTTATTACTGCATATTGAAGACCATGATTTATGGCGGCATAAATTGCCTAAAACGGAAGCGATAAGCAAAGCTTTATATATACGATTACCTCTTGATTTTGCTGCGTTTGAGAAAATAAAGTTAGCCACTTTAGAGCGTGAGGGTATTGTTTTGTTAAAACAACAGAAGTTAAATGTAGCTCGATTGCTCAAAGCCCGACATAAGGTTAAGTTGCATGGCATAGAAGGCCTAGCGGTCAATGCGCCAGCGATGTTTTCCAGTGATTTGGGGCATGAATTAGCTAAATTATCTGGCACCTTTGGCTTAACCTATAGTTACCATGGACAGCGTCAGTGTTATGATTGTGGATTGCGCTCTATAAGTGATTTTGATGTATCTGAATTAGCACGGCACTTCGGAGGCGGTGGGCATAAAAATGCTTCAGGTTTTCGGGTAGATCAGGCTACCTTGTTGACATTTATGTAAATAGCCTTGAGTTGCAGTATGGCTCCAAGTCTAGAACTTGGGAGCAAAAACATTTTCTTTGTATTCCTTGATTGGATGCAACAATTTAAAAAAATAGAGCAATAAGAGTGGTTATTTTATGAGCGAAGCAATACGTCTTGATAAACATTTGGTTGCATTGATCCAATGCTCTCGTGGAGAAGCCCAGAAATATATAGAAGGCGGCTGGGTGCTGGTTGATGGTGAAGTGATTGATCAACCGCAATTTAAGGTATTAGAGCAAAAAGTTGAGTTGCACACGGATGCGAATTTAACCGCTACTTTGCCACGCACAATGCTGCTTAACTTACCTGAAGGTTTTGATGTCAGTACACCCACAGCGCCGCTGCAACTGATTACTCCTGAAACGCACACCGGTGATGACCGGTCGGGTATTCGCGTACTTAAACGCCATTTTGCTAGGCTTGTGCCGACGGCACCTATTGAGTTAGGTGCGAGTGGTTTAATGGTTTTTTCCCAAGATGGAAAAATTGTGCGTAAATTGGTAGAAGAGGCAAAAACTAACGAGCAAGAATACACGGTCGATGTGAGTGGAGAGATTGAACCTGACGGGTTGCAACAGCTCAATAGTAAGATAATAAAAAATGGTTGGCCGTTACCCTCTGCTAAAGTCAGCTGGCAAAGTGAAACTCGATTGCGTTTTGCATTAAAAAATGTCCACTCAGGACAGATTAAGTTTATGTGTGAAAACGTCGGTTTAACCGTCGTTGCCATGACGCGTTTGCGTATTGGTCGCGTGTCTATGGGGAAGTTGCTGCCTGGTGAATGGCGCTATTTACCTGAAGATCTGTGGTTTTAAGTGATAATGGATATTGAGCATAAAGCGTGTTAGAAATTTCTACTAATGTCTCTATCCCTGATAATGAAATTGAATTTTCAGCTATCCGCGCTCAGGGGGCAGGCGGGCAAAATGTTAATAAAGTCTCCTCTGCGATTCATCTGCGTTTTGATATTAAAGCTTCCTCATTACCGGAGTTTTATAAGCAAAGGTTGTTACGCTTGCGCGACCATCGCTTGACGAAAGAGGGTGTTATTGTTATCAAAGCACAGCAATACAGAACGCAAGAGAAAAATAGAGAAGATGCATTAGAGCGATTAAGGAAAATGATTAAAAGTGTTGCGGTATTACCAAAAGTTAGAAAGGCGACAAAGCCGACACGAAGCTCACAGCGAAGACGCATGGACAGTAAAGCTAAACGTGGAAAAATAAAAGTGTTACGTGGGCGCATTGATGAATGATACGGTGCAAATAATTTCTAGTCGACAGAGAGGCTCGATGATATTGTTGCGATGAATATTGTTTTACTAGAACCTAAAAACCGAGAAAACTTAGCGACGATTATTCGTAGTGGCCAGAATTTTTCTGTGAATACTATTTTTGTGGTGGGTGGCTTTATTCAGGATCAATACAAAGGCAATATTCATAAGTTCAGTCATCAAATGAATACCCAAGACGGTGTGGGCGCTGTTACGCTAATCTATTTTGAGCGTTTATCTGAGTTTTTACAGCATTTACCTGCACAAACCACCTTGGTGCTGGTCGAATCACTGGATGCATCGGTTGATTTAAGGGCGTTTGAACACCCAAAAAATGCAACTTATATGCTGGGCCGTGAGGCAAAAGGCATTACTAAATCAGATATAGACGAAATAAAACAATATTTTGATCAATTGCATCAAGATATTCCTGCAAAATTTATCGACCAGCATGATAAAACCGCGCATTTAAAATTTGTCAAAATAGATACTCCCCAGTCACTTAATTTGGGTGTTTGCGTATCAATCATTATGTATGATAGGCATAATAAAGTGGGTAATATCAGCTAGTAATAAAGTATGCTGGTGACTCTGGGTTTTGTGATTTTACTGTTTTTATAAAACTAAATTGTGATCTGCTCTTCCCCTTATTTATTCTGACAGAAGCATATATACGTTAACTCTCTAAGGAGTGCACACTCAATAACCTTCGAAATTTTAGGTTATGAAGCACTGCCAATCTTTTCGGGTATTATTGAATTTTGCTTCCTGAGCAAAGATATTGCTCTGATTATTGGCTACAAAAATATACGCTGTTATCTACGATGACAGGAGAAATCTTAGTCTTTGTGTTAGCACGAAGCTTTAAGCTCCCTTCTAAAGCCGGAATGCTAGGTTCTTTGCGCTTTATCCCCCTTCAAACTCTTCATTTTTATAAAATGAGTGCGTAACATCAGCTCAAAACTTCAACTGGCATGAAAGTAGCTGCAATGTCTCTATTCAGCGACGCTCATTGTCTATGTTAGCCTAATTCAACTAAACCAAGTGGCAGCCCCTACCTTAGTTTGCCAAAATTGAGCATTTTACGGGTTGAATTGTGCCTATCCTTTATCCGAATTTATATTATTTAAGAGGCGGAACTCTTTGTGTTGAGGGTGAGGTTTTATATTCTGTCGGGTAGTTGAGACGTTCTCTTCTAAATAAAGGCATTTTAAAGTCTAACGTGGGGGATGGGTAAAAAGTCTAGGTCTATGAATTTTAAGGCTATTTAATTTTATTTTGTATATATGGAATGTAACTTGCTAGGTTTAAAAGTTAATAATCAAAACTATCTAATAATGGCTTAGAATTAAATGTTTTCAAGCACAGTATTGTGGATAGTCTACTTTGATATTTAGTTGAGGTAAATTAATGAAAAAGACTAGTTTTTCGGTTGTAATGCTTGGCCTGCTTGTGATTGCCAATCTATTTTTCTGGGCCTATATGAACCGTCCTGATAAAGTTCAATCTTGGGTGGGACCAATGATGGGCGTATCCTTTAACCCTATGCGTGCTGAGGATGATCCCGAAAAGGGGCTCTTTCCAAGTGTGGCGGAAATTAACCAGGATCTTTCTTTGCTGGCAGGGAAAGTTCATGCTGTGCGAACTTATAGTGTACTGAATGGTCTTGAGCAAGTTCCTGAGCTAGCCGCACAGCATAAACTAAACACAACGATTGGTGCATGGATTAGTAGTGATCCTGTGGCAAGCCAAAAAGAAGTCGATACTTTAATTAGTATTAGTCGAGGTAAGCACGACAATATTGTACGTACGCTAGTGGGCAATGAATCCATTATGCGCAAAGAGGTCAGTGTAGAGGAGCTCATCGTTTATCTTAGGCAAGTGCGTAAACAGACTTGGCGCCCAGTGAGTACATCCGAAACTTGGGATATCTGGATAGCGCACCCAGAATTGGCTGATGAAGTTGATTTTATTGCGACTCACATTCTACCGTACTGGGAAGGTATCCCAATTGAGGATGCGTTGGATTATGTGTTTGACCGTTATCATGCTTTGCAAGAGGCTTTTCCTAATAAGCCTATTGTTTTAACAGAAGTAGGTTGGCCCTCAGATGGGCAGCCAATACGCGGAGCGAAGGCAAGCAGAGCAAATCAAGTGAAGTTTCTGCGTGACTTTTTGAATCGAGCTAAAGATGAGGGCTTGATTTACTATGTGGTAGAAGCATTTGACCAGCCGTGGAAACAAAGCATGGAAGGGTCTTCAGGTGCTTATTGGGGAATCTTCAATGCTGATCGACAAGCAAAATTTGAGATGCACGGGGACGTTTTCGAAATGCCTGATTGGCAAGACTGGGCTTCTGTAGCCGCTATTCTCAGCACGATTTTGATGACTTTGTTTTTGTTTTCTCGGGTGCGTCTGCAATTATCCGGAAAGGTTTTCTTTGGTATCATGGCTAATCTTTCTGCTTCGACAATCGCTTGGACAGTTTCAATAGGAGCCAGTCAATATCAGACTGATGTAAGTTTGCTGCTTTGGGGGGTATTAGTGGTGATGCAAGCCTTGGCGATTTTGGTCTTGCTAGTGGAAGCCTTGGAAATTTCAGAAGTGCTTTGGAATCGCAAAGGACAACGTAGTTTTAAGGCCTTGTCAGCGCCAAGTGATTTTAATTATCCAAAAGTATCATTGCATGTTCCTATTCATAACGAGCCACCAGAAATGGTGAAGCAAACGCTATTCGCACTGGCGAAGTTGGATTATCCCAATCTTGAAGTGTTGGTTATTGATAATAACACTAAAGATAACTCAGTATGGCAGCCTGTCGAAGCTGAATGCCAGCGACTTGGAGACAAATTTCAGTTTTTCCATCTAGAGAACTGGCCTGGGTTTAAGGCGGGTGCAATCAATTATGCGCTGGAGCAAGCGTCTAAGGATGCAGAAATAATTGCTGTTATTGATAGTGATTATATAGTTGATCCTGATTGGCTAAAAAGTTTGGTGCCTTATTTTGCAAAAAAGGATGTTGGTTTTGTACAAGCGCCTCAGGATTACCGCGATTGGCAAGAAAATGGATTTAAAACCTTCTGTCATTGGGAATATGCGGGGTTTTTTCAAATTGGTATGGTTCAGCGCAATGAATCCAATGCGATCATCCAGCATGGCACGATGACTTTAGTTCGAAAATCAGCGCTGGAATCGGTAGGCAACTGGGGTGAATGGTGTATTTGTGAAGATAGCGAGTTAGGCTTGCGCCTGTATCGTGCGGGATATGATTCTGTTTATGTGAAAGATTCATTTGGTCGTGGTGTAACGCCAGATACTTTATCGGGTTATATGACGCAGCGTCATCGTTGGGTTTATGGCGCTATGCAAATTCTTAAGCGCCATTGGCAAGCATTATTACTAGGCAATAAGTCTGAATTAACCTCTGCGCAGCGATATTATTTTGTTGCGGGTTGGTTACCTTGGTTTTCTGATGCTTTAGCCTTGCTGTTTACTTTTGCTAGTTTATTTCTGACGGCTCAAATAGTGTACGATCCTATACACAGCGAGCTCCCGGTTAATGCTTTTATATTACCGACCATTGGTTTGTTCGGGTTTAAGGTGTTTCGCACGCTCTGGCTTTATCATGAGCGCGTTAGTTGCTCAGCGCTGCAAACATTAGGTGCAGCGATAGCAGGTCTAGCGCTGACTCATACGGTTGCTAAGGCGATTTGGCAGGGGCTTTTTACCTCCGGGCGTCCTTTTATGAGAACTCCTAAGTTTGAAAAACAAAGACCTTTTTTAGCAGGGTTAGTCACAATTAAAGAGGAATTAGTGTTATTGATCTTACTCTGGTCTGCTGCAGCTTTTATGATCTCATTAGAGCAATTCGACAATCTGAGTGGTCAGTTGTGGGCGGCTGTTTTATTAGTGCAATCAATGCCTTATTTTGCTTCTTTGCTTTTGCTCTTAGTTAATGTGGCGCCTAATATTAAACTTTCTTTTTTACTGCCAAATCAAGTGCCGCAAACGTATCGGGAAGATATTTTTGATCGTCTATAAATAGGCGTATTCTTTCTTAATATTTACCACTAACAAGGCGAGGTCTTTTGTGGCCTCGTCTTATTTGTAAATCCTCTCCGCAATCCTTCTTTGCGCGGTATGTATGTCTTGGTTCCACTCCTAGCAATAAAGAAATCACCGATAAGGTTTATAATAAGGCAAAAAAGATAAATGTCTTTTTATAAATCATGATTTTTCAGCATAGGACGCTTATCTTGGCGAATAAACCTTTTAATACCATTAGCTACCGCACCAGCTGGCTAGCGCAGTTATTTGCTAGTCATACCGATTACCTTGCTTTTAAAACACATAATGATCGTATTGTTCTTAAGGGTGAACAGCATATTCCTTATTTGGCCATGGCTTCAGAAATCGGCATAGAGCAAGGCATATTCTGGAATAGTTTGGCTATTCACCTCAATGATGGGCAAAAAATCCTGCTTGGTGGTGTGCAAAAAAAACAAGCAACAACGTTACAAGCTTCATTAAATGAGGCTACTCAAGATTATATGGTCGCGTTTTATCAGCGCTTAAGCCCCGATATTGAACAAGCCTATTTACAAGCACAAAGTATATTTCAAGCTAAGCGGTATATTCGTTATCCGCTTGCTCAGCAATGGCTAAAAAGCCATCAACACTTGGCACTAGGTCTTAAACGACAGGATATTTCTTGTTATGTAGAGCCTTCCATTTTAACAATGTTGCAAGCAATACAGCCGATGTTAAATCAAGGTTATGCTTATATAGAGCAATGGAATGAAGCCTATGTGCAACAACAGGTCACTGAATTTCAGGAATTTTTTGATCAAGTAGAAAGTAATCCGCTAACCGATAAACAGCGTAGGGCTTGCGTTATTGATGAGCAGCACAATTTGGTCTTAGCTGGTGCAGGTACAGGTAAAACCAGTACCATGATTGGTCGGGCGGGTTATTTATTAAAATCCGGCATTGCACGTCCGCAAGAGATTCTAATGTTAGCCTTTGCGCGTAAAGCCGCGGATGAAATGGAAGAGCGGATTCAGGCTAAACTAGGAGTAAGCAGTTTAACGGTTAAAACTTTCCATAGCTTAGGCAAGCATATTATTAGTCAGGTTGAAGGGATTGTGCCGTCAATCTCTAAAATGGCAGAAGATGAACATCTGCGAGCGCGTTTTGTTGATGCGCAAATACAGCAGCTTTTAAATGATGAGCAATATAAATCGCGCTTAGTGACCTACTTCTTACGCTTTAGTTATCCGTATAAAAGTGCTTTTAGATTTAAAAGTTTAGGTGAATATAATGTAACTTCTCATTATCCACAGGCAATTATTTAAAAGTTGTTTTACAATATATTCTATGAACTCGCCTAAACCGAAACTGCCAGAGATAAATGAAGAAGATCGCACGCCGCTAGTGGATGTGCTGTTGGAAGTGCTTGCCTGGCAACAAAAGCAGATTGATAAGTTAG
>NZ_FQTQ01000127.1 GCF_900128525.1 methanotrophic endosymbiont of Bathymodiolus puteoserpentis (Logatchev)
GGCATAAATCTAATAATAGGAATAACATGAAAGAAATTACAGTTGATAGCAATCCAAGCGAAGCACTTTTAAAAAAAATGGGTGTTGCTAACTGGCCAACATGGGAAAAAGAAGTCTCTGTATTCCCATGGGAGTTCGTTACCACAGAAACAGCATTTATTGTAGAGGGTGAATGTGAAATGACACCTGAAGATGGCAGCCCTTCAACTACTTTCAAAGCGGGTGACTTAGTAGTATTTCCATTAGGCTATAAAGGGTCTTGGGAAGTGAAAAAAGCACTTAAAAAACAGTACAAACACAACGGCGGAAAATTTGTTAAATGTTTCTTCAACAATTTGACTATATTGTTAAACTCCATTAAATCAATTGTGAAATAAAGTTCACTTCCATTATTTCCACAATAACTGCTTCTGATCTTTTGGCTAACGCGTATTCTAAAGGCGAGTAAATATCACCTTCTTTATTCAGTACCTTCGCCAAAAATCAAGGGACAGCCAACTTGAAATAATGTAACCAAGCTGGCTGCCCGAATAATAAAAACTTAAGGATCGTGCATGAAATAACATCCTGAAATGATAATGCAGGATTTTTGCTTCAGATGGAGTAAAAAGATAAGTTAGAAATAGGGAGTTTGTTTCATGCACGTTTGTAAGCCACACATATAGCGGAAATTGATATACCCATGCCTCTCGACTACAATCATGATCATAACGCCTAATCTTATGGCAAAAGCATGCACATGAGCGCTGAACTATGGCGAAAAATCTTACTTGATCATGGTTACAAAAAATAGCGTTAAGGAAATCAAAATTAAACAATATCCGAAAGTTTACGTTCTAATGTAGCCTGTATGGAATTTACGGAATACAGGAAGCTTTGTGCATTCAACTTCCCGTATTCCACAAGCTTCATACGAGCTACACAAAGTTTCGGGTTTTATTGAAATCTTGTTCCTAACTACTCAGCCCGCAAAGCTTCTAAAGGGCTCAACCGAGCAGCTTTCATCGCTGGTATCACCCCTGCAATAAGGCCAATTAATACGGATACTACAAACGCTGCCAGAATATAAACCCATGCTAACTGCACAGGCAATGCAGGTAAGACATAGCCAATAATCTGCACAATCAATATTCCAAATAAAACACCCATACAACCTCCGGCAAAACTTAGCACCAAAGCCTCAGCCAAGAAAAGCTTAAAAACTGTCCCTTGATCTGCCCCTAATGCGCGCAATAAACCAATTTCAGAAATACGCTCTGAGACGGCAATGGTCATAATCGTTAAAATCCCTACTGAGCCAACCATCAAAGAAATTCCACCTAATGCACCAACTGCTAAAGTCAGTATATTTAAAATGGAGTCCATACTTTTAAGCATTTGATCCTGGGTAATCAAACTAAAATCTTCACCACCATGTCGCGCGATTAATAAGCGTTTAATACTGCGCTCTATACTGTTTACCGAAGTATTACTGTTATACAGGACATCAATCTCCATCACGCCTTGTCGATCGAATAACTCTAACGCTTTTACTGTTGGGATATAAATCGTATCATCCATATCAAAGCCCAGCATCTGGCCTTTTTTCTCCATTACGCCCAAAACACGAAAACGATCACTGCCGATACGAATACGTTGTCCGAGCGGGCTGGTGTGCGCAAATAATTCTTGTGCCAATTTATGCCCAAGTACAGCAAAAGCACGCGGATTTACTTGCTCTCCAGCAGGTAAAAAACGCCCATTGGCGATGTTGATTTTCCACACTTCAGGCACTGCCGAGCCGACACCTAAAACCGTACTACGACGCTGTTTTTTACCTGCTTCTATACGTGCGTTACCCTGTACCAACGGCAATACCGCTATAATATTATCTAATTTAGCTATGCTCACGGCATCGGCCACCGTTAACGGTCGTACCGTACTAATCGTCGCGCCAGACAGGCCTAAAGTGGTGGTTTTACCCGGAAATACTGCGACTAAATGAGTACCAAACTGGGTAAACTCAGCCAATACATAATGATGAATGCCTCGCCCGATAGAAGTTAAAATAATCACCGCAGCAATACCGATAACTAGGCCTAAAGCCGTTAAACTGGAGCGTAATTTATGACTAATGACGGTGCGATATGACAGCTTGATTAAATCAAAGTAATGCATAATTATCGTTTCCTTAACGCAGAAACGGGATCCATTTTAGCGGCTTGTCTTGCGGGCAGCACACCAAATATTAATGCCGTCAATAAGGCGACAGCTAGAGCGGCGGCAACAGCCCAAGGTGGTAAATAAAGTGGAAAATCAGGATAAA
>NZ_FQTQ01000128.1 GCF_900128525.1 methanotrophic endosymbiont of Bathymodiolus puteoserpentis (Logatchev)
AGCAAGCCACGCCAAGGTATATTTAATATTGTTGGCTCAACCTGCATGGAAAACGACTGCTTATATGATAATTACACAGGTAAATTAGGAGTCAATGACCATATTGTGTTCAATAATGTGGGTGCCTATACCAATGTCTTACGCCCTCCCTTTATTAACTTTGCCCCCCCCATCATATCAATAGATGCTCAAGAAAAAATTGAGATGATTCGCCGCCGCGAGACATTAGACGATATTTTTTCGACTTATACTTTCTAACGAAATATTATATTGACGGCTGGCGCATCAAAGGTAATGCTTGCCATAGCCACCATTGCTCAGGGAATTCGCGTATCTGTGCCTCTAACAAAGCGACCAAGCGCTGCATAATATCCTCTTCCGTTAATAATTCAACATCAATCGGTGGATAAAAAACAGTACGTAGTCCAGCTCGTGATTCAAAAACATAAAAAGGAACAATTAAAGCTTTCGCTCGTTTTGCTAATTTTGCTGGCCCCAATGGGAATCGTGTCTGCTTCCCTAAAAAGGGCAAGGTAACACAACCATTTTTATCACCAACATACGGTACATCAATAAATAAGCCCATAACATGCTCATCTAAAGCAGGGTAAATCGGCCTAATCAAATCACCTTCCACTAAAAATGGCCCACCAAAACATTCTTGTAGCCACGCTAATTTTTTTAACCTATATTGATATTCAGCTTCAGGTAACCCATGCTCATTGGTTTTACCACCATCCCGAGTGATAGTACCCACAGAAACCCCTTGCGCACGCATTCCAACTCCAGCCATCCAAAAACGCCCAAAATGACCACTGCTAATAATGACTCTGCGTCCCGCTTTCCGTGCGTCCGCAATATAATGAAAATTTTCTAATTGAATAAACTGTTGAACTTGCTGTGGTGTCTTGCAGGTTTTAAAAAACCAGGTATCCAATGCCTCTCGTTCCACCATGCACAAGAAGTAATCAGCAATACGCTCCAATTCGGCATGTGGTAATTGCACAAATACAGACCGCATTTGTTCAATAATGACTCGTCGCTCATCCAAATGATTTTGAATTGACAAGCGTCCATAAAGACTAACCAAGCGATAGGCTAATTTTTGTGGTAACCGCGCCAGTAGAGGCAATAAAAAATGATATTTAATGCCTAAATTCATAGCGGCGCAGACCATTGATGTGGCAAATAAGCGACCCCCACTTCAGTATTGGGCTGTCTCACCTTAAAGTCACAACAACTTTGCATAGAATCATACACATGCGCACTGGTCGTATCAATTAACCAAAGCTCTAAACTATACTGACCAGACAATAAACTTAGCTCAGGAATTTCATAAACCACCCCTAAATCATTATCATCCTGCCTAGTAAATAATGATATACCATCAAGCACCGTACTCACACCAAAGCACTGCACACCATCATTGCGCTTAATAATAATACCAATATGCACATCCTCTAAAGCCAAGCTAGCTTGCTTATGTGCCAGAACCTGTACCTGAAATTTATCGCCTGTTCGATACACGGCAATACCCGAACTATCAAACTGGGCATTAAGCAAGGTTGCCTGGCTTAAATAAGCCGTCAACTGTGTATTATTTTTATCTCTTGCTTTCGTTTCGACTGGCTTATGCTTAGGCACAGAAACAGCAACAGCAACACGATTTTGCATACGTACATGATCATTATACTGGTCTATCACGTCACCACTTTCACCCTGCGCTTGAATAACACCTTTATCTAGCCAGATAGCTCGTTTGCATAGCTCTTTGACATGATAAAGGCTGTGAGAACAAAAAACCAGTGACTTTCCTTGCTCTTTAAAAGCCATCATACGATCCATACTTTTTTTCTGAAAATGCTGATCTCCGACTGACAAAGCCTCATCGACGATCAAAATATCAGGATCAACCGATGTCACGACAGAAAAAGCCAAACGTACAAACATACCTGATGAATAGCTTTTTACCGGCTGATAAACAAAGTCACCTAATTCAGAAAAATCTATAATTTCATCGACTTTAGCCTCAATCTGTGCTGCATTAAGACCTAACACAGCACAACCTAAATGAATATTTTCTAGGCCCGTATACTCTGCATGAAAACCCGAGCCTAATTCTAATATAGCGGACACACGCCCATTAACGATTAACTCACCTTCTGTCGGCCGCATCGTGCCAGACAATAACTTTAATAAAGTGCTTTTACCCGCACCATTATCTCCCACTACCCCTAAAACTTCGCCAGCTTCACAACGAAAATTAACCTCTTTAAGCGCCCAAAAAGGGTCGTGATACTGCTTTCTAAAGATCAATTCTTTCAGGCTATCAATCGGCTGATGATAGCGCCTATACATTTTACCTAAATCTTTAGCAATTAAAGCACTCATATAAATTCCTTAGCACGTTCAATTGTTTTTTGGAAAAAATAAACACTCGCACATAACAGCAAAATTGAAAAACCAGCCATATAAAGCAAGCCGATACCCGGCAATTCAGCGCGTATAATGATCGCTCGATAAGCATCAAGCAAATGATATAAAGGGTTTAAGTTATTAACCGGTATAAGCTCAGTAGGAATCATATCTACCGGATAAAAAATTGGTGTTATAAATAATATGACCGTTAAAATTAAACCCAATGCTTGACGTAAATCTTGAACAAAGACAGACATAATAGCAAGCACATAGCCCAAAGCGAGGCTAAGACACAAGCGAATTAAAACCAAAAAAGGCAATAACAAAAGATAATATGACACTTGATCTAATAATAGATAAGCAGCTATAACAATAATCACCAAAGCAATAGTTTCAGTGATAACAGTCGCAAGCATAGGCACTAAAGGCAAAAGGATAGCCGGTAGTGTTGATTTATGCAATAAAGAGCTGTTGGCAAATAAAGAATTACTTGCTGATATAAGGGCTTCCTGAAAAGCAAAAAATGGCATCATCGCCGCCATTAAATACAAAGCAAAGTGATAAGAGCTATCCATTCCCGGGATTCTTACCTTCATAATCACAGAGAAAACAAAGGAATACACAATCACCATAATTAAGGGTTGCAAAAACAACCATAAAATACCGATAATAGTGCCCTTGTAGCGACTACTTAATTCACGCTGTACCAACAGCCGAAGCACATGTAAATGATTTAAGTATTGATTCAAATTAAACAAATTTTTTCCTATGGATGGTTATTTTTGTTAATTAAAAATCGCGGCTAGAAGCCGCTCCCACCTGGAAGCGACTTCTGTGGGAGCGGCTTCCAGCCGCGATTAAACAATAAACAATAAACTCACAACCACACCGCATCCCACAACGGATAATCCCCCACTCGCTCCACCAAACTAGCACGCAAAGGATTAGCAATAATATAACGCGCTACCTGCACAACATCCTCTTCTTTACGCAATGCATGATCATGGTATCCAGGCTGCCACAAACGCCCCTTTTTAAATGAACTCGCCTTCTGTATCTTCTGCGCCGAATAACTCTTAACACTATGCATCACTGTCGCTAATGAATAATCAGCACGCAAAGCAAATAACCAATGCAAATGATCCGGCATGATAACAAATGCTAAGCTCTCTACACGTTGTTGTGTTTCTTGAAAGTGCAGCGCATGCACAAGCTCTCGAGCCAACGCAAAATCGGTAAACACAAGTCGCCTTTGCTCTGTTACCGTGGTCAATAAATAAATCTGATTTTCTGAGGAATATCGACCTTTACGTAAATTTTTACTGTGCGGTGGTGGTTTATTAATATACATACCAGAAAAGCAATTTTCTTTGTAGAAGCGGCTTCTAGCCGTGATTGAAGTGTTAAATCTTAACTGCTTAGCATTACTTGCTTACAGCTAATGCAGCCTGTTCTTGCTTGATCTTTTGAATATTTTTTAAGTTAGTCTTGTAGGCCTTTACCACCACATTAATACCTGAATCATTCAAGCCCCCCTCATCCCCACCTACGGCGGTATACGTTGCATATACACCTGATGCAGACATTAAGGAAGCGTTAATCATTGCAATAGGACTCCCTTCCTCTTTCATTTTGTTGGCCAATTGAATAAATTGATTCGCTAAAGGTTCTGTCGCAAGAACTAGTGAAAGCGAAGAGCGCCTTGTCTTCAGGCATAACTATCCTGCTAAAGCTATAAATTG
>NZ_FQTQ01000129.1 GCF_900128525.1 methanotrophic endosymbiont of Bathymodiolus puteoserpentis (Logatchev)
TTGGGTCGATTTTAAATAAAGTTTATGAGTTGCATCATTATAATTCTTAAATTGAACTTGCCTAAATTAATTTGTGCTCATTCCCTAGCGAGATTTAATTATTTACTGGATAGCATCAAAAAAAATACGATTAATGAGCGATTTTTAAGTGCTTTGGAAGTATTGGATGATATTTTTCCTGAGATTGATTTTCGAAGTTTTCATTAAGCAGTAGAAATTAAATATTCTGTGGGAGTGACTTTAGTTGTGATATCGTGGCTAAAGCCACTCCCACAAAGGGTTTTTTCTGCATTTTTGTGGTTAAAATCTATTCTGCCCTATATGATTGATTAGCGAGGAGTAGCAAAAACATGAATAAAATTAAATTACTCTACGTAGAAAATATCATCTTTAAAAAAGCTAAAAAAATTCAACAAAAATTAACTTTTTTTTTAGCATTAGAAAATATTGCTTATGATAAACAGCTAGAAATCCATTGGATGGGTGAAGATAAAATCTGGCATACTTTATCGGCGCACTATCACAGCTTGTCAGGCAATGGCAAAGAATATTGGTCTGCAAGCGTCAATTTATATTTAACGGAAGAGCTATCACTGCCCGGTAATATTGAGTTTAATATACATTATCGAGTATTGGAGCAAGAGCATTTTCTTAATAATAATGGAGCAAATTATTTAAGTGAAGCTGATTCTGGCATCAGCTTGATTGATCAGCTGTCTTTACAAAATGTTGGTTTTAAAAATAAATTACGTGCTGGGCAAAAAACTATCTATGTAACAGCGGCTATCAAGCAGTCTTTTCATGCTAAAAAAGTCACTATTCATTGGACGACAGATAATTGGCAAACCATTAGAAAAACAGCTTGTCACTTTAAACGTCAACATTGGCCTACAGTATTAGGCAGTCATGCACGCAACCCTAATCAATATGGTACACAGATTTGGACAGGAAAAATCCATCATGCCGAGTTATTTAAATTAAAATATGCCATCAGCTGTGAAAATAGTGAGCAAATCGTTTGGGATAATAATGAAGGACATAATTATTCCTTTCAACGAGAGCAACTTAAAGTTTTAATCTTAAATTTACACTGTTACCAAGAAGAAAATCAGGATGAAAAATTCAGCATAATTGCTAATGCAATTGATGAGTTGAACATCGATATTGCTTGTTTTCAGGAAGTCGCAGAATACTGGAATAATGGGCAAGGGGACTGGAGTTCAAATTCTGCAAAAATCATTAATGAGCGTTTAAATAAACCTTATCATATACATAACGATTGGTCGCATCTCGGTTTTGATCAATATCGAGAGGGGGTTGCTATACTAAGCCGTTATCCTTTGTCGGATCATGACTCGCTCTATGTATCAGATAGCCATGATATTTACGATATCAACTCAAGAAAAGTGATTACAGCACGAGTCTATGTGCCTTTTATTGGTTATATACAAGTCTATTCTGTGCATTTAAGTTGGCTAGAAGGTGGATTTCAGGAGCAATTTCAACGTTTAAGTGTATGGGCTGAACACAAGCAAGACGCTACGACTAAAGCAATCTTATTGTGTGGAGACTTTAATATTACTGCTTGTTCAGCGGGGTATCAGCAAGTGGTCGATTTAGATGTATATGAGGATCAGTATTTAGCAGTGAATAAGCAAGGCGTGTTTAATCAGGTTTTTAAAGTCCATGATGCGCAATGGCAAGATCTTTTGGCTGACGATTATCGCATTGATTATATATTTATGAATAAAAACAGTGAACTAAAAGCAATGTCTGCAAGCGTTATTTTTACTGACCAAGATTATGGGCGTGTCTCCGATCATTGTGGTTATTTAATGACATTTGAAGCCCTTTAGGGATATACATTTATAAAATCCGAAATTTTTAATTACAAAGCATTGTCAGCCCTTAAATAATTGACCGTGCTTTCAGGTATTATTGATTTTTGATTCCTTAGAATAATAACAAAACAAAGGTAATGGTATGCAAGCAATAGCTGAACATTATGCCAAACCAGTGCATGGTGAGCTAGGTGGATCATTTGCACGCGTTAATGACTTTAATCATGAATTTTTTCTGCGTTGGGGAAAGATAGAATTTGACCTATTTTATGGCGCACAAGTTAATTTAAAAGTCGTACTTAAAGTTTACCGTCAGCATAATATTTGTGAAACTTATATTGTTGACACTGATGCTTATGATATTCAATGGAATCAGCATAAACGTCGTACTAGAGATTTTTATATACATCCGTTTTCTAATTCATTTGGCGGTATTAATTGCGTTAAGTTTGCTTTTATTATTCATAAAGATGAACATTCTATTCCTTCGGAAAGAGACTATATTTTTATGGATTGGGATCAACTGCAAGGTAACGGTGTCCGACATTTTATTACAGATATGCCATCAAAACAGGTCGGAGCTTGCGCTCAAAGAGCCATGTGGCGCTTTTCTTTAGGAAATTGTTTTTTAAGAACCGCCAAGCTTGTTTGGTAA
>NZ_FQTQ01000130.1 GCF_900128525.1 methanotrophic endosymbiont of Bathymodiolus puteoserpentis (Logatchev)
TATGATTCGAAAGGGACAGTTGTCCGAGGAAAATATGCCTGCTTACAAGCAATTTATGGCTTTAGCAGGATAGTTATGCCTGAAGACAAGGCGCTCTTCGCTTTCACTAGTTCTTGCGACAGAACCCCCTATTGCCGGTAGTGTTTTTGTTTTTTGTAATCGCTCTCGCGATAAGCTTAAAATCCTGTATTGGGAGTGTAATGGGTTTTGGTTGTATTATCGGCGCTTGGATAAGGGCAAGTTTCATTGGCCGACGGTTACAAAACTATCTTGAAAAACACCGAAACAAGATTTCTCAAAAATAGCGACTCCCCGCAGGTGAAAGGTAAGTATTCAGAGCCCCCACCAAAAAATTGAGATTTTAGCCCAAAAACTATTCCAAGCTATTGATAGTTCGTTTCGGGGATGAAAAATTGGTGAAATTTGCAAGGGGGGTCTGAATACTTACGACAAAACAGCTCCTTTTTTCCTTGTTCTATTGGAAGTGTTCATTTAAGATGGTTGTTACCTCGTTGATTTGTAATTGCCCGTAACTTATGTTCGTCAAAAAAATACGATCTTTAATTACATTTCAATGAACTATATCAACTTTTTCTATTTTTGTCATGTACAGCAATACCTTCGCCAATTTTGATTTAAGCTCAAAATAGCCTTTTTCGATCTATGCGAATCAATCACTTACACACTTAAAAACTTGCCAAAATGGGTTAATTTTCATTTTGGCGAAGGTATTGGTACAGAGAAAAGCAATATTAATAGATAAGTTTTCTCACATATACACCGACTACATTTAATGAGTTAATAAAATGAAACAATCTAAACTAAAATTAATACCCTTAATATTCCTACTACTATCAGGGCAGGTACATGCAAGATCTTGGGAAGAGTCTATGGCTACTTGGGCTCAAATTTGGAAAGACGTAAAAGGTGATAACTATGCTAGAGGTAGACAAGAAATGGAAAAAGAGCATAAGGATAGAACACCGCAAGACCCTAATTACAGCTATGAGTTGCGTAAAAAAAGATTTATTCTCTACGCAAAAGCAGATGTTAGTAAAAATAATCCAATAATGCATACCAGTACCTATAGCAAATTAATGGATTGGTTTAATAGCATATACGAACAACAAACTAAAATACAAGTAAGTTCTGGTAATGCTACAGAAACGCAAATACTAGTTAATGAATCTTATGTGATGTATAGGTATCCTTTTAAATTAAAAGAACTAATATTTAATCGTAAATTACAAGTTAAAAGAGAGAAAGAAGCAGCAGCAGCAGAAGCTAGAAGACGTGCTGAGATAATGATACCAGCACTAGAAGTTAAAGCCCCTGTTGCTGGCTTTGAATGGGTAAGTAAGCACAAAACATTCGATTACCTTTTACCTTGTAATACAGGTATACCTTACGCCGCAATCGTAGCACATGGCGCAAACCGCATGGACTTACTAACAGACAATGGAGAAGGAGAGTTTAATCACGAACGTGATATGAGTATCGGTTATCCTAGAATGGCTGAATTTTGTATTGTAATAGGCGTACCTAAAAGTGGTTTATCAATAACCTACAACGATCGGAATGAGCCTGAGGAGTGGCGTACTTGGTGGCTTACTGAGGGTGTAGAAGATGAAAACGGAATCCCTGTCAGAGATGAAGATGAGGAAATGCAAGCAACAATCAACCTACTTAAATTAGCCAAAAGTGCATTAGGAGGATTACCAGTCTATTTAGTAGTAGGCAATGATTTAGGTTTATTTGCATCAAAAGTAATAAAAAAGCTTGGAAAAGATGGTGAAAGTGACGTTATTGACGGCTTTATTTACGTAAACCGAGATACTGGTGAATTTGTAAAGTATGGACGAGATAGTACTATATGGAAATCTTCTGAGAATACCCCGTCTGAATAATAATGTTACCTAAATCCTGCAAGCCCATATTTTTACGCCCATTACCCATATTATAAATATGGGTAATGGGCTACTCTCAACCATTCTTGTGCTCATTAAAGGGGGGTCTGTCGCAATGGTTCTGTCGCAAGAACTAGTGAAAGCGAAGAGCGCCTTGTCTTCAGGCATAACTATCCTGCTAAAGCCATAAATTGCTTGTAAGCAGGCATATTTTCCTCGGACAACTGTCCCTTTCGAATCA
>NZ_FQTQ01000131.1 GCF_900128525.1 methanotrophic endosymbiont of Bathymodiolus puteoserpentis (Logatchev)
ACTATTGACGGTGGTAGAGTTACACATTTATAGCCACAACACATATATCTATATTTATAATTACTGCAAGACTTTTACGATTATTAAGGCATTTGTAGCAAAATTAAATATTTCAGGAGAAAACAAAATAATTTTTTACAAACATAAGGACAACCTGCAAGAGAAACATTTCTGAAGATTGATGCACATATATTTCAATGTAGTGTTTTATGGACCATCGATTATCTTTTCGTCTTTTGTTTCTGTTGGTCATTGCCTTTTCTGTACTTAATGTATGGCTTTTGATTATCCGCTTGATATCTTCAAGCTCTTGTCTGTTCTACTCAGGGCCCGGATGGCTCAACGACTTAGGGAGTTGGAATACCTAACAACTCATACAAGCCTATCACCAATACGGTGTGGGTTCGCACCCGGCTTTGTATATTACAAAAAGGTGCACTCAACTCGCATTCGCAGGTGATAAAGATTACCAGTTGCTTGCCCATGGTCTGTGGTTCTCTCCTGGTTCTCCGGCTTCTTCCACCACTAAAACTGGTCGCCATGATATAGCTGAAATATTGCTGAAAGCTGCGTTAAACAGCAAAAATCAATCAAATCAATCAATCCTGTCTGTACTTAATGTATGGCTTTTGATTATTCCCTTGATATCTTCAAGTTCTTCTATCAGAAATATATTTCTAGATTTTTTATATATAGCTCTTAATACTGTTCGCTGTTAGCTTCCCTTTGTCCAGGTGTGATGGTTAAGTTGGGCACCCAATCGTGAAGTGTCGCAGAAATTACAGGCCAACAATATTGAGATATAGCATAGGCCGTTATATACCTATCTGATTATAGGATATTTATATACCTGTATGCAAGGCTATGGTGCTTAACGCCGCTTTCAACAATATTTAAGCCAGATCATGGTGGTCAGTTTATTGGTGACGGAAACCAGCGTAC
>NZ_FQTQ01000132.1 GCF_900128525.1 methanotrophic endosymbiont of Bathymodiolus puteoserpentis (Logatchev)
AACAGCACATCCACTAGCGGCGTGCGATCTTCTTCATTTATCTCTGGCAGTTTCGGTTTAGGCGAGTTCATAGAATATATTGTAAAGCAATTTTTTAATATTTGCCTGTGGATAATGAGAAGTTACTTTTTTTCAAGCGGATGCCTCAACTACACGCTTACATGGTGGGACTGGATTAGGGCTGAGCATCTGCAAAAAATTAGTCACCCTAATGAATGGTACAATCAATGTTGAAAGCGAGCCAGGAAAAGGTAGCCATTTTTTCTTTCTTGCAGAATTTGGACTAGATCCATTACATAACCGATCTTATCAACCACCCCACCCTGATTTTCAAGACTTACGTGTGCTTGTGGTTGATGATAATGCGACAGCACGTCTTGTGCTTCGCGACCAACTCGCTTCTTTATCTTTTAAAGTAACCAGTGTTGTCAGTGCTAAACAGGCATACAGTACCCTGCGGGAATCAAGAAAATCATTTGACCTTATTTTAATGGATTGCTCTATGCCAGAAATTAATGGCTTAGAGGCGGTGAAGTATATTAAAAAACAAATTCGAATGAGTAAAGTTCCAGCCATTATTATGGTCACTGCCTATGCGCAAGAAGAGGTCATAAAAGAATCCCAAGCAATTGGTTTAAATGGGTTTATTTCCAAGCCAGTCACACCATCTACTTTATTTGATACGATTATCAAAGCACTAAAACCTAACATATCCTCGGCTGCACCTAATATACAGGTTGAAAATAAACGTTTGAGTGGCTCAGTACTACTGGTTGAAGATAATAAAATTAATCAGCAAGTAGCAGAGGAGCTGCTGAAATCATTTGGCTTAAGCGTTGATATTGCGATCAATGGTTTGGATGCAGTGAATAAAGTAACACAGCCCCCTGTAAAAAATAACACCTATGATGCCATACTGATGGATATTCAAATGCCTGAAATGGATGGCATACAAGCAACTAAGGAAATCAGAAAAAACCTTCAATTTAAAGACTTACCTATTATTGCGATGACGGCTCACGCGATGACAGGCGATAAAGAAAAATCATTACATGCAGGTATGAATGAACATATTACTAAGCCAATTAACCCGGATGAACTGTATAGAGTTTTAGCTCACTGGCTCGTACATGGCTCTGAAAACACGATAACACCCACTATGACACTACAAGATAGCTATATACTTTTACCGGATTATTCTGAAAATCTTGATGTTGAGTGGGGATTGAAACGCGTAGGCGGCAATCGGTCGCTGTTCAGTAAATTACTCAAAGAATTTTACCAAGACCATCAATCAGATACAGCACTGTTAGAACAGGCACTGGCTGAAAAGCGAACTCAAGATGTTAGCCGTATTATTCATACGATCAAAGGTGTGGCAGGAAATATAGGCGCAAGAAAACTACAACAAAGCAGTATTGAACTTGAATCTGCCATTGCCAAAGCCAAAGATAACACCAGTCAGCTGGCATGCTTTTATCGAGATTTTACAAGCTTACTAGACGAATTACAGCAATTTAGTGCGCCAAGCGAACCAGAACAAAAACATAATAATATATCGACAGAACAACTCAATAAAGAATTTAAACAACTATCTTTATTGCTTGAAAACGGAGATGCCGAAGCCTTAAACTATTTAGAAGAAATACGAAGTCACTTACCTATACATACAAATAATCAAATAGCACAGTTTGAACAAGCGATTAAAAATTATGATTTTGACTTAGCTATTGAGTTATTAAAAGCAATAAGTAAATAGGCTAGCTGTTTTCAGCTCCCCTTATTCCCCCCTTTCCAGCGTAAGAAAGGCTACCTTCAAGTTAATCGAATTGATGTAAATACATTTTCCAAATCAAACATAAAAATATGATGTGCAGGTTTTATCTTCTCTGTGGCTTCCACAGTGACTTCTTTAGAAGCTTAAGCTAAACCTTAGCCACCGATGTTATAAACTATTGTTAAATCATCAATTTCAGTGTACCTTAATGCTTGCAGGGATGAATTGATTGTTAAACCTAAGTAATCTTCATAAACCATAATTATTCAACCAGTTAGAACTTTATCTATGTACAAACCTAATATTTTGGTGGTCGATGATGAGCGCTTCTTTACCAGCTTGATTGCCGATATTCTTAAAGAGGATTATCACGTTTGCATTGCAAATAATGGACTGGAGGCACTAGATAAACTAAAAAAAGGCAACACTGATCTCATTTTATTAGATATTTTAATGCCTGATATGGATGGCTATGAAGTATGCAAACGGGTAAAATTATCAGAACGAGGGCACGATGTCCCTGTAATATTTTTAACCATTAAAAATGAAATAGAAGATGAGCTTCATGGTTTTGATCTCGGAGCCGTTGATTATATTACCAAGCCTATTAGCCCCCCCATAGTTAAAGCTAGAGTTGCCACGCATATTGCCCTATCTAAAGCAAATGAACAATTAAGACAGCATACGCTTGAATTAGAACTATTAGTGGCAGAAAGAACGGTAGAGCTGACTCGGGAAATAACCGAGAAACAAAAAGCGTATGAGAAATTACATTATTTAGCAAATTATGACCCATTAACTCAATTACCCAATAGAAATTTGTTCAATGAGAGATTAGCGTATGCGTATAAATTAGCTAAACGAAATAGCAGCTCATTTTTCTTATTATTGATTGATTTAGACCGCTTCAAACGTGTGAATGACACTTTAGGACATCATATAGGTGATTTATTGCTAGAAAAAGTAGGTATTCGGCTAACAGCCTGCTTGCGTGGTGTAGATACCATTGCCCGGTTAGGCGGGGATGAATTCACAGTCATTTTGAATACGGTTAAAACTAAAGAACATGCCGCAATTGTTGCAGAAAAAATAATTACTTCTCTAGCGCGTCCTTTTAAGATTCATAGTCACTTAATTCATATCGGTTCAAGTATTGGTATCACCGCCTACCCTGAAGATGGCGATGATCTCGATGCGATGTTTAAACATGCCGATATGGCTATGTATGACGTAAAAGAAAAAGGCAGAAATGCGTATGCTTTCTTCTCTTCAAATTTAACAACTTATGTGAACCACCGTATGGAGTTAGAAAAAGATTTACGTATAGCCCTGGATAATAACGAGTTATATTTAAATTATCAGCCTATTATCAGCTTACAAAACAATAATATCTGTGGTGTGGAAGCACTTTTGAGGTGGCGACATCCGACTTTAGGGCAGATTTCTCCAGAAAAAATTATTTCTATCAGCGAAGAAAGTGATTTGATATTAGCACTAGGCGAATGGATTTTGCGCACCGCCTGTGCGCAGTTTAGCGCATGGAAAAAACAAGGCTTAGATAAACTGCATATAGCAATTAATATGTCTACGCGCCAATTTTGTGAAAAAGTTAATAGTTATTACCTGATTAAGCAGCTGCTACGTGAATTTGAACTTTCAGGTGCTGATTTACAACTAGAAATTACTGAAAACTTAATGCTGGAAGACTCTAGCGTAGTTATGGAAATGCTATCTAAACTCAGAGCAGTGGGCGTGCAACTTTCTGTTGATGATTTTGGCACAGGCTATTCTTCTTTAAGTTATTTACGTCGCTTTCCAGTCGATATATTGAAAATTGACAGATCTTTCATTCAAGACCTTAATTTGGATTCTGGTGATGATGCTTTAGTTAAAGCAATTATTGCAATGGGACAAAGCTTAGGACTGAAAGTGATTGCAGAGGGCGTAGAAACTAAAGAGCAACTGCAGTTTTTACAGGCACATGAGTGCGATATGATACAAGGCTATTACTTTAGCAAACCAGTCAATGCAGAAGAAATTGAGCGATTGGTTGCCAAGCCTTTGCCTAGTAGTTGATGAGTCCGCGCCTATCGGTGACAGGCCATATAAGCAAAGAGACACAAGTGACCAATATTGCGAACTTTTCATTATCTATGGTTGCATTTTCACTGCTGTGATTGCCTCAAATAAAGGCGTTAGAGCGTAAAAGTATATTAGAATTGGAAAACACGTTCAGGGCACGTAAGTTTAAACGTCTGATTATGTGTCGCTCAGCTTAAATGCAGAGAATTTTTAATGATGAATAAGGTTTTTCAAGCCGCAAAGATTGGTAAAATTCATGCTAATGTGGCCTGATTTTTGGCGAAATTTTCGCAGAAGGGGATCATTATGAAAACGATTAGTAAACACTTACATAGCATTAACATAAGCTTTAATACATGCTTGTTGTTCTGTTGTCTGGCAATGCTAAGCATACAGCCTGTTCAAGCGATCCAAATGCCTGAATATACTGCATTTGGGCTGGAGCCTGTGCAAGGACTACCCGATCCAGAATCGTGGCAATATATGACAAAAACTACGACTGAAAATCTGCCCATCAGTAGTTTTAATGGTGAACTTGCTAAAATAACGCAATCGGTAGCTATTTCTGCTCATGTTTTGGTGATTGAAGAAGGACATGAAAATGGGATATGGGACAGTTATCATGAAAATAAAACCATACGAGGTTTCAGCATAGATGCAGATAGCGTCATCATTCGCAGCCCCTTTCGGCTACCCCAGACCAACGT
>NZ_FQTQ01000133.1 GCF_900128525.1 methanotrophic endosymbiont of Bathymodiolus puteoserpentis (Logatchev)
ATATGATTCGAAAGGGACAGTTGTCCGAGGAAAATATGCCTGCTTACAAGCAATTTATGGCTTTAGCAGGATAGTTATGCCTGAAGACAAGGCGCTCTTCGCTTTCACTAGTTCTTGCGACAGAACCATTGATGGTTGTTAAAGAAGCTGAATTATTATTTCAGGCGGGGGCTTTGCAAGCGCCCGTTATTAAACAATCTGATGCCGATGATGGCTGGTTAGTGACGCTAAAAAAGGGACACATCAACTTAATCCTATGCTGGAAACAGCACGCGGCGGTGTGCGAGTGTTTAAGCGCTTAGATGCAGCGGTGGGAGTGTTGTTTGATATTGGGATTGAAAAAATTACTGTTGTTAAATAATAACATTGGGATCGTGTATGTTCAGAATAACCAGTCAACTTTGTGAAGTTTTCGATTGTACCGACCAGCAGCTAGAAGAACGTGGCTTGCTTGAACAATTTCATTCCTGGTTAAAAAATAACCCTGATCTGGTTGTCAGCCATAGCGTTGAGTTTGGTGAGGAAACAAACAGGGAAATTGCGGATCGATTTTTTGAGTTTTATAAAAAGTGAAACTAACACTTTTTTATCACCGTTTTCCACTAAAAATCCATTTCAAAACATCGAAGACACTAAATGTAGTTCTCGAATAAACACGGTTATAAGCCGCTTTCTTTGGATTAGTTAGCCAAACCCCAACCGCGAGGAGCTTTAACTCCAAGTGAATGCCTTACAAATCGTTTTACCGATGTTCTAGCCGCAATGCTTTTTCTTAATGAAGGTTTACGTAAACCGAATTTCATAACCTTTTCCTATTTTATTTTAAAGCCGCTTTAAGCCCTTTAATTCGATTAGCAGCCTGCTCATAACTCTCCCCCGGCCTAGCCAGCTTCTCAACCTCTTTTTTAGTCACATGCTTGGGTAAATGATCTGGCGTTTTATTTTCTTTAGGTGGGGCTTTGCGGGTGAACGTAACCACATCATCTTCCATTGAGATGTTGTATTCGGGGAGGTGGTTTGTTTCGGTGATTTTCTTAATATTAAAGCGAAATAACTTTAGCTGCGATGTAATACCAAGTTTCTCTTTTAAGTTCAAAAGAGTAATTTTCCATATAACCTGATTACCACAATGCTTACGTGCTAACTCATATAAGCGCCTTTCAGTAGGCTTTCTTAATCTAAAGTAATCTTTATCAATACTCAGTACAGCATTACCTAGTATTGAGTTAAAAAACCAATCTGAGAGCTTTACTTCAATGGCAACGGCTTTTCCCTGTTCATCCTCTTTAACTATTTTCCACTTATCAATTAAGCCAAACTCTTCCGTTACTTCAACACCATTGGTTTTGATATTGGTTTGAATTAAAGTTCCATTAAGCCGCTCTAGTCCCTCTTGCAATAATTTATATTGGGTTCCACCAAGGCTTTTATTAGTCGAAATAATATAGTCGTAACTGGTAAATCTAACAATTTGAGAAATAGTTTCGCCTGCGTTCTTGGCATTCATTAATGAACTGGCTAGATACAGCAGTATATCCTTATCAAATATAGTTGCTAACCCTGTATAGCTTGGTTTTATCTTAATGGTGGTGCCGTTTCTTTCGTACACCAACATACGATGATCTGGCTTTTTAGATAAAGAAAATACTGGGTGCTCCATACTGGCAATATCATCTTTAAATGAATCAAATACATCGCAAGTAAAAAAATCCCTTTGCCCATGCCTATCCGGCAATAAATTGTCAGCCATAACTATTGGTATATCAAAAACCTAGAATGCCTCAATCTTACCTTAATAATATTGGTATATCAAAAACTTTATGTTTAAATTACGGTACTTTTACCCTTATTCAAAAAACTAAAGGCGGCTTGTACAAAACTAACTTGGTGTTGTAAAAGTCCAACCAAACCTTGTAAAAGTCTAACCAAACCTTGTAAAAGTCTAACCAAACCTTGTAAAAGTCTAACCGCTATTTTTTCAACCACCTTTGTATAAAGGCCTACAGAGCATATTTTCACCCTGTAACTTATATTAACTATCTTTTAACTTATCTAACTTAGGTTTTACTTTTATTTTTATTTTTAATAAGAAAAAACATCTAAAAAAATAACCATTGTTCTTTTTATGTTCTAAAAAAACAGTGAGAGAAATTGAAACGGATGAGGGTGTTTTAATATTTGATGACACGATCCAAGAAAAGCCACATAGCAAGGAGAA
>NZ_FQTQ01000134.1 GCF_900128525.1 methanotrophic endosymbiont of Bathymodiolus puteoserpentis (Logatchev)
TCTGAGCGCCACTTTTTCGTGCAATTGAATTCCGTAAAAGTTGGTTTTTACACCTTAGGAAACTTATTATCACCCATAGATTTGATGTATGTCTACCATCTTATGTATTGTTGCGGACACCGTTATCCCCCTGGTGTTATGGGATAAAAAAGAAAGTCGTGATTTGCCACGTTGGGGAATGATAAAGCTGGCTGATCTGGAGCAGGGTACAACACGGACGTTATGGATGCGGCCAGCACTAAAAAAGAAAATCCAAGGTGCATTTGCACAGAGAAAACAGCAATTACAGCATTGCTTTAGAAGTTTTGGCTGTGAGCCGTTATTTATGGAGCAAGGTTATCGGGCTGAGTCAGTGAATCAATATTTTTTACAACTCGCAGGTTGACTAAGATGTGGTTTAACAGTCTTTTTATTTTTTTTATCGGCTTATTATTGAGTAGCTGTTCTGGCTCAATCAATCAACCGATTACATTCTTTGAAGTACAAACACCTCGCCCTTTTGGTTATGTGATGGGCGATGAAATAAAGCAGCGCATTATTATAGACGCTAGAGATGGTTTGGCTTTGCAAGCTAGCAGTATGCCCAGTATAGGGGAGGTTAATCGCTGGCTTAATTTGAATATGATCAACATTGAGAAAACCAAAACTCAACAAGGGTTTCATTATCAAATTGACCTAACTTATCAAATTTTTTATGCACCTTTAGCTGTTAAAATGCTTGAATTACCTGGATTTACCTTACAGTTCAGGCAATTTGGCAATACCATAGAAAAAAAGGTTCCCAGTTGGCATTTTACTGCTGCGCCCCTGCGTGAATTGGCTATTCGGAAAGACGATGGTAAAGAATATATGCGCCCAGATACGCCAGCGCCTTTCTTAGATAACACCCGCCAGCTTAATCGCCTGATAGTAAGCTTGCTTAGTGCTTTGATATTGGCGGCTTATCTGGCTTGGCTCTATGGCTTATTAACTTTTTTACCAAAATATCAGATATTCAAAAGTCCTTTACGGAAATTAGCTAAATTATCGGCTGATGACTTGACTGCTAGCTTGAATATTATGCATAAAGCGTTAAACCAGTTGAATGGCAAGCCCTTGTTTCAACATCAATTGGCAGGTTTTTATCAACGTTTCCCAAATTATCAACCGTTGCACGAAAAACTGACTTGGTTTTTTAATTGTTCTAATCAGCACTTTTTTAGTTCAGCCAGTAGAGCTAACAAAGACGAGAGTGAAAAAATTAAAGCATTGTGCCAGCACTGTCTTCAGATAGAACGAGGCAAGCGATGAATCTTGCTGTCGATTATCCTTGGGTATTGTTAGCTTTACTGATGAGCTTATTTCCCTTATTTAATAATGGTGTCACTCAGGTTCCTTATCCCTCTATAGAAATAATACCTAACGATGGATTATCAAGCTTTATCTCAGTATTGATAAAGCTTATTGCAGTTGCTGCTATTACCTTTCTCGTGCTGGCTCTGGCTGGCTTGAATCGAGGTGAACAAAGCAGAGAGCGCATTGGTTATGGCGCACATATTGTATTATTGCTGGATAGGAGTAAAAGTATGGATTATACCTATGCAGGTAAGGCACCCGATGGCAGTGAAGAATCCAAAGCCAGTGCCGCCAAACGATTATTAAGTGAATTTATTAAGCAACGCAAGCATGACCGAATCGGGGTTGCCGGATATAGTACCTCAGCGTTATTTTTTATGCCATTGACAGAAAACAAACAAGCGGCACTTGCCGCTGTTTCTGCTACTGATTTACCAGCACTCGCCTATACCAATATCAGCAAAGGGCTGGCAATGGGCTTATCTTATTTTCAACAACAAAGTTCACAAACGGGTTCACGGATTATTCTCTTGGTTTCAGATGGTGCCGCAGTGATTGACCCGGACAGTGAGGCAAAAATAAGACGCTGGGCTAAACAACTGAATATCCGACTGTATTGGATTTTTATGCGCAGCGAAAACAGTCCTGGCTTATATGAAAAACCCGAAGACCCGCGCGATGATAATGCAGGCGCGATGCCCGAACGTTATTTGCATTTGTTTTTTACCAGCTTAGGTATTCCTTATAAAGCTTATCAGGCAGAAAATCCTGATGCTGTACAAGAGGCCATTAATGACATTAACCAATTAGAAAACATGCCCTTACATTATGTAGAAAAAATACCGAAACAAGACTTGTCAAACCAGTGCTACCAGTTAGCGATGTTATTTATTAGCCTGCTATGGATATTTAAATTGGCCGAGGCAAGACCATGATAAAAGCCATTCGTCATTATACAGTCTGGCTAGCATTACTAGCTGCTTTAGCAATAGCTCTGCAAAGTATGTATTCTTTCTACCAAATAGCCAATAGTAATCAATTAATCACTCAGTTAAATCAAGGTAAAGAGTTAAAGTCTGAGCAGTTGAAAGGTAATGTGCCTGAGGTAAAGTTGGCGCGTGCTACCTATCTGAAGAAGAAACATCGGTATAAAGAAGCACAAGCTAGTTTGAGTCAAATTATTAATCAGGGCAGTCAGAAAATGCAAGCCATTACTCGCTATAATTTGGGTAACACTTATTTAACTGAGGCCGTTGAGCTGGCAGAATCTATGCAAATAAATGAAGCAAGCGCACTAGCTGCATTGGCAAAACAAGCTTATCGGCAAGCTTTAGTATTAGACAGCCATTATTGGGATGCAAAATATAATTTAGAAGTTGCGATGCGTTTATTGCCAGAAATGGATCGAATCACCATGGAAAAGGATGATCCTATCCCTGAGAAAAAAGCCAAACTCTGGGCTACCGTGCCAGGCTTTCCACGTGGTTTGCCTTAATATTATGTTGTTACAACATTTATTAAAAAACCTGAAAGATTACCGGTTTTATGGCTTAAGTCTCGCATTGCTGGCTATGTTAGCATTGTTTATTAATCCTCAAGTAATCAAACGCCAGGCTGTTTATAACTTTACCGTGATTGTTGATATAACACGCAGTATGAATGCTAAGGATTATCAGCTAAAGGATGAAGCAGTCAGCCGGCTACACTTTGTTAAACAGGCATTACGTGACCTAGTATTAACACTTCCCTGTCAATCTAAGCTGGGGCTAGGGATTTTTACGGAAAGAAAATCCACCTTATTATTTGAGCCTATCGAAGTCTGCTCATCTTATGCAGAAATTGACAGTGTGATTGATACTATTGACTGGCGGATGGCATGGGCTGCTGATAGCCGTATTGGTAAAGGGCTTGCGAATACTATTACTCAATTACAGAACCGTGGTAGCCACATTGTTTTTTTAACCGATGGACAAGAAGCACCTCCTGTGAATCCGCGCTATAAAACAGACTTTAGTGACTTAAAAGGTAAGCTAAAAGGGCTATTAGTCGGGGTAGGGGGCTTGCAAAATGTCCCCATCCCTAAATATAACAAGCAAGGTCAGCAACAAGGGTTTTATCAACAAGGTGATGTTCCGCACCGCTCAACATTTGGCATGGCTCCTACTTCATCTGTTCCCGTAGAAGGGTACAACGCGCGTAATGCGCCTTTTGGCAGTGCTAAAGTCACTGGAGACCAGCATTTAACTCGCTTGTATGAACCTTATTTACAGCAGCTTAGTAAAGAAGTTGACTGGGTTTATCATCGTCTGGAAACCAGCGAGCAATTGAGTAAGGCATTGCAAATTCCAATGTTTGCTAAACAACAGCAAGTTTTGTCTGATAGCCGCCCATATTTTGCCATTTTTACCTTAATACTATTGGGTTTAGTTTATTTTCCGCGTTTGAGCCGTGCTGGTGAAAAGAACTTGCTTGAGGAAAACTATAAGGTTTGAGTAGAATTTTTTCATACGCTGTCAGCCCTAGATGGGCTGACAGCGTATGTATTTGAAAATTAGCGTTTCAACTTACCTTGTAAAATCTTATTGACTTCGCCAGGGTTAGCTTTTCCTTGGGAAGCTTTCATGGTCTGCCCCACAAAGAAACCAAAGACTTTATCTTTACCGTTTAAGTATTGCTCCACTTGGGCGGGGTTGTCAGCGATGATTTTGTCAATAATCGCTTCGATAGCGCCGCTATCAGTAATTTGCTTTAGACCTTGGGATTCAATAATTGCATCCGCATCATCTTCGCTATTAAGCATGGCTTCAAACACTTGTTTGGCGATTTTTCCGGAGATCGTATTATCTGCAATACGTTGTAATAGTCCGGCTAAGCGTTCATAAGAGATAGGGGACTGAGCAATATCTAAGCTTTGCTTATTTAGTACACCTAATAAGTCTCCCGTTACCCAATTACTACAGGTTTTTGCGTCACAGCCAGAGGATTTAACTAAGGCTTCAAAATAATGTGCTAACTGTTTGGTACTCGATAAAATGCCTGCTGTTTCTGCATCTAATTGATATTCGGCAATAAAGCGCTGCCTTTTTATTTGAGGTAATTCAGGTAAATCGGCCCTAACTTGTGTGCGTAATTCATCACTGATAATAACAGGTAATAAATCAGGGTCAGGAAAGTAGCGGTAATCATTCGCTTCTTCCTTGCTACGCATAGAGCGAGTTTCATTTTTATCAGCATCATACAGGCGGGTTTCCTGAGTGATTTTGCCTCCGTTTTCAATAATTTCAATTTGCCGTTCGACTTCGATATTGATTGCTTTTTCGACGAACTTGAATGAATTAATGTTTTTTAATTCGGTGCGCGTGCCATATTCTTCTTGGCCTTTTGGGCGTATCGATACGTTAGCATCGCAACGGAATGAGCCTTCTTGCATATTGCCGTCGCTAATTTCTAAATATTGCACGAGTTCGTGAATTTTACGCATATAGGCAATCGCTTCTTTTGCCGAGCGCATATCTGGCTCAGAAACGATTTCTAGCAAAGGTGTGCCGGCGCGGTTTAAATCAATTCCGGTTAAGCCATGAAAATCTTCATGTAAAGATTTACCTGCATCTTCTTCTAAATGGGCGCGGGTAACGCCGATGCGTTTAGTGATGCCATCCACTTCAATATCCATATGACCTATACCGACAATAGGGTGGTCCATTTGACTGATTTGATAGCCTTTAGGTGAATCTGGATAGAAATAATTTTTCCTAGCAAAGACTGAGACATCAGCGACTTCAGCATCAATAGCAAACCCAAATTTAACCGCCATGCGCACGACCTCTTCATTGAGTACCGGTAATACCCCTGGTAGACCTAAATCAACTGCACAGGCTTGGGTGTTAGGTTCTGCGCCATAAGCGGTCGCGGCACCAGAAAAGATTTTTGATTTTGTTGCGAGTTGGGTGTGAATTTCTAACCCAATAACAGTTTCCCATTGCATAGTGATCTCCTTACTCGAAACCTTTCGGTGTTTGTTGGTGCCAGTCAGTAACTTGTTGATATTGGTGGGCGACATTAAGCAGTTTTGCTTCGTCAAAGTAGTTACCAATAATCTGTAAGCCTACGGGTTTATTATCGATAAAACCAGCGGGAACTGACATGGCAGGTAGGCCAGCTAGATTAATCGCTATTGTGTAAATATCAGCTAAGTACATTTCGATAGGGTCATCAGTTTTTTCGCCTATGCCAAAAGCAGGGGTAGGGGATACGGGGCCCATAATGACATCGACTTGTTCTAAAGCTTGTTTGAAATCATCACTGATTAAACGGCGGATTTTTTGCGCTTTAATATAGTAAGCATCGTAATAACCTTCAGATAGGGCATAAGTACCAACTAAAATACGGCGTTTGACTTCCGTGCCAAAAGCTTCACCACGTGAACGAATATATAAATCATTTAAGTCCGTAGGGTTTTCACAGCGATAACCATAACGCACACCATCAAGTCGCGAAAGGTTAGCCGAGCATTCCGCAGGGGCAATGACATAATAAGAAGGAATTGCGAGTTTTAAATTAGGCATAGACACTTCGACAATTTCTGCGCCCATTTTTCTGTATTCATTGATTGCCGTGTCAATGCTCGCTGCCATCTCGCTGTTTAAGGCTTCATCAAAAAATTCTTTAGGAAGACCAATTTTTAAGCCAGTTAGAGAGTTATTCAAGTCGGCACTGTAATCTGGCACGGCACAATCCACGCTAGTGGAATCTTGAGAGTCAAATCCGGCCATGACTTGGAGCATAAGCGCTGTATCTTCCGCTGTTTGCGCCATAGGGCCACCTTGATCTAAGCTGGAGGCATAAGCAATCATGCCGTAACGTGAGACTCGGCCATAAGTGGGTTTTAAGCCAGTAATGCCGCACAGCGCTGCAGGTTGGCGAATAGAGCCACCTGTATCGGTACCTGTTGCGCCGGGGATTAAACGCGCAGCAACGGCTGCTGCTGAGCCACCCGATGAACCACCGGGTACACAGTGGGTTGCCCAAGGGTTTTTGACCGTGCCATAAAAGCTGGTTTCATTGGAGGAGCCCATAGCAAACTCATCCATATTGAGTTTACCTAGGGAAACAGCACCAGCGGCATTGAATTTTTCTACTACAGTCGCATTATAAGGCGAGATAAAGTTATCTAGCATTTTGGAACCGCAGCTAGTTTTGACACCAAGGGTGCAAAAAATATCTTTATGTGCCATAGGTACGCCAGTTAAGAAGGGCGCATCACCGGCAGCGAGCATCGCGTCGGCTTGCTTGGCGGCAGCGATAGCCTGATGTTCAGTTACTGTAATAAAACTGTTCAGGTCTTGGTGTTGTTTAATACGTGCAAGATAGGATTCAGTGAGCTCTTGACTAGAATAATCGCCTGCGCGTAAGCCTTGAGCGATTTGGGCAAGGGTTTTAGTATGCATATGTTTTACCTTATTCTATGACTTTGGGCACAAGATATAAGCCTGCTTCAACTTGCGGAGCAATGGCCTGGAAGGCTTCCCGGTTATTAGTTTCAATAACTTGGTCAGGGCGTAAACGTTGTGCCTGATCAAGGGGGTGTGCCATAGGTGTGACATCATCAGTATTAACTGCGCTCATTTGAGCAACCAGGTCTAACATGCCGGAGAGATCTTGGGCATAAGATTCGGTGTCCTGAGCATCAATGCCCAAGCGCGCTAAATACGCAATTTTATTAACATCATCTACTGTTAACGACATTTTAACTCCATTACTCGGTGGGGTTCTTAGGTAGTTTAAGCGCCTTATATAGGCTTTGTTTTAAGCTTCTATAAAGACGAATAGCGCAATATGATACTTTATATCTTGCCCAAATACCTTATTGATTGATAAAGTAGTGGAATTTTCTACGTGTTCAGGAACAAGAATTAATGTTTAATAAACTTCGTGGCCTATTTTCAAATGATTTGTCAATTGACTTAGGGACAGCTAATACACTTATTTATATGCCGGGGCAAGGAATAGTCTTAAACGAACCTTCAGTAGTCGCTATCAAAGAAGATCGGATTCGTGGATCTAAAATGATTGCTGCGGTAGGCACAGAAGCTAAGCTAATGCTGGGTCGCACACCGGGGAATATAACCGCTATTCGTCCTTTGAAAGATGGCGTGATTGCTGATTTTGCAGTAACAGAACGTATGTTGCGTGAATTTATCAAAAAAGTGCATGAGAATAAATTTTTCCGGCCTAGTCCGCGTATTTTAATTTGTGTACCTTGTGGTTCTACTCAAGTTGAGCGGCGAGCTATTCGTGAGTCGGCGGCAATGGCGGGTGCGCGTGAAGTTTATTTGATTGAAGAACCTATGTCAGCAGCAATCGGTGCGGGTATGCCGGTTGATGAAGCGCATGGTTCTATGGTTTTAGATATAGGGGGAGGGACTTCTGAAGTTGCCGTTATTTCTTTAAATGGGATTGTGTATTCGGCTTCCGTACGTATTGGTGGTGACCGTTTTGATGAGGCAATCATTAATTATGTGCGCAGAAATTACGGTACTTTAATTGGTGATGCAACGGCTGAGCGTATTAAAAAAGAAATAGGAACCGCCTATCCGGGCAGTGAGATTATGGAAATTGAGGTGAAAGGGCGTAATTTAGCAGAAGGTGTGCCGCGCGGTTTTACTTTAAATAGCAATGAAATTTTAGAAGCCTTACAAGAGCCATTATCTGGTATCGTTGGTGCAGTTAAAGTTGCTTTAGAGCAAACTCCACCTGAGCTTGGTGCGGATGTTGCAACAAGAGGTATCGTTTTAACGGGGGGTGGGGCCTTACTAAAAGATATAGACCGTCTTATTTCTGAAGAAACCGGCTTGCCTTGTTATATTGCTGATGATCCATTAACTTGTGTTGCACGCGGTGGTGGCATGGTATTGGAAATGTTGGATGAAAAAGGCTTGTCTGCTTTTTCTTTAGAGTAGAATGATATCGCTTATTAATCCAGCTTTTGAATTTTAAGGCCACTTTTCATTTTTAATGGGTGTAGGATGAGCTGAGGAACGGAGCGCATCGCTTTGAATTGATACACTTCTAAATTGAGTGGCCGTGAGTTAGTCGTTATTATAAACAGCTCAATACCATTATTTTGTTTTTAATGCTTCAGTTTTGCTAGGGTAAACACTATAAAACTTTTATTTGCCACTGGTCCCTCAATTAATACACGTTTTTTAATTGTGGTCTTATTGTCTGTTTTTTTTCTGGTCACTGAGCAGTATAGTGATAAATTAAAGCCTTTACGTCATATTCTTTCGGTCTTTGTTTATCCGATTCAATACATTGTTGATGCGCCTACACGCTTATTTAATAACGTGATTAATTCTGTTGAGGGTTATGAGCAGCTATTAAGTGAAAATAAAGTTTTAAAGCAGCAACAATTGATTAATAGTGCAAGGTTATTGAAATTTTCGGCCCTAGAAAAAGAAAATATTCGTTTACGTTCTTTATTGGATAGCTCTTTTAAACTGGGTGAACAGGTTTTGATTGCTGAATTATTATCGGTTAATCTTGCTCCTTATGAGCATGTCGTCGTGGTCAATAAAGGCAGTCGATTTGGTGTTCATGTAGGGCAGCCGGTGTTAGATGCAAATGGTATTGTTGGACAAGTACTTAAAGCCTTACCTTTGAGTTCGGAGATTATTTTAATTACCGATCCAAATCATGCGATTCCTGTACAGGTTAATCGTAATGGTCTACATACTATTGCTATTGGTAGTGGTCAGTTAAATAAATTGAATTTACCTTTTTTGCCTAATAATGCAGATATAGTTCCCGGTGATTTATTAATTACTTCTGGCTTAGGCGGTATTTTTCCTCAAGGTTACCCTGTTGCGGTTGTTGAGTCTTTTGTTGAGCAACCTGATAAACCTTTTGCGGTTATACAAGCGAGACCAACGGCGGCATTGAACACGAGTCGTGAATTATTGATTGTTTGGAGTAATAGTCAGGTTATTCCTTTAAATAATCCGCTTAGTGAGCAAGTGCATGGCCAAGATTAAATTACCGCTATTGATTGCTTATTGGCTCACCGTTGTTGTTGCTATGGCATTGAATATTACTCCATGGAAGGGGGCTTTTTTGATGGCATCCCCTGATTGGGTGCTTTTAATTTTGATTTATTGGGCACTTGCCGCACCAGAGACAGCGAGTGTTGGTAAGGCATGGATAGTTGGCTTATTAGTCGATGTGCTGACTGGGCAATTACTGGGGCAGTATGCATTAGCTTATGCTGCGAGCATTTTTCTTAGTGTCAAACAGCATAAGCGTATAAGGCACTACCTTATTATTCAACAGAGCTTGGTTGTTTTTATGCTCTTGTTGTTTGCCCGAGTATTGATTTTTTGGATTGAAAATATTAATCATCAACCGGTGCCCATAAATTTCTGGTTGCCGGTTTTAACGGGGGCTGTCGTCTGGCCTGTTGTCAGTCTATTATTGCGTAACATACGCATTGTCTAAGAAATTTAGTGCATAGCACGGTTAAAGTGTACAGAGCTGTCCTATTCTTACATCAATAACAATGAATAATACCCTAGCCGGGCTTCTCAGGCACGCTAGAAAATCAGTTGTATAGCGCGCTATACGCCTACTTTCGGGTATTATTAACCCCGCTCCTAAGGTATTTAATTATTATGCGCCGTTATCAGGTCATTAAAGATCGATTCTTAGAAAATCGCATTTTCTTAAGTCGTACAGTCATTCTCTTTGCCTTTATGTTGCTGTTAGTTGCAGGTTTAGTGAGTCGCCTAGTTTATTTACAAGTGCTAGGTCATAAGCGTTATCATAATATGGCAACGAATAATCGGATTAAAGTAACCTCAATACCGCCTACTCGAGGGATTATTTATGATAAGCATGGGCGTATTCTTGCGGAAAACTTAGCCTCTTATAGTTTAGAACTCATTCCAGATCAAGTCACTGATATGGAAGAGACCTTGCAGCGTTTACAGTTGGCTTTGAGTATTCCACCGGAAAAAATTGCGGCCTTTAACAAGCAGAGGAAGCACTATAAGCACTTTGATAGTATTCCTTTGCTGTTGCAGCTTGATAAGACCGAAGTGGCTAAATTTGCAGTTTTGCGGCATACCTTTCCAGGGGTTGATATTCATGCTCGCTTACTGCGTCATTACCCTTATGCTGAATTAACAGCGCACCTTGTGGGTTATGTTGGGCGTATTAACGAAAGAGAGCTAAAAACATTACCTGAGGCAGAATATCGTGCTATGCATACCATTGGCAAAACAGGTATAGAGCGCGCTTATGAAGATGTTTTGCGCGGGCATGCTGGTTATGCTGAGTTAGAAACAAATGCTCAAGGTAAGCCTATTAGTGAGCTAGGCAGAATTGATTCTATACCCGGTGCAGATATTTATTTAACGATAGACATGGACTTACAACGCACGGCTTATGATGCGTTAGCTGACTATAATGGTGCTGTCGTGGCGCTTGATTTGGATACCGGAGGTGTTTTAGTTCAGGTAAGTAAGGCGAGTTTTGATCCCAATTTATTTGTCACGGGTATTAGTTATAAAGATTATGATAGGCTGAATAATTCTAAGAATAAACCACTCTTTGATCGTGTCTTACGAGGGCAATATCCACCCGGTTCAACATTAAAACCATTTATTGGTTTGGCAGGCTTGGAGTATGGTGTTGCAAGTATGCAGCAAACTTTATTTTGTCCTGGGTATTACCGATTACCGAACAAAGACCATAAATATCGCGATTGGAAAAAATGGGGGCATGGTAAAGTCAATTTAGATGATGCTATTACGCAATCCTGTGATGTGTACTTTTATGATTTGTCGCTTGCTTTAGGGATCGATAAAATATCTACTTTTTTGCATAAATTTGGTTTCGGGCAAAAAACGGGTATTGATTTGAAAGGTGAAAAATCAGGCTTATTGCCTTCAAGGGAGTGGAAACGTATTCATCGAGAGCAGGTATGGTATCCAGGTGAGACATTAATTACTGGGATTGGGCAAGGATTTACGCAAGTGACTCCTTTACAATTAGCACGTGCAACAGGAACTTTAGCTAAGCAAGGGAATATTATTACACCTTACTTAGCCGAACGAATTATCTATGAAAATCGTGCAGCTGAGGTGGAGCATCCTATACAAAAGCAGATTGAATTAAAGTTCGGAAATGTTCAGGATATTATTAATGCTATGGTGCATGTAGTGCACTCGCCTAGAGGGACAGCAAAGCGAATAGCAAAAGGCATTGATTATCAGATTGCAGGTAAAACAGGAACAGCACAAGTTTACACCGTTAAGCAAGATGAGGAATATGATGAGGCAGAGATTAAATTCAATATGCGTGATCATGCTTTATTTATTGCTTTTGCCCCCGCAGATAACCCTAAAATTGCTGTGGCGGTGATAGCTGAGCATGGTAGTCACGGTAGTTCTATTGCTGCACCTATTGCGGCCAAGGTAATCAAAGAGTATTTAGGTATGGAAAATAAACAATGAAAGTGGAATTAAGAGCTGAACAGTTTAAAGAGCATTCTTTAATTGGCGGTTTGTTGCGTCAGTTACATGTAGACATTCCTCTATTAATTGGTTTATTCTTGTTGTTACTTATGAGTTTTATGATGCTGTATAGCACAGGTAATAAAGAAACTGCTTTGCTGATACGCCAAGCTGCGCGTATGGGGATTGCTGGGATTCTAATGATTGTGTTAGCGCATGTTAATCCACGCCAATTTCAGCGTTATTCAATACCATTGTATAGCTTAGGTGTGGTTTTATTGCTCGCTGTTTTACTGGTCGGTGATGTGGGTAAGGGGGCGCAGCGTTGGCTGGACTTGGGTTTATTTCGTTTCCAGCCCTCAGAAATGATTAAGATTACTACGCCAATGATGGTCGCGTGGTATTTAGCTGGGCATGATATACCGCCAAAATGGCGGCACATAGGCGTAGCTACGCTTTTTATTTTAATTCCTACGCTATTAATTGTACGTCAGCCGGATTTAGGGACATCTCTATTAGTGGCGAGTTCAGGTGCTTCTGTTTTGTATTTTGCCGGACTTTCTTGGCGGTTTTTACTGGTGACAATTTTAGGTTTAAGTGCGTTAGCGCCTCTTTATTGGCAGTTTTTTATGCGTGAGTACCAGAAAGATCGTGTATTGACCTTTTTGAATCCAGAAGCTGACCCTATGGGAAAGGGCTATCATATTATTCAATCTAAGATTGCTATAGGCTCGGGTGGTCCTTATGGAAAGGGATGGCAGGGTAATACGCAGTCCCAATTAGATTTTTTACCCGAAAGTTCAACCGATTTTATTTTTGCTGTTTTTGCGGAAGAATTTGGTTTGGTAGGTTGTCTAGGGCTACTTGCTATCTATTTATTTATTATTGCCCGCGGTTTGTATATTGCTGTGCAAGCGCAGGATACTTATAGCCGTTTGCTTGCAGGTAGTTTAGTCTGTACGTTTTTTGTGTATGTGTTTGTCAATATTGGGATGGTTATCGGAATTTTGCCGGTGGTCGGAGTGCCTTTACCTTTGATTAGCTATGGTGGGACGTCAATGGTTACCTTGCTGGCAGGTTTTGGTATTTTGATGTCCATTCATACACATAAGAAGGTGTTGCCAAATTAACGCTTTAATAGACAGGACTATTATTTTAATAAAGTTTTCCTGTAATATCTAAGTGAGTTAGGTACAGGCGCATATCAAATTCCAGTTGGTGATAATCAGATTCCATATGCTGACATAATTGATAGAAAGCTTTATTGTGCTGCTTTTCTTTTATATGGGCTAACTCATGGACGGTGATCATTTTTAAAAATTCTATAGGTACTTTTTTAAAGACCGAGCCTATACGAATTTCATTTTTTGTTTTTAATTTACCGCCTTGAACTCTAGCAACAAAGGAATGCAAGCCTAATGCTTGATGTAATACATCGAGTTTATCATCGTAAATCACTTTACTTAGTGGCTCAGATTTGCGAATAAATTGATTTTTTAGGCCCATAACATAGTTATAAAGCGCCTTATTACTCCTTATTTCATGGGCAATAGGGTATTTTTTTAGTAAAAAACCAGCAAGCGTATGATTGCTGATAAGTGTTTGTACCTGTTCTTTTACTGGGGCAGGATAGCCGTTTAAGTATTTTAGTGTATGCATACTTGTTTTTAAAGTCTCGTCTTAAATCCAGGGTGGCTGGTCGCCGTTATAGGCAATAAATGCTTTATTTTTTGCCACTGTTACTACGCCATTTAACGTGTCATTGACCGAGGAGTTTGTCTTCGGTTTTTCGGTTTTAAGCGAGCGGCTTGCACTGTCTGTTTGCCATTTAGAAAAGTGACTTAAATCAACACCTGTCGGAACATACCATTTCTTTTTTGTAGCATCCCATTTCGCGCCCAGCGCTTTTGCGGCATCTTTTTCTGCATAAGGAACGGTGAGATAGGTTTTAGAGTTAGACATATTAATTTCAGGTTTGGGCGTTATAAAAAATTGAATAAGAGCGGCGACTTAGTGGTTATTTTCTGGCGTGAGTTGTTGTAGTATAAAATTAACACTAAAGGCTACGCTTAATAAGACGATACCGAGTGCTAGGCCAAGCACAAAGTCACCTTTGCTTGTTTCTAGTGCAATTGCGGTGGTCATAGTGCGTGTCACTCCATGAATATTACCCCCTAGCATCATTGCGGCACCTACTTCACCGATGGCGCGGCCAAAACCGGTGATAATTGCAGCAAGAATGATAAAGCGTAGCTCAGTTAATAACGGCAACACTAATTGTGATTGCTTGGCTCCTAGGGACTTTAGCGTAGGCAGAAGTCGATTATCAGCGGACTGCACGGCAACGAATGTCATATTGATAATAATAGGTAAAATCAGGCTAGCTTCTCCTAATATAACGGCTGATTCCGTGTATAAAAGGCCATAATCGCCTAATATTCCACGACGGCTGAGTAGACCATAAAAAATCAAACCGATCATCACGGTCGGCATGGCCATCAGTGTATTGAGCAACTGTAATAATAAGCGCTTGCCAATAAATTCGTTAATAGCAATATAAATGCCCGTAGGAATAGCTAATATGGCTGCGAGTGTTGTAGCTATTAGCGCTATTTTAAGCGAAGTCCAAACAATCAAGTACACTTCAGGGTTGAACTCCAATAAAAGCTGTATAGCCCCCAATGCTGCATCAGAAAAATAATTCACCGGGTTATGTGCTTGTGCCGCGTTGCCATAGTCCAGATTTACCGCCTGATTTCTCTTCTAAGCGTATACTTTGAATGCACATACCGCGGTCTACGGCTTTGCACATATCATAAATAGTCAGTAAAGCGATTTGCGTAGCAGTGAGAGCTTCCATTTCTACGCCTGTCTGCCCGTTGGTTTTTACGGTTGTACGGCAGTAAACTCGATTGTTTTCTGAATCAATATTAAAAGTGATTTCGAGATGGGTAATAGGGAGTGGATGGCAAAGCGGAATGAGATCTGCGGTTTTTTTACTGGCCATAATGCCGGCAATACGTGCGATAGAGAGTACGTCACCTTTTTTATGTTCGCCACTTTGAATTAATGCTAAGGTATTAGGTAGCATTTCGATATAGCCGCTTGTGACAGCCGTACGTTGGGTGGTGGCTTTTTGACCAACGTCAACCATATGAGCTTCGCCGGATTGATTGAAATGTGTGAGTGTTGTCATGATATAGAAAGATATATAAAAAAGTTTCTATATTATCTATTGTTTTACTGATTGAGTGAATGACTGTGTCGATAAAAGTACGTTATTTTGCGAGTTTAAAAGAATTATTAGGGCGATCTGAAGATATGTTGGAGTTTGAACAAGTACTAAGTGTTGCAGATGTTTGGCGGCAGGCGACGGAAGCAAAAGTGATGCCGGATAATACTTTAGCCGCGCTTAACATGGAGTATGTGGATTTAGCTTGTATCGTTGCGGATGGTGATGAGGTGGCTTTTTTTCCACCGGTGACAGGCGGGTAATATGATTAAAATTATATCTGAGGAATTTGACCCCTTTGCTGAAGTACAGGCTTATCAAAAACAGCAGCAAGCCTTATCAGGGAAATATGGCGCGACCAATATTTTCATTGGCACTATGCGTGATTTTAATGAGGGTGAACGAGTAAAAGGTATGACCCTCGAGCATTACCCTGGCATGACAGAAAAGCAATTGCTGGCAGTGGTGCAAGAGGCTGAACGGCAGTGGTCTATATTGGATGTTTTGGTGATTCATCGTGTTGGCGATGTTTTTCCGGATGATGTTTTAGTCTTAGTGGTTGTTTGGTCAGGGCACAGGGGGGGGGCTTTTGATGCGAGCCGCTTTATTATGGAAACTTTGAAGTCTAAAGTGCCTTTCTGGAAGAAAGAGATATTAGCAGACGATCAAAGTCGCTGGGTTGCGAAGAATACTGATGGTTATTTGTAGGAAAAGCTTTAGCCGCGCTTAGTTTAAGTCTAATCGAGGCTAAAGTAGTTGTATTAGGCCTTAGAATGCAGGCTTTTTAGCCGTATTATTATAACGCTCAATACTTGAGATTATTTCAGCTTCAGCAGACTCAATACCTTCCCAGCCTTCAACTTTAACCCACTTACCTTTTTCTAAATCTTTGTAATGTTCGAAGAAATGCGCAATTTTATCTAAATCCGCTTCAGGAAAGTCTAAGTAAGTTTCAATTTTATTATAGTACTGGGTTAGCTTTTGTACCGGTACTGCTAAGATTTTTGCATCTTCGCCTGCTTCGTCAGACATTTTTAAAACACCAATTGGGCGACAGCGAATAACACTACCACTTAAAATTGGGTGTGGCGTGATAACTAAGACATCAACTGGGTCACCATCATCCGATAAAGTATGTGGCACATAGCCATAGTTTGCTGGGTACTGCATCGCTGTACCCATAAAGCGGTCTACAGTTAAAGCGCCTGTCTCTTTATCGACTTCATATTTAACGGGATCGCTGTAAGCAGGGATTTCAATAATAACATTGATGTCGCTAGGGACATCTTTGCCTGGGTTAACATTTGTAAATGACATGCGATTTCTCTTATGTTGAAGAATTAATAACTATGTAATTATACCCATATTCTTTATACTTTGAGCGCTAAATGTTGTGAAATTATTGAAGTTTTGGAGAGTTGAAGTGCTAGGTACGTTGCGAAAAATGACCACTGAATTGCAGTCGCCGGTTAAATATCAGTTGCCGCTAGGTGAGCAGTTAATCGAATTAAACCCCTTTATCGGTAAAAATATAAAGTTGAGCTATACAGGTAATATTGCGTGCGTGCATTGCCAGCGCTCTATTAAAAAAACGTTTAACCAGGGGTTTTGTTACCCCTGTTTTATTTCGTTGGCGCAATGCGATATGTGTATTATGAAACCAGAAACTTGTCACTATGCAGAGGGGACTTGCCGAGAGTCATCGTGGGGGGAAGAGTTTTGTTTTCAACCGCATTATGTGTATTTGGCCAATTCATCAGGCGTTAAAGTAGGTATTACTAGACATACGCAAGTACCAACGCGTTGGATAGATCAGGGGGCGGTTCAGGCTATGCCTATTTTAAAAGCTCAGTCTCGATATATTTCGGGGCTGGCAGAAGTTGCTATTGCTGAGCATGTCAGCGATAAAACCAGTTGGCAGCGAATGTTAAAGGATTTACAACAGCCGGTAGATTTATGGAGCAAACGCGATGAGCTACTGTTATTATGCCAAGAGCCGTTAGCGGAAATAACAGCAAGATTTGGTGAGCAAGCGTTTGAATTATTACTTGAAGAACAAGTTGTGGATATTCAATATCCAGTTATGCAATACCCAGAAAAAGTGAAATCTTTTAATTTTGATAAAGTAGCGAATGTAGAGGGGGTTTTGCAGGGAATTAAAGGTCAATACTTACTATTGGATACTGGGGTGATCAATATTCGTAAATTTACTGGCTATGAAGTGGAGTTTTCTGCATGAGTGAAGTGCGTGAAATTGTCCAGTTAGGTGCCGATGTTTTACGAATACATGCACAGCGTGTGCAAGATATTTATGCCTCTGATATACAAGAAATTATCGGTGATTTATTTGTTACTCTAGCGAGTACAAATGGCGTAGGCCTGGCAGCTCCGCAGATTTCAGCTTCCTGGCGAATGATAGTGATAGCGTCAAGGCCATCTGTACGTTATCCGTATGCGCCAGAAATGGAACCGACTCTGATGATTAACCCTAGTTTTGAGTCTTTGGATGGTGTGCGAGAGAAAGATTGGGAAGGTTGTTTAAGTATTCCGGGTATCCGAGCGAAAGTGCCTAGGTATACGCATATTAAAGTAACTTATATTAATGCAAGTGGCGATGCTGTGATTCAGGTCCTAGAGGGGTTTGTCGCGCGTGTTTTTCAGCATGAATACGACCATTTGGATGGACTAGTCTATTTGGATAGAGTTGAGAGCAATAAAGATATTATTTCTGAAACGGAATTTCTTAAATTAATCAGGGATAGTTAAGTGGGGAAGCGCTACGGATGAAATGTAGCGCTTTTCTTAAGATTTAACTAGTGCTTGTCCATATGTAGCTTGAGTTCTTTGGGTAAGGTAAAGACCACTTTTTCTTCAATACCTGAGTTTTCTACGGCTGTTTCACCGCCCCAAGCTTGCAGTTGTTTAATGACTTCTTGGACTAATATTTCTGGTGCGGATGCTCCAGCTGTTACGCCTACCACATCAGCACCAGAAAACCATTCTTCCTGCATATCTTGAGCGGTATCAATTAGATACGCGGGTTTGCCTAATTGTTCAGCAATTTCTCTTAAGCGGTTTGAGTTGGAGCTATTAGTTGAGCCAACAACTAAAATAATATCTGAAGTTTCGGCAAGGTCATGTACTGCATCTTGACGGTTTTGCGTAGCATAGCAAATATCGTCTTTTTTCTGTTCTTGAATTGATGGGAAATGTTCATGTAATGCATCAACCATGACTTGAGTATCGGTCATGGAAAGTGTTGTTTGCGTTACATAAGCTAAATTCTTAGGATTATTAACTTTAACTGTTTTGACATCTTCAGGCGTTTCTACCAGATAAATTGCGCCATTTTCTGTGCACTTTTCGTATTGCCCCATAGTGCCTTCAACTTCGGGGTGGCCAGCATGACCAATAAGGAAGACTTCACGATCTGCTTTGGCGTGTTTAGCAACCTGAATGTGAACCTTGGTTACTAAAGGGCAGGTCGCGTCGAACACGGTTAATTTTCTTTCTACGGCTTCTTTTTGTACTTTTTTAGAGACACCGTGGGCGCTGAAAATAAGATAAGAGCCTTCAGGGACATCACTTAATTCTTCAATAAAAATAGCCCCTTTGTCTCTTAGGCCTTCAACCACAGTCCGGTTATGTACTACTTCATGGCGTACATAAATAGGCGCACCAAAGGCTTCAATGGCACGGTCTACTATTTCAATAGCGCGGTCTACGCCAGCACAAAATCCACGAGGGTTAGCGAGTTCAATTTTCATAATTTTTAGTTCTTGTTAAGGCATTTGATTTTTTTGTCACAGTCTAGGAGGTTTTATATGTTCAGCATAGAGGCCGTATAGCAGCTTTGTTTTCTCTATGTTCAGAAGTTACCTAGATTAGTGGATGATCGGTTTTTGGGGGGTAGTAAGTTTATTCGGCTTCTTTGGTTTTGCAAGTTGACCAGCCAAAAGGTAGGTAAGCAGGGCACCAATTAATTAAAGCGGTTATAAGAGGTATGATACCTACAGCTCCCCACCAGGATTGAAGATAAGCGCCGACAGCCATAATGCTAAGGCCAGCAATAATTCTAATGATTTTATCAATTCCGCCGACATTTGGTTTCATAAGATTTCCTCTTTATTTAAAAATAGCGGGCTAATAGGCCGAGTTTGCTAGTGCAGGAGGGTAAAGGGATTTTTACCTCATAGCCACCACCTGATGCTTCATGCATTTCATTTCCGCGCATATCTTCCATACGTTCTACGATAATATCATGATTCCCATCGGGGTGTATAAGCTCAAGCTTATCACCAATTGAGAATTTGTTTTTAACTAAAATTTCAGCCATACCGGTGTTTTCGTCGTAGTGTTTTATTTCACCACAGAACTGCTGTTTATGGCTTTTTGAGTAGCCAGTCATGTAATTTTGCTGTTCATGAGTATGGTGACGTTGGTAAAAGCCATCGGTATAGCCGCGATTAGCTAGATTTTCTAAAACACCAATAAGCTGAGGTTGAAAGGACTTACCGGCTAGGGCATCATTAATGGCTTGTTTGTAGGTTTGCGCAGTTCTCGCTACATAATAATGTGATTTGGTGCGGCCTTCAATCTTTAGGCTATCAACGCCAATTTCAACAAGTCGTTGTACATGTTCTATCGCGCGTAAGTCTTTAGAATTCATTATATAGGTGCCGTGTTCATCCTCCATAACAGGCATCAGTTCGCCAGGGCGACCTTCTTCTTCTAAGAAGTAGACTTCGTCAGCTAGAGGGTGACGTTCCGCACCTCCACAGCTAGCGGTGGTAGAATTTAGGTCGTTCATAGAAAGAGCGTTACCCTCTAATATAAAGTCACCTTCAGCATTTTCATAAGCAGGTTTAGTATCATATTTCCAGCGGCAGGAGTTAGTACAAGTCCCTTGGTTAGGGTCGCGGTGGTTAAAATAGCCAGATAATAGGCAACGACCGGAGTAAGCGATACATAGTGCGCCATGAACAAATACTTCGAGTTCCATATCAGGGCATTCTTGGCGTATTTCGGCAATTTCATCTAAAGATAGTTCACGGGATAGAATGATGCGCTCTACGCCCATTTTTTGCCAGAATTTAACAGTAGCGAAATTAACGGTATTTGCTTGCACTGATAAATGTATTGGCATATCTGGCCAGTGTTCTCTAGCCATCATAATTAAACCGGGGTCAGCCATAATAAGTGCATCTGGTTGCATAGCAACAATAGGGCTAATATCTTTTATAAAGGATTTAACTTTGGTATTATGAGGAATAACATTAGTAGCTAAAAAGAATTTTTTTCCTAGTGCATGAGCCTCGCTAATGCCTTTGGCGAGGTTTTCATCAAGAAAGTCATTGTTGCGCACGCGTAGACTATAGCGTGGTTGCCCCGCATAAACGGCATCAGCACCATAAGCGAAAGCATAGCGCATATTTTTTAATGTGCCTGCAGGAGATAAGAGTTCTATTTTTTTCATCTACAAGAAAATTTCAAAAGATAATCATTATCGTTATTCTACCCGATAGCTTGCTCACAAAATAGTCTAGTACAATAGCTATGAAATGATGAGATCAGCAATAATTTGAAAAACAAGAAGTTATTTCGTTTTTTTTATATCACAAATTTAGGTAGTGTTGTATTCGTTATTATGCAGAAATAATGAATGTACATTTTATAAAATTCGAAATTTCATGTCATCTAGTATGGCTAGTTATTTGCAGGCTAGCGGCGCTTTCAGGCATGTTCGAAATTTGACTTCTAAGGTTGTTTTTGTGTTTTTTAGTCTTTTTATGGTAAAGAAACTACTTTTCAATCAGTTAAATATACAATATAATGATCGGCTTTTTAATGGGGTTTAATCACCCTCCTTGTCTTACTGTCAAATTCTGATAGAAGGCTGTAACCCGAAAGGAAAATTATGCGACATTATGAAATTGTCTTTTTAGTTCATCCTGACCAAAGCTCTCAAGTTCCTGCGATGATAGACCGTTATCGTGCAACTATTGAAGGCGCGTCAGGTGCTATTCACCGTCTTGAAGATTGGGGGCGTAGACATCTTGCCTACCCAATTAAAAAGCTTCAAAAAGCACACTACGTATTAATGAACATTGAGTGTGACCAAGCAACTCTTGCTGAGCTAGAAAGTAGTTTCCGTTTTAATGATGCTGTGTTACGTAGCATGACTATAGCAAGAAAAGCGGCAATTACAGAAGCATCGGTTATTGCAGCTGAGACTGCTGAGCAAAACACATCTGTAGAGAAACCAGTGGTAGCAGAAGTCGTAGTAGTAAAAGAAGAAGTTGTTTCTGTTGCTAAATCTGATTCTGAATAATTTAATAAATACATAGAGGATAGCTCATGGCACGTCAAATGAGACGCAAAAAGCACTTTGCTTTTGGCACACCAGGTGAAGCAAATGCAATCGATTATAAAAATATCGAGATGCTAAATGAATTCGTAACTGAAACAGGTAAAATTGTACCCAGCCGTATTACTGGCACAAGTGCAAAACATCAAAGACAAATAACAAACGCAATTAAACGCGCACGTTATATTGCTTTGGTGCCTTTTTGTGATGCGCACGAATAATTAAATTAAGGTCGGCATTAGTGAATTTTTTAGCCAGTTATATTATGAAAGGAAGAATGCAGGCCATGGCTGTTGCATCTTCTTTAGCGCTGCTATCCTTGCTTATGCCGCCTATCAGTATTGTAAGTTCAGCTACAGTAGCATTGGTGACATTGCGTCGTGGATGGTATGAAGGTTTATTAGTTTTATTAAGTGCGTGTGTAGCAGCTGCGATTTTAGGTATTATAGTTTTAGGTAATTATCAATTTGCCTTTGGTTATGCGCTTATTTTGTGGTTGCCTGTTTGGTTACTTTCTATTGTATTACGTGAAGGGCGTCATTTGTCTTTGGCAATAGAAATATCTTCAGTATTGGGTGCATTAGTTATTATAGGTTTTTACTTGTTTGCTCAAGATCCTGCTGCTTATTGGCAGGCAATTTTGAGCATAATGATTGAGCCTATGATGCAGGCATCAGACGTACCTATAGAGCAAGTTAAGCAAACAATTACCATGCTCGCGAAATATATGACCGGTATTCTTGCAACAGGGTCAGTGACTGGTTTGTTATTAGGTTTGTTGTTAGCGCGTTGGTGGCAAGCAAACTTATATAATCCAGGTGGCTTTGGTGTAGAATACCTTTCTTTACGCATGCCTTCACGATTCACTATAACGACAGTTTGTGTATTTATAGTCGCTGTAGTAGCTGGTGGTGTTATTTCTGAGGTAGCTTGGAACATAGGTATTATTCTATTTATGTTGTATGCCTTTATTGGCACGGCTATTGCCCATGCGTTATTATCAGCAACAAAAGCAAAGCGCTTTTTGTTACCGATTTTTTATATGCTGATATTTGTTGTGCCGCACTTAGTTGTGCCGGTCGCAATTATTGGTCTCAGTGATACTTGGTTGAATTTACGAAAAAACATAAAACCCCCATCGAATATTTAAATATACGGTGGAATCGGTATACCGATAACTATGAGGATTATAAGATGGAAGTTATCCTTCTTGAGAAAGTTGTAAACTTAGGTGATCTAGGTGATAAAGTAAATGTGAAATCTGGATATGCTAGAAATTTCCTTATTCCACAAATGAAAGCTGTTATGGCAACAGCAAAGAAAATTGCTGAATTTGAAGTACGTAGAGCAGAGCTTGAAAAAGTAGCTGCGGAAAAACTAGCTGCTGCTCAAGCTAGAGCAGTTGCTTTAGGTAAAATTGAAGTTATTATTGCTCATAAAGCGGGCGACGAAGGTAAATTATTTGGCTCTGTTGGTACGCATGATATTGCTGATGCAATGACGGCAGCCGGCGCAGCAGTGAATAAAAGTGAAGTGCGTTTACCTACAGGTATTATTCGCCAAGTGGGTGACTACGATATCGATGTGAATCTTCATGCTGACGTAATAGCAACAGTTAATGTGCAGGTTGTCGCTGAAGCTTAAGTCATTAGGTTTTAAGAAATACTCTAAACCCTCGAAAGTTTAGCCAATGTGGCACTGTCAGTCCTTAAAGGGCTGGCAGTGCTTTCGGGTATTATTCTGGTGCAATAGCTATTGTTAGTCTACAGCAGGACATGTTCAGGATGTTGTACAATTTAGAGATTAGAGTTATACTTTCGGTAACTTAAATAAGTGAGGTAGAAAATGCGAATTATTTCATTTACTGATGCTAGAAATGGACTTAAAGGTGTTTTAGACCGCGTAGTTAAGGATGCTGATTGTACTGTAATAACTAGACGTGATAGCGAAGATGCTGTGGTGATGTCATTTGAGTACTATAGTAGTTTGATGGAAACAGTATATTTATTAAAGTCCCCTGCAAATGCAGAGCACCTCAGAAAATCAATTGAACAATTTCATCAAGGAGCCGTTCAAGAGAGAGAGCCATTGAGTGAATAGGTGTTTAGCTTGGACAGATGAAGCTTGGTCTGATTATGTGTATTGGCAAGGGCAAGATAGAAAAACACTAAAACGAATTAATAAGTTACTTTCAAATATTAAACGAACACCATTCGAGGGGCTTGGTAAGCCTGAGCTTTTGAAAGAAAATTTATCAGGTTTTTGGTCTCGCAGAATCGATGACACACACAGGTTTATATATGCAGTAACTGATACACATATTACGGTAATAGCATGTCGGTATCACTATATCCAAAAAGGCTAACAAAAAATTCGAGTCGACCACTGGTAGCGTAGTTTGTTGTCAAAGGTTATTTATATTATAGTTCAATGTGTTGTCAGAGTTCATCGTATACCTGACAGAGGCCATTGAATTTGATGATAGCTGTGCCAATAAATTATCAGTTTTTCGTAGCTTAATGCGGTTTTATTGCTTCTCTCTTTTCAGTATGTCGTTCTGATTATACTGTTCCCTTGTCGCTCGTTGCGACAAATTCTTTAGTATTTTAATTAGTCACTACTTGTGGATAGTCGAGTTATGTATTATTTTTATGTTGCTTTATTTTATCTACTATTACCCTTGTTATTAGTGTTTCGCTATTTTAAAGGCCTAAAGTGGCAGAATTTTAATGCACGTTATAACGAAGCCTTGGGTTTTTATAAGCAAAAGCATGCGCAACAAGTTATTTGGTTGCATGCAGCCTCATTAGGTGAGGTGGAAGCCGCCCATGTATTAATCGAATATTTACGCAAAAATTATCCTTATAAAGTTTTAGTCACCACAGGTACAGAGCCTGGTTATGATCGCGTGCGTGCGTTACAGGGTGATCAGGTGGAGCATGTTTATTTACCCTATGATATGCCGAGGACTGTAGAGCGATTTATTAAACATTTTCAGCCTAAGATTGCCATTATTATGGAGACTGAAATTTGGCCTGTTTTATTTGCTAAATGTAAGCAGCATGAAGTTCCTTTATTTATTGTTAATGCGCGGTTAACAGAAAAGTCGAGTAAGGGCTATCTTAAATTAAAGAGTTTTTTGGCTAAAATTTTTGCAGGGATTTCTGGTGTTGCAGTGCAAACCGAAGTGGATGCGCGTCGTTATCAAGAGATTGGTGTGTTAGCTGAAAAAATTACTGTCTCAGGTAATATTAAGCTTGATATGCCTATTGCTGAAGCGCTTAGAGATAATATGGCACAAGTAAAACAGGAGTTATTTCCGAATCGCCAAGTCTTTGTTGTGGGTAGTACTCATGCAGGCGAGGATGAGATTTTTTTACAGGCTTATCAACGTTTAAAGCCAAAATTTACGGACCTTTTGTTAGTATTAGTGCCGCGTCAGCCTAAGCGTACATCTGAAATAAAACAGTTATGCGCAAAAAATAAGCTTAATGTACTGGCGCGGACAGAACACAAGCCTTGTGATTCAGTAACTGATGTCTATTTAGTGGATACACTGGGTGAGTTAAAGCTGATGTATGCGCTGGCTGATTTTAGTTTTGTTGCTGGAAGTATGGTGCCTGTCGGCGGACATAATATTTTTGAACCTATTTTATTAGGTGTGCCTGTGATGTTTGGCCCGCATATGAAAAATGTTGAATTACTAGCCAAACAGTTGCTTGATGCGCAAGGTGCGATTCAATGTATAACTGAGGCGGATATAGTGCGGGCTATTACGCTAATGATCGAAGACCCTCAAGAGAAGTGCCATTTAATCAGTAATGCCCAGGACTTTGTAGCGAAAAATAATGGGGCAGTTGATCGAACTATTGCACTTATCGATCCATTTTTGCGCGCGCACAAAGCCACACATCTACCCGATTAATTCCAGCCAATTTTAATAACCTAGCAAGCTCATTGGCAGTAGCACCGGTGGTCATTACGTCATCTAAAATGGCAATATGATTTACACTTGGTAGCTTTGTTATTAGGAATGCGTTTTTAATATTTTTAAGTCTTTGCTTGGCGGTTAGTGATATTTGGTGAGGTGTGTTTTTTATTCGCTGGCAACAGGATATGTTGATAGCTACGTTGAGTTCTTTAGCGATAGTCTTTGCTATTTCATGTGTTTGATTAAAGCCTCTTTGTTTGTATCTATTGCTATGTAAGGGAACGGGAATAATCAGCTCGGGTAGTTCGGCATTTTTTTCGAGATAGTTGGCAAGTAATAAGCCGAGTAGCCGTGAGTTTTTATATGCACCATTAAATTTTAGCTGGTTAATTAAGTAGCGTATAGCGCCTTGATGGATAAACGGACTGTAGGTTTTGTTAAAAGCGGGGAGATTCTTTTGACATTTTCCGCACAGGCGGGGCGCTGAACTATGAATCGCGAAGGGGTTGGCGCAGCAATAACACTGGTTTTCCATTTTTTCCAGCGCATTATAACAAGCTACACACAAATCCATGTGCTTCATTCCAGGCTTGTTACATAAGATACAGCTAGTCGAAAGCAAACTATATTGTATAATATCGAACCAGTTGTTTACCATTTTCATTATGTTAGGTTGACCAATATTAAGTCGTCATCATCTAACTATAGCTCAGACCTTGGAGATTAACAGAATGTCAGCAGATTCAATGAATAATAATGCCGTATTGCGCCATGATTGGCAATTAGATGAAGTGAATGCTTTATTTACTCAGCCATTTAATGATTTACTTTTTCAAGCACATACAGTCCATCGGGCTAATTTCGATCCGAATGAAGTGCAGATTAGCAGCTTGTTAAGTATTAAAACGGGTTCTTGCTCTGAAGATTGTGGTTATTGTCCACAAAGTGCGCGTTATGATTCTGATTTAACGCCTGAGGCGCTAATGCCTATGGATGAGGTTTTAAAGGCGGCGCAAAATGCTAAAGATCAAGGCGCATCACGCTTTTGCATGGGGGCGGCATGGCGTAGCCCTAAAGATAAAGATGTTGATCGTGTGGTGGAAATGGTCAAAGGTGTGAAAGCCATGGGCATGGAAACCTGTGTGACTTTAGGAATGTTGACTGATGAGCAAACTAAAACTCTGAAAGAAGGCGGATTGGATTATTACAATCATAATTTAGATACTTCAGAAGATTATTATTCTGAAGTCATTACTACACGTACTTATCAAGATCGTTTAGATACTCTAGGTCGTGTGCGTGATGCTGGAATTAATGTTTGCTGCGGTGGTATTGTAGGAATGGGCGAAAATGAAACTGACCGGTCTAAATTATTAATTGAATTAGCTAATTTACCTAAGCATCCTGAAAGTGTACCTATTAATATGTTGGTACAAGTGGAAGGTACGCCATTAATGGGCTCTGAATCATTAGATCCTTTGATGTTTATTCGTATGATTGCGGTAGCGCGTATTTTAATGCCACATTCACGTGTTAGATTATCGGCAGGTCGTAATGATATGTCCGATGAAATGCAAGCGATGTGTTTCTTTACAGGTGCGAATTCTATTTTTTATGGTGATAAGTTGCTAACCACTGATAATCCTATGACTAATAGTGATTTGGCGTTATTTGAGCGTTTAGGTGTGCGTTCAGCTGGGTCAAGCTACGCGTAAGCGCATGATAGAAAAAGATAAGCAATTACAGCAAGCGCTAGAGGAGTTAAAACAAGCCGATTTATATCGTTCAAGACGTGTCATAGACTCTGCGCAAGGGATTTACTTACAGCTTGATGGGCGGCAAGTTTTAAATTTTTGTAGTAATGATTATTTGGGTTTAGCGAATCACCCGGAAGTAATTCAGTCTTTTAAAGAGGCGGCTGATCGCTATGGTGTCGGTAGTGGTTCGGCGCATCTAGTCTGTGGGCACGGCCTTGAACATCATGCTTTAGAAGAAGAATTGGCCGATTTTACAGGGCGCGATCGGGCATTATTGTTTTCTACGGGCTATATGGCTAATTTAGGCGTGATAGCGGGGCTGATGGTTAAAGGTGATACGATTTATGAAGATAAATTAAATCATGCCTCTTTACTGGATGGTGGTTTGCTATCGGGTGCTAAATTTAAACGTTATTTGCATAATGATTTGCATAATTTGCAATTAAAAATGCAAGGGCAAGAAGCTGGGCAAAATGCCATGATTGTCACTGATGGCGTGTTTAGTATGGATGGTGATGTTGCTTGCTTACTCGGTTTATCTGCATTAGCCGAGCAGCAAAGTGCAATGTTATTGGTTGATGATGCACATGGTTTCGGTGTCTTGGGGCGATCAGGCGGTGGTATTGTTGAGCAGTATCAGTTAACTCAGGCGCAAGTGCCTTTATTGATAGGGACTTTTGGTAAGGCATTTGGAACGAGCGGGGCTTTTGTTGCTGGTTCTGAAGCTTTCATTGAAACCTTGATTCAAAAGTCGCGTACTTATATTTATACTACAGCATTACCGCCTGCGGTTGCGGCAGCAACGCGAACAAGTTTGAGGTTGCTGCAAGTAGATGGTTGGCGTCGAGATAAACTAAATCAGTTGATTATGCATTTTAGGCGTGGCGCTGAGCAGCTGGGTTTGGAGTTAATGCCTTCTGAATCGGCTATTCAGCCTATTATCTTAGGTAAAAGCCAAAAGGCCATGCAAGCCAGTGCGGCTTTATTAAAGCAAGGAATATGGGTCAGTGCCATCCGTCCGCCAACTGTTGCACAAGGTAGCGCTCGATTGCGTATTACTTTTTCGGCGATGCATGATATTGCGCATGTAGATCAATTATTAAGTGCTTTAGATGCAGTGGCTATATGACTTATATACATCAAGAAGTTTATGGGCAGGGTGAACCTGTTGTGATGTTGCATGGCTGGGCGATGCATAGTGGTGTATGGCGTATTTTTGCTAAGCAGTTAGCGGTCGGGCGGCAAGTGATCTGTCTTGATTTACCAGGACATGGCCGAAGTGAAATTGTTCAGCCTTATACATTAGAGCTTTTAGTTGATAAGTTGGCTTTGGCTTTGCCTGAATGCTCTTGTCACCTAGTGGGCTGGTCTTTAGGAGGGGCTATCGCTTTACGTTTAGCTGAAAAATACCCGCATAAAGTTAAATCCTTAGTCTTAATTGCCAGTAACCCACATTTTTTAAGTACGCACGAATGGCTGGGTGTAGCGCCCAATATATTGACTGAATTTGCTAACAATATACAAAAAAACGCTGTGGTGACTTTGTTGCGCTTTATGAGCTTGCAAGTAAAAGGAGTACCGGAGATGAAAGCATGCTTAAAGCAGATTAAAGAGGCATTACATGAGTGTGCCGTGCCTGAGTTAGAGGTTTTAATGAGTGGATTGCAGATATTGCAAACGGCAGATTTAAGAAGTGCATTATCTGCTCTAGCATTACCGGTGCAAATGATTTTTGGTGGTTATGATAGTCTAGTGCCAATGTCGGTAAGTGGACAATGCAAGTCTTTAATGCCACAAATTGAAGTGCATATTGTCGCAGAAGCAGGGCATGTTCCTTTTATCTCTCATCCACAACAAGTTTTGCTATTAGTGCATAATTTTTTGCTTCGGAGTGAAGCTTGATGGTTGTTTCTGTCGTGGATAAAAAGCAAATGCGCCAATCTTTTGGTCAGGCTTCGCAGAGCTATGATGGCATGGCGACTTTGCAACGCCAAGTGGGGCGTGAACTGATCAATAAGGTTTCATTGGCTAATGATGCTCTGGTTTTAGATGTAGGTTGTGGAACGGGTTTTTTTACACAGCAATTACATGAAGTCGCCTGTTTAGAAAATATCTTGGCCTTAGATATCGCTTTGCCTATGTTGTTAAAGACACGACAACGAATTGAATGTGGCAAGATTTGTGCTGATGCGGAGCAATTACCTTTTATTGATAACAGTATCTCTGGTGTAGTGTCTAATTTAGCCTTGCAATGGTGCACCAATTTAGAGCTTATGTTTGCTGATGTTAAGCGAGTTTTGGGGGCTAATGGTCAGTTTGTGTTTTCTACTTTTGGTGCCAGCGCTTTGCATGAATTAAAAGCAGCGTGGGCAGTCGTGGATGATTATCCACATGTTAATGAGTTTTGTTCTTTGGCTGAGATTGGTGCAAAGTTGCAGACCGCAGGGTTTGCGGATGTACAGCTAGAAAAGCAGACTTATTACCGAAAATATGCGAGTGTTATTGAGTTGATGCGTGAGTTAAAGGGGATTGGTGCGCATAATGTTAGTTATCAACGTAATAAAGCTTTGACAGGTAAAGGTAAAATTCAGGCGATGTGTGCGGCTTATCCTGTCGATGAGGATGGTCAGATAACAGCTAGTTTTGAAATAATTTATGTTCAAGTAAGGAATAAGGGGTAGGTATGGCACAAGGTTATTTTGTTACTGGTACAGATACGGGGATTGGTAAAACTTGGACGACAGCTGCGCTAATGCAGTATTTCAAAAATCAGGGTAAGAGTGTTCTAGGTATGAAGCCTATTGCTTCCGGCTGTCATGAGTTGGATGGGCAATTATACAATGAAGATGCTTTGTTATTGCAAGAGCATGCATCGGTAACGGTGCCTTACCAAGAGATTAATCCTTATACATTTGCATTGCCAGTTTCTCCGCATATTGCGGCTAAGCAAGCGGGTGTTGAAATAAATATAGCAAGTATTGTTAAAAAATATCAGCAACTTGAAAAAAAAGCGGATATTGTGTTGGTCGAAGGTGTCGGTGGTTGGCTGGTTCCTCTTAATGCGCAGCAAGATGTCTCTGATTTGGCGCAAGCTTTAGGACTGCCGCTAATTGTGGTAGTTGGTATGCGTTTGGGTTGTATTAATCAAGCTAAGTTGACGTTTGCAGCAATAAAGCAAAAAGGTATAGTTTGTAAGGGGTGGATTGCATCCTGTGTGGAGCAAGATATGCTGGTGCTTGATGAAAATATTCAGACACTTCGGGAGGCAACTGGTATGCCGTTGCTGGCGGTGTTTTCCAATACAGATAAGCTAGATGTAAACAAGTTCGCAGAAAAAATTGATAAAACCTTACAACCATAAAGTGTTTATGTATAATGGCTTTTCCTATAATAATAAATCGGAGATAAGAATGGCTTTAATTACTTGGAATGCTGAACAACATGAGACCAAAGTTGCTTTTGCTGATGATGAACATAAAATATTATTTGGTAAGTTAAATAAATTATACGATTTAGCAACTGGCGGTGCTGAGCGTAATGAAGTTGGTCAAGCATTGGATGACTTGATTGCTTACGTGGTTGAGCATTTTGCTCATGAAGAAAAAGAAATGCAGGCGAAGAATTTTTCTGGCTATGCTGCACATAAGGCAGAACATGATGCTTTAGTGGGTATTTGTGCTGATTTACAAGAAAAGTTTGGTAAAGGTGAGGCTGATGTAACCGAAGATACAGGTGCGTTAGTTAAAAATTGGCTAGATAGTCATATTCCTACCTTTGACCGGGCCTATGAGAGCACGCTCAATAGCTAAAATGTAATCTTAATAAAAGATAGAAAGGCTTGTGAGGTCAAACTTTGCAGGCCTTTTTTATGCGCGTAAAAAAGTTTTTTATAAAAACACAGCGGGATTATCTAGCTTAGCAAGAGCGCATACGGTAAAATTGAAAAGTTTGTTTGTAGTAAGAATAAAAAGGATAGATCTAGTAAGGGAATAAATCTGGAACTACAATCACTATAATAATGCATTCAATCAGTTTCTAACTTTTAGGGGAGGCTACTCCGTGATGAAAACAAAGCAATTATTCGCCAGTCTGCTCCTTATGGCTTATGGCCTAGGGACAGCTCAGGCGGACTACACTCTTAACTTAATGGAGGGGGTAACATCGATTAGTAAAGATGTTTATGGCCTACATATGCTGGTGTTGTGGGTGTGTGTATTCATAGGTATCGTTGTATTCGGTGCTATGTTTTACTCCATTTACTTTCACCGTAAGTCAAGAGGATACCAAGCATCAAATTTCCATGAAAGTACGAAAGTGGAAATACTCTGGACAATTATTCCAACGGTTATTTTAATTTTATTAGCGATTCCTGCTACTAAAGTGATGCTGGAAATGGATGATGTTCAAGACTCAGAAATGACCATTAAAGTCACGGGATGGCAGTGGAAGTGGGAATATGAATACTTAGATAGCGGCATCCGCTTTTTTAGTAGCTTAGATGAGGCGAGTAATAAAGCAAGACAACTTAATTCTGGTATTGATCCACGAACTGTACCCAATTATTTGTTGAACGTTGATAAGCCTTTAGTGGTACCTATTAATACTAAGATTCGTTTCTTATTTACAGCGGCTGATGTAATTCACTCTTGGTGGGTTCCTGATCTAGGTTGGAAAAAAGATACGATTCCTGGTTTTATCAATGAGGCATGGACTTCTGTTGAAAAAGCAGGCACATATCGCGGTCAATGTACTGAGCTATGTGGTAAAGATCATGGTTTTATGCCGATTGTAGTGATCGCCATGGAAAAAGCAGATTACGCAGCATGGGTTGCAGAGCAAAAAAGTGCGGCAGTTGAAGCAGCAAGTGCTGCAGAAAAAGATTGGACTCAAGAAGATTTAATTGCGCAAGGTGAGAAGGTTTACGCTAATAATTGTGCATCTTGTCATATGGCAGATGGTGCTGGTATAGCGGGTACTTTCCCAGCAGTTTCAAATAGCCCAGTAGTATTAGGGGATATGAATGCGCAAGTAGAATTAATGCTAAATGGTAAAGGTATGATGCCTGCCTTTGGGCAAATGTTAGATCCTGTTGATTTTGCAGCAGTAGCAACATTTATACGTAATGGTTTGGGTAATGCAGTGGGTGATTCAATTCAGCCAGCCGCTATCAAATCTTTACAAGCAGCGATTCCAGAAGTCGTTTATGACGATGATGACGAATAACATTCGTTCGTGTGTTTGAAGCAAAATCTTTTTAAGTATTAAACGAGGTATTATTATGTCTGCTGTAACAGCTGAACATGAACATGATGAACATCATGATCACGGGCCTGAGAAAGGTCTTTTAAGATGGATAATTACCACCAACCATAAAGATATTGGTACGCTTTATTTATTATTTGCGTTAGCGATGTTTTTTGTCGGTGGTGCAATGGCACTGGTTATTCGTGCCGAGTTATTTGAGCCAGGTATGCAGTTTGTTAGTCCGCAGTTTTTTAACTCGATGACGACAATGCATGCATTGGTAATGGTATTTGGTGCAGTAATGCCTGCATTTGTTGGTTTTGCTAATTGGCAAATTCCATTAATGATTGGTGCGCCTGATATGGCGTTACCTCGTATGAATAACATGAGTTTTTGGATGTTAGTTGGTGGTATATTGCTATTAGCAAGTACCCTGTTCATGGAGGGTGGCGCACCTGCTTCAGGTTGGACTCTGTATCCGCCTTTAGTATTGCAGACTGGGGCTGCGTTGCCTTTTGCAATTTTTGCTGTGCATATGTTAGGTATCTCATCGATTATGGGGGCGATTAATATCATCGCAACTATTTTTAATATGCGTGCACCAAAAATGACCTTGATGAAAATGCCTTTGTTCGTTTGGACTTGGTTAATCACGGCATTCTTATTGATTGCGATTATGCCGGTTTTTGCAGGTGCAGTAACGATGCTATTAACGGATCGTTTCTTCGATACTAGCTTCTTTAATGCCGCAGGTGGTGGTGACCCTGTACTTTATCAGCATATTTTCTGGTTTTTTGGACATCCAGAAGTGTATGTCATGATTCTGCCAACGTTTGGTGTAGCTTCAACTATTATCCCCGTGTTTGCGCGTAAGCCTTTATTTGGTTACAGCTCTATGGTTTATGCGACAGCTGCAATTGCATTCTTATCATTTATCGTTTGGGCGCACCATATGTTTACAGTGGGTATGCCTATTGCTGGTGAGTTGTACTTTATGTACGCCACTATGCTCATTGCGATTCCAACGGGAGTTAAGATTTTTAACTGGACAGCAACGATGTGGCAAGGGTCTATGACTTTTGAAACACCTATGTTGTTTTCAATTGCATTCGTGGTGTTATTCACATTAGGCGGGTTTACTGGTTTAATGATGGCGTTGGCTCCGGTTGATTTCCAGTATCACGATACCTATTTTATTGTGGCGCATTTTCATTACACCTTAGTACCGGCTTCTATCTTTATTCTGATGGCAGGTGGTTATTTCTGGTTGCCTAAATGGACGGGGAATATGTATGATGAAAAATTAGCTAAATTCCATTTCTGGTTATCAGCTATTTCAGTTAATATTTTATTTTTTCCGCAGCATTTCTTAGGTTTAGCAGGTATGCCACGTCGTATCCCTGATTATGCAGTACAATTTGCTGATTGGAATATGGTGTCTAGTATTGGTGCCTTTATCTTTGGCTTTAGCCAGTTATTGTTTCTTTATATTGTGATTAAAACAATTAAAGGCGGCACTGGCGAGAAAGTATCTGATGAGGTTTGGGAAGATGCGCACAAGCATGGTTTAGAGTGGACTTTACCTTCACCCGTGCCATATCATACTTTTGCTACTCCACCAGAAAAAATTCCAACTGAACATTTCTAAGGAGTGTGTATCCTTTGCTCATATGCTGTTTATATGAGCAAAGTGATAGCAAAATAATGACTACTAAAACAAAAAATATTTTGACTGCAGTCGCATTGGCGGTTGTTGCAATTTCAATTTATATTTTTGCTGTAATAAGGGTTACCTCTTAGTGAATGCAGATTTAGAACGGAAGAATAAAAAAACAGTTCGAGCCTTAGTTTTTCTAGTGCTTATGATGTTTTTATTTGCTGTTGCTTTAATACCTTTGTACGATATTTTGTGTGAAATAACAGGTATTAATGGTAAAACTAAGCAAGATTCTGCGGTTTTAAATTATACGATTGATACACAAAGAGAGATAATTGTGGAGTTTATTACTTCGCTGGGTGCCGGTACGAACTTGGCTTTTAAGGCTGATAAATACGAGCTTAAAGTGCATCCTGGTGAGGTGATTAGTATGGGGTTTACAGCGAGCAATAAAACCGATCAGCGTATGACTGCAAAGGCAGTCCCGAGCGTTACTCCAGGGCCTTCGGTAAGCTACGTTAAAAATACTGAGTGTTTTTGTTTCGATACTCAGGTTTTTGAGGCGGGTGAAACTAAGCACTTAAAGGTGCAGATAGTGATTAATCCTGCCTTACCTGAGCGATATAAAAGGCTAACATTCGGACTTACTTTTTTGATACTACTAACTAAATAGGGGATTATGATGTCTACACAAGGCGCATATTACATTCCACATAAGGCAACATGGCCAATAGCTGCGACTATTGGTTTGATGACTTTATTGGCAGGTTTTGCAAACTACTTAAATGGCAATGCGGCAGGCTCTACTTTTATGCTGATCGGCTTGTCAATTTTTATTATTATGATTGGCGGTTGGTTCACTTTACAGGCAACAGAAAGTGAAACTGGCATGTATAATAAAGGCGTAGGTATTTCCTATCGCATGGCAATGATGTGGTTTATTTTTTCTGAAATTATGTTTTTTGCCGTATTTTTCGGTACGCTTTGGTATACGCGTAATTTATCTGTAGACTGGTTAGCAAGTGTTGGTGACGGTCCAGGGCGTTCTTCTGGTATGTTATGGCCTTCTTTTGAGTCTGTATGGCCAACAAATGGGCCTGGAAATGTTGGTGGTGAGTATGAGCCTATGGGGGCATTTGGCTTGCCTTTATTGAATACTTTAATTCTATTAACCAGTGGTGTGACTTGTACTTGGGCGCATCATGGTCTAATTGAAAAAAATCGTAGTCAATTAATCAAAGGTTTGGCGGCAACGGTGATTTTGGGCTTTATTTTTGTTGCTTTTCAAGCAATCGAGTATCAAGAAGCTTATCATGAAATGGGTTTAACTTTAGGATCTGGTATCTATGGTTCAACTTTCTTTATGCTAACAGGTTTTCATGGTTTTCACGTTTGTGTCGGAGCGATTATTTTGACTGTGGTTTTATTCCGTAGTTCAAAGGGGCATTTTACACCTGAAAATCATTTTGCTTTCGAAGCCGCTGCTTGGTATTGGCATTTTGTTGATGTTGTCTGGTTGGGTTTATTTATTTTTGTCTATATGATGTAAGTAATTCCATTGGGCTGAGAAAAGCACTACCTGTATGGGTAGTGCTTTTTTTTTGTCTGAACCACAATAGGGCTGGACTTTAGTCCGCTGTTTAAAAGGCAGTCTTTTTATCTTAAGTTGTTTTGTTGCTGTTGTGCATCTTTCTGCATCTGCATTTGTATATTCCTGCCAATACCAGTAGGTTGAATTAAGCCAGTCATAAAAGCAATGGCTAATAGGATAAATAAAACGAGAGAAATTCCGATGCGATAAGTCAGTGCTTTGACTGTTTTTGTAGAAGACTCTTTATGTCTTATTAAGTGATAGAGAGCTGTACCAAGGCTGGCAAGAATGGTTAAGAAGACAAGAATGATAAGAATTTTTAGCATAGTGGTAATATAGTCTATTAATGAGTGGATGAGTTTTCTAGGCAGTTGATAATTATAAGCCTAGTCAAGATTTTAATTAAGTAATGATGATGCTATTAGCTTTATTTTAGGTATCCCCGATGAAACTGAGTTTTTTAAACTATACCTGGAAAATTAACCTTATCCCGTTTATTGTTTTTATTGCTGTACTGGTTCTGTTATTACGCTTGGGTTTTTGGCAGTTGGATAGAGCGGATGTTAAGCGAGCGCATATAGCTGCGCAACAAGAAAAAATGTTGCTCGCACCGGTAGCACTGACTGATTTATTGGTTACTAGCGATGGATGGCGGTATAGACAAGTACAATTACGCGGGCACTATGATGTAGCGCATCAATTTTTAGTCGATAATCAAATTATAGGTGGTAAAGTGGGAGGTTTTGTTTTGACCCCTTTTATGCTAACAGGGAATAGTAAAATTGTTTTGGTTAATCGTGGTTGGGTAGCTATGAGTAAAAACAGGAAACAATTACCTAATATTGATTTTACCCCGCCTTCTGGTGAGTTAGTGGTGAACGGTATGCTCAATCACTTTCCTAGGGTAGGCCTAGTTTTGGCGGGAGCTGATGAGCCGAGTGATTCTTGGCCTTCGGTTGTGCAAATAATCAACGCTGCCAAAATCACCCAAAAGCTTAATCAGCCTATTTTTGATTTTCAGGTGCAATTATTGCCTGATCAGCCGAATGGTTATATAAGGGATTGGCAGACAAACACTCGTATGCCGCCGGAAAAACATATTGCTTATGCAGTGCAATGGTTTGCTTTGGCGCTTACATTAACATTATTAATACTTTGGATAAGTTGTAAAAAATATAAAGATGATTAATCAACAAAGAAAAAATCAACGCACGATTATTATTTTAGCGTTAATGACCGCCATCCCTTTCTCAATTGCATGGTATTTAACAAAAGATCCTAATTTTCAGCCTATGTCCACAAATAAAGGCGAGCTAATTGTTCCTGTGGTTACGACAGAAAGGAGTGACTTACTCGGAGTGGATGATTTTTCTGTGGAAAATATTAAAGAGCTTGCAGGGCATTGGGTTATTTTAAATATTATTCCAGATAAGGAATGTAATCAGGTTTGTATTGATGCAATTCATGCAACTAAGCAGTTACGCTTAATGCTTAATAAAGACTTGCCGCGTGTTAGGCGTGCTGTCATTCTGGTACAGGGCATTCAAGAAAAAAGCTTTCAGCCATGGTGGGATGCCGATGATCGCTTATTAAAGGTTAAACCTAGCCCTGCATTGCTGAAAGAAATTAAGCAAAAGGTAACGCCAGAGCTTACTAGTGGAATGTTAATATTAATGGACCCATTAGGTAATTTGATGATGCAATATAAAGCAGGCTTTGATCCTTATGCTGTTAAAAGTGATTTGAAAAAATTACTTAGAATCTCTCAAATTGGGTAAGTAGGTATGTTTAGAGTTTTAACTATTTTAGTCGGTTTTTTTATTTTGTTGCTTGCAGGTACGGGTGCATATCAGCATTTAGTTCCTGTTGAAGTTCTGACATGTAATGAGTTTTTAACTTGTTATACACAGGTAGTGAAAATATTTGGTCAAGAAAATATAGCAAATCATGAACTCATTGCTTTGATCCACTCAGTCAGTGCTTTTGCTATTGTTGTGCTGTTAGCCATGCTGACCTTGAGTAGCCTTTGGCTAAAAAATGCACGCTTAAAACTGTTTGTTTATACGCTAATTTTAGCTGGTTTAGTAGGTGTGCAAATCCCTTTAGGGATGCATGCGCATTGGTTGGGTACTCAGGCACTTAATCAGCTGGCTCACTATCTGTTGAATGCGTTTACCTTGTATGTGCTTGTGCATATTTATTTGCACAGTAAAACAGGCTACGTTAAGCGTAATGATGGCACTAAATCGTGGCTTGTTTCTAGTGCTATTGTTGTTCTAGGTTTGCAGTTGTTATTGGGTGCTTGGCTCACAGCAAACCATGCGGGTTTAGTGTGTGGTGGGTTTCCGCAGTGTTTAAATTCATGGTGGCCACAAGCCGATTATATCAATGCGTTTAACTTTTTAGCGCCATTATCCTTTGATGCGAAAATTGCTGTGCATTGGCTGCACCGTATTTTTTCAATTATTGTTTTTATTAGCCTAACGTGGGTGATGCTATCAGCTACTAGTAGTCGTATTAAATCAGTACGTTGGGCTGGTGTCACAATAAGTTTATTATTGTTGATTCAGTTTGCTGCGGGAATCGCGTTAGTTAAGTTATCTATGCCTGTGTGGATAGGCGTAGTACATAGTCTTACAGCTATGATTTTGATGTTACCTTTGTTACTTATTAGGTTTCATGCAAAATATAAGTTGCCAGGTGATATCCAAGTTACTTTACCAAGGGAAAATTCTGCTAGCTTAAAGGAAAGAGATACTCATGTTGTTGACGATAAAGTACAAATACCAACATCTGAGCTAGTTGAGCCAGAGTCTTTATATTTGCGTTTAAAGTCACAGCTTGGAAAAACGCGCACAGGTCTAGGTGCTGTACTATCGGTAGTAAGCTTTGCGAATCGTAAGATTGATCAAGATTTGTTGGAAGAGATAGAGACCAGTTTATTAATGGCTGATGTGGGTATGGATGTAACCACGGACATTATTGCTAAGCTAGAAGAAAGTGTTGAAAAACACCAATTAGAAGATGTTAATGCTTTATCTGAACTTTTAAAACAGCAGTTATTGGAACTATTGGAGCCTGTAAGCCAGCCTTTGGTCATACCTGAGAAACAAGGTCCTTATGTGATTTTAGTTGTGGGTGTTAATGGTGCTGGTAAAACAACAACTATTGGCAAGCTAGCGCAAAGATTACAGCAACAAGGGTATAGTGTGATGTTGGCCGCTGGAGATACTTTTAGAGCAGCAGCCGTTGAACAGTTACAAGTTTGGGGAGAGCGCAACGAAATTCATGTTGTGGCACAGCATACAGGAGCGGATTCAGCGTCGGTTATTTTTGATGCAGTGCAGTCGGCACAAGCAAAAGGGATTGATGTGTTGATCGCTGATACAGCGGGCCGTTTGCATACGAAGTCAAATTTAATGGATGAGTTGAAAAAAATCAAACGTATTATGAGTAAACTAGATGATACTGCGCCTCATGAAGTCTTATTAGTTTTGGATGCGGGGACAGGGCAAAATGCACTGTCGCAGGCTGAACATTTTAATAAAGCGGTTGAGTTAACAGGGATTGCCCTCACTAAACTAGATGGTACTGCGAAAGGAGGCATTATTTTCGCTTTGGCAAAAAAAGCGGGTGTGCCTATCCGTTTTCTGGGAGTAGGTGAAGGAATTAATGATTTACAGGATTTTAATGCTCGAGATTTTATTGATGCTTTATTTAAGCAAGATAAAGATTAATCTGCCATGTTAAGCTTTGATCATGTTTTTAAGCGTTACGCTGACGCAGGGGATACTTTAAGTGATCTTAGTTTTCATCTTGATAAAGGTGAAATGGCTTTTTTAACGGGGCACTCGGGCGCTGGGAAAAGTACTTTGCTTAAATTGGTGGCGATTATTGAACGCTGCACTCGCGGGCAGATATTGGTCGATGGGCAAAATATTTGTCGCATGCATGATAGGCAAGTTCCTTTTCTACGACGTAAGTTAGGCTTGATTTTTCAAGACTATAAGTTGCTTTTTGATCGCACTGTTTTTGATAATATAGCTTTACCTTTAATCGTCGCGGGTGTTGGGCGGCATGAAGTGGCTAGGCGGGTTCGTGCCGCACTTGATAAGGTAGGTTTGTTGGGCAAAGAAAACAAGTATCCTTTGGCTTTATCGGGCGGTGAGCAACAGCGTATCGGTATTGCGCGTGCGGTTGTCAATAAGCCAGCGTTAATCTTGGCTGACGAGCCGACAGGTAATTTAGATCCGCAACTATCAGCAGAAATTATGCGTTTGTTTGAGCAGTTTAAACAAGTGGGTGTTACGGTATTAGTTGCCACGCATGATATTGAATTAGTGACAAAGTTAGATCATAGAGTTTTGCAGTTAGATCATGGCACACTTATTAAACATCCTTTATGAAGTCAGTTAGAAAAAGCCCTATAGAGACCCCACGGCAAGTTGGGCAGCATAAGCGTAAGTCCACAGGCTGGTTAAGTATTAATTTGCTGTTGCATAGAGAGGCATTAGGTACTAGTTTTCGTCGACTATTGTTAACTCCCTTTACTTCAGCTATGGCTATTATTGTTATGGCTATTGCCTTGTCTTTGGCGGGTAGTTTTTATGTTTTAGTGAATAATGCTCAGCAATTAGTAGATAATTTACAGACAGGCAAGCAGTTTTCCTTGTTTTTACATGAATATATTTCTGATAAGCAAGCTGCAAAATTAGCACAGCGATTACAGGATTATGAAGGGGTGGCTAATGTTGTACTGATTTCTAAGCAGCAAGCCTTAGCAGAATTTCAGCAATATAGTGGCTTTGGTGCTGCACTGAATGCTCTAGAAAGCAATCCTTTGCCAGCGGTCATTCAGGTTTTTCCTACACAAGAGATAAGTGAAGCGTATCAACTAACGAAATTATTAGAGCAAGCAAAAAATGAACAAGAAGTTGATTTTGCCCAAATTGATATGGATTGGGTGGTACGTTTGCAGACAATGATGCAAATAGCTAACCAATTAGTTATGTTGATATCTGGATTATTAGCCGTTGCCGTGGTCTTTATCACTGGAAATACCATACGCTTAGAGTTACAAACACGCAGAGATGAGGTCGTAGTAGAAAAACTAGTAGGGGCAACTAATATATTTATATGTTTACCTTTTCTTTATAGTGGTTTTTGGTTTGGTTTTATAGCGGGTTGTTGTGCTTGGTGCATTATTAGCTTAATGCTATTTATGCTCAGTTCTCCCATTACTCATTTATCTATGCTGTACCAGAGCCAATTTCAACTGCATTTTATGAATTTTACGGAATCAATGAGCTTAATTGTCGGTGCGTCAATGCTTGGAGTCTTGGGTGCACTAGCAATAGTAAGTCATCAAATTAGATTATTAAAACCTGAATAGGACTTGATTTTGGACCTTTGCGCACCTATATCTTGTAAATCAGTTTAATTATCGGTAAGGTATTCAGGTATGCTTTGAGCTGATTGCAGAAAAATAAAAATAATAGGGAGAGATGTATGTCAAAAAGCCAAAACCTGCAGGATACTTTTTTGAATGCGCTAAGAAAAGAGCACACACCAGTATCCATTTTTTTAGTCAATGGCATTAAGCTGCAAGGTCGTGTTGATTCATTTGACCAATATGTCATTATGCTAAAAAATACTATGTCACAGATGGTGTATAAACATGCAATTTCTACTATTGTGCCTGGAAAACCAGTCACTATGATTAATAAAGAGAGTAACATTGAGTGAGTTAAAAATATCGACTAGGGAGATTGCTATTGTTTGATCGTCCTGAGTCCGGAGAAAGAGCTGTTCTAGTGCATATTACTTTGCATGACGGACAAGAAGATTTAAATGAATTAAAAGAATTGGCAAGCTCAGCGGGTGCTGAGGTTGTTCATGTTCTTACTGGTTCTAGACGCCACCCAGATCCAAGGTATTTTATAGGTTCTGGAAAACTAGAAGAATTAAAAGCGATAATAGAAGAAACAGAAGCAGACCTTGTACTATTTAATCATGTTTTAACGCCTAGCCAAGAACGTAACCTAGAAGCCGAATTAGAGTTTAGGGTAGTTGATCGTAATGGTCTTATTTTGGATATTTTTGCTTTAAGAGCAAAGACTTATGATGGTAAATTGCAAGTAGAATTAGCGCAGCTAAATCATCTTTCTTCGCGTTTAACGGGAGGTTGGTCGCATTTAGATCGCCAGAAGGGCGGGATTGGTATGCGTGGCACAGGGGAGACTCAATTAGAGTCTGATCGGCGCCTGGTAAGTCAGCGAATTAAGTTAGTCGAAAGCCGTTTAGAGAAGGTGGTAAAACAGCGCCATCAAGGACGGGTTAGACGTAAGCGTTCCGATACGCCTGGAGTGTCATTGGTTGGGTATACTAATGCGGGTAAGTCAACTTTATTTAATCGCTTAACTGGTTCGGATATTTATGTGGCAAATCAATTGTTTGCTACACTAGATCCAACTATGCGTCGTTGTCGTCTGGCAAACAATTCAGAAGTAGTTTTAGCTGATACTGTAGGTTTTATTCGTCATTTGCCACATGAATTAGTTGCAGCATTTAAGTCGACATTACAAGAAGCAACAGATGCTGACTTATTGTTGCATGTAATTGATGCCAGTGATGAGTATCGTAAGGAAACGATTTATGAGGTAAACCGTGTTTTGAAAGACATCGGTGCGGATAAAAGTCCTCAGTTAGAAGTCTTCAATAAAATTGATTTATTAGATGATTTTGCACCGCGAATAGATAGAAATGATCAAGGAAGGCCTGTACGGGTATGGTTGTCTGCACAAACAGGGGCTGGAATGGATTTACTTTTGCAGGCGTTGGAGGAGATTTTTTCCGCAACAAGAGTAAGAAGATTATGCCATTTATTATCTAGTCAAGGTGGTGTGCGTTCACAATTGTTCTCAGTCGCTAATATTTTGCAAGAAGATTGCACTGATGAAGGTGGTTGGGATTTATTGGTGGAAATTGATCAGCAGTATTTAGGTATTTTACGAGAAGTTGAAATAGAAGAAATTGTGTAATTATGTATTTTTTAGGATAATTACCGAGTAAAATCATAAGAATTACATATTTTTATAAATTCTCATTAATTTTTTTGCTGTACAAAAGGTGGAGTTAGCGAATGTCTTGGAATGAACCAGGCGGTGATAAGAAGAAAGACCCTTGGAGTGGGCGTAACGAGGAAAATGGTCCTCCCGATTTAGATGAGGCGATTCGTTCGCTGCAAGATAAATTAGGTGGCTTATTTGGTGGCAATAGCGGTGGTGGTAATGGTAATGATGAAGCATCTCCACCTTCTTTAAAGGGGCTTGGCTTTTTAGCGCTCGGTGCTGTTGCTCTTTGGGGGGCAAGTGGGTTTTATGTTGTTGATGAAGGAAACCGAGGTGTTGAGTTACGTTTTGGTAAGTACATTACAACAACACAACCAGGTTTAAATTGGCATTTACCTGCTCCGATTGAAACGGTGGAACTTGTTAATATTTCTCAGCAACGGTTTTTAGAAGTTGGATATCGTTCAGGCGGTGCACGTGGTACTTCTGGTCAAGGTTCGGTTGCAAAAGAAGCCTTGATGTTAACTAAAGATGAAAATATTGTTGATGTGCGTTTAGCTGTTCAATATCAAGTTAATGATGCTAAGAAGTATTTATTTAATATATTAAACCAGACAGCAACATTAAAACAGGTCACAGAAAGTGCAGAGCGGGGTGTTATTGGTGGTAATACAATGGACTTTGTATTAACTGAAGGGCGTAGTCAAGTCGTTATTGATATTAAAAAAGACATCCAGCAAGTTATGGATGCTTATGATTCAGGTATTATAATAACCAGTGTAAATTTACAAGATGCACAGCCACCTGAGCAAGTGCAGAGTGCTTTTGAGGATGCTATTAAAGCGCGTGAAGATAAACAGCGACTTATTAATGAAGCAGAAGCGTATGCAAATGATGTTGTCCCTAAAGCGCGAGGTGGAGCAGCACGACTTACTCAAGAATCAGAAGGGTATAAATCACGTATTATTTCAGCAGCGGAAGGGGAAGTGAGTCGTTTTACGCAAATTTTAAAGGAATATAAAAAAGCACCTGAAATTACACGTAAACGTATTTACTTAGAAACGATGGAAAGTGTTATGAGTGCTACAAATACTGTTATGGTAGATGTTAAGGGTGGTAATAATTTAATGTATTTGCCGTTAGATAAATTAGCTGCCAAATCTGCTGCGGCAGTGGGTAATAATACCAGCCATTTTAATGCGCCTAATTCTACTGTAACGCCGTCACGTTCTATTAATCATACCCGGACTTCAAGTCGCGGTCGTACAGTGAGAGGTCGCTAAAATGTTATCAAATAAAATTTTAGTGGGTCTTGCCGCTGTATTATCACTAGGTATGATGAGTGTTTTTACTGTATCAGAAACAGAAAAAGCTATTAAATTCAAATTTGGAGAAATTGTTGAGTCAGATTATAAGCCTGGCTTGCATTTCAAGATGCCTTTTATTAATAATGTTAAGAAGTTTGATGCACGGCTTTTAACCTTGGATTCTTCACCTGAGCGATTTTTAACAGCGGAAAAGAAAAACGTTATTGTTGACTCGTTTGTTAAATGGCGCATTGGTGATGTCAATACATTTTACACCTCAGTTGCAGGTGATATTTATCAAGCTAATGTACGTTTAGATCAAATTATTAAGGATGCATTCCGTAGTGAATTTAGTAAGCGTGATATTAAGCAGCTTGTGTCTACTGACCGTAGTGCAGTACGTGAAGCTTTGATTGCTAATACGACAAAAATTGCTGCTACTTTAGGGATTGAAATTATTGATGTACAAGTAAAACGTATTGACCTTCCCAGTGAAGTCAGCCAGTCAGTTTATCGCCGTATGGAGGCAGAGCGTGCGCGGGTAGCGCGTGAGTTTAGGTCGCAAGGATCGGAAGCGGCAGAGCGTGTACGTGCGAATGCAGATAAGCAAAAAGAGATTATTTTAGCGAATGCTTTTCGTGATGCTGAAGTCATTAAAGGACAAGGGGATGCTACTGCTTCTGATATTTATGCAAAAGCTTATGGCCAAGATACTGAGTTTTATGCCTTTTATCGTAGTATGGCTGCTTATAAAAAAACCTTCACTAAAAATTCAGCAAATATTATGGTGATGGAGCCAGACTCTGATTTCTTTAAATATTTCAAGAAAATGAAATAATTTAAGTATTTATTTGAATTGAACAATTAAACGCTCTGCTTATGCAGGGCGTTTTTGTGTAAATTGGAAAATTATTATGTTGCAGAGAGACCCTTGGTTATTGCCAGAAGGTGTTGAAGAGGTATTACCTGAAGATGCTCGACATTTAGAGGTTTTACGTCGTCAATTGCTGGATGTTTTTGAGTGTTGGGGCTATGAAAAGGTGATTCCACCTTTTATTGATTACCTGGATTCGTTGTTAACGGGGTCGGCACACGATCTGAACCTGCAAACATTTAAATTAACGGACCAATTAAGTGGTGAAGTTCTTGGTATTCGTGCTGATATGACGCCACAAGTGGCAAGAATTGATGCGCATAGTTTAAGCCATCAACAGCCATCACGACTGTGTTATGTAGGAACGACTTTACATACGCGAGGTGGTGCCTTAGATAAAACGCGTATTCCTATGCAAATTGGTGCGGAATTGTTTGGTCATGCGGGTATTGATAGTGATGCTGAAATCGTGCAATTAATGCTTGAAGTATTGGCAGTGGCGGGAGTGAAAAATGTGCATTTGGACTTGGGCCATGTTGCTATTTATCGTGGGTTAGTCGCGCAAGCTAAGTTAACTGAAGAGCAAGAATTGGAGTTATTTGATATTTTACAGCGTAAATCAAATAGTGAACTCAGTAGTTGGTTAGATCGTTATGCCATACCTGAAGAATTACAGGCTATCTTTTTAAGCTTACCTAAATTAAATGGCGATCAATCTATTTTAGCAACTGCACAAACAGTTTTTACATCTGCAGATGTAACGGTAAAAGCTGCTTTGGCCGAATTAATTAAATTAGCTGACTTAATGCATGCTTATTATCCTGAGTTAACGATCAGTTTCGATTTAGCTGAATTACGCGGTTATTATTATCATACTGGGGTCGTTTTTTCTGCTTTTGTGCCCGAAATGGGTAAGGAAATTGCGCGCGGTGGTCGTTATGATAATATTGGCCAAATTTTTGGACGTGCAAGACCAGCAACTGGCTTTAGTGCGGATTTAAAAATACTGGCTGCGTTAACTAAAGTGGATAAATCTACTGAAGATATTGTTAAAATTCTTGCGCCTATGGCACAAGGTGATTTAGCTTTAGATGAAAAAGTACGAGACCTTCGTGCTAAGGGTCGCATTGTTATCAAGGCTTTATCGGGTCAGCAGGTCAGTGCACAGGAATTGGGCTGTAAGCAAATATTAGAAAAAAATGATGGGAACTGGGTTCTTGTCACGTTAAATTAATCTGGAACTATTATGGGTAAAAATGTTGTAGTCATCGGTACACAATGGGGCGATGAAGGAAAAGGTAAATTAGTTGATTTGTTAACGGACCAAGTAGCGGCGGTGGTGCGCTTTCAAGGCGGGCATAATGCAGGGCATACACTGGTTATTGATGGCAAAACGACAGTTTTACATTTAGTCCCCTCGGGCGTACTGCGTGAAGATGTACAATGTTTAATTGGTAATGGCGTAGTGTTGTCGCCGGAAGCCTTATTAAAAGAAATTAAAATTTTAGAAAAAGCAGGTATTCCTGTACGTTCTCGTCTATTAATTAGTGAGGCTTGTGCGTTAATTTTGCCAGTACATGTCGCGATTGACCAAGCACGAGAAAAAGCCAAAGGAGCGAAAGCCATTGGTACGACAGGGCGTGGAATCGGGCCAGCCTATGAAGATAAAGTCGCGCGTCGCGGAATCCGTGCGGGGGATTTTTTAAATATTGAACTGTTTACTGAAAAGCTTAAAGAATTAACGGCTTACCATAACTTTATGCTAACTGAATATTATAAAGTTCCAGCCATTGATTTGGATACTATGCTAGCTGAATCTTTAGAATTAGCTGAACAAATTAGGCCTATGTTGATTGATGTGGCTGAAAAGTTATATACCTATCAAGATAATGGAGATAATTTGTTGTTTGAAGGGGCTCAAGGGGCATTATTAGATATTGATCATGGCACTTACCCCTTTGTGACTTCATCGAATACAACGGCAGGTGGTGCAGCAACAGGCACTGGTGTTGGCCCTTTAGATATTGATTATGTTTTAGGTATTACTAAAGCTTATTCGACGCGTGTGGGTAATGGACCATTCCCTACAGAGTTGGATGATGCTTATGGTGAGCATTTAGGCATAAAAGGCCATGAATTTGGTGCAACAACAGGTAGAAAACGTCGTACAGGGTGGTTTGATGCAGTTTCTATGCGTAAGTCAGCAAAATTAAATTCATTAAGTGGTATGTGCTTGACTAAGCTTGATGTCTTAGATGGTTTGGATAAGATTGGCATTTGCATAGCGTATAATATAGCGGGTACAGAGGTCAGTGTTGCACCATTAGGCGCTGAAAATTATCAAGCTTGTGTGCCAGTCATTGAGTATATGCCTGGTTGGTCAGAAATAACGAAAGGAATTACTGAACTGGATAAGTTGCCAGCTAATGCAATCGCTTATATTAATCGCTTAGAAGAGTTGGTTGGGGTGAAAATAGCTATTTTGTCTACCGGCCCAGAGCGTAATGAAACTATCGTATTAACCAATCCTTTTGCGTAACAAAGTTCAACCCTTCTTCTCTTTATCAGTCGCCTAGAAATGAGTATTATTGCTTATTTCTAGGCTTTGAAACCTCTATAAAAACATCACTTGGCAAGCGTGGATTAAAATAGGCTAAGTGACCTGTTGTTTTTTTCTAATATCAAGCTTTATAATCTAAATACGATTGCGTCACTAGTCATGACTCTACTGCTTGATATGTACCGTCTCCCTTAAATTGGTGCTATAAAAAATGTAATTTCTTATTATCTACAGGTATTTGAGATATTAAGGTCATGTAGGATGTGCTGACGATAGGAAGCGCATCACATAAACGATGCGCTTCGTTCCTTAGCACATCCTACGACACTCTTTATACCCGTTAAAATGAGAGGTTACTAAAAAAATATCATAAGTGTGTTTTTAATCGCTTAATAAATTTATTATTTTATCGCTTATTTCAGGGGGAGGATCTAGCCTCTCTTTTTTTATTTTTATTTTCTTATGTACAAATATGAAGGTTTACTTGTTCATCAAGAATATGATGAACAAGGTGTCATTGAAATCGTCGAGACGGCGGGTGTGCGTGCTTTACATTTTGGTACTAGCCCTAGGCAAAGCAGTATGATGATAAGTGCGCCGAATGAATTACATTCTGCTTATGCTCGATCTATGATGGTTTGGTTGCTATTTAAAGAGCAACCCAATGATGTTTTGATGGTTGGCTTGGGTGGTGGTTTATTAACCAAATATCTACTGTATCATTTTCCTGATTGCCAAATTCATACCATAGAATTCCGTAAAGCAATGGTAAAAATTGCCCGTCGTTTTTTTACTTTGCCGCTAGAATCACGCTTAAAAATAAAAATAGCTGATGGCGCTTTACATATTAAACAGCAAAGCTTACAAACACCGGAAAAACATGACCTTATTATGATCGATGCTTTTGATCATGTGGGTATGGCGGATACCATGCAGGGAGTTAGTTTGTTTGCAGCCTGTAAGGAGTTGCTGACTGATGAAGGACTATTGGTCATTAACTTATGGGGGACAGAAAAAGAATTATTTAAACAAATTGCTTGGGAAATGGGTACAACGTTTAATTGGAAAATATTATTTCTACCCGTCCGTGGCCGTGGCAATGTTATTGGCTTAGCATTTGCAGAAGGCCATAGTAAGTTTTCCATGAAAGAATTACGCCAACGAGCCAAAGATTTAGAAGAGCAATATCAAATTGAGTTTTTAGATTTTATTAAAGATTTAAAGCGCAATAATGCCAGTGTGTTAAAAAAGGTAATAACAGCATGAATATTTTAGACGCCAAAAATATATTCTCGTATCGAAAATTTTGGGCGCACCGTTTTGGTGTTGCTCCTGAGCTGCCGATGAGTCGAGATGAAATGGATCAGCTGGGCTGGGATAGCTGTGATGTCATTTTAGTGACAGGGGATGCTTATATTGACCATCCTAGCTTTGGTATGGCGTTGATCGGACGATTGTTAGAAGAGCAAGGTTTTCGTGTGGGTATTATCTCTCAGCCAGACTGGCATAGTGCAGAGGATTTTAAGCGTTTAGGGCGACCGAATTTGTTTTTTGGCGTAACTGGAGGCAATATGGATTCTATGGTTAATCGTTACACGTCGGATAAAAAAATCCGCTCTAATGATGCTTATACGGCTAATGGTGAAGGAGGCAAGCGCCCCGATAGAGCGGTGAATGTTTATTCACATCGTTGTCGTGAGGCGTATAAAGATATACCGATTATTATTGGCGGGATTGAAGCCAGTTTGCGACGTATTGCGCATTATGATTATTGGTCCGATAAAGTTAAAAAATCAGTATTATTAGATGCTAAAGCGGATTTACTGGTTTACGGTAATGCTGAGCGACAGATTACGGAGATTGCTCAACGGTTAGCAGCAGGTGAGTCTATTGTTGATTTAAAAGGTATTCGAGGTACGGTGCATTTTGTAAAGCAAGTGCCAGCGGGCTGGACAGTAAAAGACTCATCCGATATTGATCAGCCTGGTTTGGTCATTAAACCGAAAAACCCTTATCTAATGGAAGATGAGACGGTTTGTGCTGAGAAAACCAAAGATGAACCTGATAGCTCAGTAATTGAGTCTAAGCATGCTCGCATTAGTAATGATCAGCGTAATAAAACAGTGATTCGATTACCTGACTTCGAGACTGTTAAAGATGACCCTATCCAGTATGCGCATGCTTCGCGCGTTATGCACGGTGAGACTAACCCAGGTAATGCGCGGCCTTTATTGCAAAAGCATATGCAACGCTATTTATGGGTTAATCCACCGCCAGTACCTTTGACTATGAGTGAAATGGACGGTGTTTTTGGTTTGCCTTATTCGCGCGTACCGCATACTGAATATGGTAAGGCGAATATCCCAGCTTTTGAAATGATTCAGCATTCTGTCAATATTATGCGTGGCTGTTTTGGCGGTTGCTCATTTTGCTCGATTACTGAGCATGAAGGAAGGATTATTCAAAGTCGTTCAGAAGATTCTATTATTAAAGAAATTGAAGCGATCCGTGATACCTCACCTAATTTTACTGGTAATATTTCTGATTTAGGTGGACCAACAGCCAATATGTATCGCTTGGCTTGTAAAGATGAAAAAATTGAAATGGCTTGTCGCCGACCTTCGTGTGTATTTCCTGGTATTTGTGAAAATTTAAACACTGACCACGCGCCACTGATTAAATTGTATCGACGTGCGCGTGCTTTACCTGGCATTAAAAAGATTCTGATTGCTTCAGGCCTGCGTTATGATCTTGCGGTTGAATCCCCCGAATATGTCAAAGAACTAGTGACCCATCACGTTGGTGGCTATTTGAAAATTGCTCCAGAACATACCGAAGAAGCTCCGTTATCCAAGATGATGAAGCCAGGTATGGGGACCTATGATCGTTTTAAGGAAATGTTTGAAAAATATTCCAAAGAAGCAGGAAAAGAGCAATATTTAATTCCTTACTTTATTGCCGCTCATCCGGGAACAGAAGATACCGATATGCTTAACCTGGCTTTATGGTTAAAGCGAAATGGCTTTAGGGCCGATCAAGTACAAGCATTTTTACCATCGCCTATGTCTATAGCCACGGCCATGTATCATTCAGGTAAAGATACTTTAAGCAAAGTGAGTCGTAGTGCATCCGATATGCCGATTCCGAAATCAATTAAGCAGCGCCGTTTGCATAAAGCATTTCTTCGTTATCACGATCCAAAAAATTGGCCCTTATTACGTGAGGCCTTAAAGAATATGGGACGTGCAAATTTGATTGGTAATGGAAAACAACACCTTGTTCCGAACTGGCAGCCAAAAGAAGGGGGGAAGGGGGATAAGATTATACATAAGGGTAAAAATTTTAGAACGCAACGTACAGAAAATAATCAGCGTCGTGTACCTAATAAAAAACATAAAAAAAGATAAAAATACTTTGCAATATATAAATAACATCTTATAATACTCGCTCTTTAGCTGGTGTAGCTCAATCGGTAGAGCAACTGATTTGTAATCAGTAGGTCGCGGGTTCGATTCCCATCACCAGCTCCATATTTAAAAACCTGTTACAGTCATGTAATAGGTTTTTTTTTGTCTTTTAGAAAGTGAGTTTAGCAGGGACTTTTTGGTAGGCAACTACAGTGTGCTTTAAATAAAGTATATTGATCCCACTTCATTATTAATGACTTATTATGTCTATTTCTCTCAGAAAATACATCAGTGTTACTATTTATATCGTAATAGCTGTAACGCTTAACGCATGCGCTACAACTGGCACTGCACAGAAAATATCTGACCCAGCTATTGTCAGTTGGGGAACAGATGAAGGAATTAAGCGCTTGGAAGAATCTCAATACAAAGTTGACTTTTTTAAGTTGGCTAATCACTTTGAAAGCCAAAATAATAAACTCTTTTGCGGACCAGCATCAGCGGCTATTGTGCTTAATGCCTTGCGTGTGCGTAATAGTGCTATGATTTTGCCAGAAGATAAAAGCCTGTTAAGTGAGTTAGATCAGAAAATTATTGCGGCTAGTCATAAATGGAACCCACTTTTTCAGCGTTACACGCAAAATAATATTTTTATAAAGAGTCCTAAATCAAGAGCTTTCGTTTTAGGTAGAGTATTACAGGATACAGAAGGTGCTGTGCTTATTGGAAGTAATGGTCAGGAGAAAAAAGATAGAGGCTTTCAGTTACGGCAACTCGGGGAATTATTTACTGCGCATGGATTAAGTACAAAAGTAGTCGTTGTTCAGCAAGGTATGAGCGATCAAGAGATTAAAGCAGAGTTAATAGAAAATTTAACAACGGCAGATGATTATGTCATTATCAATTATAAGCGCAAAGTGTTAAATCAACCTGGCGGTGGTCACCTTTCTCCTTTAGGTGCATATCATAAGGTATCGGATTCATTTTTAATCATGGATGTTACGCCGAATAAAGCTGATTGGGTTTGGGTGAAATCTGAGCTATTGATTCGCGCAATGCGCACTTTTGATACAGTAGAAAATCGAGGGTATTTATTGTTGAGTGAGGGCATTGAATAAGCTTAAGGTTACTTGTGTGTTTTGAAGCTATCTAGTTACAAATGTATTTTATTGTATTACAATTTAATTCGTTATGTAGTACAAAAGAGCATTATTATGAAGACAGAGATAATTAGCACACGAATTGAACCTGGGATGAAAATTGAATTTACTCATGTATGTGAGGAAATCGGTTTAAGCCCTTCGCAAGCGATTAAATTATTTGCAAAAGCTGTTATCAATTATGGTGGCATCCCATTTGAGCTGAAGACTAAGCAGCCAAATAAAAATACCATACAGGCCATGCAAGAATTAGAAGAAGGTCAAGGGCATAGGTCAACAGGTGCTTCAGAGCTATTTAACGAGCTTGAAGTGAAGTTATAAAATGCTTGAAATCATATATTCAAGCCAGTTTAAGAGAGACTTTAAAAAAGCAAGAAAGTTACCATTCTATAAGAGAAGTACTTCTGAGCTTCAACTAGCTAGACTTGGAACGCATAGTGATTTATTTTAAAACTAAGTACCTATGCATAATTACAAAACGTTTTTTGTAGGTTCGAATTTATTTGTACCTACGGGTATACCATTCAGCTAATGCGTATTATTAAAGTGTTAGTTTAATTTTATATAGGTACTTAGGAATCAACATTCAATAACACCCGAAAGCACTGCCAGTCCTCGAAGGACTGGCAGTGCTTCATAAGCTAAAGTTTCGGGTTTTATTTAATGTGCATTCCTTATGAAAATTTATATTTAGGCAATGGGTGATTGGGGTGCGGAATGTAGGTTATATTACCAAGTTAGAAATCAACTTTCACTGCGTAAAGCCTGATAAGGCATTAAATGTATTCCTTCACTAAGTAAGGAAATACCAATTTTTTCATGTAATCCCAGTGCATTGCGCTTGGCGACATGTAGCGGTACATTAATACTAATGGTCGTGTCTAGTTGCTTGTCGATCTGTACTCGTAAGTGAGCTAAGCCGCTGCTTTCCATATACTCAGTGATTTGTCCTTGTAGGGGATTTTCCTTATTACCATTAGAGGGACGGTTACGTCTATGCAATAAAATATTGGCCGATTGAATCATCCAGCAGACTGGTTTGTTGAGTGGGAATTGTGCTTGATAAGCCGCTTCGATTAGCATACCGCGCCAGCGTAAGTGTGTTTTTTGATTTTCTTGATCATGGGCGACGACTTGGGCGGTGAATAAATTTTGCTGATCCATTAGACGCGCGATGGTTGCGCTTTTAGGGTGAGCAGCGACCCACTCAGGGGCTCCGGTTTGGAGGATTTCTCCTTTATGTAGTAGTGCGATACGGTCGGCTAGTAAGGTTGACTCTTCCAGGTCATGGGTGACTAAAATCATTGGCATAGCCAGTGATTCCCTTAGCGCTAGCAGTTCGCGGTATAGTTTGCGGCGCGTGACTTGATCTACAGCAGAGAATGGCTCATCTAGTAATAAAACTTTAGGTTGTCTAGCTAAGGCGCGAGCAACTGCGACACGCTGTTGCTGGCCGCCAGATAGGTTTTTTGGATAACGTTGCTCCAGGCCCTCTAAGTGTACTTTTTTAAGTAGTTCAAGTGCTTGAGCTTGGCGCTGTTGTTTAGGTAAATGTGTAATGGCTTGTTGGATATTTTTCAATACCGTCATATGTGGAAACAAGGCGTAATTTTGAAATACCAATCCAACATGGCGTTGGTGCGGGGCTAAAAAAAGATTCTGGGCACTGTTTTGCCAAGTTTCACCCTGACAAATAATTTGTGCATTCTGTGCTTGATATAAACCTGCAATAGCACGTAAAACTGTAGTTTTACCACTACCAGAAGGGCCGACTAAGGCGAGCAATTCTCCCGATTTACAATTTAATTGTACTGATAGTGGAATGGGAGCTGTTTGTTGTAGCGTGATCTGTATCGCTGAATCAGTCATGTGTGCGTTCGCTACGTGCCGATAGCCAATAAGTGAAAGAAATAGTCAGCATTGAGAAGAGTAATAAGCTAAAGGACATAACGGCAGCAGCATGATCATCGAAAGATTGTACACGGTCATAAATAGCAATGGCGATGGTTTGTGTTTCAAAAGGTATGTTGCCGCCGACCATTAAGGCGATACCGAATTCACCTAGCGTATGTGCAAAACACATGACCATGGCAGAAACGATACCTGGCCAAGCCAAAGGCAGTTCAATTTTCCATAACACCAAGCTAGGTCTCATACCACAGCAGGCAGCAGCTTCACGGATTTCACGCGGGATGGCTGCAAAAGCCCGCTGCATGGGATGAATGGCAAAAGGTAGGTTAAAAATAATAGAGGCAAATACGAGGCCTTGGAAATTAAAAATCAGCGTCGTGCCAAAAGTATTAACCAGCCAAAGTCCTAGTCCTTGATTTGGGCTGAAAGCAACTAAGAGGTAATAGCCGAGTACGGTAGGGGGGAGTACTAAGGGTAAAGCCAATAAAGTTTGCAATAAGGATTTCCCCCAAAACTGCCGATATGCCAGCCAGCGGCCTAATAGAATGCCGATAGGCAGCAAAAATAGTAAGGTTACAAAACTCAATTTTACCGATAAAGCTAATGCTTGCCAGTCCATAGGAATGTTCAGGGTAGGGTGTAGCCATGGCGAGCTAAAATACCACGGGCTTTTTCTTGTTGTAGATAATGGAAAAATAAATTGGCTGTATCGCCAGCATTATTTAATAGTACAGCGGTTTGTTGTAGTGGTTGATGTAGTGAGCTAGGTATTAATAGGTAGCGTACGCGATTTTTCAAAGCAGGTGCGAGCGCTAAAGAATAAGAGACTAGGCCAACTTGGGCAGCACCAGAACTGGCAAATTGAGTCGCTTGCGCTACATTTTCACCTAAGATTAAATGGGGCAGAATAGAGTGCCAAAGTTGTTGTTTTTGCAATGCTTCACGAGCAGCAATGCCAAAGGGAGCATGCTTAGGATTAGCGATGGCTATACGCTGCAATTGCCTTGACTGTAGTGCTTGTTTAAGTCCGTTTAACTGCACATCAAGTTTTAAGCTTGAAGCAATATAGGTAAGTAAAGCTAAACGCCCTAGTGCAAAAACTTGTCCCCGATCTAACGTTTTATGTTGTTGATAAAGCTGTTCGACATAGTGAGCATTCGCAGATAAAAATAATTCAAATGGCCCTCCTTGTTGAATTTGGCGCGTAAGATTACCTGATGAACTATAGCTAATACGTAATGATTTTCCTGTTTCTTGGTGAAAAGCGATTGTAATCTCTTCTAGTGCAAATTTAAGATTACTAGCTGCGGCAATCACGGGGATTTCGGCGGCGCTTAAAATAGGCGTGAAGAACATTAACAAAAAATAACTAAGCGCTAATCGTTTTGTTGGTAAGGATAATTTCACTGGCCGCTACTTATGACACAATTTTATAACAAGGTACGTAAGTTTTACCTGGTAATTTCATCCGGTGTTGACTGACAAAAGCGGTCAATAAGTCATCAATCGGCGCGATCACTTCTTTATCGCCACTAATTTCAAAATGCCCGTGTTGTTCAATAGCGCGTATGCCTTCATCTTTAACATTACCGGCGACGATGCCAGAAAATACGCGGCGCAGATTGGCGGCTAATAGGTGTTTCTCTTGATTTTTATGTAATGCGAGCCCTGCCATATTTTCATGAGTAGGTAGAAAGGGTTGTTGAAATTCAGCGTCGATTTTTAAGCCCCAATTAAAATAATAAGCATCTGTTTTACTGCGACGAAATTCACGCACTTGACGAATTCCCAGTTTCATTTCTCTGGCTACTCTAGCAGGGTCGTTGATAATAATTTTATAACGCTGTTGAGCCTCGAAGCCTAAAGTATTGCCGATAAACTCATTGATCTGATTGAAATAATCAGCTGCTTTACTAGGGCCAGTGAAAATAAGTGGAAAGGGCATTTCTGCATTTTCAGGATGCAATAAAATTCCCAATAGATAGAGGATTTCTTCAGCCGTACCCGCGCCACCAGGAAAGACGATAATGCCGTGCCCAGTGCGTACAAAGGCTTCGAGGCGTTTTTCAATATCCGGTAAAATAACTAAGTCATTAACGATAGGATTGGGGGATTCGGCGGCGATAATGCCCGGCTCAGTAATACCTATATAACATCCATCACTAATGCGTTGTTTTGCATGACCAATTGTCGCACCTTTCATCGGGCCTTTCATTGCTCCAGGTCCGCATCCTGTACAAATATTCATAGCGCGTAAACCGAGTTCATAGCCTACTTTTTTGGTATAGACATACTCTTCGCGAGAGATTGAGTGCCCACCCCAGCAAACGACGAGCTTAGGGTCGGTGCTTTGTTGAATAATATTGGCATTGCGTAAAATATGAAATACCGCATTGGTGATGCCTTCTGAACTTTGCAGATTAAATTTTGGGTTGTCATTTATCTCATCACTAACGTAGACAATATCACGTAATACAGCAAACAAGTGCTCTCGAATACCCTTAATCATTTCGCCATCGACAAAAGCAATGGCTGGAGCTGAAGTGAGCTCTAGTTTAATGCCACGTTCTTCTTGAATAACCTTAATAGCAAAGTCGCTGTAACGCTCCAGTAGTTCTTTGCCATCATCTGAATCACTGCCGCAATTTAAAACGGCAAGAGCGCAATTATGTAGTAGTCCGTATAAACCGCCTTGGCTGGTATCTAATAATTTATTGACTTCAGAACGAGACAAAACGGCTAAATGACCTGCGGGAGAAATTCGGGTATCTATAGTATGTTCTTTCATTTGCTTGTAGGGGCGATTAATGCTGTCTATTGGCAATAGTTTACACGTATTTATCAAATTAGTGTTTTGATAAATAACTATAGGGGAGTATTCATAAGGTGCTTTATGTTAGGGAATGCATATTTTATAAAGCCTGAAAATTTAGCAAATATAGCACTGCCAGTGCTTTCGGGTGTTATTGAGTTTTGATGTCTAAGCCTTGTTATATTGACTGATAACGCCTGGTGTCCGATGAACTCTGGCAAGGCAGTGTGGTGACAGTTTGCGCTCTTATCTGGAGGGTTTCTGCTTAACATGCGGTGGACTTATTGTTTGAATATATTAGTTGGGCAACTGCTTATGTGTCAAGACGATCTGGTGGCTATCAATCAGGGTTCGAGCTTAGACATAGGGGGTGGTACGATGTCGTAGCCAATGCGCGGATGGCGCAATTGATTTTATTGCGCGAGAGAAGCGCTCTGTGTGGATCTGCATGTGGGTAAAGGCGGGAGAAAAATTAGATATTACCTGGTGTATGTTTTTATTCATAGTGAGTCCAAAGACTAAGTACTTTAATAATATGCTCATTTTTATAGACTTGATAAACAAGCCTATGTTGAATATTAATTCTTCTTGAATAAGCTCCATTTAAATCACCAACTAATTTTTCATAAGGTGGTGGATTTTGATATGGATTTTCTTTAACTATATACAAAATTAACTCAGCTTTAGCTTTTAAGCCAGAAGATGAAAGTTTTTTAGCATCTTTTTGTGCTTGTTTTGTATATCTTAGCTCCCAACTCACCAGTCAAGTTCCTTAGAACATGACTCAATACTTTCTTTAAGCCCATTTTGTATAGACTCTCTCATATTAGGTACTGATGATAGGTATAGCGTTTCAGAAATAGCATTCCAGTCTTCTTCAGAAACTAAAACAGCATTATTTCTTTTTCCTTTTATTGTAATTGGTTGATGAGTAATTGCTGTTTCATCAATCAACTTGTAAAGTTTTGATCGTGCTTCTGTTACATTAAGAATAGTCATATATTTCTCCTGACAATAAATATACGCTATACCGTACGTAACAGCAATATGTATTTACGGAACATAACAAGGCTTTTATTGACCAAAACTAGTCCAGATTTGTTGGTCATTAACAGCAACTATTTAATTAAGCGTGTGTTTTAAAAATTTCAATAATTAGTTTTCAAGCTTAACTAGTACAGTACGTATTATGCCAACGATGTGTTTTGTTTCTCAGTATATCTGATGACACACTCTGAATAGGTTTGATGGTTTAGGAGCTATAATCGAATAAGCTGTTCATTAGCATATGGGGTGCAGAACTAATGTAAGTGTTTCTGTGTGGGTGGTGACTGTATCGTTTTGTTTAGCAGGTCAGATGCGAGTACATAACGATTTTTGCCTAATCTCTTTGCTTCATACATAGCAGTGTCAGCATATTTTATTAATAAATCAGCTTCATGATGGTCTTTAGGATATAGGCTGATGCCAATACTGGCACTGATATGGACGATTTTATCCTGAATTAGAAAGCTCTCATTTAGTTGCTGTAAAACAGTGCTGGCGATTCTTTCTGCAGCTTTTATGTGGGTAATAGAAGAAAGTATTAGGGTAAATTCATCACCGCCCATTCGGGCAACGGTATCCTCTTCACGGCAACATTTAAGGAGGCGTTGACTGACGAGTTTGAGTAGTTGATCACCAGCATCATGCCCTAAATTGTCGTTAACTGCTTTGAAACCATCCAAGTCTATAAATAGCACGGCTAAAGCTTTGAGGTGACGTTTATTGTGCAAGATCTCTTGTGTTAATCGTTCTTGAAAGAGTAATCGGTTAGGAATGAGCACAAATTAATTTAGGCAAGTTCAATTTAAGAATTATAATGATGCAACTCATAAACTTTATTTAAAATCGACCCAAGATAAAACCTTACTCATGCAGAGGGTTTTAAAGAGTCAATGCGAATTGTATTTGATGAGCACCTGAGGCAATGGAATTATACTGCCATTGCACCTGAGGCAATGGAATTATACTGCCATTCCTGACGCAACAACTTTATAAGTTGCCTAAGTTATTTCATGCACATTCCTTAGCGAGTCCAGTCAGTGGGTCGTGAAAGGCTATTTTTCTCAGGTTTTCTTCTTTTTCTTTTTGTTTGGTTACATCGTGAATAGTGCAAATAACACTGGGTATTCCTTTAAATATATTTTTTTGGCATTCAATTTTTATTGGAAAGGATATGCCCCGTCTAGTGTGGCCTATAGGTGACGATTTATGAAACGTCAGTATGTTGTTGATTGATAGCCTGTTAGGTATGCCATCTGGGTATTGAAAAAGTTGATTAGCAGCTTGGTTGCTAAAGATGATTTCCTTTGCTTCATTATAAATAATAATACTTGTTTCTATGGTATTGAAAACGGCATTCAAGGCTTGATTGTTTTTAGAGGCTATATGCTTATTTTTAATTAAGCGTCCGGTAATATAAAGAAACGTAAGCAAGGCTAAAACGAGTGCTGCGGACTGAATTAAGCGTAATAATTGAATTTTCCTATTTGCTTCTTGTTCCAGTACTAAGGTCATTTGGCGCATTGATTCTAATAAAGCAAGATTGTGCTGAAGGGTGTTTTTTATTGCTTGATCAAGTAACGTTGCTGTTGATGTAGCTGGGTCCAAGCTAAGTAAAATCGAGGGCTGAAGGATCGTCCAAAGTTGCCGCCCTTGAGCAAGGTGTTGACGGGCTTGTGAAGGTTTAATTGCACTAATAAAAACCGGTTTATGATCACCATCTAAAGTATTGCCACCTTCTTCAAAAGCTTTAAGGGTGTTGTCAAAAAGTTGTATTGCCGTTTTTAGTTCGGTTCGAGCGGTTTGCTTTTCTGTGTCAGTTGGGCCTAGTTTTACCAGTAATAAAGATTTACTAATGCGTTGCGATAGCATACGTTGGCGTCCAGCTAGGTTAATGGTGAGTGCGCTCTTGCTTAGGCTATCAGATATCCAGTAGTTTATTAATAGTGCAGAAATATCAAATACTATAAACAGAATAATGGGAAAGAAGATAGCGTATTTTTGTTTGTCCATAAAATGATTTAACTAAAAGTGGGGCGATATTTAAATACGGTGCTTTACGCATTGTCATCAAATAAAGTGTGTTTATCAATGTTTGTTACTGCTGTTGGTGTTTTATTGGCTGATTTTTGGGTCACATTGATATTACCCGGCGTTAACCCTTCTGCTTCAAAACGGCTTGTTAAGTAATCTAAATTATCTTGTATTAGTTTTATGGTCTTAGCCCCTTCGCTCCAAAAATTGGTATGTATTGTATTATCAAAATAAGAAATTTTGCAGTGCAGTGTGTTTAAATGAGGGGGGGATAAGGTGATCGTTGCTGACCAAGTTTTTTGTTCGGTTTGTTGAGACTTTTTATGTTTTTTTTCGATCTCTATTTTAATTGAGGTGGTGAGTTTTTTTTCAGTAAAGGGTAAGTCGATTACCCAGACTTGTTTATTTTGATCTTCTTGCGGTAATGACTTGAGTTGATTGAGTACTAGCCGAGCTAGAGCGCCCTCTGATTTGTTTTGTAGATCTTTAAGTAGCTTCTGAAGCTGATCATCGCTGGCTAGGTTGTTTTTGTCTACTTGATATTCGTGCTGTAGTGCTTGGACAAATTTTAATAGCACCGCTTTAAAGTCTGAACTGAGTGTCAGTTCTGTTTTTTGTTTCGTGTGAGCTAACTTGGCTTCCAGATAAAGACCGCTATTATCCAGTGACTTTTTAAGTTGCGTGCCTTCTGTTAGTTGTTGTGGCTTGGGTAAGTCGCGTAGTATTTCTTGAGCAAGGCGTTTAAGTGTTTCTGATATTTTTTCATTGCTGGCAATTTGTGGGAAGGTGCGAATTAATTGATTGAGTAATTCGGGTGCAGCAATTTCTTTAGGCAGGTGATCTTTGATTGCGCTGGTAATGGTTTGTTCTGGGTTTTGGTACGGGAGAATTTGAAGCTGTACTTGTGGCTCGGTTTTTATGACTTGTAGCGTAAGGGCTTGTTGGGGGCTGAGTGCTGGCAAAGGGGTTGATTTTGATATTGGAAAATCAATGTTAATGAGTGTTTTAGGGCGGGCAGGAGTGGTATTTTTAGTTGTTTCAATAGCGCTACTGGGAGCCACAGTATTTTGTGTGGTTGTCGATAAAATAGGCGCTGATTTAGGCGTGACAAAGTTTTGTGTTTTTAGCGGTTCAATCGTGTTTTTCGTGGCTGTAGCTTTAGTCGGTGGCTCTGACTGTAATGCTGCTGATTTAGCTGCCAAAAAGCGCTGTGTTTTTATGCTTTTGTCGGTGTCGCTTGATAAGCTAGAAGAAGGGATATGTAGGCGTAGCTTAAGGCTTTTAGCGTCACTGTCAATTACTGTTGCACTCAGTAATTGTTGAGGTTTTAATGTGGATAACAGTGCGCTATGTGCAGTGTTCTTAGGCGTTTGTAGTATGTGTACTGCAATACGGGGATCGGTACGAGGTATGTTAGTTTTAGCGGCTTCTGTCTGTGAGACGTTTAAGTTAGTTTGTAAAATGAGTGTTGGTGCATTGCGTTTAATATCGGCTGGGACTGAAGTATTATTTGTTTTACTTGACTGTAAGAGCTGCTCAGGAGTTAAAACTTTGACCTCAGGTTGAGGCTGTAATTTAATCACTATTAACTTTACAGCTTGTCCTGATTGTAATGGTAACGCTTGTTGTTTACTTTCAGAGGGTTCATTTTTGAGAAAGGCGGCAATTTTTTTGTTTTCTATGCTCAGTTGAATGTTTTTTTTGTCTTGGCTAACCTGTACGATGCTGGCATTAATTTGTTGCCCTATTTTTAAATTTTCTGTACCGCTTTTCGTTGGGCTAAGCGTGTTAAGTATGTGTTGGGCTCGGGGAGGGATGGGTAGATTAATCATGGTTAAAGCAACAGTTTTTGAATGTCGTTGATTTCATCTTTGGCTTGGTCCAATATATTAATACTAAGATCGATATCTAAATTCCCTGAAACGAGTTTTTTGTAAGCAGGAAGTTCATCTAGTTTCGGCATTTTTTTCGGGTCAATTTTACCGATATAACTATGTAATTGAGAAATCATGACTATATCTGCATAGTCAGCTTTTTCATTGTTGTTTCTATACCAATTCTCTGAATTGATAATCACGCCTTCAAAATCTTCGTGGAAATCCCATTTGCGTAAAATTTGCACGCCGATTTCCACACGTAACTTACGCACTGTTTCAGTTAAATCTTTTGGGCTAGCTAAAATATCTGGTTGTTTGTCGGCATAAGCCAGAATGGGCACAATACCAATATCATGAATTAAACCCGCTAACATAGCTTTGTCAGGATCAAATCCAGGAGTTTTATGTGCTAATACAGCAGAAATGGCGGCGACATAGCTACTGTGCTGCCAGAGTTCGTGCATTTTTTTACGAATCACTCGCGAGCTGGCATTAAACACGCCTTTTAAGGCAAAGGTAGTAATAATTTGCTGTGAGCTCTGTAAGCCTAAGCGAGTGAGAGCCTCGGGACAGCTTTCAATTTTACGACGGCCACGGTATAGAGGGCTATTAGAAATTTTTATCAGTCGTGCAGTGATAGAAGGATCAATTTGGACCACGCGAGCAATTTTATTATTATTAGCCGAGCTATCATTAATGGCTTTTTTGATTTTAAACGAGACATCAGGGATCGTAGGCAAGTCGAGTGAGTCAGACTGCATGAATTTATAGCAGTCGGCATACAGTCGATTTTTTGCTAAGCTTGAGCGTGTTGCTTCGAGGGAGGAGGTTGAATTTTTTTGGTCCATAATGACTATTTTACTGAATGTTATCCAGATACACGCATAATTAGTTTAAAATTACTGTCTTTGCGCATTATTCTTACATTATTCATATTTTATGCAACCAACATCTGCAGCAACAATTCAAACGCTAATGACGGTAAGGGATTATATTCGTTGGGCGGCTAGTCGTTTTTCTGAAGCAGGACTATTCCATGGTCATGGCACTGCAACCGCTTTGGACGATGCGGCTGCTTTAGTTTTACATAGTTTACACCTACCTTATAATTTATCTGAAAGTTATTTTAGTGCGCGTTTAACTCACACTGAGCGAGAAAAAATTATTGACTTGGTGAATCAACGAGTCAGCTCCCGGGTTCCTTCTGCTTATTTAATGCATGAGGCAATTTTTGCAGGCTTGCCATTTTATGTAGATGAACGTGTATTAGTGCCGCGCTCTCCCATTGCTGAGTTAATTCAAGAGCAGTTTACCCCTTGGGTTGATGCTGACAGTATTGGGCATGTTTTGGACTTATGTACGGGTAGTGCCTGTATTGCTATTTCCTGTGCTTATGCTTTTCCTGATGCTTTAGTGGATGCGGTTGATTTGTCAGAAGAGGCTTTGGACGTTGCTAAAATTAATCTTGCTAAACATGGGTTGGCAGAGCAGTTAACTTTATATCATTCTGATTTGTTTTCCGCCTTACCGGCACAGAAATATGATTTAATTGTCTCTAATCCTCCGTATGTAGCTATTGCTGAATGGGAGCAATTGCCCGCTGAATTTCATGCTGAGCCAGAAATGGGTTTTACCGGTGGCGAGTCGGGGTTAGATTTAGTCATTAAGATTTTAGTTGATGCTGCTGATTACTTGTCTGAACAAGGTATTTTGGTGATTGAAGTAGGTAGTAGCGCGGAAACTTTGCAGGAAAAATTTCCGGATATACCGTTTTACTGGCTGAATTTTGAAAACGGTGGCGACGGGGTGTTTTTGCTGACAGCAGAGCAAGTTTTTGTATTTAATGAACAATTTAAAGCAGCATTGAGGTAAATATGTCGGGTAATAGTATAGGAAAATTATTTACAGTGACCACTTTTGGTGAAAGTCACGGTATTGCATTAGGCGCAACGATTGATGGCTGTCCACCGGGATTAGAATTAACGGAAGCGGATTTACAAGGGGATTTAGATCGTCGCCGACCTGGTACGTCAAGACATACTACGCAACGTCGTGAGGCTGACCAAGTAGAGATTTTATCGGGTGTATTTGAGGGTAAAACCACAGGTACGCCAATTGGTTTATTAATAAAAAATACCGATCAGCGTTCCAAAGATTATGCCAATATTGCTGAGACTTATCGCCCCGGTCATGCAGATTATGTTTATGACCATAAATATGGTTTTAGAGATTATCGTGGTGGTGGGCGCTCTTCGGCTAGAGAGACGGCCATGCGCGTTGCTGCGGGCGGCATTGCTAAAAAATATTTAAAGCAACAATACGGTATTGAAATTCGTGGTTATTTGTCTCAATTAGGCCCGATTAAAATCGAAGCGATTGATTGGGCAGCGATGGATAAGAGTGAGTTCTTTTGTCCAGATGCGAGTAAAGAGGCTGAATTAGTGGCTTATATGGATGCTTTGCGTAAAGAGGGTGATTCAATTGGCGCGAAAGTTAATGTTATGGCAACAAATGTACCGCCAGGCTTAGGCGAGCCTATTTTTGACCGTTTAGATGCTGATTTAGCGCATGCCTTAATGAGCATTAATGCCGTCAAAGGCATAGAAATTGGCGATGGTTTTGATTGCGTAAATAGTAAAGGTACAAATTTTAGAGACGAGATGACGCCTGAAGGTTTTTTGAGCAATCATGCAGGGGGAATTTTAGGGGGAATTTCTAGTGGCCAAGAAATTATTGCTAGTATTGCTTTAAAACCAACGTCTAGTTTGCATTTACCGGGACGCAGCATTAATCGTGATGGTGAGGCAATTGAAGTCGTGACGAAAGGGCGACATGATCCCTGTGTTGGTATTCGTGCAACACCTATTGCTGAAGCCATGATGGCGATTGTATTAATGGATCATATGTTGCGGCATAGGGCGCAGAATCATGATGTGCATTCTACTTTGCCTGTCTTGCGTTAACTAGACAGTGCAAACTAAAATTCCTTATTGGCGTTTATCGGGTTTTTATTTCTTCTATTTCGCAACCTTAGGCGGCTTTTTACCTTATTGGAGTTTATATCTTAAAGATTGTGGCTTTAATGCGGCTGAAATTGGCGAATTAACCGCTTTATTAGTGGGTACTAAAATTATTGCTCCCAACCTTTGGGGGTGGATTGCCGATCATACGGGCAAAAGTTTACGTGTGATTCGTATTGCGTCTTTTTTTGCTATGGTTTTGTTTGCTGGTTTTTTATACCAGCAATCGTACCAATGGTTTGCTTTGGTGACCATAGGGTTTAGTTTTTTTTGGAATGCTGCGCTGCCGCAATTTGAAGCCGCTACCTTGCATCACTTGAAAAAGGAGCCGCACCGATATAGTAATATCCGCTTATGGGGCTCGATAGGCTTTATAGTGACGGTTTTAGGGGTAGGCTATTTGTTGGATTTATACCCTATTGACTTGTTGCCTTGGTTTATTATTGTTTTACTGGCTTTGATTTGGTTAATTTCTTTAGTTATACCGGAAGTGACAGTGGCTAAAGCGAGTCAAGCTGTGATTGGTATAGGGCAAATTATTAAGCAGCCTGAAGTGATTGCTTTCTTATGCGTTTATATGTTATTGCAGGCATCACATGGCCCTTATTATGTGTTTTTTTCTATCTACTTAAAGCAATATGATTATTCAGCAACGATAATCGGTTTACTTTGGTCACTTGGTGCATGTGCAGAGATTATTGTTTTTGTCTTTATGCGTCAGTTGCTAAAACTTAATTCGCTACGTCATATATTGTTAGTTAGTTGTTTGTTGGCGGTATTAAGGTGGTTATTAATCGCTTGGTATGTTGATAATATGTGGTTATTAATAGGTGCTCAACTATTACATGCAGCAACTTTTGGTTCGGCGCATGTGGCAGCTATGCATTTAGTGCAAAATTATTTTGGTCAACATCATCAAGGTAAAGGTCAGGCGTTTTATAGCAGTCTTAGTTTTGGTTTAGGTGGTATGCTGGGTGGCTTGTATAGTGGTTACGGTTGGGATCTTTACGGCGCTCAGTGGGTGTTTAGTTTTGCTGCGGCTTTAAGTTTTTTGGCTTATATTATTGCGGCTATTTGGGTAGGTAAAGGTAAGGCGCTTGTTCATCAGGAAGCGTGAGTTAAAAGTAATAGGTATAAGGCGGTAAATTATTTGCAAGGCAGATGAGAGAATGTAGGCCGTGACTTTAAGACAGCTGATAATAGAAATAGGGACTTTCATATTTCTGGGGTCGCGTTTCAGCCTTTATATTTGTTTAGGTATTAATGGGTTATTTAAAAAAGGAAAAATCGGTGTTTGAGTTAATTCAAAGTGGGGGATTATTAATGATCCCTATTTTATTTTGTTCTGTTTTAGCCATGGGCATTATTGGCGAGCGTTTTTTAACCTTACAAAAAAAGAAAATTGTACCGCCTGAGTTGGTGGATCAAGTCTGGGAATTAGCTAAGGCTAAAAAATTAGATGCTAAGACGATCAAGCATTTAAAGGAAAGTTCTCCCTTAGGAATGATTCTTGCGAGTGGTCTAATGAGTCGTAGTTTAGGTCGGGATGTTATGAAAGAGGCGATCGTTGACTCTGGAAGGCACGTCGCTCATAAATTAGAGCGCTTCTTAAATACCTTAGGTACGATTGCCACTATTACCCCTTTGCTCGGTTTACTGGGCACTGTTTTAGGTATGATCAAGGTTTTTGCTGCTATTGTGAGTCATGGTGTTGGTGATCCAACGGTTTTAGCGGGTGGGATATCTGAGGCTTTAATTACCACAGCAGCGGGTTTAGCCGTCGCTATTCCTTGTGTTATTTTTCATCGTTATTTCGATGGCTTAGTCGATGTCTATGTTTTAAATATGGAAGAGGAATCTTTGAAATTAATTGAAGTAATTCATGGTACGTATGAAGGCTTAGAATGAATTTTCGCAATAAAAAACATAAACCTTTAGAAGTTTCTTTAACACCCATGATTGATGTGGTTTTTTTGTTATTGATCTTTTTTATGGTGACCACCAGCTTCAGTAAAGAGACATCTATTAAAATTCAACTACCACAAGCTGATGGCCAGGAAACAGAGCAGCATAAACAAGTGTTACGCTTAACGATTGATAAGTCAGGACAGTTTTTTATTGATGGCCGTGCATTACAGGATAAAAGTTTGGCGACTTTAACTAAAGCATTAACCGCTGCTGTTACAAATAAACAAATGCCGTTAGTCATTAGTGCTGATGCGAGTGCGCCTGTACAGGCAGCTATTTCTGCCTTAGATGTTGCCAATAAAATTGGTTTTAAAAGTATTAGTTTTAGCACGCAAAAAGAGTAAAAAATATGAAAAAAATAATCGCTAAATGGTTAAATGAAATTTGGTATAAAGATCACTTTGTTGGGACTTGGTTTTCTGGTTTTGCATTCCTTTATATTGATATAGCCAAGTTGAGACGCAAGCTCTATCAAAAAGGTTATAAAAAGGTGACTAAATTACCTGTTCCGGTCATTATTGTCGGTAATATTACCGTTGGTGGTACAGGTAAAACACCACTAGTCATTTATTTGGTAGAAAAACTAAAAGCTGAGGGTTTTAAGCCGGGTGTTATTAGTCGAGGGTATGGTGGACAAGCAGAAGCATGGCCGCAGCAAGTCACTGCCAATAGTGAGGTAAGTTTAATTGGTGATGAACCTTTGTTAATTGCGCAACAGGCAAATTGTCCTGTTGCAGTAGGTCCAATAAGAGCAGACGCGGCTAAGTTATTATTAGATAACAATGATTGCGATGTTATTATTTCCGATGATGGCCTACAACATTATGCTTTGCACCGAGATATAGAGATTTGTGTTATTGATGGCATACGACGTTTTGGTAATAATTTCTATTTACCAGCTGGGCCATTACGTGAACCACAAGAACGCTTAAAGGAAGTGGACTTTGTTGTTTGTAACGGTGGAGAGCCTGAAGAGGGCGAGATTTTAATGCGCCTAGAAGGGACTTTTGCTATTAATATGCAAACTAAGGAGCGTAAACCTTTAGCTGAGTTTAAAGCGCAAAAAGAAGTTCATGCGCTGGCGGGAATTGGTCATCCTCAGGGCTTTTTTGATTTATTGGCACAAGCAGGTATTGAGCCTGTCACACATAGTTTTCCTGATCATTATGCTTATGCAGCGAAAGATATACAGTTTAAAGGCGCACAAGCAATATTAATGACCGAAAAAGATGCAGTTAAATGTGTAGATATTGCAACAGAGCAACACTGGTATGTGCCGGTACAAGCAAAATTGGAGTCGGGGTTTACTAATAACCTGATTACTTTATTACGTAAGGTGCAGGGCAGACTTTAGTCTGCTTTTATTCGTTGCAGGTTTACTACCTGTACCACGGCGCGAATAAATTCGAGCCTACAACAGATAAGCTTGTTTATGCTCGTTACTTAGTTATAAGACCGACAAGCAATATCATCTATCAGGGTATCTTGGAAGTCATTCATATTGTCAAGAATAGCAACGCCGCGTAGTAGTTCATTATTAGAAATATTACGTAGCAATAAATCAGCCTTACTGACACAAAGATTAAGATGTGCAAACGTCTTTTCTGTTAGTGATTCTTTGATGTTTTCTTGTTTTACGGCATAAACGGCATTATCTTTTAGAATGACAGTATCGCCCGAGTGCGTACTTTCTAAAAACGAGTGCTGAAGAGGGAAGTTATCTATAATATGTAACATAGGATTGCCTAGGTCGTCTTTTATAAAAAATCTACATTAAGTAGTCTTTGTAAGTGTATAAAATATAAAGAATTTAAAGTTATAGTAATATACTTTAAAAGAGATGCCAAATAGTTTTTGAAAAAATTTTATGTAATAGCTGAAGTTTTATAATTTAAGTAATTGAATTTGTTGTAGCTTATCGTTTTTAATGGGTATTAAAAAAGAGTGATGTAGGATGCGCAGAGGAACGAAGCGCATCGTTTATCTGATGCGCTTCCTATCGTCAGCACATCCTACTATGGCCTTAATGTCACAAATACCTGTGTGGATAACGAGAAGTTATAATTTGTTGATATAAAGAGATTTTAAGTGAATAGAGACGTTATTTTTGATAGGTTGCAGCAGTATTGGTTATTGGCTCGATTTGATAAGCCCATAGGTATTTTAATTTTATTATGGCCCGCTTTGTGGGCGCTTTGGCTAGCTAGTTCAGGCTCGCCTGATCTATTAGTATTAACCGTGATTTGTTGTGGTGTAGTATTAATGCGTGCAGCAGGCTGCGTTATTAATGATTATGCAGACAGAGATTTAGATCCGTATGTAGAGCGCACTAAGCTAAGGCCTATTGCAGCAGGTAAAGTAAAGCCTAAAGAGGCGCTGATTGTATTTGCTATTTTATGTTTAACGGCTTTTGCATTAGTTCTGCTGCTCAATACGTATACTATTCTACTGTCTTTTGGTGGTGTTTTTTTGGCAGCAAGCTATCCCTTTATGAAGCGCTATACACAATTACCCCAAGCGTATTTAGGTATTGCTTTTGGCTGGGCTGTGCCTATGTCTTTTGCTGCGCAAAGTAATGAAATTCCGCTAGTTGCTTGGTTACTATATCTAGCAACAGCGCTTTGGGCCCTAGTCTATGATACGATGTATGCGATGGTAGATAAAGAGGATGATTTAAAAATTGGCATAAAATCAACGGCTATTTTATTTGGAGATAAAGAGCGTGAGATTATGGCAGTTTTGCAGATAATCATTATGTTATTAATGATCCAAATAGGGCGTTTACAAAATTTATCGTGGATTTATTATGTCACTTTAGTGTGTGCGAGCTTATTTTTTGTTTATCAGCAAAAATTAATTTTTCACCGCGATAAACAAAGTTGTTTTAAAGCCTTTTTAAATAGTAATTGGTTTGGTCTGACGATTTTTGTTGGTTTAGTCTTAGAGTTTGCTCTAAAGCCTTAGGAATCGAAATTCAATAATACCCGAAAGCACCGCCAGCCCTTCAAGGACTGGCGGTGCTCCATAACCTAAAGTTTCGGGTTTTATTTAATGAGCATTCCTTAGTTGTTCTCAGTATTTTAAAATAGTGGTCACGTTGTTAATGAACATGTGGTATTTCACAGCTATCAGTATAAATAAGTAAAGCATCAGTATCAGGTGTTACATCAATGACTAGTGATGATTTTGCTTCAAATACTTGAATATCATTAGCGATTAAATCGCTAAATAACACAGCGAATGATTTCGCTTGCTGTTCTTGCTTATGATTGGTATTGGAGCTATTTGTCGCTATTTTAAAATCAAAATGATTCACCGCTTGTTGTAATGCATGCATGGAAAAATTTTGAATACTTAATGCAAAATCTGCAAAGACTTCAGAGCCTTGCGTTTGTTTAATACGCTTAATATCATCTAAATTTGCGTAAAGTTTAAATAAGCCAAAAGCACCTTGCTGCGTATTTTTGCAGGCACCACCTTCCATAATCCTAACGAGCTGTAAAGATTTCCCCATTTTCAGTTTTGATAAACCAAATGTGTCGAGTAGCTCCTTCTGCACCAGAGGGTCAATTGAGGATCTTGGTGCTATTGATTCAATATCACTAGAGATTGGTTGGGTTATAGAGCTTGAACAGGCGCTGAGCAAAGGCAATAAAATGCTAAACATGAATTGTAATTTATGCATAAGCTGTTATAAGATTTTGTAATTCTTAACTATATTAAATGCGTAGTGGCTTTACAAGTTGTTATTTTACTGTAGGAAAATAACAATTTGTAAAGCACTTATTAGTGTTCTTGAGTTTAACCAAGTTTAGCTATAAGCTCACCAAACAACTCCAATCGCTAAAATAACCAGGATAAAAACAAAACTAGCGACATCATCAGCTATTTGTTTAATGCCTTGGTATTGCTCACCCATTATCATTTGAATACGGTTAGTGACTTGATCTTGCATATGGATTTTTTGTTGCATGGACATTCTCCTAGTGTTTAACATAACTGCGCATTTGTCCAACCAGCACACCTTGTATTTCGACTTGCTCAGGCTTGAAGTGCATAGCGGACATATTTGAATTAGCGGGGATTAATAAGGTTTCGTGTGGGTACTGCTCAATAAATTTTAGGGTGGCTTCAGCTTTATCGATAAGAGCAACAACAATTTCACCATTACGTGCAGTGCTGCGCTGCTCAATAACAACCCAGTCACTATCAAAGATACCTTCTTCAATCATAGAGTCACCTTTGACTTGCAAAATATAGCAGCTATTTTCTGTTTTAATTTGCTCGGGTATCGACATATAACTGATATTTTGTATGGCTTCTATAGGTTTTCCAGCGGCAATATAGCCAACAAAAGGAAGGCTTCCTGCAGTTTCTTCTATTGCTAAGTAGTTTTTAGCTTTCTCAGTTAAACGCACGCCCTTTTGCTTACGATCAGAGGCTTCAACTAAGCCCGCTTCGATTAAGGCTTGAATATGTTTATGCAAAGATCCGCGCGAGCTTAAGCCTAAAGCCAGACATACTTCGTTGAGGGTAGGTGGGTATGAAAATTTTTGTTGATTGCTCAATAAGAATTCAAAAATTTCTTTTTGTTTACGGGTTAAATCAATCAATACAGTTCTCCTTTTGTTTTGTTAATCATATCAAGAGAACAAAAAAAGAACAATGTTTTTATTTTACTGCTTGATGTTATGCAGTAGTGGATTTTAATTTCTATAATTCATCAAAAGAGGCTATAAACGTTTGGTAGGCGTTTTGTGAAAAAATAGTTTTTTGACCGACGCTACGCAATATCGTTTGATAAAAAGGCAAGGTATTGCTTGTCGATAATAACTGGAATTATGGCTTTTTCATTTATAATATTGAGATGTGTCATAGAAGCACAAGAAAGTGCAATATTATGATGTGCCAATAGGTGTATCTAATGCCATTCTTAATTGTGTTGTTTGTATATAAATCAATAAGATATGAAAATACTAAACGTTTATTTTAAAAATATTAATTCGCTTGAGGGTGAAAATCGGATTGATTTTGATAAAGCGCCGATTGTTGATGCGGGTGTGTTTGCTATTACTGGGCCGAATGGTTCAGGGAAAACCAGTATCTTAGATGCGATTACTTTGGCTTTGTATGGGGAGACATTTCGTTTTCCTAAACCGGCTGAAAATGTGATGACTAACAATACGGCGGGATGTTTTGCGCAGGTCGAATTTGTTATTGATGGTGAAAAATATCGTTCAAGTTGGCAGGTAAAACGCGCTAATGCGCAAGCTGATGGTGAGTTAATGCCTGTAGAAATGCGCTTGACGCGAGTGAATGATGAAGAGCACATATTAGCTAGTGAGTCGCATAAAGTGTTGGCCCAGAATACTGAATTGACGGGAATGGATTTTCGCCGTTTTACACGTTCTATTATGTTAGCGCAAGGTGATTTTGCGGCTTTTTTAAAGGCTTTAGATGTTGAGCGCTTAGATATTTTAGAGCGTATTATTAATAAAGATATTTATGCAGATTATAAACTTGATGCGGAAGCAGCAACAGAGCAGGCACAAAAAAAGCTAGTTGAATTACAAACGCGTTTAGCTGATATTGCGTTGATGAATGATGAGCAGTTGCAAGTGGCTGAGTTAGATTTGGCGGATCAAAAGCTGTCATTTTCTGAATTAAAGCAGGAAAAGACCAATTTATTGCAATTGCAAGCGAGTTTGCAAAACTTACAGGAACTTGAGCAGCGCATTGCGCAGTTAGAAAAAGATCATGCAAATGAACAGCAGCAGATAGCTTCGGCTAAGGCAGATTTAGCGACTATTGCTAAATCTCAGGATGTTTTATCATTTGGAGATGTACTACATAAGGTTGCTGAAAAAAAAGCGGCTGTTGAGCAGTTAGGCGAGGAAAGTAGGAAAAAACAAGTATCGCTGCAAAAAATTCAAGAGCAGTTATCGCAGGCTGATGTGGATGAAAGTTATTTTGCTAGTTTGCCACGTCAAGATACACAAGTTCAACAGCAAGCACTAGACGCGCTACAAGGGCAATTAACACAAACGGTAGCGGATAGGCAGTCTGAAGTTGCGCTTAAAGAGACTTTGGAAGCGCAATTACCAGAAAAGCAACAAACTTTAGCAACGGTTGAGGCGTGGCTTACTGAGCATAAAAAAGACCATTTTCTTGTGGAAAATATGCCTGAATTGGGGCGTTTAAGAACGTTACGTCAACGCAGTCAGGATATGCAAAAGGCGATGAAGCGTTTTAATAAAACACATCAAAATGCTTCTGCTGCATCAACTAAGAATCAAGCGAGTATGCGTGCGCTGGAAAAAGAAATAGAAGGTTCTAAAAAGGCATTGGCGGCCTTGAATGAGGAATTGGAATTTATTGCAGATGGTCATAGTCTTGATGAGATGATGGCATTGCGGGTAGAACAAAAACAGCGTGTAGCAGATTTTATTGAGTTGTTAAGTTTGGCAAAGGTGCATAAGCGCTTTGTTAACAAAGCGCTTTCTAAGCGTTTTGCGGATTTAGATGCAGCGCAATTGAATGACCAGTTACAGGCTAAAAATGACCAAATTGAATCAGCACAAATTATTCACGGCATCTTAGAGAAAGCAGTTTACCGAGAGGAGTTAACTTTACGCTTAGCTGCTGATAGAGCAAAGTTGGAAGATAAAGTTCCTTGCCCTTTATGTGGTTCTGAAGAGCATCCTTATGTAAGGAAATTTCCTGTTATCAATGATTCTAAAGCTGCCTTGGCTGAGCAGGCTAGGTTAGTACGATCATTGCAAGCAGAAAAGAAGAAAATTAACCAACAACTGATTGCTTATAATAAAGTTATCAATGGTAATACTGAGCATACTGAACGAATTAATAGGGTTCGAGCAGAGTGGTTAACTTTATGTGCTCGTCTTAATGCGGTAAGCGATGAGCTAGAGATTAATAGCTTTCGAGTGATGAAGCGACGTATAAAAGCAGAAAAGCAAGAGTTAAAAGAAATTAATGTACTAATAAAACGTTTTCAGTCAAAAAAGAAAGAAATTGCTAAGCAGGAAGTTTTTTCGATTAAAAAACAAGCGGCACTGGATAAGTTAAAAACTAAGCAACAAATGTTAGATGAGAGTGGTCAAGGACGTCCACATGAGATGGTAATATTAGAGACCGAATTGGCAGAAAATATGCAAGAGGAAAGTGCGTTAACGAAGTTGGTTAGCTCGCAGTTACAGGAAGTTGATGAAAAGTTACCTAAATTAGGTAAAGAAAATGCTTTGTATGATGTGTTAAGTAAGCGTAGGCAGGATTATCAGGGGTATAGTATGCGCCAGAATTCTTTGGCTGCAGAAATAAAGCAGATTACTGAGAAAGTTAGCCTGTGCCAGAAAAATATTCAGCATTATGATGAAAAATTGCAGGCATTGGATGCGCAAATTAATGAGCAGCAGTTGGCGCAGTTGTATTTTTCTGTGCAAGATCAGCAGGCTGAGTTAGCGAAGTTGAAGACTGCTAATAACAAGCTATTAGCAGAGCTCAATGCGCAAAGTGATGAGCTGGCATTGCAGTTACAAAATTCTCCTTATGAGTCTTTAGAGCAAGTTCAGGTGTTACTTGATTTGTCGGAGCGTCAGGGTGAAATTCAATCATTATTTGATCGTTTGCAGCAAAACTTGGTTAAATATCCCGCTGAGTTTGAGGCGCTTGATAAACAGCAAAGCGCAGAGCGAGCACATATTCCTGCGACAGAAACTTTGGAAAGTACGGTTATACAGTTAAGGGATAAGGCGGTAAAAATGGAGATTATTGCCCAAGAAATTGCGACTTTAGAAAAGCAGTTAGGTGAACAACAGCAATTGAAACAAAATAATGCACAATTATTGCAGGCGATTGAGCAGCAGGAAATAGCCTTAAAACAAGCACAAGGTGAGTTAGATAGGATGAATGCTGAGCCTGAAAATATTTTTAGGCGCCGAGTGCAAGCAGGTGTTACTGCTAAATTGTTAAGCTCTGCAAATAGCTTTCTAGATAAAATTGGTGGGCGATATCATGTGTCTAGTACGACTAGCGATGCTGGCTTAGCATTAGAGATTATCGATACTAAGCAGCAAGGTATAAGACGTGCAGTGAGTTCTTTGTCGGGTGGCGAGACTTTTGTGGTCAGTTTGGCTATGGCTTTGGGTTTATCTGAAGCTGCAAATAATGGGCGAGCGATTGATTCTTTATTTATTGATGAAGGGTTTGGTAATTTAGATGCGAAAACACTTTATACAGTGGTTACGACATTAAAAAGTTTAAAAGCACAGGGCAAAACGGTGGGCATTATTTCTCATATTGATGGGATAAGACAACAAATCCCTACACAGGCAGAGATGATTAGGCAAGAGAATGGTGTGTATAAGGTGGTAGTACACGGCGCAGTGGTGGAAACAACTGAGTTGGTTGGCAATGTTGCTTAAGGTATAGGAAAGGTTGGAAAGCAGATTTTTGAGTGGGAAAATAGCGGGTTTCAGGCGAAAAATTCACTAATGTCCGTAAGCACTGCCAGTCTTTCAAGATCTGTCAGTGCTGTATGATCTAAAGTTTTGAGTATTCTTAAATCCTTCGTAGTGTAACTTTTTTAAACGATTAGAAGTCAGGGTCGAAAAGGTCACCGTAGGCAGTCTCAACTGTTAAGTAATTTTGCCAAGGGTGAATAGGCTGTACAATGGGCTTAGTTGGCAAAAGAAAAAATGTCAAATCAAGAATGCCCACAAGTGTGCGCCCACTCGTTTGTAAAATCCCAAGCCCTATACCACCTGTGAGACCGTAGATTAAATTCGTATCATTAGTCACTTTAATGATGTTTTTAGGGATTTCAAAAAAGCCTAAAGTTGAATTAGAAAGTCCCCAAAGCAATTTTTGGCCTATTTTTTGACCATAGGATGCCTTCTTAGGTGTTTCTGTCAAATGATGGGGGGATGAGTAATTTTCAGCATTTATTTGAGGTTCATCTGCTAAACTAAAAGAGGAAAAACACAAGAAAATGCTACTGAATAGGGCTAATAATATTGTTTTTTGGTTCATTAGATAATAACCTTAAATGGATTGTCGGTATGAGATTCTTACTGGATTTAAGTATAGCAGAACTTTTTAATAACAAGAGTTGAGAATAAAAAATTAAATGTTAGCACTTTCAGAGTGTTGTTATTTCTTGATAAAAAGCGGGTAGGGCTTTGCATTTTCTTGATAATTTTAATGTTATATTTCACCTGTTTGTTTAACTTTATTGTCACTTTTTGTTATCCAAAGGTATTTAAGGCATTCACGCTATAGTGTAGGGTGTGCGACGATATGAGGCGCATCGTTCCTCAGAATATCCTACAAGACTTGCAGTGACTGTAAGTGAACTAGTCTTAAATTTGTGATAAAAAACAGCATATTTCGAGGTTGCTGTACTAGGTTTGAATCAATAGAGATTTTATGGCTGAATATTACGATCCAAAAACCTATCCAACGCAATGGAATTATTTGCAGACGGGAACCATTATTGATGACTATATTATTGAGCGTGACTTGGCTCATGGTGGATTTAGTTCTGTGTACTTGGCTAGGCAGCGTTCTGACCAAGTTCAAGTTGCTATTAAAGAATATTTGCCGCGTAAATTAGCCCACCGTACTTGGAGTAATGAAATTGTTGCTAATAATGAAAAGTCCAAAAGATTATTTGCTCATGGTAGGGCGTTGTTTATAGAGGAAGCTAAAGTACTGGCAACGCTTAAACATCCTAATATAGTAGAGGTTATTAATTTCTTTCAGGCTAATTCCTCTGTTTATCTGGTTATGACTTATGATTACGGGGTAACCTTGGATAAGCTATTAAAAGCTAAAGAGATTAAAGTCACTGAACAATGGCTAATGGATGTGTTTGGTTCTTTATTGGCGGGGCTAAAGTTAATTCATGAGCACAATATTTTGCATTTAGATATCAAGCCAGCTAATTTGTTGATTCGCCCAGAAAATGATACTTTACTATTGGATTTTGGCGCAATACAGCCTTACCCACTTAATAAGAGTAAACATAAAGCGTATATTTTAACCAAAGGTTTTTCACCGATTGAACAGTATTCTGCTACGGGTATTTTAGCGCCTTGTTCAGATATTTATGCTGTGGGAGTTAGTATGCGCGCTTGTTTAGATTTTAGTGTGCCACCGCAAGCACCTGATCGAGTTGGCAGTGATGAATTTCCACTGGCGCAAAAAGTGCATGCTAAGAAGTTGAGTCAGCGTTTTTTGGAAATCATTGATTGGGCTATGGAAGTAACGCCCGCAAATCGCCCGCAAACTGTGCAAGAGTTACAAGATGCATTGGCAAGCATGTAATGTAAGAGGTATTTATAGCTAAATATTGTATATACTGTCTTATACGACTGCGCTCAGCGTTTATAAATGATAATATAGCACTTTTGCTTAATAATATTGAATGCAACTAATTCGCGGAATTAATCAGCTACAGCCCTTTGCTCAGGGCTGTGTCTTGACTATTGGTGATTTCGATGGCGTACATATAGGCCATCGTATTGTTATTAATAAATTAGCTGAAAAAGGGCGTTTATTAGGTTTGCCGGTTGTCGTTATGGTTTTTGAGCCGCAACCCTTAGAGTTTTTTCTTAAAGATAATGCGCCCTCACGGTTAACTCGGCTAAGAGAAAAAATAATACATTTTGAGCATTTACCTGTTGATAATTTGTTGATTGTTCATTTTAATCAGCGCTTTGCCAATATGGATCCCGACTATTTTATTAAGCAAATATTAGTTGAACGTCTAAATGTAAAGTATTTGGTTGTTGGCGATGACTTTCATTTTGGCAAAACACGGCGTGGTAACTTTTCTTTATTGCAAGAAGCGGGACAACAATACGGATTTAATGTGACTGATACGCTTTCTTATTTAATAAAAGGAACTCGGGTCAGTAGTACTTTAATTCGCGATGCTTTGAATGAAGGGGATTTAGCGACTGCAGAGTCTATGTTAGGGCGCAACTATTCTGTTTGTGGCAGAGTGGTACATGGCGAAAAATTAGGCAGGAAAATTGGTTTTCCGACTGCTAATATACAAATGTTACGTAAAAACACTCCGATAGCAGGTGTGTTTGCTGTGACCATGACAGGTATTGCTGGTAAGCCTGTCAATGGAGTAGCAAATGTAGGGACAAGACCAACGGTTGATGGAGGATCAAAGGTGTTATTAGAAACACATTTGTTTAATTTTGACCAAGATATTTATGGAAAGTATGTAGAAGTACATTTTAAGCACAAAATCAGAAATGAAATGCGCTTCCAATCAGTGGAAGATTTAAAACGGCAGATTCAATTGGATACTGCTCAAGCGAAGACTTTATTGCAGATTTAAGACAACATGACCATTGACTATAAAAGTACATTAAATTTACCGAAAACAGCCTTTCCTATGAAAGGTAACTTGGCACAGCGTGAACCTGAGCGTTTGAAAAAATGGACAGAAGCTGATTTATACCAAAAGATTCGTACGGAATTTTCCGGCAAGCCGCCGTTTATTTTGCACGATGGTCCGCCGTATGCAAATGGCGTGATTCATATTGGTCATGCGGTGAATAAAGTTTTAAAAGATATTATTCTTAAATCTAAAACCTTAGCAGGTTTTGATGCTCCGTATGTTCCTGGCTGGGATTGTCATGGTTTGCCAATTGAGTTGATGGTTGAAAAAAAGGTCGGGAAAGCGGGCGCTAAAGTTTCTGCTGAAGTATTTCGTAAAGCCTGCCGAGAGTACGCCACAAAACAAGTCAAAATGCAAAAAGATGAGTTTATACGTCTGGGTGTTTTAGGTGATTGGAGCAACCCTTACTTGACTATGGATCATCAATTTGAGGCGAATATTATTCGTTCTTTAGGCAAAATTAATACCAAAGGCCATTTAAGTAAAGGCTCTAAACCAGTGCATTGGTGTACTGATTGTGGTTCTGCTTTGGCAGAAGCCGAAGTCGAATATGAAGATAAGCATTCACCAGCGATTGATGTGCGTTTTGAAGTACTAGATGAGGAGAAGCTGTTTGCTTGCTGTGAGCGTATGCCAGAGAATAAAGGGGAAGGCCCTTTATCAGTAGTTATTTGGACAACAACACCTTGGACATTGCCTGCAAACCAAGGCGTAAGCTTAAATCCTAAATACGAATATGTAATTATCCAGTGTGAAAAAGATGGTCAAAAAGAACGTTTAGTTTTAGTTAATCAACTATGGCTCGATGCAACTGAGCGTTATGGTATGGAAAATTGTCATGTTTTAGCACATTGCTTGGGTAGTGCGCTGGAAAATCAATTACTGATGCATCCTTTTTATCATCGTAAAGTGCCAATTATATTAGGGGATCATGTTACTGCAGAGGCTGGAACAGGTGCTGTTCATACTGCACCTGGTCATGGCCAAGACGATTATGTGGTGGGTCAGCGTTATGGTTTGCCAGTCGATAATCCAGTGGGTGATAATGGTGTATTCTTAGCTAATACTGAATTATTTGCTGGTGAGCATGTTTTTTCGGCGAATGATCATGTTATTGAAGTTTTAACAAGTAAACATAAGCTTTTACATCATGAAGCTGTATTCCATAGTTACCCGCATTGTTGGCGTCACAAAACACCGATTATTTTTCGAGCAACGCCACAGTGGTTTATTTCTATGGAGCAAGCTGAACTACGTAAGAAAGCACTAGCAGAAATCAAAAAAGTGCAGTGGTTACCTGAGTGGGGGCAAGCTCGTATTGAAGGTATGATAGAAAATCGCCCTGATTGGTGTATTTCCAGACAACGTACTTGGGGGGTACCGATTCCTTTTTTTGTGCATAAAGAGACAGGCGCGTTGCATCCTGAAACGGATAAATTAGTTGAAGATATTGCTTTACATGTAGAGCAAAAAGGTATAGAGGCTTGGTTTGCTTTGGATAAGGCAGAGTGGTTAGGTTCAGAGGCTGAGCATTACGAAAAAATGCAAGATACCTTGGATGTTTGGTTTGATTCAGGTGTGACGCATGAAGCTGTTTTAAATCAGCGTGAGCAATTACGTTTTCCAGCGGATTTATATTTAGAAGGTTCTGATCAGCATCGTGGTTGGTTTCAGTCTTCTTTATTGACATCGGTGGCAATGAATGGTGTGGCACCTTATAAAACAGTGTTAACACATGGCTTTGCTGTGGATGCTGAAGGCAAAAAAATGTCTAAATCACGCGGTAATGTGGTTGCACCACAAACGGTGATGAAATCATTAGGTGCTGATGTATTGCGTCTGTGGGTTTCTGGTACAGATTATCGTGGTGAAATGACGGTTTCTGACGAAATTCTAAAACGTACTGCTGATGTTTATCGTCGTTTAAGAAATACCTCCCGTTTCTTATTATCTAATTTGGATGGCTTTGATCCTAAATTACACAGTGTTGATGCAAAAGATATGCTAGCTTTAGATCGCTGGATTGTAGATCGTGCATTTAATCTACAAGAAGAAGTGAAGCAAGCTTATGATCAGTTTCAATTCCATGTTATTAATCAAAAAGTGCATCATTTTTGCGCGATGGACTTAGGTGGCTTTTATTTAGATATTATTAAAGACCGCCAATATACTGCTAAAGCTGATGGACTTGCTCGTCGTTCGGCACAAACAGCGATGTATCATGTAATAGAAGCATTAGTGCGTTGGTTAGCACCGATTACTTGTTATACGGCGGATGAGATTTGGCAATATATGCCAGGTGAACGCAGTGAGTCAGTATTATTAGAAACTTGGTACGAAGGCTTGTTTGCTTTAAATGATGATGCGCTTATGTCCAATGCTGATTGGGAATGTGTGATGTCGGTACGCGAAGCAGTCAGTAAAGAACTAGAGAAAATGCGTAAATCAGGCGTAATAGGTGCTTCGTTAAATGCCGAGGTTACTTTATTTTGTGATGCCGAATATACGGCTGTTTTGAAAAAAATAGCAGAAGAATTACATTTTGTCTTTATTACTTCACAGGCTGTTGTATTACCAATACAAGATGCAGGGAGTGATGCAGAAATAACGGAGCTAGAGGGCTTGAAAGTCAAAGTAGTTGCTTCAGAGCATGAGAAATGCGTGCGTTGTTGGCATTATAAAGCTGATGTGGGCAGTCATGCTGAGCACCCAGAATTATGTGGTCGCTGCGTGGACAATATTGCAGGTGATGGTGAAGTTAGACAATTTGCATAATCAAAAAAATTAGCTAGCTAAGGAATGCACATTGAATAAAATCCGAAACTTTAGGTGATAAGCACCGCGAGTCTTTGCGGATATTATTGAATTTTGATTCCTAAGTGGGAGTGGCTTTAGTCGTGATTGATCATGGCTAAAGTCACTCCCACAATTTTATGTAAGGTAACGCGCAATACATAACCCACCCATTAAAAAGGCAAGTAATGCTTGGTTTATCCTTATTATTTTGGGTGGTTTATTTAGTGCGAGTTACCTAAGTTTTAGTTTATATTTTTAGCTACGTATTTAACACTAGACGTTTATCCTAGTTGCAGGGTGGGCTTCATCCGCTTTTTAGTAATGACGGACTGAAGTCCACCCTACAAACTATCAGTTGTCCCGTTTTAAGTACGTAGCCATATTTTTAAGAGTAAATATTTATGATGAAATGGCTATGGTTATCAGGGTTAATCTTAATACTCGATCAACTTAGTAAAATATGGATTGATATAAGCATGAACTTATATCAATCTATTCCTGTCTTTCCTGGCTTTAGTATTACTTATGCGCATAATTATGGTGCGGCATTTAGTTTTTTAAGTGATGCTGGTGGTTGGCAGCGTTGGTTTTTTGCTGCTCTTGCCGCTGGGATAAGTATAGGGCTGGTGATTTATTTAAAAAGCCTTAAACAAGATGAAACTTTACTCGCTGTTTCTTTAAGTTTGATTCTTGGTGGGGCGATTGGTAACTTAATTGATCGTGTTATCTATGGTTATGTCATTGACTTTTTAGATGTTTATTATCAGGCTTATCATTGGCCCGTTTTTAATATCGCTGATTCAGCAATTACTATCGGTGTTGCTTTTATGCTATATGAATCCTTGGTCGTAAAAGATAAGCACGAATGAGTTATGTGATGTATTTAGAGTTTAATTTGAAAAATTATCTGAATGGTTCGCAGATTTAGTTTAGTAAGGTACTTATTCTTATATATATCTTATAGTTAAAATCACAAGGAATATAATAATGTCTGATTTAGCCCGAGAGCGTATTAAATTTATTACAGAACTACATGAAGTTTTTTTGGTGAACAAGGGCTTTGGTGCTTTTGCTTATGTCTCTATTAATGATGTATTGGCATTATTTGAGGAATATTTAGCTTCAGGTGAGCCAGCGAAACAAATTATTAATCGCTATGTGCATTCTATTTAATAGCAGCTCAAAGCGTAGCGTTATTTTCGCAATGTAAACAGTTAGGCTACCCCTTCCTTCTTAGGCAACTCGTAACAAGCAACCTCCTCAAAATATAGGATAATAATAGGGGGTTATTATGAGTACAAAATGAAAAACACACAGTGCAAGGTTCAGCGAAGGTTATGCACTTATTATACGAATTCAGGTATGTCCATTATCGAAGATGTCAGGATTATTATTTGGCATAACAAAGGAACATTATAAATAATGTCATGCCTGTTGCTTTCTTAAATAGATCAGTATCAAGTTCGCCATGGATGTGAAGGTAAATCTGCAAGACCAATAACATCGATTGCGGCTTTAGCGACTTGATGATCATGTTCTACTGAGCTGCCACTCACACCAATGGCCCCGATTAAAATGCCGTCATTATTGACGATAGGGATACCACCGGGAAAGGTGATTAAGCCTTCATTAGAGTGTTCAATGCCGTAAAGTGGTGCGCCTGGTTGCGATAGTTCACCGATAGAGCCGGTGCTCATACCAAAAAAACAAGCAGTTTTGGCTTTTTTAATGGCAATGTCAGAACTACCAAGCCAGGCTCCATCCATTCTAATAAATGACTTTAAGTCAGCACCGGAATCAACAATGGCGATGCACATTTGGACACCAATCTTTTGCGATTCAGTAATTGCTGCGGTAATGGCTGTTTCTGCCTGTTCATAGCTTACATGCATGGTTCTTCCCTTAGGTTTAGATAAAAGTCTAAAATTAAATAGGTGCGGGTAGAGTCCTGTCCTAGGGCTATTAAAAACTAAGTTGCTTATTGTCAGGTTTCACCACGTTGTACCCTAATTTTTTAAAAGGTCAGCACGAAATATATCGTAAAATTTTATTGGTTTGAAAGTACCTGTATTAAGCTTTTAAATGGAATATTTATTAGCTATTTGGATTAAAGAGAATACTCGGGTACTGAGAAGTTATACTTTGATAGTGCGTATTTTTTGGGAGGATTTGTTGTTTTTAGATAAAAAATGACTACCTTACTCATGGGTTAGGGTAGTCATTTTAGTCTATTGGATTTAAGTAATATTTTGATGTTTTTGTAGCTTATTCAAAAGTATTTTTAGACGCTTTTCTTTTTTGATTAGCCGCTTGAAAAGCTTGATCTGTTACTTGCGCACCTACTGATGGGGCTAAGTGCTCAGTTTCTCTGCTTTTTAGCAGAAATACACCAATAATAGCAACTAAAATGATACCGCCGATATAGTAGTTTGAGTAATCTTTTGTTTGTTCTTCAGCCATTTGAATTTCCTCGTTATTATTTTTATAAAAATTATGCAGTGCATAGTTGAGGCATTATTTATTATTATTGTTATGCCTCAGCCTGTGTCGGTGAGTAAGCTACTCTAAAGCGACGGTGTATTTTTATCATGGACTATAGTTTCGTGTCAAAACTATTTTTGTATGTGGTTATTGTTATTTTGTTACTTATTGATTTATATTGTATTTTTATTTTTATTTTTATATCTTACAGTGTTTTTATCTGCATAGTGATACTGACATCATATTGTCATTAATTTTTAGTAAAACTAGAATTATTTATTAATAACCTTTCTAAACTTCGAGAGCCTATGTCAAATCAGAAATTTATTCCCCGTAAACTAGGCGAATCTATTATTGAATTGCCCAGTAAAGGGTTAGCTAAAGAAGATTTTATTAAAAATTAAACCACGTCCTGAGGACGTGGAGTTGGTCGAAAGGCTCCGCCTGGAGAAATAAAGTCTACTCATGCATTCTAGTGATGTTGTCGCCACAACAAAAACTAGGAGAAAAAACATGAGTAGATTTCGTAAGCTATCACATGTGGTATGGCATTGCCAATATCATATTGTGTGGGTTCCAAAATATAGGTATAGAGTATTAAAAGATAGGGTTGGATTTGAAATATCAAAAACAATTCGTGTTTTTGCAGAGAGGCTTGGCTGTGAAGTTGTTGAGCTGAATGTGCAGGAAGATCATGTCCATTTGTTGGTCATGGTTCCGCCTAAAGTAGCTATTTCTCAATTGGTTGGAACAATAAAAGGTAACTTCTCATTATCCACAGGCAATTATTTAAAAGTTGTTTTACAATATATTCTATGAACTCGCCTAAACCGAA
>NZ_FQTQ01000135.1 GCF_900128525.1 methanotrophic endosymbiont of Bathymodiolus puteoserpentis (Logatchev)
ATACCTGACATAAAAGAAAACCGCATAAAGAATAACGTCTTTGGGAAAGTGTGTCCCTTTAAAGCTGATCATGATTTTATTTTATGTACATTGGGAAATAAGGGGGAATTATCTCAGAATTTACCCAGGAATGCGACAGAACCAGCGGAGAGCTTGACCAGTTTTTGATTGCCTCGATTGAATGGCAGAATACCCAGCCACCAGAGCCGGAGAAATTTAAAATTGTTATGAATGAAGCCATAACCGCGCTTGATAGCTGGATTAGTGAGCGCATGTAAAAGAATAAAACAATCCCTGTTTTTGGACAATTAAAATAGGGGCTTCCCTGCCCCTACCCTATCGGGAAAATGGCGAAAAGATGCCATTTTTTTTAATCGTCTCAACTTCTCAAAGACTGGTCAAAATTGACAAAATATTAAAAGCAAGGCTATACAATAGATACACCGCCAAGGAGGGCGCAGCATGTCATTTGTAAGAGACTATGAAACCAAAGGCCAGCCACTAATCAGGCTAGGCGGTTCTATTGGCGTAGTAAACGCCACGGCTGAGAATTTCAACCTTGCCGCCGAACACATGGCAGAAAATCCAGAGTTACAAGAAAATTGGAAACCTGAAAGCGGCGTATTCTGCCTTGTTCCAAAAGAATTGGACACACCTTTTTAAAAACCGCGCTACCCTATTTCGTAGCCCTTGCCCTACCCTTGGCAATCTCCACAAGTTCACTTTGCAGCTTGGCAAAATCGGCTTTAAGGCTGATTAGTTGCTTATCTTTTTCTTGCAGTTGCGCCACATATCCGGCGGCTTCGCTTGTGATCTTTACGGTTTTTTCTTGCGCTGCATCTACGTTTTTTTGTAGCTCGATATTTTTAACAAGCACTTGTGCTTGTTCCCCTTCAAGCCTTGCCACTTCCCCCGCATACTCTGCAAGCTCTGCCTTAGCCTTTGTTATGGCCTCCCCTGCTTCATGCTGGATACGTTCGACAGATTCCCCCGCCAGAGAAGACGCAGCCGCCCAAATATCAAAAGCGGCCTTGTGCATGGCCGTTGTGACACTATCGGGCATTTGCAGCAATGGCGCAGAATGCGCGGCCTGTTCTTCTCTCCATAGCTTGACCATATCGCCCACAGTCGAGAAAGAACCGCCCGTAATGCCTATAACGGCGTTGACAGTCACGTTTTTACTAGCGGCCTGTAATTTCTCACAAGCAGCATTAACCGCCGCTTGTGTCACCTTGCTTTTTCGTTCCATAATTTCAATATTTAAGTAGTAGTAATATTACTACAATCTACTACAAAAAGATAGGATTATTTTCCTTATGTAATTATTTACTTAAATATTTATTTATGTATTTACATCTATAATTTTTTAATGCTATACTTACTTATGTACTTAATTAAGTAATTATATAAAGGTGAAAGCATGAGTAAGGTTATTGCAATTTTGAACCAAAAAGGGGGGGTAGGAAAAACCACCATAGCCGCGAATATAGGCGTTTCCATTAGCAAACGGGGGCATAGTGTCTTAATGGTGGATAGTGACCCACAAGGCAGCTTGAGAGATTGGAGCGCAACAAGTGAAGGCGAGCTTTTATCTGTTATAGGGCTAGACCGTGAAACACTTGCAAAGGATATTGAAGGGGTAAAAGCTCCTTATGATTATGTGATTATTGACGGTAGAGCCAAGGCCGAGAAAATGGCGGGGGCAGCAATCAGAGCCGCCGATATTGTTTTGATACCCGTTGCACCCTCTGCACTGGATATATGGGGGGCATCCGATATAACCGAGGCCATAGCCGCAAGGCATGAAGTGACAGAAGGCAAGCCGCAAACCCGCTTTATTATTAATGCGGCGACCAAAAACACAAAATTAATTGAGGAAATAAGGCCAGCCACAGAAGAAAGCGGGTTTAAGCCTTTGGACACTGTTTTGTATAATCGAGAAATTTACAAGCAGACAATGGGGGAGGGCTTGACAGTACACGACAGCAAAAACCCCGATGCACTGGAAGAAATCGAAAAATTAACCACTGAAATTATGGGGCTTTTAAATGAAAACTAAACCCGACAGAAAAAAAGAAACGCCGAGAGAGCAAGTTATCAATGAAGCTTTGAAAACTGATAGTGATGATATAGTGACAATGACTTTTAAAGTCCCCAGAGAATTACAACAGGGGTATAAAAGGCGCGCCATCCTACCTCATGAAACACTTGGGACTCCTGTCGCCAAATATTCATTCACATACGGAGCGAATTGGATAAGCCCCAGTACGCCCTGCGTCCGCTTCAACTTCGCACAAAAGCCGCT
>NZ_FQTQ01000136.1 GCF_900128525.1 methanotrophic endosymbiont of Bathymodiolus puteoserpentis (Logatchev)
CAACAGCACATCCACTAGCGGCGTGCGATCTTCTTCATTTATCTCTGGCAGTTTCGGTTTAGGCGAGTTCATAGAATATATTGTAAAGCAATTTTTTAATATTTGCCTGTGGATAATGAGAAGTTACATTTATTTATCACAAGTATTTGATTCTAAATGTATAAAATACTTGGCATGAACTGTGCTTTTTATTTTGTAAATAATAAATAAAGGAGAAAGGGTCATGGCGATTAGTTTTGAAAATGCATTAGGTGTACATCCGCAAGCCTTGTCCTTGCGTGAGCGACGTAGTGAGGTGTTGGCGGCGAATTTAGCCAATGCCGATACGCCTAACTATAAAGCGCGTGATCTAGATTTTCAAAGTATTTTAAAAAATCAAATGCCGAGTAATGGACGTTCTTTAGAAAGAACCCATGTCCGGCATCAGCAAGCAGGCAACATGCAATTAGGCGCGGAACTGTTATACCGTAACCCGCACCAGGCTTCTTTAGATGGTAATACCGTTGAAGATCATATTGAGCAAGCCAAATATGCTGAAAATTCGGTGCAATATCAAGCCAGTTTAACTTTCTTAAATGGTAAATTTTCAGGCTTGATGAGCGCTATTAGAGGAGAATAATTATGTCTGCATTAAGTGTTTTTGATATTGCTGGTAGTGGTATGAATGCTCAGTCACTGCGGTTAAATTTAGTGGCGAGTAATATTGCTAACGCCAATAGTGTTAGCAGTAGTTTGGATGAGGTTTATAAGTCTAGGCAACCTGTTTTTGCCGCACAATTAAGTAATGTGATGGATAAAAATAGTGCTGCAGTAGGGGTTGATATTAAAGGCGTGGTTGAAAGCCAAGCACCAGGGATTATGGAGTATGCCCCGAATCACCCAATGGCAGATGATGCCGGGTATATTTTTAAGCCAAATGTCAATACTGTAGAGGAGATGGCGAATATGATGTCCGCATCAAGGTCTTATCAAAATAATGTGGAAGTTTTTAATACTTCTAAACAATTAATTTTACAGACTTTGAGAATGGGTCAATAGGAGGTAGGTCATGACATTTAGTGTTGATGCAATTAAAGAATTAGGATTATCTGCAGCAGATGCAATAAAACCCAAAAAGCAAGAGCTGGGTCAAGAGCAGTTTTTAAAGTTAATGACAACTCAACTGACTCATCAAGACCCCACTAAGCCGATGGAAAATGGTGATTTTTTGGCACAAATGGCGCAATTTAGTACGGTTGAAGGGATCGGTTCTTTAAATGATTCATTTCAAGCATTCGCTAGTTCGATGACTTCTAGTCAGTCGATTGAAGCTTCAGGTTTAATCGGAAAGTCGGTATCAGTACCGAGTGATAAAGGTGTCTTAGGGTTAGGCAGTCCTTTAGAGGGAAATATTAAACTTAATGGCACGACCAATCAAGCGACAGTGAGTATCAAAGATACCAATGGTGTTGTGGTTAAAACGTTAAATTTAGGCAGCCAAAGTGAAGGCCTGAAAAAATTTGAGTGGGATGGGCTTTTAGACGATGGAAGTTATGCTCCTCCAGGTGTTTACAGCGTAGAGGCTGAGGCAACAATTGGTGGTAAGAATACCGGATTAGAAACTTTTATGGCGGCAAAAGTGGAGAGCATTGATTTAGGTGATCCGCAAAAAGGTGTGGTGCTAAATCTGGGGCAGCTGGGTGCGGTTGAATTCAGTAAAGTCAAACAAGTATTTTAAAGGGGAGCGATCATGGGTTTTTCAACAGCATTAAGTGGCTTAAATGCCGCATCAAAAGATTTACAAGTTACTGGTAATAATATAGCGAATGCTAATACAACGGGCTTTAAAGAATCGCGTACTGAATTTGCGGATGTTTATGCGGCTAGCGTGACAGGGGTTAGTAAAACTCAAGCAGGTGCAGGGGCAAAGGTGGCTAATGTTGCTCAGCAATTTAATCAAGGAAATTTGACTTTTACGAATAATAATTTGGACTTGGCTATTAGTGGGCAAGGTTTTTTCTCATTAGCAGAGGACCCTGCAGCCTCTAAGCCGACATTATTTAGCCGCGGTGGTGAGTTTAAATTAAATAAGGATGGTTACGTAGTCAATAATCAAGGGGCTTATTTACAGTCATTTAAGCCCAATGGGACTACTGTCGAAGAAGGCTTTAGTGAAGGGGTTTTCCAGCCATTAAAAATTAATGCTTCGCAAGGAGCACCAAAAGCGACATCTGAGATTCTAATTAATACTAATTTGAATGCTACGGAGATTACGCCGGTAAATTTTGGTACTGTTCCAGATGTACCGGTAGATCCAAGCGATCCGAAATCATACAATCACACCTCCTCGGTGACCACTTATGATTCTCAAGGAAATTCACATATTGCAAGCATGTATTATGTCTCTAAAAATCCTGCGACACCTAATCAATGGGATGCTTATTTCTTTGTTGATGGCGTACCTTTTAACCCCAATCCAAATGCTACTCCAGCAGTACCAGCGGTAAAGGCGGAAGTAGGAACGCCTCATGTTCCTATGCAGCTTGATTTTGATGCAAATGGCGCTTTAAATCTTATAGATGGAGCTGCTCCTGGAAAATTAAATTTTGGTGCTATTACATCAACCGATATTGATCCTACTCTAAATGTAGCGCCTTTAGACTTTAATTTCGATTTCGCAACGACCACGCAATATAGTGCTAATTTCTCGGTACAAGATTTATCTCAAGATGGGCTTCCTGCGGGAAATTTGACTGGAATTTCGATCAATGATGAAGGTGTTGTTTCAGCTAACTTTAGCAATGGTGGGGCTGATATTTTAGGTAAAATAGCATTAACTCGCTTTGCAAACCCTCAAGGCTTGACTAAGACAGGTGATACTGCTTGGCGAGAAAGCGTTGAGTCTGGAGAAGCGGTTGCTGGACAGCCAAAGTCGGGGAGTTTTGGGAGCATTCAATCGGGAGCTTTAGAAAGCTCAAATGTTGATTTATCAGCGCAGTTAGTGCATTTAATTATTGCTCAGCAAGCTTATCAAGCGAATGCGCAAACCATTACGACTGAAAAAACCATTATGCAGACTATATTAAATGCATAATTTTAATAGCTGGACATAAGGGAGAGCTATCATGGATCGCAGTTTATTTGTCGCAATGAGTGGCGCGAAGCAGACGATGCTAGCTCAGACCTCAAATGCCAATAATTTGGCGAATGCGCAGACGACAGGGTTTAAATCTGATTTTGAGCAATTCCGTAGTATGCCAGTTTTTGGTCCTGGTCAACCAACGCGTGTTTATGCGATGACTGAAAGGCCGGGAACTGATTTAACACCAGGTGCTTTACAGAGGACTGGGCGCGATTTGGATGTGGCGATTGATGGTGGTGGTTGGCTTGCTGTGCAAGATAAGACTGGAAATGAAGCTTATACTCGTGCAGGGGAGTTGCGCGTAACGCCTGAAGGTTTTTTGCAGACGGGAGCAGGGGATGCTGTTATAGGTGATAACGGTCCTATTGTTATTCCTCAAGCAGATAAAATTGATATAGCAACTGATGGTACTATTAGTATTATTCCTACGGGATCAGATGCAACGACCTTATTGGTGGTTGGTAGGGTTAAGCTGGTTAAGCCTGATAATAAAGATTTGGAAAAGCTTAATGATGGCTTAATGCATTTAAAAGAGGGTATTGATGCCCCCATTGCCGATGCTAATATTTCTTTAGTTCAAGGCACGCTAGAAGGGAGTAATGTTAGCGCAGTGGCTGCCATGGTGGAAATGATTGAGTTAGCCAGAAATTATGAGTTGCAAGTTAAAGTAATGAAAACCGCAGATGAGAATAGTGGAGCGGCAACAAAACTAATGCAAATGAGTTAGATTTAAAAAGCCCATGTAACTGCTCATTTTTAACAGATACTAAAGGATGTGCTGATGAACGAAGCGCATCACACATACACAAACGAGTGCTTCTTGTGCTATGGGGGCTGTGAAAGTATTATGCGTAGGTTGGATGAGCTTATCTAGCGTAGCGACGATAACGAAATCCGACATTGACGAAGGTTTTATGTCGGATTTCGTTTTTTAATGCGACGCAATAAAAAATCTCATCCAACCTACACAATCTATTTTTATTTAAACTACTTTATATGGCATATAAAGTGCTTGTGTATAGGTAAGCGTCAAATAATAGGAGCTTATCATGACTGAAAGAGCATTATGGGTGGCAAAATCAGGTTTGGATGCCCAACAAACACGAATGGCTGTTATTTCTAATAATTTAGCTAACGTAAATACAACGGGCTTTAAAAAATCTCGACCTATCTTTGAGGATTTGTTGTATCAAAATGTGCGTCAAGTCGGAGCAAGTTCCTCTCAAAATACAGAATTACCCACCGGTTTACAGCTTGGTACGGGCGTTAGAGTTGTTGCCACGGAAAAGTTACACACTCAAGGCAATATTGTACAAACAGAAAACTCTTTAGATGTCTCTATACAAGGGCGAGGGTTTTTGCAAATTATTATGCCTAATGGAGATGTTAACTATACGCGTAATGGCTCATTAAAATTAGATTCATTAGGGCAAATGGTAACGTCTAATGGTAATCCGATACAGCCCACGATTACCATTCCTTCTGATGCAATTAGTATTACGATTGGTACAGATGGCGTCGTTTCTGTGCTACAACCAGGCAGTCCTGTAGCCTCTCAAATAGGCCAGATTGAAACAGTTAGTTTTGTTAATTCATCGGGATTAGAGCCTGTTGGTCAGAATTTATTCAGGGAGTCTGTCGCTAGTGGAACACCGACAGTAGGAACGCCGGGGACAAATGAGTTAGGAATATTGCAGCAAGGGTCGTTAGAAACATCGAATGTGAATGTGGTTGAAGAGCTGGTTAATATGATTGAAACGCAGCGTGCTTATGAGATGAATTCAAAGGCGATTTCAACCACGGATGAGATGCTTTCTTATGTTACGCAACAACTTTAAGGTTGGCTAAGGTAATGAAACTATTAAAAATAAGTATTTTATCAGCAATTTTTGCCCTCACAGGCTGTGAAACTTTGCCTGATCGTGACCCGGAATTTGCCCCAGTAAGTCCGGAGGATTTAAGGCCGCCTATACAAAAAACAGGTTCGATTTATCAGAATAATTATGATATGCGCTTATTTGAATCTCAGATAGCGCGGCGGGTAGGCGATATTCTGATGATTACTTTAGCGGAAAGAACGCAGGCAAAAAAGTCGGCCGATATTAATGTTAATAAAGACCTGGATATAACGCTGACAGTGCCAAAGCTTTATGGAATGGATCCGAGTATTGTGATGGGTGATGCATTAACGAATCAAATCACCGCTAAGCGAAATGCTTTAGGGAATGGCCAAGCAAATCAAAGTAATAGTTTAACGGGTAGTATTAGCGTCAGTGTCGTTGAAGTTTTGCCTAATGGAAATTTAAAAGTACGAGGGGAGAAGCGTGTATCTCTCAACCAAGGTAATGAATATTTAAGGGTGTCTGGCATTATTAGACCCAATGATATTAGTGCTACGAATACCGTTTCTTCTAGTCAACTTGCTGATGCCACGATTATGTATACAGGCGATGGTGCTGTGGCTGACGCGAGTCGAATGGGCTGGATCAGTAGGAGCTTCTTTTCTTGGTTATTTCCTTTTTAATAGGCATCTGACATGAATAAAATAAGTATAAATATCATATTATTTAGTTTTTTGCTCCTTGTGAATATTTGTTCTGCTTTTGCTGAGCGCATTAAAGATTTAGCCGATATAGATGGCGTAAGAAATAACCAATTAGTCGGCTATGGCTTGGTGGTTGGATTAAATAAAACAGGGGATAAAACAAGGTTTACAGGGCAATCTGTACAGGCTATGTTAAACCGCTTAGGGACTAACTTTCCAGCAGGTATAGACCCTCAAGTAAAGAATGTTGCAGCCGTTGCTATTAGTGCCAATCTACCCGCTTTTGTGAAACCAGGTCAGACGATTGATGTTACCGTCTCTTCTATTGGTGATGCGAAAAGTTTGCGTGGCGGGACATTATTAATGGCACCCTTAAAAGGAGTCGATGGGCAGGTATATGCTATTGCCCAAGGCAATTTAGTCGTTGGCGGTTTATCGGCTTCGGGGCAAGATGGATCAAGTATTACCGTTAATAATCCCTCTGTTGGTCGAATCGCGAATGGTGCAACGGTGGAGCGGAGCGTGCCTAGTCCCTTTGCCGATGGTAATACGATCACTTTTAGTTTACATAATTCAGATTTTACAACAGCTAATCGTATGGTTCAGGCCATTAACCGTTTATTAGGTGAGGGGACAGCTAAAGCTACAGATGCGGCTTCTGTGAGAGTAAGTGCGCCTGTCGATATTGGTCAGCGTGTTACATTTGTTTCCATGGTGGAAAACATTATGGTGAACCCCGATGATGCACCAGCAAGAATTATCATTAATTCAAGAACAGGGACCGTGGTTATTAATAATATGGTTCGAGTTCAGCCGGTGGCAGTATCACATGGCTCATTAACAGTGACCGTCAGCGAAAACCTGCAGGTTAGTCAGCCTAATCCTGCTGTCTTTGGTGATGCGGCGGGAAGAACCGTGGTGACACCTCAGTCTGATGTGGGTATTACTGAAGAGAATAATCGCATGTTTATGTTTAATCCGGGGGTGTCATTAGATGAAATTGTGCGCGCAGTCAATAACGTAGGCGCTTCTCCTAGTGATTTAGTTGCTATTTTAGAAGCTTTGAAATCAGCTGGGGCTTTAAGAGCGGAACTCATTATTATTTAAAGGGAGTAGGTCATGCTAAGTAATGTCAATTCTGCAGATGTTTATACTGATTTTAACGGGCTTGCTAAGTTAAGGGTGGAAGCAAAACAGAAAACACCTGAAGCGATTAAAGAAGTTGCCAAGCAATTCGAGTCGGTATTTTTAGGAATGGTGTTAAAAAGCATGCGTGCTGCTAAATTGACTGATGGTGGCATTATGGATAATGACCAAAGTAAGTTTTTTCAAGATATGTATGATCAACAACTTTCTGTACAGTTATCAGGCGATCCAGGGATCGGCCTTGCGGCTGTTATTGAGCAGCAACTCAGTCCTAAAAAGTATGATCCGATAAATATATTAGGTATTAATGAATATAGAGCGCAACCTGTTAGTAGCAATAAGCCAGACAAGGCAATGCAGGTATTAGCAAGTACAGAAAAAATAAGCATTGAAGAGATTAACTCTAAAGAAGATTTTGTACGCATATTAAGTGTCCCTGCGCAACAAGCAGCGCAAGAATTGGGCGTTGAAGCTAAGACTTTATTAGCCCAAGCAGCACTGGAAACTGGCTGGGGACAAAGTGTTATAAAAATGTCAGATGGTCAGAGTAGCTTTAATTTATTTAATATAAAAACGCATAAAGATTGGGCGGGTAAGCAGGTAGCTAAGAAGACATTGGGATTTTCTGATGGTATTGCCAAGCAGGAAAAAGCACATTTCAGAGCTTATGATAGCTATCAAGATAGCTTTAATGATTATGTACGATTTATAAAAGAAAATCCACGTTATCAACAAGCGTTGCAGCATACGGAAAACGCGGAACAATATATGCGTGAATTACAATCAGCAGGGTATGCAACTGATCCTGCCTATGCTAATAAAGTTATGCGGATTTATCATGATGATGTCTTTTCTGGCGTACAGCGGGCTGATGTCGTGGCCGCGAATATGAAGGAGCAGTAGGACATGGCCAATGGGATTTTAGGTACAGCTGTTTCGGGATTAATGGCATTTCAGCGCTCAATAGAAACCACCAGCAATAATATTGCCAATGCTAATACCGAGGGTTATAGCCGACAGCGAGTTGAGTCAGTGGCTTCGTTACCTGAGTATTCAGGTGGCGGTTATATTGGTACGGGCGTGCAAGTTAGCAATATTACACGTAGTTATGATCAGTTTATTAGCGGTCAGTTACGCTCCAGTACCTCTGCTTTTGGTGAGGTGGATAGCTTTAAAAGTTATGCGGCGCAAATAGATAATTTATTAGCGGATCCAACAACGGGAATGGATCCCGCTATGCAAAGTTTTTTTAACTCGGTGAATGATGTCGCTAATGACCCAAGCTCAATAGCAGCGCGTGAGGTCATGTTAACGGAAGGAGCTAGCCTAACGCATCGTTTTGGCATGATTAGTAATCGCTTTGATGAGCTTAAAGATCAGGTGAATTCTGATTTAAAGAGTATGACGCAGACGGCTAATTCTTATACTGTGGAGATTGCAGCGTTAAATAAAAGAATTGCTACGGATATTGGCCGAGCGAATGGCCAACAGTTGCCGAATGATTTATTAGATCAGCGCGATAATTTTTTAAATAAATTAGCAGATTTAGTTGATGTTTCTGTTATACCGCAAGCAAATGGCATGGTGAGTGTGCTGATGAGTAATGGTTTACCTTTAGTCATGGATGCTCAGGCCGCTACTTTAGGCATAAAAGCAAATGACTTTGATCCGACTCGATTGGATGTGACTTATACAGACGCAAAGGGGCAGGAGCAGATGATTACCGACCGGGTTAAGGGGGGCAAGGTTGCAGGAGATTTGCGCTTTAGAGCTGAAATATTGGATCCAGCGCAGCAAAAATTAGGGGCGGTTGCAGCTGCAATTGCGATTGATTTTAATGCAATTCATGGGGCGGGGTATGATTTAGACGGTGCTTTAGGTGGGGCATTTTTTAAATTTACTGGTGTACCAGAAGTGCCGGCAATAGCGTCATCTGCTAATCTTGGTACGGCGACAGTGACGGCTGCTTTTGGTACAAATAGTGAGGACCTGAATACGAGTGATTATTTATTGGAATTAAATGCTGGAGTGTATACTTTAACGCGTCTAAGTGACGATAGCGCTATTAATTTAACTAATACTGCTGGGGTTTTAACGGCAACAAGTCCTGATGTGCTGCCGGGAATTACGTTAACAATAACGGCAGGAGCTATGGTGGCTGGTGATCAATTTTTTATTCGTCCAACCTATCAGGCTGCCAGTAACCTAGCGATGAATATAGAAGATCCTAGAAAAATTGCCGCAGCAACTAATTTGGACGCGGATGGTATAACATTAGTTGCCGGCGCTATGCCGGGCGATAATAGGAATGCTTTAAACTTGGCAGGGTTGGCAAATAGCACTGGAATGTTTAACGGAACAGCCAGTTTCCAAGAGTCTTATGGTCAGATTATTGCTAAAGTCGGCGGCTTGACACATGCGGCAAATATTAGTGCTGATGCGCAGCAATCTTTATTAAATCGAGCAACCGGAGCAAGAGAAAATCTTGCGGGTGTAAACTTGGATGAAGAAGCCGCAAATTTAATTAAATTTCAGCAGTCGTACCAGGCAGCAGCTCAGGCCATTTCTACAGCAAGTACTTTGTTTGATACTTTGATTGGGGCAGTGCGGTAGATCAGGAATGGGTATTTTAACCACAGAGCATTAATTGCAACTTCTCATTCCTCTCAGGCCTTTGAGGCACTCACGTCATAGTGTAGGACGTGCTGACGATAGGAAGCGCATCACTTATGTGATGCGCTTCATTTCTTAGTACCTGTTAAAAATGAGAAGTTACCATTAACTCAGTATGGTTTTTCTAAATTTAAGGGTAAATGACTTTAGGTACAAAATTCGCAGCGGGGTATTTTGGGTCAAAAACAGATTTTTCACCGAAAATCTTAGCTGGCGCTTTAGCGGCTTCTTTATCAATATAAATAACCTTAGGCTGGAAGTTGGCGGCTGGGTATCTATTGTCATCGCTATTAGCTGAGCTGATGTTAGGGATAACGGTGAGGGCGGCAGTAAAAATGCCGATAATAAGTGATGTTTTCATCTAAGCTCGTTCTCCATATGTTGGTTGTAAGTATAGTGTTGCAGAAGCGCTATAATAACGTAGTTATTTCTGGATAATCAATAAATAACTGCTGCCTAAATTGCTCAATTTTTACTTCATTTTGTCTTTCGCTTCTAGGAATAGAAACAGGAATCTCTCTGATAACTGACATAGGGTTGCTATGCAAAAAGATTAAACGATCTGCTAAAGTGATGGCTTCGCGTAAATCATGAGTGACAAACAGGACTTTGTGTGGACGTTTAGACCATAAATCAATCAATAACTGCTGTGCTTGACGTGCCGTCGGTGGGTCTAATGATACAAAAGGCTCATCCATGAGCAATAAGTCAGGATCCATAGCAAAAGCTCTAATAATAGCAACGCGCCGGCTCATGCCCAGCGATAAATGTGCAGGAAAGGTATTTTTTTCTGTGGCTAAGCCCATGCTTTCGAGTAAAAAATCTAAAGTTTCTATTTTAGCTTCAGAGGCTAATTCAATATTTTCTTGTACGGTGCGCCACGGTAATAGCCGAGGGTTTTGAAAAACGTAGCCAACCTTTGGGAGTGTTTGGCTTTCGCTAAGTGCAATATTGCCGCTAAATGTTTCATCTAAGCCGGCTAGGATATTGAGTAATGTCGTCTTGCCACAGCCAGAGGGGCCCACTAAACAAATAAACTCATTATTAGCTAAGTTTAATTGAAAATTTTTGATGACCTGCTTACTGTTTTTGTCAGTTGGCGTTGTATACGACTTATCTAGGATATTTATAGTCAGGTTATTCATCGCCGCCACCTTTGGGCATGTTTATCTAGTGGCCTGAGTATCAGGAGCTCAATACCTTGAATAAGGGTAATAAAAGCAACGGTATAGGCCAAAATACTAGCGACATCAAAAAGTTGGAAAAATAAATGGAGCTGATAACCCATGCCATCACTGCGTCCGAGCATTTCCACGACTAAAACAATCTTCCATATTAAAGCGAGACCGGAACGTGTTGCCGCCATCACAAAAGGATGTAGCTGTGGCCAAATAACATGGCGTAATGTTTTACTTTTACTAAAGCGGTAACATTTTGCCATATCTAATAATTCAGTATCTAAGGAACGCGCACCTTCGCGGATAGTGACAATAACATTGGGTAGTTTGTTAATTACCACAGCAAGAATAGCGGCAGTTTCTGTTAGACCAAACCAGACATAACATAAAATAATAGTCACTAAGGCGGGGATGTTGAGAAAAATGACCAGCCAATTATCAAGAAAGGTATTTAATTTTTGGTGCCTACCTAAGACTATGCCAATGGCACAGCCTAGTAACATTGCTATGCTAAAACTAATAGAGAGGCGATATAGCGTTTTACTTAAATGATAGCTTAATTGCCCAGATTGTATTTCCGTTATCAATACCTTGGCTACGGTGACTGGCGAGGGTAAGGTTTCGGCATTTAAGTACCAGGCAAGCCCCTGCCATAGCGCTAAAAAAGTGCTAATAGAAAGCAAGGTTAATATTGAGCGGCGATAAATAAAGCCCATCTTAGCTATTTTTATTTAAGGTATTGTTTACTAGCAAGTGATTTAAGTCTTCTAAGCGTTTCGGCGACCCTATATCCATCCAAAATCCCGTATAGTGCTCGCCGCTGATACGCTGATTTTGCATGGCTTTTTTTAATAAGGGGGCAAGCGCAGATTTTCCAGGCTCAAGCTCAGTAAATAAATCGGGATGATAAAGCCCTATGCCACTAAAAGTAAATTTATTTTCGCCTTCAAGCGTGACCTTGATGTGGTCGTGTAATGAAAAATCACCTTTTGGATTGTGCTTAGGATTATTGACTAGAACTAAGTGTGCTAAATCGAATGGTTTATTCACTAGAGTTTGCAAAGGAAAGTCGCAGTAAATATCCCCATTTATGACTAGAAAAGGTGAGTCGCCGAGCAAAGGCAAAGCATTTTTAATGCCGCCTGCTGTTTCTAAGCCAGTTTCACCTTCTTCGGAGTATTGAATATGTGCTTGATACTGTGAGCCGTCACCTAAATAAGTTTTTAGTTGGTCGCCTAAATGAGCAAGGTTAATAATAATTTCAGTGACTCCTGCGCTTACTAAAGCTTCTATTGTATATTCAATAAGAGGCTTGCCTGCAACTTTTAATAAGGGTTTGGGCGTGTGGTCAGTCAATGGACGCATTCTTTCACCACGTCCTGCCGCTAAAATCATGGCTTTCATAAAACGTGTTGGCTTGCAGGTAAAGCTTTATTGACTAGAAAATCATGAAATTCTTGTAACTCAGGATAGTTAGCGCTGATAGTGATGACATAATTTAGTGTTCGTGGAATATCTTTAAGGTAAGCATTTTTGCTATCACGAATATTGAGCCGAGAAAAAATGCCGATGGCTTTTAAGTGGCGTTGCATGCCCATTAAATCAAAGTCACGTTTGAATTGTGGATAAGCACAGGTAATTAATTGTGCTTTAATGAGCTTTAGGTAATAAGGTTTTAGGCTGTTTTCGATTTGCGTATCAGACCAACTGATATAGCAATCTCTTAATAAAGAAACGGCATCATAAGTAATGGGGCCAATAACAGCATCTTGGAAATCAATAATGCCAGGGTTATCAATGCTGATATGCATTAAGTTACGTGAGTGATAATCTCGGTGTACACAGACTTGCGTTTGTTGTAATGCGGAGGCAATGAATAGTTTATTGCTTTTGGTTAGTATGGCTTGTTCGGCTGAGTTGAGTATCAACTTGCATTGCTGCTTGAGAAACCAATCAGAAAATAAGTGGAGTTCTCGTTGTAATAAATCAGCATTATATTGTGGTAAGGCGCAGGTTTTTATATCTACATTTGTTTGTAGCATAAAAAGGCTGTCCAGTGCACCTTTATATAAATGATCGACTGTATTATTGTTGAGACAGTCTAATAAGCATTCGGCACCAAAGTCTTCGAGTAACAAAAATCCTTGTTCGGTATTCTTTTGGATGATTTGTGGCACATTTACTTGGGCTTGGCTAAAAAGCTGGGCAACTTTGATAAAAGGCGCAGTATCTTCTTTATCTGGCGGAGCATCCATAACAATATAGGTATCTTGTTGCTGATGTACTCGAAAGTAGCGCCTAAAACTGGCATCGCTAGAAGCAGGCTTGAATTGCGTAATCTTTAAATTTAAGTCATTTGTTAGCCAGTGCAAAATGGCTTTTTCTCTATCATCGCTTGCCGTTATCATTCTTTTATAAAGAGGCTGGAAAAGTAAGGTAAAATGGTCGGTTGTTATTCTATGATATTTTGCCTATAAATGTAGGCTTTTTAGTTTTTATTTCTAAGTTTAAGGTGTACATGATAGCGCGTATATTTCTATTTTTTTTGAGTACAGCTTTATGCTCGCTTGCTGTTGTGCAAGCGAATGAATCAGGTTGGGACTGTAAAAGAAATAGGGCTAATGGTCAGTGGCAGTGCGTGAGTCCTGAGCAGGCAAAATTTAAGCCTAAAGTGAAGCATAGTGTTATGCCACAAGAAAAAGGCTGGTTTAGTAATACTTATAGTACAGCGCAAGAGCAGCTATTTAAGCGTTTACAGCAGCAGTTTGATCAAGATCCGTGGGCTGTATGTAGTTTAAAATTAGGCGCTCGCCCGCTGTTTACCGTTGATAAGGCCCAGCGTGAGCGCACACCAATGAGTATTTTTGCTGATCAAAGTGCAATATTTGACCAAAAAATGATTAATTTTTCGGGTGATATTAGTTTAGAGCGTGCTGATCAGCGAGTGTTTGCAGATGAAGCAGATTATAATCAAGATTCTGGTGTACTCGATTTATATGGTGATGTTATTTATAGTGATGGTGGCATGGCTTTATATGGCTCATCAGTAAAAATGGATATAAATCAGGGTAAGTCTATTTTGCGTGATGTTGCTTATATTATGCCTGTCTCTCCGATACGTGGTAGTGCTGATGTTGTTTATCGTGACAGCCCTACTTTTAGCCGTTTTAGTGATGTTACTTATACGGCTTGTGAGCCGGGCAATCAAGATTGGATTTTGCATGCCTCTAGGATGAAAGTTAATGATGAGGATGGTACAGCCTCAGTAAAACATGGCTGGCTAGAATTTAAACATATTCCCGTGATGTATATTCCTTATGGCTCATTTGCCATTGATGATCGCCGTAAAACGGGGTTATTAACACCAACAGTTGGCTATTCACAGCGTAATGGCGTTGATGTTACGCTGCCTTTTTATTGGAATGTAGCACCAAACTATGACCTGACATTAATGCCACGCTATATGAGTTCACGTGGCTTTATGATGGGGACAGATTTTCGCTATCTGTGGACTGACTCACAAGGTGAAATTAGTGTTGAAATGATGCCCGAAGATAAGCAAACTAAGACGTTACGCTGGGGAGGAAGCTTTCAACATAAAACGCAACTATCTAAAGAATTAAGTTTTGATTGGGATGCTAATTATGTCTCTGATAATGCTTATTTTGCAGATTTAGATGGTTCGCTTGGCATGGGGAATCGATCGCGTTATTTAATTAGTGATGCCAATATTGCTTATACCTTGCCTTGGATGACGTTAACGGCTAAAGCGGAAAACTACCAAAATATAGATCCAAACCAAGATGATAAACTTGTACCTTATCGGCGTTTGCCGCAGGTCAAATTGGATATGTTTAAGGATTTTGATGAGCTGCCTATAAAATTGGCGCTGGATAGTGAGTATGTTATTTTTCAGCGTCATTTTTCCGATGGAAGAGCTGAGGGGCAGCGTTTAAACCTTAAACCTTCGGTTAGTTTTCCTTTTATTTCCGAGGCAGGATTTATAACACCTAAAATCGCTTTACAACATACCCAGTACTGGCTAGGAGGAGATGGCCCAGCACAATATTCAACCAATGCAAGTAAGACGCTACCTATAGTATCAGTAGATAGTGGCTTGTTTTTTGAACGTGATTTTGAGTCATTAACGCATACTATTGAGCCACGCCTGTTCTATTTATATGTGCCATATACCGATCAAAGTGATATACCTAATTTTGATACTGCATTATATGATTTTAATAGTAGTCAATTATTTAGAGATAATATATTTAATGGCGTCGATAAAACTCAGAATACCAATCAAATTACCGCAGCTTTAACGACACGGTTGGTTGAAAATGGACGCAATCGCTTAAAACTAACTGTCGGTCAGATTTTTTACTTTGAAGATAGGAAAGTGAATTTGCTGGGTAATGCGGTACACTCTGAATTACTGTCTAATTTGGTGACCGAATTAAGCAGTGAAATAACCGATGAAATTAAATTTAACTCTGCTATGCAATGGAGCTACGAAGAGAATGCTATTAGGAGAGGAAGTGCGGATTTAAGTTATCATGGAATTAAGAACAATACGATTCTCAATATCGGATATCGTTATCGTTTGCAACAGGTTACGCAAGCTGCTCAAGAGCAGATTACAGCTTCTGCTATTATTCCTATTTATGATGGTTGGAGTATTATTGGTTTGTATCGGTATTCATTTCTTAACGATAAAACTTTAGAGTATTTTTATGGCATTGAGAAAGATAGCTGCTGCTGGCGATTTAGAGTGATTGCCCGTCAATTTATGTTGAGCACCAGCGCTGATGTGAAGCCACAAAGTTCAGTATATTTTCAGATTGAATTAAAAGGATTGACGAGTTTAGGTGATAAATTAGAAAACTTTTTACTGGAAAATATCCCAGGGTATAGAAAACCAAATTATTAATTGAAATAATAAATACATGTTACATAAAAGAAGCCCCATAAAAATTAAACATTTAGTTACGCAATATATTTTAGCGTTGTTTTTAGGCTGCTTAATATTTGTTCAAAGCCATCAGAGCTTAGCGGCCGAATACTTAGATGGTATCGTTGCGGTTGTTGAGGATGATGTTATTCTCGATAGTGAGCTGGTGCGAGAAGTGAGCACGATTGTGAGTAAGTTAAAGGCCAATAATGTGCAATTACCGCCTCAAAAAATTTTATACCAGCAAGTGCTGGAACGCCTAGTGATTGATAAATTACAAAGTCAGTTAGCACAAAAATCGGGTATTACTGTTAGCGATGAAATGGTTAATAGCTCGCTTGCATCCATTGCGCAGCAAAATGGCATGAGCATAGAAGAGTTTAGAACAGAAATAAATAAAGAGGGTATGAGTTTTGCTGATTTTAAAGAAAGTATACGCCATGAAATTCTTGTTAATCAGTTGCGTAGTCATGAAATTGGTCGCCGAATTAAAGTTTCAGAGCAAGAAATCCGACATTATTTAGAGACTGAAATCAGCGCTGAAGAGCAGAAAGTAAAGTATTTTTTAGGGCATATTTTAATTGCTGTTCCAGAGGCTGCATCTGCATCGGAAATACAAGCAGAAGAAGCGGAAGCGCTTAGTGTAGTCAAACAATTGCGTGCTGGCGGTGATTTTAAAAAAATGGCCGTGAGTGTGTCTGATGGGGTTAATGCTTTGACCGGAGGAGAATTAGGCTGGCGTACTTTAAATCAAGTGCCAACATTGTTTGTTGATGTCTTAAAGACAATGCGTAAAGGTGAAATTTCGGACCCTATTCGTAGTCCAGGTGGTTTTCATATTCTTAAGTTAATAGATAGTACTGGAGTGGATTCGCATATTATTACGGAAACGCATGTTAGGCATATTTTAATTAAAACCAATGAAATCGTGAATGATGCCGAAGCTAAAAAGCGTTTAGCTGTAATAGCGGGTCGAATTGCTGATGGAGATGATTTTGCAGCACTAGCACAAGCAAACTCTGATGATACAGGCTCGGCATTAAAAGGCGGGGATTTGGGTTGGGTTATGCCTGGCTTATTAGTGCCGCCATTTGAGCAAGCAATGTCTGAATTGGCACTGAATGAACTTAGTGCGCCGGTACAAACACAGTTTGGTTGGCACCTTATACAAGTTTTAGAGCGTCGTACTAAGGATAATAGCGAAGAGCATAAGATTAATCAGGCACGGGATGAGATTCGGAAAAGAAAAATAGAAGAAGAAACCGAGTTATGGTTAAGGCGCTTGCGTGACGAGTCTTATGTTGATATTCGTTTAGGTTTTTTAAATGATAAAAAATAGGCTTGTGTATACCCAAGTGGAAAAGCAGTTAAAATTAGAAAAAGAATTAAAACGAATTATTGCTAAAGAAGATTTGACCGCTAACAAAGCTTTAATTGAGGTCAGTGCGCGTCATTTAAAATTAGATTATCTCGACTTAGCCGCAGCTTTATTATTTATTAATGAGCCTGAATCAACACTGAGCGATATTGAACAGAGTAAATTGAGTATGGAAAAGCAAAAAGCTTTTGAATTACTTAATGCGCAAATGGTCCGTTATCGTATTGAGGCTGGGTGTGTTCACCACGTTAATGTCAATCTTATAAAAGACCTTATCGTTGAAGAAGCTGGCGTAGAGCGAAAAAAAATTGGCTATGTTGATATTTTTGATAATTATACAGTTTTAAGTTTGCCGCCAGGCATGCCCGTAGATATCTTACAGGTCTTTAAGGGGTTGGAGATAAATGGCCAAGCATTAGATATTAAACGTTTAAGTGGTGCTGGTAAAAAATTCCAAGCAGAAAGAAATTACCGACGCGGTACGCGCAGGCACTATCTTGCTGCGCATAAAAGAACCCCGACTTCGGGACAAGATAAGGTTTAACCTTCTTTAATTATCATTATAAATAAAATGTATGAGTGAAATTCAGTTTGTAGATTCGGTCACAGAGCTAGACATCCTTTGCCAAAAAATGCAGCATGAGCCATGGCTTGCTATTGACACTGAGTTTTTGCGTGAAAAAACCTATTATCCAAAGTTTTGTTTATTACAAATAGCGACACTAGAATGGGTGGCCTGTGTTGATCCTATTGCTTTAGAAGGGCAGATGAGTGAGTTATTTGAAATTATTAATAACCCAAATATTATTAAAGTTTTACACTCTTGTCGCCAAGATGTAGAGATTTTTTACCAGCTTACTGGGAAATTACCTGCACCTGTTTACGATACTCAGCTGGTCGCTCCCTTGTTGGGGCTTCAAGAAAACCCAGGTTATGCGATGTTAGTTTCGGGCTTTTTAAATATTAACTTAAGCAAAATTCATACGCGTACTGATTGGAGTCAGCGACCTTTATCTGCTGATCAGATGAAGTACGCGGCAGATGATGTGATTTATTTGGCTAAGATTTATCAAATGATGGAGGAACAGCTACAAAAACTAGGCCGAGAAAACTGGCTAAAAGAAGATTTTGAGCAGTTAATGAATCCTGACTTATACGATATACCGCCAGCAAATGCTTGGCTGAAAATTCGTGGTAAAAATAAATTAACGGGAAAGCAACTCGTTATTGTTCAAGCTTTAGCGGAATGGCGTGAGAAAGTAGCTAAAAAAGATGATCGCCCTAAAAATTGGATCTTGCGTGATGAGCTGATCTTGGATATGGCTAAATTACAGCCAGTTAACATTAAAGAATTGTCGGAAATACGCAGTATTAACGATGGTTTTGTTAGGCGCTCTGGTCAACAGGTCTGTGCTTTAATTAAAGCGGCACAAGGTAAGCCGGGGTTGAAGTTAAAGGCGAAAGAAAATAGTGTTAAAAAAACAGTTAAGCAAGAAGCTGTGTTAGATGTTTTAAGTGCCGTTGTGCGCTTACGAGCGGAAGAAAATGCTTTAAATCCTATTATTTTAGCTACGCGCAAAGACCTAGAAGCATTGTTATTTGATGAGCCAGGCAGTTTATTGCTGCATGGCTGGCGTTATAGCATGGTCGGTAAAGAGTTGCAGGGACTTTTGCAGGGACAATTTACCATTTCAGTCAATAAAAATGATTTAACATTACATGCTCAAGAAGTGTAGGGTGGACTTCAGTCCACCTGTTTTAAGCGTGCAATGACTAGGGGTTATTAGCTTGTCATTTTGAAGGAGTCTTTCGAGTCACAAGGTTTATGGTCAGAAAAACTTTACTATAGAATGTAACAACACAGTTAGGTCTTAATCGTTATTTATTGCGCTAAAATTTGTTCCCTTAATTTACTCAATGTTATATAAGCCGCATTCGTTACACCTAGATTTGCTAAGTTCGCAGGTAGTGATCCAGCTGGGTCACCATGCATTTGATGGGTGATGCGGATTGCTGCTGTATGGCTAAGCTGAAAATGCCAATAGCCATCAGAGCTACGCATTTGAATAGTGTCTAGTTCGGCTGGTAATTGTTGCAAAATATGTTGTGGTAATTGATTGCGAGGAATATTTTTTAAACTTAATGTATAACTGTTGTGTTTTTGGTCAAAGTGCCCTTGAGAGCGCATAACGGTATAGCGATCACTTAACGGCCAGGGTAAATCACTGAGTTTATAAAGGTATCCATTGCTGAGTATCAGCATTTTTAAGCATTTATATTGCCAAGCTGGGCAATGTTCAGCATTATTAATAAATTTTAATAGTGTGTCTAGCTTGGTCTCTAAGGTCATGATGCCCTTAAATTCTTTGTAATCTGAATGCGCTAGAGTGCGCGTATAAACTTTAATCCCTTTTTCATTTTTGACCAAATCCCATGCCGATACGCTCTCTTCGGCTTTTAAATTATGTACTGCGCTGAATAAGATAAGCAATGTAAGTAGAGAGGGTTTTAAAATAATCATAGATAGGTGGCTGTTAGCATCGTTCTTTTTAGGGGGGTAATGTGCTGGTCAAACCCAATATAGTATTAAACAATACATGATATGACAGCCGTAAAGATAAAAAATATATTAGCAGATATTCCCGCTCAATTGCCTAAGGAGTTATTTACTTGTTTATTGCAAAATGAACAAGTGCAGATAGAAAGGATTATTTCTCGAGGGCAGACCAGCGCAAAAGATGAGTGGTACGATCAAGCCAGTGATGAGTGGGTTATTTTATTGCAAGGTGAAGCAGTATTAGAATTTTCTGAGCCACAGGCATTTAAAAAACTACAAGCAGGCGATTATTTATTGATTCCTGCGCATTGCAAACATCGTGTTGATTGGACACACCCTGATAAAGATAGTATTTGGTTGGCAGTACATTTTAAGGCAACACAAAATACGGGGCGCAGTGCTTTAGCCTGCTTTCAATAGCGGAAAATAGCAGGCTAAAGCACTGCGCCCCAATGAGCTAACTCACTGAAATGACAGAGTGTCCCATCTTAAAATAATAGCCAAAATTTACATATAGTATTACAAAAAAACATTATGAAAACTCCAAAAATAGGATTTATTAGCTTAGGCTGCCCAAAAGCATTAGTTGATAGTGAACGTATTTTGACTAAATTACGCTCTGAAGGTTATGAAGTGGCACCTGATTATGACGGTGCGGATATGGTCGTGGTTAATACTTGCGGTTTTATTGATTCAGCGGTTGAGGAGTCATTAGATAGTATTGGTGAGGCTCTCGCTAAGAATGGTAAAGTGATTGTCACTGGGTGCTTAGGTGCGCGTGCAGATGAAATTTTAGCACGTCACCCTCAAGTATTAGAAATTACAGGTGCGCATGCTTTAGAAGAGGTTGTTAGTGCGGTGCATAAGCATTTGCCGCCACTACATGACCCTTATACCAGTTTAGTGCCGCCACAAGGCATAAAATTAACCCCTAAGCACTATGCTTATTTAAAAATATCTGAAGGCTGTAATCACCGCTGTACCTTTTGTATTATTCCGTCTATGCGTGGCGACTTAGTGAGTCGTCCAGTGCACGAAGTAATGTGGGAAGCCAAACGTTTAGCGGATTCAGGTGTTAAAGAATTATTAGTTGTTTCGCAAGATACCAGTGCTTATGGCTTAGATTTAAAATACCAAGCTTATGATTGGCAGGGCAAAGAAGTGCGTACGCGCTTTTATGATTTAGCTGAGGCACTAGGTGAGTTAGGTGTTTGGGTGCGTATGCATTATGTTTACCCATACCCTCATGTTGATGAAGTTATTCCATTAATGGCGGCAGGAAAAATATTACCTTATCTGGATATTCCTTTTCAGCATGCCAATGCGCGTATTTTGAAATTAATGAAGCGCCCGGCTGCAACACAAAATAATTTAGAACGCATCAAAGCATGGCGTGACGTGTGTCCAGATATTATTTTACGTAGTACTTTTATTGTCGGTTTTCCGGGAGAAACTGAAGCAGAATTTCAAGAATTATTGGATTTCTTAACGGAAGCTCAATTGGATAGAGTGGGTGCTTTTGCTTATTCACCCGTTAAGGGAGCAGTAGCAAATGATCTTCCTGATTCAGTGCCTGAAGAAGTAAAACAGGAGCGCTTAGCGCGTTTTATGGCGCACCAAGCAGAAATTAGCTCAGCACGATTGCAAAGACGAGTGGGTCGAATTGAAAAAGTATTAATTGATGAGGTCGTTGATGAAGGTGCGGTTGCTAGAAGTATGGCTGATGCACCGGAAATTGATGGCCAGGTTTTTATTGATGGCGCAACTCAGCTGAAGGTGGGTGATATAGTCATAGTAGAAATTGAAGAAGCGGATGATTATGATGTTTGGGCTAAGTTAGTGTAACTTGTCATTATTTGATAGCACGAGTCGCTTGCTCATGTTTTTTTTGAAAATTAACAAATGTATCAATTGGGAAATGAGGGACGCTGATAACTTATATCAGTATCAATAGATACCTTGAAAACGCATCTATTTTTTAGTATAAGGAGTGAGAGAGTTTAGTTAATCGCTGCAAAAACAGTCATAAAGCTAGCCAATCCTTCCTAAGTATTAATCAATAAAGCCTCTAAATGTGCTTTATTATATATCGGAGATATACCATGAAATTAGCTTATACGCCCCTAGCGATAGCCTTATTATTTTCTATGCAAACAGCACAAGCTGACCTTGTTAGTGACAGTGAATTGCTTATGGATAATGCACAGAAAGTGTATGCAACATTTTTCCCTTCAAATGAACCAACTCAAGTATCACCGCCTTGGCGGTATCGTTTTTATCCAGCAACAGCCACTTATTTAGGTATTAATCAAGATGACTCGGGTGTTTATCTTTTAGGAGGCGCTTTTGGTAATTCTCCTTTATATGTTGATAAGGTGGATGCTGTTTTAATATTGTTAAATAGTCAATTGTCAGGGGCAGGAGAATCGAAATCTGCTATTTGTAATACAAGCTCTATACCCGATGGCCTTGTTTACACTTATAGTGGGAATACGGTAAATATAACAACCAATGGTCAATGTGTGAAGGTGCCTGATAGCTCGAATTTTTGTGATGTAAATCCTGAAACGGATGCGAGTGGTGTACCTGTTGAAACCAATATTCATGTTTTAACGGCAACAAATATAAATAATTTTAAATTAGAAGGTATTTCATTTCCTGGGGTTGATAATATGCTGAAACAGCAGATGGCCAATAATAAAACATGTATTATGCATGCCCCCACTGAATTTCTTAACTATACCGTTAATACAGATATTTGCCTGGATATTACAGATACATTGAGTGGCTCTGGTATTCCTTTATCAGGCCCCGTTACAACCCATCTTCAAAGCTCTTCAGTGAGTACTCAGGTTAATGATTGTTTTGCAACAGATGCCAACTCGATTGTTAATATTGTTACTCAAGAGGTATGGACAAAGGGAGAAACAGGCGGGTTTACGAAAATTAATTAATGAAAAGTTACTTATGAGGCTCGATAAAATTCAAAAACTAGCCTTATCTGCTGCTTTACAAAAACTAGATGCAGGTGATAAGGCTTTTTTATTTGGCTCACGGGTTGACGATGCCAAGCGCGGCGGAGATATTGACCTGTTGGTGTTTTCTCAGCAACCCAGTTTTGAATTATCCCGGAAAATGACACGCGAATTTTTTAAAAATTGTGAAGAAAAAATTGATATTCTCGTAATAAACCCGTTATCTATGAGTGAAGAGCAGGCGTTATTTGTTGACTCAATCGATAAAGTTCCGTTGAGCAACTTATGAAGAAGACGAATGTTCAGCAATTACTTTTTGCGCAAGAAAAACTGCAAAAAGCATTTTATTTATTGAATGCTAGTGTAGAGAAAACGGGGGCTTATGACATTAAAAAAATTTATACGGCAGATGAGCTTGAGCCTTATGATGCTTTAAGTGACCGCTTTATTCGCACTGTTGAAGTGGCGATTAAGTTTTTTCGAAGCTACGAGTATTATCTGCAAGCCGAGCAGAGCCAGACTTTAAGAGATGGCTTGCATCGAATGGAAAAGTTAGCACTTATTTCTAATATTGATATATGGCTAGAAATGCGCGATATTCGAAATCGTATTGTGCATGATTATGTGCCAGAAAAGATTGCCGAAATATATCAACTAATTCGCGGAGAATTTTATAATGAACTTCGGCAATTAGATCAGAAACTAAAGAAAATAGCGATATAAAAGGTATTTAGTAAGTTATTATCTTCCTAAGAAGACAATATACTGTGGGAGCGGCTTTAGCTGCGATAGTAGCATGAACTATCGCGGCTAAAGCCGCTCCCACTTAAAGTGTATAAACTGAAGATACCTTACATTCGTTATTAAAATTAAATGTGCTTTTTCTTCTCTGGAATAGGAAGTAAAGGCACATGATAACTCTCAAGTATTTTATTGATTGCTTGCTGATTTTTAGTAATTAAATCATTCAATAAAGCTTTTCGTTGTTTGTCAGGGTAGCGCACACCCATAGACATCGAATAATCAAATTTCATGTTCAGCGATGATTTCATAGGGACTAATTTGTAGGCATCTGGGTGTTGTGTCATTAAATACCCTGCCATCGGTCCCCATAAAATAACCATATCTATATTGCCCGCTTGTAGTTCTTTATCTATCATCATCGCGGTATTATTATCACTATCACCGGTCATGGTTTGATAAGGAACACCTTGCTCTAATAAACCACTTTTTTGTAACCATGCAGTTCCAGGTCCACGATCAAACATAGCGATTTTTAAACTGGCTTGTTTGTCTAAGGGGAGTGATCTAAGCTGCTCGGGAATGGTAATATTATCCCAGCCACGTCCTTTGGCAATGAGCAAAACATAGCTTGAACGATAATAAGGCTTTGTTGTTGCGGTAAAGTCAAAACCAGAAGGCACGCCCATAATAACATCACACTTGAATTTTTGCGTATCCCCAATTGTTGATTTCAGAGTGTTGCGTACAAAACCAATACGCTGAGGGAACCAGTAATATTCAACTTCTTGCCCTAGTTGTTTGGCAAACAGCGAGGCTATTTTATTTTCAAAGCCATCCAGTTTTTTGCTAGAGTAGGGTGGGTTTAATGGATCGGCACAGACTCTGAACTTTTTTTCATCCCTAGGGTTCTTGTTAGTTGTGCTTGGTTTTTTTATGATTTTAGCTGCTTCGGCATCTTTAGAAATTTCAGTAGCCGCAGGCTGCTCAAGTGTATTAGCTTTTTCAGCGGTTTGGCATGCGGCAAGACTGCTAAACGCTAATACCGAGAGTAGTGTTTGTGTTTTTTTTGCAAATGACATTTTATTGTCCTTAAGAAAACGGTCGTTTTGTGAAACGGTAAAAACAAAAAAGCCCCGACCCAATAATAAGGCCGAGGCTTTTTCTAAGTCAATCTAAAAAACTAGATCGATTTATTTACTAGGTAATGCGAATACAGTAAATACGCCACCTAATTTAGTGAAAGAACTCAAGCTTCTGTATGCACCTACCGCACCTAAACCTTCAGAATTTGAATCTTCTTCACCAGAATCAAGTCCCGCTGCGATACCGATACCAGCCCATCCGCCGATGCCAGAAAGTACACCAACATACTGCTTACCTTTGTAAGACCAAGTGTTGACGTTACCGATGATGCCAGAAGGAGTTTTAAATTTATATAACTCTTTACCCGTTTTAGCATCAACTGCTTTTAAGTAGCCTTCAAGTGTACCGTAGAATACTACACCACCAGCTGTTGCAAGAGAGCCAGACCAAACAGAGAAAGTTTCTTTGTTAGACCAAGCGATTTTACCCGTTGTTGCGTCCCAAGCAGTAAACTGACCTAAGTTAGTAGAGCCATCAGGCTTACCCGTTAGTACGTCTTTACCCGCTGGCATCATGCTTAGAGTAGCACCAACATACGGCTGACCTGCAGTGTATGAAACTTCAAAGGGTTCGTACTCCATACATAGGTGGTTACCTGATATATAGAATAAGCCTGTTTGAGGAGAATAAGAGACAGGCTGCTGGTTTTTAGCACCTAGTGCAGCAGGACAAGCACCTACTGTGTTTTCATCTTCACCATTTGCTTCTGTGCTGTATCTAAGATCTAAAACAGGGCGACCTGACTTCATATCAATATGCGTTGCCCAGTTAACTGATTTATCGAATTTTTCAGCAACTAACAACTCGCCAGTAACACGGTCTAACGTGTAACCAAAGCCATTACGGTCAAAATGCACTGCCGTTTTGCGCATTTTGCCATTAATTTTTTGATCAACTAGAGCGACTTCGTTAATACCATCAAAGTCCCACTCATCATGTGGTGTCATTTGGTAAACCCATTTAACTTCACCTGTGTCAGCATCACGTGCCCATAAAGACATAGACCATTTGTTGTCACCAGGACGTTGTACAGGATTCCAAGTAGAAGGGTTACCAGACCCGTAATACACTAGGTTTAGTTCAGGGTCATAAGAGTACCAGCCCCAAGTTGTACCGCCACCAATTTTCCATTGGTCGCCTTCCCAAGTACTCGTACCTGAGTTTTTGCCAAGTTTAGTAACCTTGCCATTTTCCCACGTTGTTGACTTACCAGGATTGATTAGCGTGTCACCATCTGGCCCCATGCTATAACCTTTCCATGCAAGCTGACCTGTTTTCATGTCATAAGCAGCTAAGAAACCACGTACACCAAACTCACCACCCGCAATACCTGTTAAGACTTTGTCTTTAACAACTAAAGGTGCTTGAGTGTTAGTCATACCTAATTTAGGATCACCGTTTTGCACACTCCAAATACGTTTTCCTGTTTTAGCATCAAGTGCCGTTAAAACAGTATCAGATTGTTGTAGGAAGATTTTACCATCGCCGTATGCTAAACCACGGTTTACAGTATCACAACACATAACAGGAATGGTAACGTCAGCATCCATAGAAGGAGTGAACTCCCAGATGACAGACTGTGTTGCTTGGTCGATTGCGTAGACAGTGTTAGGGAAGGGTGTGTGAATGTAGATAACATCACCAACAACTAATGGTCCACCTTCGTGGCCACGTAAAACACCAGTAGAAAAAGACCATGCAGGTTGCAGATTTTTAACGTTTTTAGCATTGATCTGGTTTAGTTTACTATAACGAGTAGCTGCATAGTCACCTAAAGCCGTTGCCCAGTTAGCAGGGTTTTTAGTTAATTTTTCAACGCCGCTATTAGCAGATGCAATAGTGGGTGCTGCAAGTAAAGCTGCTACCGATGATGCAAGTAGTAAGCTCTTAATTTGCTTCTTCATATAATTCCTCCGAAAAATCTATTTTGTTAATAGACCCGTGTTTGTTGTTTATATTAAGACTAATATTAGTTTTAAGCTTTTTTATATTGGAGTGTTTTGTTTTTTTTAACCCCGAGCTACGGGATATTTCAAGCACTCCAACTTAGTAAATTTAATGATTTTGACATAAAAGTCAACTTTTACCGTAGACTCTAGTTTAGAATTAGTAGGGTTAAAGAGTAGGAATGTATTGTAAGTAGTTGGTAGTACCCTACTTTATCTGTATGGTTATTTATTCAAGTAAGTATGAAATATGACGATTTTATGACATTCATGGGTGGGACTAGTTAATGCCTTTAGCTGACATTTTACTGATTACTTCGGGCTTGTTACTTTTAGCCATGATTGCGGCTAGTATTTGCCGCCATTTACCGATTCCTTATACAGTTTTATTAGTGCTATTAGGTTTGGCGGTAAATTTTCTTGGTGCAGATAGTAATATTATAGACTTATTGGATTTTAGGGAGTTTCATTTAACACCTGACTTGGTGCTATTCGTATTTTTACCCGCTTTAGTTTTTGAGACGGCCTTGTCTTTAGATGCGCGCGCTTTATTAAAAAACTTGATACCCGTACTGGTTTTAGCCATTATTGGTATGTTGGTATCAGTCGTTCTCGTTGGTGTTGGTATCTGGTGGTCTTTAGGATTGCCATTACTTGTCGCATTATTATTCGGTAGCTTGATTTCCGCTACCGATCCAGTCGCTGTTGTCGCTTTATTTAAAGAGTTAGGTGTTACTAAACGTTTAACTATCTTAGTTGAAGGCGAATCTTTAATGAATGATGCAACCGCTATCGTATTATTCAGTATTTTGCTGGCAATATTAGAGCAAAATAGTTTTTCTTATTTAGACGGTTTGCAGGCTGCTGGGCAATTTTTTAAAGTGTTTTTCGGTGGTGTGCTGGTTGGTGTATGTATAGCATTGGTTATGAGCGAGTTGTTAGTATGTTTATATCATGGCAATCAAAGTATTCCTGTCATTTTATCTTTAGTCCTCGCTTATTTAAGCTTTATTTTTGCGGAATATGAACTGCATGTATCAGGCGTTATGTCTGTTTTATCTGCTGCGATCACCTTTAATCTAGCGGGTTTAAGTCGTTTATCAAAAATCAGTATTGATACCATTCATACCACATGGGAATTTCTCGTTTTAATTTTTAATTCGCTATTATTTGTCATGATTGGGATGTCAGTTGATTTAGTACAGTTGATGCATTTTTGGCAGCCTATTTTATGGGCGACTATTGCGGTGTCGGTGGCACGTGCCGTCAGTGTTTATTTATTAATCCCAGCGACCACTCATAGCTTTTCATTACCTAATATTACATGGGCTGAGCGGCATATTATGTGGTGGGGTGGTTTGAAGGGGGGGCTGGCGATTGCTATTGTCATGGCGATCCCAGAGTCAATTCTTGAAAAACAGTTATTAGTGATTTTAACCTTAGGTGTCGTCTTAGTCTCTTTAGTGCTAAATGCTACGACCATTCGTTGGTTAATGCATTTTTTGCACATGGATGAATTAAGTAAAACAGAACAGGCAGAATTAAAACAAAGTATGCAACAAGTCACACAGTCTGTAGATAAAGTGCTGCATAGCTTTACCAATCTGCATCTATTGGATAGTGCTATGGAATCCTCTGTTGAATATAAACTACATCAAACTTTAGATTCTGGGCAGATTGTTTTGACTGATGAGCAGCTGCTTAAACAAGTGCATTTGCAAGCTTTACGTGCGGAAATGGAAGAAATTGAATATCTTTATGATATAGGAGTCGTCAACTACACTACTTTGGTGACTTTTAAAGAGATATTACGAGTTGACCAGCAACACAGTATTGACTATATGAAATCGATGGGAGAAGGCTGGTTACAGCCTAGTCCGTTATTAGATTTTGAGCGTAGGGTTATGCATCGCCTAGGAGAAAAAAACTGGGCTCAAGGATTGTTAGCTCGGTATCAGACGCGCCGTTTTGCTAATAAAATTTTGCATGATATTGCCGGTATATTAATGGCGCATAAGGGTCTACAAGCGATCCATAAAATGATTGATCAAGCATTAGATAAGCAAATAGATAAAGAATTATTACGTCCCTTAGAGCTGATCTATCAGAAACGCTTAAAGCATCGGCAAAATCGTTTGCATTATTTTAGCAAAAATTACCCCGTATTTTATCAGCAATATGAATCCTTTCTATTTCAGAAAGTGGCTTTGCGTTACTCTTTACAATTAGTGCAGAAAAGTCATGAACAAGGTATGGTTAGTGCTAAAGTACTGCGACTGATTACTAAAAAACTGACGAACTCACTAGAGCAACTTGCTTCATTTAAAGTGTCACTTCCGCTAGCAAAACGAGATGCTTGGATTAACCAAGTGCCTTTATTTGCAAATTTACCGTCAGATTTTTTAAAGCAGTTAGCAAATGAGGCGCATTATGCCAATTTCTTGCCTGAAGACACTATTATTTACCAAGGTGATGTTGGCGACTCCTTATATATTATTTTAAGTGGCCGCGTGCGAGTACTGATAGCTAATGCTGCCGGTGAGAATGAGCAAGTTGCTGAGCGAGGCGAGGGCGCGCTGATTGGTATCCGGGCATTAAGAGCTAATAGTAAAAGGTCGGCAACCGTTGTGGCAATAACTTATGTCACTTGTTTACGGTTAACAGCGAGCGATATATTGCGTTTTGCGACTGAAAATGCTGAGTTAGCTGAGCGATTACAACAAACTGGATTATTAATCCAGCCTTCGAAAATAGAGAGCAAACTAGGTATTCTCCGTAACAAATTGAAGCATAAGGATTAAAAACCATGCCAAAATAGGCTAATTAATGTCATAATGTGTGTTTTTGCATATATTTCAATTGCTTGAAAATTTAAATTCGAAAGCTGGGTTAAAAATTAATGGATAGTCAAAAACAAGTACAAGCATTTTTTTCTGCAGATGGAGCACTAGCAAAAGTGATTCCAAACTATTCGCCACGAGCAGCACAAGTAGAAATGGCAGAAGCAGTCGCGCAAGGTATTGCAGATAAAGAACATGTTATTGTCGAAGCGGGCACAGGCACAGGAAAAACCTTTGCTTATCTTGTTCCGGCTATTTTATCCGGTAAAAAAGTCATTGTTTCCACCGGCACCAAAAACCTGCAAGATCAACTCTTTAACAAAGACGTACCATTAATTCGCCAAGCAATGACAGTGCCATTTTCTGCCGCCCTATTAAAAGGCCGCGCTAACTACCTATGTACTTATCGTTTAGAGCTTGCTGTCCATTCTAATTTAGGCATTAGCCAGCAAGAGGCGGCTGACCTAGGTAAAATTAAAAAATGGTCTAAAAGTACGCGTACGGGCGATATAGCCGATATGCCGGATGTTATGGAATCTAATCCTATCTGGGGGCAAGCGACTTCAACGCGTGAAAATTGTATAGGCCAAGAATGTCCTGAATATGCAGACTGTTTTTTAATGAAAGCACGCAAGAAAGCACAAGAGGCACATTTGATTGTCGTCAATCATCATTTGCTCTGTGCCGACTGGTCGATTAGAGAAATCGGTTTTGGTGAATTATTACCTAATGCCGAAGTCGTTATTATTGATGAGGCGCATCAATTAGCGGATACCGCCTCCAACTTCTTGGGGATGACCTTAGGATCAAAGCAACTCGGGGATTTAGCTCAAGACGCTTTAATGGAGTACTTTCAAGATGCGAAAGATATGCCAGATTTACGTGTTGCCAGTGAAAATTTAGAACACGAAGTCAAAGACATGCGTCTTGCTTTTGGCATGGATATGACCCGAGGTGATTGGAAAGATATTGAAAATAATCCTAAAATTACAGAGGGCTTAGTGCGCTTACAAGAGCATTTAGAAGCTTTAGCTGATCAATTAGAAATTGCCTCGGTGCGCAGTAAGGGGCTAGAGACTTGCTTTAAACGTGCTGAAGAACTAGAAGAACAGTTTAACAATATCTTGCATGACAAAAGCGGTAAGTGGGTACGTTGGTATGAAACCCATAGAAAGTCCTTTACCCTGAGTTTAACGCCATTAGATATAGCCGCTGAGTTCCATAGTTTTATGGCACAGCACAGTGCTTCATGGGTATTTACTTCGGCAACCCTAAGCGTAGATCATAAATTTGACCACTTTTCGCGTAACTTAGGCATTAATAATGCTAAAAGTTATAGCTGGGAAAGCCCCTTTGACTTCCCTAATCAATCCCTGTTTTATCACCCCAAAGGATTGCCGCTACCCAATTCCCCAGAATTTGTAGAAGAAATTGTCAAAGTAGCCATTCCCGTTATTAACGCCAGTCAAGGCCGCACTTTTTTCTTATTTACCAGCCACCGCGCTTTGCAAGCCGCCGCTAAGCTCTTAGACAAGCAAATTAAATACCCTTTATTAATTCAAGGGGATAAACCGAAAGCGATTTTATTGGATGAATTTAAACAATTAGGCAATGCCGTATTATTAGGCACATCCAGTTTTTGGGAAGGTATTGATGTGCGGGGGGAAGCTTTATCGACCGTTATTATTGATAAATTACCCTTTGCCTCGCCAGGGGGTCCAGTGTTAAAAGCGCGTATGGAAGCAATGGAAAAGCAAGGTCGTAAACCTTTTTTTGAATATCAACTGCCTACTGCCGTCATCGCGTTAAGGCAGGGAATAGGGCGTTTAATTCGTGATGTCAATGATCGCGGCGTGTTATTGCTCTGTGACCCGCGTTTATTAAAAAAATCCTATGGGCATATGTTTTTAAACAGCGTCCCTGCGATGCGTAGAACACGAGATATTAAAGATGTTGAGGCTTTTTTTGCGGAAAAGTAAAGATGCAGTTGATAAGATATACGCGAGTACCTACGTCAATAGGTTCTACCTAGCAAATCACTGCCATTAAGTTAAGGAATTAGCTCATTGGGGCGCAGTGCTTTAGCCTGCTTTCATAGCTGAAAATAGCAGGCTAAAGCACTGCGCCCCATATTCTATTGCTCTTAACTTAATGACAGTGACCTAGCAAATGCCAATCACCTAATGGAATATAAATAATGGACCAAACTGAACAACAATTTCTTAACCAACTCGAAAAAAAACTCTGGACCAGCGCCAATAAATTACTACCCTCATTAGATGCCTCGCAATACAAACATGTTGTCTTAGGCTTGGTGTTTCTTAAATATGTATCCGACTCATTTGATTTGCGCCGCAAAGAACTGATTGCACAATTTAACGACCCTGAACATGAATATTACCTCGACCCAGAAGACTTTGATGGCGGGGCAGAAGGTGATGAATATCAAACAGAAATCAACACAGAATTAGAACAACGCGATTATTACACCGAAGCTAATGTATTTTGGGTGCCGCTACCATCACGTTGGGAATTTCTGCAAAATCAAAATAAAGTCGTTATCAATAGCGTTATTTGGCTTAACAAACAAGGTGAGGTCGTCACCCAAGCCCCTAGTGATGAAACCGTAAAACGCCAATACACACGCATTAGCTCAGTCGGTCAATTGATTGATAATGCCTTAGACGTGATCGAACAAGACAACCCTAAACTAAAAGGTGTGCTTAATAAACGCTACACCCAATTACAAATCGACCAAGCCAAATTAGGCGAATTAATTGATTTAATCGCCACCGTTCCCTTTGTGCATAACACCTTGAGTAGTAAAGATATCCTCGGTCATGTGTATGAATATTTTCTCGGTCAATTTGCCTTAGCCGAAGGCAAAAAAGGCGGTCAGTTTTACACGCCTAAATCCATTGTTAGCTTGATTGTGCAAATGCTCGAACCCTTCAAAGGCAGAGTGTACGATCCCGCAATGGGCAGTGGTGGATTCTTTGTGCAATCGGAACACTTTATCAGAGAACATCAAGGCCGTATCGGTGATGTCTCCATCTATGGGCAAGAATACAACCACACCACCTGGCAACTCGCCGCCATGAATATGGTGATTCGCGGTATTGATTTTAACTTTGGCAAAGAACCCGCCAGCAGCTACACTCACGACCAACACCCCGATTTACGCGCTGATTTTGTGATGGCAAACCCACCGTTTAATATGAAAGAGTGGGACACTAGCGTAGATGACAATGATCCGCGCTGGATCTATGGCAAACCACCCAGCGGCAATGCTAACTTTGCCTGGTTACAACATATGCTCTGGCACTTAGCGCCTAATGGCAGCATGGGCTTATTATTAGCCAATGGCTCGATGAGTTCCAATACCAGCGGTGAAGGCAATATACGCCAAGCCTTAATAGATAATGATTTAATAGAATGTATGGTTGCCTTGCCCGGGCAACTGTTTACCAATACCCAAATCCCCGCGTGTATCTGGTTTTTAACGGAAAATAAAACCGCCCGAACCGCCGCCAGCGGCAGACAGCTACGCGACCGTAGCGGTGAAATATTATTTATTGATGCGCGACACCTAGGCTATATGAAAGACCGCGTATTACGCGACTTCACCCAAGAAGACCTAAACAAAATCAGCGAAACATTCCATAATTGGCAAACAGACAAAGCTGTCATTGCGAGAAGCGACAGCGACGCGGCAATCTCTTACCAAGACATAGCAGGCTTCTGCAAATCAGCCACCCTAGCCGACATCCAAAAACACGACTATGTTTTAACCCCGGGTCGTTATGTCGGCGCAGTGGCAGAAAAAGACGATGGCGAACCCTTTGCCGATAAAATGGCGCGACTAACAGGGCAGTTAAAAGAACAATTTGAACAAAGTGATGCTTTAGAAGCAGAGATTAAAAAGAACTTGGCGGGGTTGGGTTATGAGTGTTGATTGGCCAACTCTAACACTTGGTGAAGTTTGTGAAAGAATCACAGATGGAGCACATAGTAGTCCGAAATCAGTTGAAGATGGCAAGTCAATGGCGTCAGTTAAAGATTTAACAAGGTTTGGTGTTAATTTGAGCGAGGCACGGCTAATTTCGAAAGAGGATTTTGAAAAACTTGTAAAACAAGGTTGTCAGCCAAAAGTTGGTGACGTTCTAATTGCGAAAGATGGAAACAGTGCGCTGGATACAGTGTGTACGATTGATAAGCCCTTAGATGCTGTTATGCTTTCATCAGTTGCAATTCTTCGTCCTAATAAAGAAAAATTAGACTCGGATTTTCTAAAGTATTACTTTTGTTCAAAGGGCGTAATTGATTATTTGAAAAGTAATTTTATTTCTGGTGCTGCAATACCAAGGATTGTTTTAAATGATTTTCGGAAAGCAGAAATTAAAACTCCCCCAATAGAAAAGCAACGAGAGATATCGAGAGTTTTAAGAAGTTTAGATAACAAAATCCAACTAAACCGCCAAACCAACCAAACCCTAGAACAAATCGCTCAAGCCATCTTTAAAAGCTGGTTTGTGGATTTTGAACCCACCCGCGCTAAAATTAAAGCCAAAAAACACTGGCAGGCTGCACAGCAAAGTATTAAAGCAAGCTCCCCTAGTGATTATGCCGAGCCGAGCGACAAGCAACACCAGCACACCACCAGCCTACAAGAAGCGATGAACCGCGCAGCAATGGCAGCGATCAGTGGCAAAACCGAAGCAGAATTAAATAACTTACCCGCAGACACCCTGCAACAACTCCGCACCACCGCCGAACTATTCCCCGATACTTTAGTTGAATCAGAATTAGGGGAAATACCGGCGGGGTGGGAGGTTGCAGAGTTGAAAGCTTGTGTAGTTGAGCTTCGTAGAGGAATTTCACCTAAGTATACTGAAGAAGGTGGTATTAGGGTTATTAACCAAAAATGTATCCGGAATCATTCTATAAATTTTGAATTAACAAGGTTAAATGACTCATTAAAGCGCAAGGTTGAAGGTAGGCTTATTGAAGTTGGTGATGTGCTGGTAAATTCTACGGGGGTAGGCACACTTGGTAGGCTTGCACCAGTTAGGTATCTTCCAGAGGTAATGGTTTTTGATAGCCATGTAACAGTGGTTCGTGCTAATACAATGGAGATTAGTAAAACATTTTTAGCGGGGTTACTGCTAAATAAAGAAACATTTATAGAAGCTAGTGGTGCTGGTAGTACTGGACAAACTGAATTAAGGAAACAGGTTATTGAAGAAATTTGTTTTGCAAAGCCAAAGCTAGAATTAGGGAAAATATTTGATACTATTGTAGAGCCAATAAACAAACAAATAGCTAAGTTTGAACAGCAGCAGAAAAATTTGGTGCAGATCAGAGACACCTTACTCCCTAAACTCCTATCCGGTGAACTAAGTGCGACGGTATGAGTAATATTAGATATAATTTGAAAATGATTATTAATATAAATGGAGCAGGGTAATGTCAAAAGTAAAATCACTGACGGTATCCGGTTATAAATCAATAAAAGAGTTGAAGAGTTTTGAGTTAAGAAACTTGAATGTGCTTATCGGTGCCAATGGTGCGGGTAAAAGTAATTTTATTGGTCTGTTTCGTATGCTGAATGAAATGTACGAACAGAATCTTGCTACTTATGTTCAGGTGCAGGGTGGGCCTGATGCTATTTTGCATTTTGGCCGTTCAACTACAGATAGATTTCATGCTGAATTTTACTTTGATAATAATGGCTATAAATTTGATTTAATACCGACTAATGATAATCGTCTTATTTTTGAGCGGGAGGTGAGCTGGTTTGCGGGTATGCTTTTTGATTCTCAACCGAGTGTTAACTTGGGCACGGGTCACGAAGAGTCAAAATTAAAAGAGGCTAAAGATCAATATTCTCCTTATGTTAGGGAATCGGTGAGTAATTGGCGCGTTTATCATTTTCATGATACAAGTGAAACAGCAAAGGTTAAGCAAAAACACGAGAGAAGCGATAATCTTAGGCTAAAGAGTGATGCAGCTAATTTGGCTGCTTATTTGCAATTATTAAAAGAAGATTATTCTCATGAATACTTGAGAATTGTTGAAACAATCCGCTTAGTACTTCCTTTTTTCGGTGATTTTATTCATCGTGATCAATCAACTATTGAATTGGAGTGGCATCAAAAAGGAAAACCAGACACACCCTTTAAAGCGCATATGCTATCAGATGGTTCTTTGCGTTTTATATGCTTAGCAACCTTGTTGCTTCAGCCTACGAAATTGTTGTCTGACACTATCTTAATTGATGAACCTGAATTGGGATTACATCCTTATGCGATTACAATTTTGGCTGATATCTTTAAGCAAGTTTCTGAAAAGAAGCAGTTAATTATTTCTACTCAATCAGTCGAACTCATCAATGAATTAATGCCTGAAGATGTTATTGTTGTTGATCAAGAGGAGGAGGCTTCAACATTTAAACGGTTAGTACCCGAAGAGCTGAAAGATTGGCTGGAAGATTATTCGATAGGTGATCTATGGAAACAAAATGTGCTGGGCGGTAGACCTTAAATATGGAAATTTATGTTATTGCAGAAGGGGCTACGGAAGAGCGATTTATAAAGGATGTATTAGCGCCATCTCTTCGATCAAATACTGTTTATATTAAGCCAATTTTAATGCCTACATCGAAAGGTCAAGCGGGTGGTGCTATTAATCTGGATCGTTTTTTACGCAATGTTCGAAATACGTTAAACCAACACCGAGATGCTGTTGTTACTACGATGTTTGATTTGTATGCACTTAGCAATAGCTTCCCTTCATATGATGACGCTATGTTAAAAAACGACGTTTATCAAAAAGTAGCCTTACTTGAAAGCAGTTTGCATGACCGTGTTATTGATACTTGTGGGTGTGAAAAAAAACGCTTCATACCTTATATTCAGCCATATGAATATGAGGGGTTACTTTTTTCTGATATTGAGGCGTTGGTATCTGTGGAACCTGAATGGGTATCTTCAAAAGATGAACTTCAAGAAATTATCAATAGTGCCTCAACACCCGAGCACATTAATGATGGGTATGAGACAAAACCTTCTGCTAGGTTGAGTATTTTATCGCCAAAATATAAGAAAACACGTCATGGGCCATTGATTGCCAAGAAGATAACGCTTTCTGTTATAGAGAGAGAATGTAAACATTTTTCCGAATGGGTGAAAAAATTAAGATCCATTTAATCCTGATGTTTACTGGCGCGCTAGGTGCAAGTTGGCAATGTGTGATTAAGTCAGCGTCAACTATCCGGAAATTACGGATAGTTCAATAAGTAGGACAGTGTGGCGTTCAATCTCGGCAATGGGCAGCGGCGACATTAAAGCAACACTTGGTCGAGCATTTTATTTTATTAAAGGATTAGTTAATGATCACTGAAGACCAATTAGAACAACTCTGCCTCGATTGGTTTCAATCTATCGGTTATGACTATGTGTCAGGCTATGATATTGCCCCAGAGGGCGTATCGCCTGAACGCATTGATTATCGGCAGCTTGTTTTGCATGATCGTTTATTACGTTGTTTAACGGTTATTAATCCACATATCCCAGCCGATGTCTTAGAGCAAGTGGCGCGGCAAGTGGCTAAGCCTGCCACATTGAGTTTAATTAAAAATAATAAAGCCTTGCATCAATTATTATTACAAGGTGTGAAAGTTGATTTTAAGTTAGCAGGCAAAGACACAACGGATTATGTGCAATTAATAGATTTTGCCGGTGTCGAAAATAATCAGTTTTTAGTGGTTAATCAATTTACTATTACCGGCACGAAAGGCAATCGCCGCCCTGATGTCATCGTATTTATTAATGGTTTGCCATTGGCCGTGATTGAGCTAAAAAATCCGGCAGATAGCAATGCTGATATTTGGTCAGCTTATCAACAATTACAAACCTATAAAGACGAAATAGCCGATTTGTTTGTGTTTAATGAAGCCTTAGTGATTAGTGATGGTTTAAATGCGCGAGTGGGTTCATTAACGGCAAAAAAAGAACGCTTTTTACCGTGGCGGACTTTGAGCAGTGAAGATGACAAACCCTTGTTTGAATATCGCTTGGAAACCTTAGTTAAGGGCTTTTTTAAGCCGGAGTTGCTATTAGATTATATTCATCATTTTGTGTTGTTTGAGCAAGAGGGTGATAACACCATTAAAAAGATAGCTGGTTATCATCAATTTCATGCCGTGCGTGAGGCAGTCAAGGCAACGGTGATTGCCGCACAACCTCAAAGCGGAGTGGCAGAGTCGCGTGCGAATTATGCCAGTCATGTGGTGCCGGGTTCTGGTAAAGCAGGAGTAGTGTGGCATACACAAGGTTCGGGCAAGTCAATTTCGATGCTGTGTTATGCCGGTAAGCTATTGGCACAACCAGCAATGAATAATCCAACTATTGTGGTGGTCACAGATCGTAATGATTTGGATGGTCAGTTATTTAATACCTTTAGCATGGCAAGTGAGGCATTAAAACAAACACCGCTACAAGCACAAGATCGTGATGATCTGCGTGAGATATTGGCATCACGGCAAGCAGGCGGGATTATTTTCACTACAGTTCAAAAGTTTGCCTTACTTGCTGATGAGTTAAGTCATCCTGTATTAAGCGCACGGCAGAATATTGTGGTGATTAGTGATGAGGCGCATCGTAGCCATTATGGTGATAAGGCTAAGTTTAATAGCAAAACTGGGCAATATACGTTTGGTTATTCTAAACATTTGCGTGATGCTCTGCCTAATGCCTCGTTTATCGGTTTTACCGGCACGCCGATTTCGGCTGAAGATAAAGATACGCGTGCGGTGTTTGGTGATTATGTTTCTATCTATGATATTCAAGATGCGGTAGATGATGGTGCAACCGTGCCTATCTATTACGAATCACGCTTGGCCAAACTTGATATTAATCAGGCTGAAATTGAAGCGTTAAATGATGATGTTGAGGATGCCCTAGGTGAATTAAGCGAGGACGAGGAGGATATGGCATCGCGCGAGCAGACCAAATCACAATGGGCGACCTTGGAAAAGTTGGTCGGCAGCGCACCCAGAATGGAGCAAGTAGCCAACGACTTGGTGAAGCATTTTATCACTCGCACACAGGCGATGCCCGGTAAAGGCATGATTGTTTGTATGAGCCGTGAAATATGTGTGGATATGTATAACGCTATTATTGCCCTAAAACCAGAATGGCATGATACCGATACAGCAAAAGGCGCGATTAAGATTGTGATGACCGGCTCGGCATCGGATAAAGAAAAGCTACAGCCACATATCTACAATAAAGAAACCAAAAAACTGTTTGAAAAACGCTTTAAAGATCCCGACGATCCCTTACAACTGGTTATTGTGCGTGATATGTGGCTCACCGGCTTTGATGCGCCTAACTGCCATACCATGTATATCGACAAACCAATGAAAGGGCATAACTTGATGCAGGCGATTGCGCGGGTTAATCGGGTGTTTAAAGATAAGCCGGGTGGTTTGGTGGTCGATTATATCGGCATTGCCAATGAATTAAAGCAGGCATTAAAAACCTATACAGATTCTAAAGGGAAGGGCGCACCAACACTGGATACCAGAGAAGCGTATGCTATTTTGCTGGAAAAAATGGATGTTGTTCATGGCATGTTACATGGCTTGGATTATAGTGATTATCAAACTCATGCTCTGCAACTATTACCGGGGGTGATGAATCATATACTGAGCTTAAAAGACGGTAAAAAACGCTTTTTGGATGTGATGGCGGCGATTAATAAAGCTTATACCTTATGCGGCACGCTGGATGATGCCGAAGCATTAAAGAAAGAAATTGCCTTTCTGTCAGCCGTAAAAGCGGCTATTAGTAAGTTCACCAGTATTGAAAAACGACGTACGGATGAAGATAAAAATACCGCATTAAAACAAATTATCGACAATGCGATTATTGCGGGTGGTGTGGCGGATGTCTTTGAGTTGGTCGGCTTGGATAAACCCAATATTGGCTTATTATCTGCTGAATTTCTGGAAGATGTAAAAAATCTTCCCCAGAAAAACCTGGCAGTCGAGTTACTTGAAAAACTACTGCGCGATGAAGTGAAGGCCAGAATGAAAACCGATGTGGTATCCGAGAAAAAATATTCAGATCGGATCATGGAAACCCTGCGTAAATACCATAACCGTGCCATAGAAACCGCCCAAGTCATCGAAGAACTAATCACGATGGCAAAAGAAATGGAGGCTGATGCAAAACAAGCGGAAAAACTGGGGCTAAATGTAGATGAAATCGCTTTTTATCGCGCCTTAATTCAAAATGAATCTGCTGTACGAGAACTGGGTGATGATAATTTACGTGAACTTGCTAAACAGGTCACCGCACAGCTTAGAAAATCAACAACAGTGGATTGGCAGGTCAGAGATAGTGTACGCGCTAAACTACGCAATTTAGTGCGGCGCGCACTACGAAAATGGAAATATCCGCCGGATAAAGCCAATGAAGCGATTGATTTATGTATGCAGCAAGCTGAGGCATTGTCTGAGAGTTGGTCGGCAATGCCGGGATAGGTTTTGAGTGTTACCGCTTATTTTTGATGGGTGAAGCGTGGCGTAGGATGTTGAGGAAGGAAGCACATCGTTTAAACTACACTTTTATTTTAAGCAAAAAAAAGGTCGTAGAAGAAAACCTCTACAACCTTTTATTTATTTGGCTTTAGCATGGTGCCCAGGGGCGGAATCGAACCGTCGACACGAGGATTTTCAGTCCTCTGCTCTACCGACTGAGCTACCTGGGCTTGCTAAAGAGAGGCTATTATGACAACTATTCTTTTTCTCGTCAACACTCGCTAGAGAATATTTTATAAGTATTTTATAAAGTATTGAAAATATTTATTTTTATGGTATTTCAAGCAGGGCAGTGAGTGCTGTAAGTATAGCGGTTGAAGATGAGAGTGTGTTGTTGACATAATTTTGTCATAAAGCTGAATTATTAAAATGTACGCTCCTACATTTATAGTATAATTGAAAAATTTACATTTTCAGAGTTTGGATACTATGTCGGATACCAAAAAGGTTGTTTTAGCTTATTCGGGCGGTTTAGATACGTCGGTTATTTTAAAGTGGTTGCAGGATGAGCATGATTGCGAGGTCGTTACTTTTACAGCGGATTTAGGGCAGGGTGAAGAAGTCGAGCCTGCGCGCGCAAAAGCTCAATCTTTGGGTATTAAAGAAATTTATATTGACGATTTGCGTGAAGAGTTTGTACGTGATTTCGTTTTTCCTATGTTCCGTGCCAATACTATTTATGAAGGCGAGTACTTATTGGGTACATCCATTGCGCGCCCACTCATTTCCAAACGATTAATTGAAATTGCCAATGAAACGGGGGCGGATACGATTTCTCATGGCGCAACTGGCAAAGGTAATGACCAGGTGCGTTTTGAATTAGGTGCTTATGCTTTACGGCCTGATATTAAAGTGATTGCTCCTTGGCGTGAGTGGGATTTGAATTCCAGAAAGAAATTATTAGCTTATGCTAAGCAGCATGGTATTCCTATCGAAATGAAAAAAGGTAAGGTTTCACCTTATTCTATGGATGCTAATTTATTGCATATCTCTTATGAAGGTGGGATTTTAGAAGATCCTTGGAATGAGCCTGAAGAAGATATGTGGCGCTGGAGTGTGTCTCCTGAAAATGCTCCTGAGCAAGCGACCTATCTTGAGTTGACTTACCAGCAAGGTGATATTGTTGCCATTGATGGCGTTGCGCATTCACCCGCTGAAGTCTTGGCTAAGTTAAATGCAATCGGTGGTGCAAATGGTATTGGTCGTTTAGATATTGTAGAAAATCGCTATGTAGGTATGAAAGCCCGTGGTTGTTATGAAACACCGGGAGGTACGATTATGATGCGTGCCCATCGTGCAATTGAGTCGATTACTTTAGATAGAGAAGTGGCTCACTTAAAAGATGAGTTAATGCCGCGTTATGCGAGTTTGATTTATAACGGTTACTGGTGGAGCCCGGAGCGTAAAATGTTGCAGGCTATGATTGATCAATCGCAGTTAAATGTGAATGGTAAAGTCAATGTTAAACTTTATAAAGGAAATGTAACGGTTGTTGGGCGTATGTCAGATACCGATAGTTTATTTGATGAAGCAATTGCTACCTTTGAAGATGATGAGGGCGCATATAACCAACAAGATGCGGAGGGCTTTATTAAGTTGAATGCGTTAAGACTGCGCATTGCAGCGAAGAAATTAAAGTAGGTTAACAAGAAATCCTGTTCATTGTAAAGTGAGCGGGATTTTTTTTGTGATCTTTGTATAATAGAGTAATATTTTGTTTTAGGAGAAGGCTTTAATGAGCGACTTACGCAGGAAAACAGAAAATAATAAAGTGCGTAACATGGCCGTTTTGAATCCAGTTACTCAATTGAGTGTGTGGAAAATGAACCGCTTGGTATTGGCTATCATTATTAGCTTGATGGCTACCGTTGTTTTTATGGGTATGTTATTAATGCCTGAAAATGAAATTGTGCCGAAAACTACGCAAGTGCATAAATCTACTGAGCTATATAACGTACAGATGAATCCAGTGATTTCTGCTGAAGTGGACGCGTTGAAATCTCAGTTAGTTGGCTTAGTGAGTGGTTCTATTGAAAGTAAGTTAAATACGTTGGAAGAGGGTTTAAAGGCGGGGACTATTACTGAGATAGGTTTAGATACGATTGAGGCGTTAAAAGATGATTTGGTCGTGTTAAAAACGTATTCTGAAACGGGTGCTGGGCGTTTAATTGCACAAAAATATTTACAGCAAGCGAATAAGGCGGAGAATAAAAACTTGGCGCAAGAGGTTTCTCAGCTTAGAAGTATGATTTATTTTTTGATTACGTCTTGTGGCTTAATGGTTGCTGCTGTAGCTAGTGTTTGGGTGCGTAGAAAATATGCATTGATACATGACGTTGATAAGCAGAAGAAAATATCTTAAGGATCGTGCATGATCCTGAAATTATAACGTAGGGTTTTTGCTCACTGTCATTAAGTTAAGAGCAATAGAATATGAGGCGCAGTGCTTTAGCCCGTCTATGTAGAGGTGTATTAAAAGGCGGGCTAAAGCCACACCCTACAAAAAAGGCCGGCTCATGTGAAATGAGCCGGCCTTTTTTATGTGCTATTTTTTAAGCTTATTTGCTTAAGTATTTGTATACAGCTGCAATTGCTTCGTCTTCTGAGTAGCCTGCTTTTTTAACAGGGCCAACGGCCATAATAGCTGCCATTGCTTTAGGCATACCATTTTTTCCTTCTTTCAAAGTTTTAGCAAAGCTTTCTTCTGAAAGTTCGCCTGCTTTGATTAGTGCAGTTAGCTGCGGGTTAGAAGAGATGTCATGACAGGCACCACAACCACGACCGAAAGCGCGATCATAGATTTTTTTACCTACTTTCAATTCTTTGTCGGCAGAAGCTTGTGCACTTAGACCTAATAAAGCAACAGTTGAAACAGCGAGTAATAATTTTTTCATTTTGACCTCTTTTTATTATAAAAAACCATGTTTGCCTATTAGAATTGTTAAGGCTTGCACGATAAGGAAATCGATAAGTTCTAAATCATAAATAATTTAAACTGATTTATCAAACTTTTTGTATATTATATCAAAATATTATTATTTTCTCCAAAGTTGCAGATAACCATTTGAAGCAATGCTGTAAATTTTACGATTATTCGCAGAAAAAGTAAGTGCAAGTATGGTTGCTGCGGTTGGCTTCCAGAAGCTATCTTTTTTAGGCCGCCAATAGTTTATAATTTCACCGCTTCTTATATTCCACAAATCTATGCGCTGTGATACGCGGCCAGCAACTAGATACTTACTATTATCGGAAAAGGCTGCCGAAGAAAGCGTAATGAGTTTTGGGCCGAGTTGTTTATAGAGTTTGCCTGTTTGTGTTTTCCATAAACGAATAGTGCCTAAACCTTCATTAGTTAATGCATATTTGTCATCAGGGGAGATAGCAACTGTGGATAGTTTACTATGGTGCGACCAGCTGAACTTTTCTTCGCCGGTGTTTAAATCCCAAAGTTTTGCTGTTTTATCACTAGAGCCGGTAATTGCGAGTTGGTTGCTGGCGGAAATATCGACTTTAACAACAGGACTTTGATGTTTGAAGGCGTAGCGTGTTTGCCCGTGTTGCAGTGAATAGTAAATAGCTTTATCTGCTAAGCCGATCAGGGCGAATTGCCCATCTTTTGATAAAGTAATCGCATTGATATTGGGTAAGTACCAGACATTCATCAATGCACCGTCAGCAATACGCCACCAAGCAAGCGATTCTTTCTCAGCAGTTAAGGCATACTGTTCATTATCAGAGATTGCGGTGAATAAAATACCGTTCTTTTCATCGGTATGCTGCCAAGTGTGTAGTAGTTGTTTTGGTTTTAGCTGCCATAGGCTGGCATTTCCTCTTGTTGTCGAGCTGGTAAGAGCGAGGTTTTTAGATAAACTAGCTGAAAATACGCCTTCAGGGACAAGCTTATAAGTTCTGCTGGCTTTTGGCGTATTATCACAAGCGCCTAATAGTAAAGCGCATAGTAGAGGCGCTAGAAAGCATTTATTCATATGTGCACTTGTCCTCAGGGTGAAACCATTTTAGTTTGTCGTGCAATGCAACTACGGAGCCAATAATGATTAAGGTCGGTGGCTGAATATCCTGATTTTTTATCAAGTCCGGCATAGTTTGTAAAGTGCCGATAATAACACGTTGTGATTGGGTTGTACCTTGCTGGATAAGGGCAATAGGTAGTTTTGGTGATGCACCATACTGAATAAAGGATGCGCAGATATTGTCTAGCCCTGTAAGCCCCATATAAATAACAATCGTTTGGTTGGGTGCAACCAATTGTTGGTAATTAAGGTTAACAATATTGTCTTTTAAATGGCCCGTAATAAAAGTGCAGGATTGCGCGTGGTCTCGGTGTGTTAATGGAATGCCGCTGTAGGTTGCACAGCCTGATGCTGCCGTTATGCCAGGGACAACTTGGAAATTAATATTATGCTGTACTAAGGTTTCAATTTCCTCACCGCCGCGACCAAAAATAAATGGGTCGCCACCCTTTAAGCGTACAACACGCTTGCCCGCTAGAGCTAGGCGCGCGAGTAATTCATTGATAGATTCTTGTGGTAAGCTATGGTTATTTTTTTGTTTGCCGACATAAATTTTTTCTGCATCACGGCGCACTAAGTCAAGGATTTCAGGGGAAACGAGGCGGTCATAGACGACAACATCGGCCTGTTGCATTAAACGTAAGGCACGAAAAGTGAGTAAATCAGGATCACCTGGTCCAGCGCCGACTAAATAGACTTCTCCGATGACTTGATGTGTGTCAGAAGTATTCAATATTGCTGATTTTAGGCGTGCTTCAGCTTCGGTCTCTTTGCCTGAGTAGAAAAGCTCAGCAATAGAACCTTGTAAGGTTTTTTCCCAAAAAATACGCCGTTCTGAAGGTGGGTTAATATGTTCTTTAACTAAGCCTCGGTATTTTTCTGCTAATTGCGCTAAGCGCCCAAAGGCTGGCGGGATTAAGCTTTCTATTTTAGCGCGTAATAAACGCGTGAGTACAGGAGATGCGCCTCCTGAAGAGATAGCTGCAACAATAGGTGAGCGGTCAATAATAGCGGGGACGATAAAGCTGCATAGGCTAGGGTTGTCGACGACATTAACGGGGATATTGTGTTCTTCGGCTGTGGTGGTAACGAGTTTATTAATATTTTTTTGATTAGTCGCTGATATTATCAAGCGTTGACGATGAATATCTTCAGCTGTAAAGCTTCTCTGTATAATATTTAAGTCGTATGTATTCTTTAACTGACTCACTTGTGGGCTTATTTCTGGGGCAATAACAGTAATATCTGCGCCGGCTTTAGCGAGTAGCTCTATTTTTCGGGCAGCAATTTCACCCGCACCCACAACTAAGCAGGGTTTGTTTTTTAAGTTGATAAAGAGGGGGAAGTAGTCCATGGTTTATATTAATGACGCTAGGTTATCGTTCGCGGATTTTGTCTTAGGTGCTATTATATGCGCTCTTTTAAAAGCATGATTGAGAAAATTTAACATCAGAATGATTGAATTTAATATAGAAGTGGACGCGGTTGGTTTGCATTGCCCTTTACCTTTATTGCGTTTAAAAAAAGCGTTAAAAGATATGTTGTCGGGTGAGGTAGTGAAAGTGACAGCGACTGATCCAGCAGCACATTTGGATTTTGGTGTTTATGCTGAGCAAACGGGTAATGAGATTATTGAATATATTAAAGCCGGTGAGCAGCAAATTTTTTATGTGCGTAAAAAATAACTTGGCTGCCTGAAAATTAATGAGGTAGAGCGGACTTCAGTCCGCTTTTTGGCATATAAATATGTGTAACGGCAGGTAGGGAGCAATTAAGTTTTTAGCTGAAGTTTCCCAGTTTTTTTACACGAAGAAACATTAGTAGGTGCTAATTTTTGAAAACATTAGCATTACCTAATATACTCCTCCGTAAAATCACAATTATCTCTTTAAAAACAACCATTTACTGGTGAATGAGGCCTTAAAATACGGTATAATATATTATTCTAAGTAATTGATT
>NZ_FQTQ01000137.1 GCF_900128525.1 methanotrophic endosymbiont of Bathymodiolus puteoserpentis (Logatchev)
GTTCTTTGTGTTACGCTAACCCACATAACATTCATCACTAAAATGCCTGAGACCGCTAAGCTAATGCTAGCAATACTGGCAACGGTTAAAGTCAGAGCCGTTAAAATATCATCAAAGGTTTTGACTACGCTATCTTGCGTAATCAGGGTAATATCATCTTCGCCATCATGCCGTGCTTTTATAATCGCTCGAATTTCATCAACCGCTTTATACATAGCAGCTTTAGACTTTGCTTCAACTAAAATACGAAATAATGACTGAGTATTAAATAGCGCTTGTGCCGCGGCCACGGGAATAATGACCATATCATCAAAATCAACACCGATAGATTGCCCTTCTGACGCTAATACGCCAATCACTCGAAAACGGCGGTCGTTAATTCGCAGCCATTGGCCAAGCGCCTGTTGATTGGCAAATAACTCATCTTTTATGGTGCGCCCAATGACACAGACAGGTAGCGGTTCATTACTATTACTTGCGGGTAAAAAGCGCCCTTGGGCTAAACTCAAATGCCGTACTTGGCGCAACTCAGCTGTTGACCCGATAATATTAGTTTCTCGCTCTAAACCTCTAGCTGATACCGGAGCGGCACCAATATTAATGGGTGCGATAGCCGCGATATGTCGACTACGCAGCAAAGCATGGGCATCTGCCAAAGTTAAATCAGTCGGTGTTTCACCAAAAATAGGCGGCTGCCCACCCGTAGTCTCAGTACGCCCCGGTAAGACAATCACTAAATGCGTGCCCAAAGCTTGAAATTCATTAACAATATACAGCCGCGCACTTTCACCTAATGCAGTTAGAATCGTCACCGAAGCGATCCCTATGCTCATAGCTAGAACAATCAGCAAAACACGAACAGGCTGTGCTTTAATTGCCGTATAGGATTGATTAAGCGTATCGCTAAAGCGCATGACTAGCTCACTTGCCCATCAATAATGCGAATGCAGCGCTCTGCTCTTTGACCTATAGATTCATCATGGGTAATCATCAGCAAAGTCATACCTTGTTGTTGGTTTAAGCTTTCCAACAGCTCAATAATTTCACACCCTGATTGACTATCAAGATTACCCGTAGGCTCGTCAGCCAATAAAAGTCCCGGACGCATAATCATCGCACGAGC
>NZ_FQTQ01000138.1 GCF_900128525.1 methanotrophic endosymbiont of Bathymodiolus puteoserpentis (Logatchev)
CAAAGGCTCATGAATATGGGTGTATCGGGTGATATAGGTGAGAGAAAAGGCCAACGGTTTTACACCTTCAAGGGGGGGTGGTATAGGTGGATGTTGATATTTCTTCGGCTTTGCTTCAGGTGATTTATCTGCTTTGTTGTTTTAGTGGTTTATTGCTGTAGGTGTAAAAATTAACTGATTAGTTTTTTATAGGTGACAAGCGCTTGATGTTTTGGTAGATTTATCTTCGGTCGCAGAGATTGTAGAGTTTAAGAATTTAGAAAATAATGCATTGACGGAGTGCGTTGTTATGGGTAATATGCGGTTCTTTAGTTTATATTGACAAGACTGAAGACTGAAAAGTATATCGGGGTATAGCGCAGTCTGGTAGCGCGCCTGCTTTGGGAGCAGGATGTCGGGAGTTCGAATCTCTCTACCCCGACCAGTTTGTGTTGAGCGCCCTTAGCTCAGCTGGATAGAGCAACGGCCTTCTAAGCCGTAGGTCACACGTTCGAATCCTGCCGGGTGCGCCACTAATGAAGTTTGTTTTTTTGGTGGTGAGGAAGAGCACTTTTAGTGATTTTTGAATGTATTCAGGACTAAAGGTTAGATACGCGGTTATAAGTTTTGATTTTGTGTACGAGTGGTATGGGGGAAATTTTGCATTTTTTAGTGTAGTACGTGTGAGCGTTTTTAAGTGGTGGGCGTAGCTCAGTTGGTAGAGCTCCGGATTGTGATTCCGGCGGTCGAGGGTTCAAGCCCCTTCGTCCACCCCAGTTTTTCTTTGATATATTGTTTCTTTGTTTGAGAGTTATTTTGTAAGCGGGAGTGGTGGAATTGGTAGACACGCTGGATTTAGGTTCCAGTGCCGCAAGGTGTGAGAGTTCGAGTCTCTCCTTCCGCACCATTTTGTTGTAGGTTTTTATGAATGGGGATAAGAGAACTTATCCCTTTTTTTGTATGTCATTTGCTTAGAGTTATGCTCAAAGTAAGTTGTTGAGGGTTTGGCAGGTTTGGCAGGTTTGGGGGTGGGGAGCTCGATGAGCTTGGGTGGCTAAGTGACTTGGGCTACG
>NZ_FQTQ01000139.1 GCF_900128525.1 methanotrophic endosymbiont of Bathymodiolus puteoserpentis (Logatchev)
AAAGTTGCAGAGGGTTTTAAAGAGTCAATGCGAATTGTATTTGATGAGCACCTGAGGCAATGGAATTATACTGCCATTCCTGACGCAACAACTTTATAAGTTGCCTAAGTTATTTCATGCACATTCCGAAGCATGAAATAACTGCTGCACAAAGAGAATGAGCCAGAAAGATAAGGGAATTAAAGCGACAGCGGTAACACGTTGCATCCACCAATGTTTAGTACCACTTTTAGCAGAACCTAAGCCGCGCGCTTTAGCTAAAGGCGTTTGATACTCCATGATTAAACTCCCATCTGGACAAATAAGAAACTCAGGCCTGTTAATGCCACCGAGCCAAACAACTCTAAAATAATATAATAATTCATTAAGAGCTTATCGTAGGTTTCGCCGGAATCCCAGAATAAATGCCGTACACCGTGACATAAATGAAAAAATAAGGCATAAATCATCAGCCATAGTGCCAGCTCAACCAGAGGCAACTGAATAAATGCCTGCATCGTATTAAAGCTACTTGCACCGCACTGAATCATTGCTAGGCTAACAACAAATAATAGCAACCCAGCCGTCAACAACACACCAGTCATACGGTGGGTCACAGAAATAATAGCTGTTAAGGGTAATCGGTAGACTTGCAAATGAGGGGAAAGCGGTCTTTTTCTCTGTTCCATGGCACTATTTCACTAGACTTAGAATTAAGATTCTAATAATACAGCGTCGCTATTGATTATTCCAAAACAATTTGTGCTTGTCGCTTAAAATTCGTGCTTTAGCTAATACGATATTAGAAGGGGAAGTAAACAGCGTATTGACTGCTAGCCAATATATAAAAAAATAGGCCGAATAAGTTAAATAATTTAACTTATTCGGCCTATCAATCTAACTAATAAAAAACTAAGCTTATTCTGAGATTGTAGTCAATTTCGCTGCTAATTTGCCAGATGCAATACCAAAACCTAGACCAAGAACAAGTGAGAAAGAAATAATAAATAAAGGATTATCCCAACCTGCATTTAATAGCACGTCTGTTGAAAGTTTGCCAGGTGTTTGCAGTAAATAAGCAAATGTTGCCGAATAACCTAATACACTAGCAGGAATCGTTGCTAAAGCCGGTATGTTTGCAGCTAAACACATAGCAATAACGGTGACTGTCACAATAATAGCTGCCATTAAAGAAAAACCAAGTAGATTATCAGGTGAAATTGTAGCAATTTCATACGCTGCATAAGTTGCAACAAATACACCAAAAACACTGCATACAGCTGTATTAATAGCGGCTTTATTATCACCACCTAAGGCAAAATAAGCAGCCCATGTAATAGTTACTGCCCAAATTAAAAATACACCACTTAAAGGACCAACCGCTAAAAATGTTGCTAATCCTGCTAAAAGCCCAATACTGACAGATAGCGCTGAAAGACCATTCATATTAATATCTCCATAGTATCACCTCTTTTTGATAAAACTTTGTGGCGAGATGGATACCACAAAATTTAAATTAAATATGGCTTTATAGGCTAATAACCAGCCTATCACACAATATTGCTTGCTGATTTAAACATACATAATTGACCTGTGCAATTTAAGCCTCTTGCTTGTCAGTAAATAAAGCAAAGCTTAGCGCTAACGAGCGTACATGAAATAATTTATACATTGTCATCTGGAGCGCAGGTCTTCAGCCTGCATTTTAAAGGGCAGACTAAAGTTCTGCGCCCCATTCTTAGATTCACTACCGTACACTTTTAAAACAGGTATTGCCAAGCATGAAAAGGTGATAATGTAAAAATTTTTCATTGAGAATACCTTATAATGTCAGACTCTTACAATATTTACCGTACTATCTATAGCGCTCTTCAGAAGGCTTGGGATTTT
>NZ_FQTQ01000140.1 GCF_900128525.1 methanotrophic endosymbiont of Bathymodiolus puteoserpentis (Logatchev)
TTTTGAGCCAGATTTTGTATTGTTCTTAATTAAAGACGATATAAGCCCAGCTATTCATTACCAAGTATTCATTGAACCTAAAGGAAGCCATTTAATAAAACAGGATGAATGGAAACATAATTTTTTAATGCAGTTAAAAACAGAGCATAAAATTGAACAGCTATGGAAAGATAGAAATTACATCGTTTGGGGGATGCCTTTTTATAATGAAACAGATACCAAACCAGAATTTGAAAAAGAGTTCAGTAGTTTATTCTAATAAAAATAAAAGGTTTTAAAAAGGGATGTCCAGTTCATCAGGGACAAGGCAGAAAACCCCACTTTCGGCGTTGTTGCGGTCTATAAAAGTTTCATCTTTCATGATCTGCTCGGCGGTCATATTGAAATTTTCCGTTGTAGCGTTTACTACGCCTATGAAACCGCCTAGCTTTATAAGTGGTCGGCCTTTGGTTTCATAGTCCCGTGTATATGACATGCTGCGCCCTCCGTGGCTGTATATCAATTATCTTATAAGATTGTTTTTAAGAATTTGTCAATTTTGACCAGTCTTTGAGAAGTCCAGACTATTAAAAAAAACGGCATCTTTTCGCCGTTTTCCCGTAGGGTAGGGGCAGGGAAGCCCCTATTTTAATTGTCCAAAAACAGGGATGTTTTATTCTTTGCTTGTCGGGCAGAAGTAAGCAATTACCAAGGATTATCCATCCCTAAATAATGCCCCCATATTTCCTTTTGCTCTTGCAATTCTTCAAGTAACGCCTCATTTCTAGGCTGTTTATCATATACAAGCTCGCTAAGCCGTTCTTGACCTTCTGCGGTCTGTGTACCCTGCAAGCTATTTATTTCTTTTTGCAATGTTGCAGCATAAGAAAAAACAGAACTTATAGCGTCTTCCGCTGCCAGCCCGCGATAGCCGTAGGGCCGTTGTTTTGTCGGAGTCTGAGCGGTAGCGAAGGTGGAGACAAAATAAAAGGCTATCCG
>NZ_FQTQ01000141.1 GCF_900128525.1 methanotrophic endosymbiont of Bathymodiolus puteoserpentis (Logatchev)
CTCTATGGAAGCGGCAGTTAATACCGCCAGTATCTTAATTGACAGCGGTGCAATTTTGTTATCCCCAGCTTGTGCGAGTTTTGATATGTTTGATGATTTTGAGCAGCGTGGGTGGGTTTTTAAAATAAATATCAAGGGTGTAACTTAAAATAATTACTCAAGGTTGGTTTTATTTGGGTAAAGTGCGCCTTTTATTTGAACTTTTTATTTTTATGCAGCAATTAACTGATTTAAAAGCCATTCTTCATTCTAAACGCGCCAATATTTATTATTTAGACAAATGCCGAGTCATGCAAAAAGATGGGCGTGTTTTATATCTCACGGAAGAACAAGATAACAAACAATATTGGAATATTCCTATTGCCAATACCACTTGTATTTTACTTGGTGGTGGCACTTCAATCACTCAAGCAGCGATGAGAATGCTCGCTCAAGCAGGAGTTTTAGTTGGTTTTAGTGGCTCTGGTGGTACGCCACTACTCATGGCAACGCAAATTGAATGGCTTACACCACAAAGTGAATATCGTCCTACCGAATATGTGCAAGCGTGGATGGGATTTTGGTTTGACGAAGGCAAACGATTAATTTTTGCTAAAACCATTCAAACCAAACGCATTGATTTTTTAAACAAAATCTGGGGTAAAGACAAAGATTTAAAAATCGAAGGTATCACACCTAATACAAAATTATTGGATGATTTCAAGCAAAAAATTATCAACGCCAATAGTGTTAACAAACTCCTAACCGATGAAATGTTGCTTACTAAGGCTCTTTACAGGCAAGCTGCAACGGCCACCAAAACCATAAAATTCACTAGGCAACATGACAGCACAGATTTGGCTAATGATTTTCTTAATCATGGTAATTATTTGGCCTATGGACTGGCTGCTACCACCCTTTGGGTGCTTGGCATTCCACACGGTTTTGCGCTTATGCACGGTAAAACTCGCCGAGGTGCTTTGGTGTTTGATATTGCTGATTTGGTTAAAGATGCACTTATTTTACCGTGGGCATTTATTGGCGCCAAAGAGCAAATGAGCGATGTAGAATTTCGCGCTCAATGTTTGCAAAACTTCACCAAACATAAGGCGCTAGACTTTATGTTTAATACCATCAAAGAGATTTGCGCCGAGGTTGAAAAGGATAAAAAATGCTAGTAACTTTCATCAGTGAGTGTGAGAAAAAAGCCCTTAGTAGAACAAGACGAGTATTGGACGCTTTTGCTAACCGTATCGGCAATAACACTTGGCAAACCCCCATTACCGAAGAAGGCTTAGATGCGGTTAAAAGACTTTTACGAAAAACTGCCAGCAAAAATACTGCCGTTAGTTGTCATCAACTAAAATCAAGAATTAGAATAGAATTACTGTGGGTGGTGGGAAATCGAAACAAGTTTAATAACGAGGGATTTGTGGCGGTAAACTATACCGAGGCGGATAAATTTATAGGAGAAATAGACATGAGTGAAATATACGCAAATACAAAAAAGCAACCATTAGATCAACACTTATTTGTAGTTGGTGTGGTGGCAAAAGAAATAATGAAAACTTTTTGCACGGATAATCAGTTGCAAAAAGCGGCTTTAAGTGCAGGGTTTTGGCATGATATTGGTAAGTTAGAAATGCATTTTCAAGACTGGCTAAATAAAGAATTAAAAAAGAAAAATTTAATTGCTGAACTACCAGAAAATGGTGTGCATATTGAAAATGGAAAATTTTCATGGGAAAAATATCCAACCCATAATGAAGTGTCAACGCTAATTTATGAACTATTGGCTGATGATTCTAGTTTAGGAGAGGGGGAGAAAAAGGCAGTCAAGCACG
>NZ_FQTQ01000142.1 GCF_900128525.1 methanotrophic endosymbiont of Bathymodiolus puteoserpentis (Logatchev)
ATATGATTCGAAAGGGGCAGTTGTCCGAGGAAAATATGCCTGCTTATAAGCAATTTATGGCTTTAGCAGGATAGTTATGCCTGAAGACAAGGCGCTCTTCGCTTTCACTAGTTCTTGCGACAGAACCAAAATAGCCACTCTACACATAAAACCGTATAGGTATTTAAATGAAAAAAAAATGTAGCAAAATTTTAATGTTTATATTAATGATTGTATCATCGATATTTTTTCCCTCAGCTTACGCTGCTGATGATGATAAAAAATCGTACATTATTATTTTCAAACAAGCTGAACTAGTGGAAAGTGAAGCTCCTCTTCAAACCTTAATTAAAAATGGTGCCGATACCTCTGAAATTATGTCTTCAGGGACAGATGAAGCTAAACAAGACATAGTCGACGAACTTAACCTTGATGGTGAAGTTATAGACATTTATGATGGAATTAATGGAATTCTGGTAAATATTAATCTAACTGAAGCAAATAGGTTAAGTGCTCTTGATCAAGTAGAATCAATAGAGGAAGATAGCATGATACCAGAAGCAGCATTCAGCACCCAGAAAAACGCAGGTTGGGGTTTAGCTCGAATTCATCAGAGTACAGCCACTTCTGATAATAGTTATCAATACGAGTACGATGGATCGGGAAGAACAATTTATGTATTAGATTCAGGTTTAAATATCAATAATCCAAAAGTAGCCACAGAATTTGGAGGCCGGGCTTCAATTATTTGGGATGTTAACTTTTCTGGGAAAGGAGAGGATTGTACTGGACATGGAAGCATGGTAAGCAGTGCAGCTGCAGGAAAGACCTATGGAGTTGCAAAAGGTGTAACTTTAAAGATGGCTAAAATAAGTAAGGGTTGTAGCAGAACTGCATCTCTCGCTGCATCTGTGAAAGCTTTCAACTGGATAGCAGGGAATGCTCCAAGAGGGTCGATAGTCAATTGGAGTTATGGATTTAGAGATAGAGGGCCACGTATACGAATCCCATGCATTCGTAAATATAGCTCTCCTGCTTTAGAAGCAGCAATTAAAAAAGCTTATAATGCAGGTATATTTGTTGTTATTCCAGCCGGCAATGACGCTTGTGATACGAAAAATTATTCACCAACAAATATTCCGGAATCTTTTGTAGTAGGTTCAACCAGTAATCTAGATTTCGCTAATGGAAAAGATAGAATAGCATCTTTTTCTAGAACGGGAACGAATATTTCTGGTTTTGCTCCAGGTACGAATCTTCTCCTAATGAATAAAAACGGGCAACCAACAAGTAACAGCGGTACTTCTTTCTCTGCTCCATATGTTGCAGGGATTATAGCTGTTGTATGTGAGTTTGAAGGGACACTGTGCGAGTCTGGAAATAAAGATATGGCTACTTTATATCACTTATTCAGAAAAACAGGAACGTTAAATACCGTCACCAATACAGATGGAACTACTCTTACGGGGGCAACTTCTAGATTTATCAGTCAGCAATGGTAGTTTAATGTATTGATCCTTCTCTCGCTGAAAATCAGGGAAACGGAGCGATAGCGAAGTTTCCCTGATTTTCAGCGGAGGTAGGATGGAGCGCCTAACATTAAGTTAGAGCATATTTTTAATTTTTATTGAATATTTTAAGAGGTAACTAAAAATGAATCTAAAACATATATTTTTTATAATTCTAATTCAATTCTTAACATTAAACACAGTGTCTGCTGATGAAGCATTCGTGTCTGCTAATAAAGAAGTCGTGTTTTTTGATGGAACTATTCTTACTATTCCTGCAATAAGTTCAGAAAAACAGGCGGGAGCATATCAAGAGGTGAAGTTTAAACTACTTCCTGATGGTAAATGGGAACTATTAGATTATAAGACTAGAGGAATGGTCGATGGAATAACTGATGTTAACATATACCTAACAGAAACTTTTCCTATCCAAGGTTTTTTAGTAGTATCGGGTACTCATATGACCGGATGTGGGAGTATTAAAAAAGTTAGACACCAATTAGTAGGAAATACTTTTATAGTGTCAGTGGACGATATTCCTTACCCTAGTAAGCCTCTAACTGAGGATGATGTTCTGATGTGTACAATGGCCTTAGTCGATTTTTCGAAAACTATTTCCTTACCACTTTATGGACTAAAAGATGGAGAGTACACATATATTGTAAATGATGAATTTTCAGGTGTTTTTAACGTATCTAGTGACAAACGCGTAGAAGTTCCAAATGAAGATGATGATGATGCCATTCTTGATGAAGCGGACGTAGGGAGTACTGAGGGGTAGCGGAGAAGGTGGAGACAAAATAAAAGGCCATCCGACACGGCGTCAAGTCATTTGGAGCCTATGTTCCCCGACCCCTTGTTGGGTCGGGACGAGGTAACGAGGACGAATCGGGGCGCTGAAGGCATTAACAGTCGCGTTAAGTTTTTGCCGCTTGCTTGGGCTGGGATGCCCCAAACAAGTTTTCGCAAAAATAGCGACTCCCCGCACAATCTTGTTTTTGGACGAGTTGTTGCCTTTTCTCCAGAGTATCATTATATTTTTTATTCGATGGATGGATTAATTCCGGCTGCTGTATTTTTGAAATTTCTTCAAACACACGCATTAGATTGTAACGGTTCTGTCGCATTAATGGGTAAATTCTGAGATAATTCACCCTTATTTCCCAATGTACATAAAATCATAATCAGCTTTAAAGGGACACACTTTCCCAAAGACGTTATTCTTTATGCGGTTTTCTTTTATGTCAGGTATGGCGTTTCGTATCGCGACCTTGAAGAGATCATGGAAGAAAGAGGGGTTAATGTTGATC
>NZ_FQTQ01000143.1 GCF_900128525.1 methanotrophic endosymbiont of Bathymodiolus puteoserpentis (Logatchev)
GGATTATTTGAAAGATCGCTTATTGGGTATAGGCGATATTCCTCCGTTATCGGAAGTCATCCGTGCGGCCGCTGCCTGTGGATAATGAGAAGTTACAATTCTCGATCCTGGCCTTGCCTTTGGTACCGGCACACACCCGACAACTGCGCTTTGTTTAGAATGGCTGGCTAAGCATGATATTACAGGGAAAACAGTGATTGATTTTGGTTGTGGCTCAGGCATTTTAGCGGTGGCAGCTATTTTACTTGGCGCAAAAGAAGCACATGCTATTGATATAGACGCACAAGCCCTAACCGCTACTTTAGACAATGCTAAAAAAAATAACGTCGGCTCAAAAATAAAGACTTATTTACCTGAAGACTTTAGCGCATTTACGGCAGATATTGTTTTAGCCAATATTTTAGCTAAACCTTTAATCGAATTATCACCCACCATTAGCGCCTTAGTACGTCCGCAAGGTGAGCTGGTATTATCCGGTATATTAAAAGAACAGGCAGACTCAGTTAGCTGTATTTATCAAGAAAACTTCGCACTAAATGCGCCAACGATTCAAGGCGATTGGTGCCGCTTAGACGGCATTAAAAAATAAGACCATGTATGCCGTTTGCCCTAAATGTCAAAATTCTCAGGCAATTAACGCCCAGCAACTGAAAAAAAAACGCGGCAAAGTCACTTGTTCACAATGTAAACATCCATTCAATCCACGCACTTCATTATCCGACCGTCCTCTTAAAGTCGTTAATGAAAATGAGATACAGCCTTATGCTTGGCAAAAACCCGTTAATTCTCATTCTAAATTGTGGCTTATTTGCAGTCTTTTAGCGACCCTGTTACTGATTTACCAAGTTTATTATTTCAAAGGCTACTCCTTGGCGCAATCTACACAAATTAGGCCTTGGCTGCAAAGCATAAGCACAGCTATCAACTACCCTCTTCCACGCTATAGAAATAGCTCCGAATTTACAATTATTGGTAGCTCATTTAGCCCCTTAAAGAATAATAATTACCGGCTACAAGTCAGTTTTATAAATCACGCCAATTTCAGCCAAGCCTTACCTAATCTAAATTTAACGCTGCAAAATTTACACGGCGGTATTATTGCGCAACGCCTATTTACTCCGAAAGAGTACCTCAAAAAGAGCATTAATCCCCCGCTAATCGCGAGTAATAAGGATTTTGATATTGATTTGTTAATTGCAGTACCTAATAAAAATATTGGCGGCTATCAAATAGCATTGCAGTAACAAGCGCTTCCGTAGTTCGCTATAATAGACGAATTTACCTTACGGATACCTCAATATGGCTCACCCTCAACTATTTCTAAGAAAAAATGAAGATAAACGCCTACGCCAAGGTCATCTCTGGGTATTCAGCAATGAGGTTGATATTGCCCGCAGTCCGCTTGCCCAATTTACTGCAGGCGACTTAGTTAGCGTCACAGCAAGCAATGGCAAAATATTAGGCACGGCTTACATCAACCCCAATACGCTTATTTGTGCTCGGCTATTATCACGCAAATCAAGCACAAAAGTAGGCGAAAAAATATTTACTGCACGTATCAGCGATGCACTTGCTTTACGCGAACTGTTTTATGCAAAACCTTTCTACCGCCTAGTCTTTAGTGAAAGTGATGGCTTACCGGGATTAGTCATTGATCGTTTTGGCGATACCTTATCCGTACAAATCACTACAGCAGGTATCGAACGCCAGAAAGAAGCCTTAATTAAAGTGCTAATCGAACTTTTACAGCCTCAAGCTATTTTGCTAAAAAATGATAATCCTCAAAGAGAGCTAGAAGGTTTATCAATGGTAACGGAGTTAGCTTACGGTGAATTGCCTGAACAACTTATTATCGAAGAAAATAACGCACAATTTCAAATTGATATTGTTGGTGGACAAAAAACCGGCTGGTTTTATGATCATCGCAGTAGCCGCGCAGATTTAGCTAAAATAGCATCTGGAAAAACCGTTTTAGATTTATTTTCTTATGCGGGCGCTTGGGGTATTCCTGCGGCAATGAATGGTGCGGAACAAGTAACCTGCGTGGATGCTTCGGCTGGTGCAATTGCTTTAGCCGAACAAAATGCGCAACTTAACTTGGTTAGCGATAAAATGCAGTTTGTACAAAGCGATGTTTTTGAATTTTTAAAACAAGCACGCTTAGATCACTTACGTTTCGACATTATTGTCTTGGATCCTCCAGCATTAATTAAACGCAAGAAAGACTTCAAAGCAGGCTATGAAGCCTACCGCCGCCTTAACCACCTTGCTTTACAAGTTTTAGCCAAAGATGGCATTTTAGTATCTGCTTCTTGCTCTTACCATCTGAGTAAAGCAAATCTACATGAAATTTTACGCTCATCAGCGCGCCATATTGATAGAAATATCACTGTCTTAACAACTAGCGGCCAAGCGCCCGATCACCCGATTCACCTGTCTATTCCAGAAACTGAATACTTAAAAACGTTCGTTTGTACGGTGTCTGAAACACGATAAAGCTACGCATAACAATTAGGAGTAAATATCTTCCGAATTAGCAGTATTAAAGGCTATGACACTCCTACTTAGGAACTTTAAAAGAATGAACTTACCCGATTTAGAGCCCCAATGCCATTAAGTTAAGAGTAAGACAATAAATGGGGCGCAGTGCTTTAGCCTGCCTTTGTAGCCTAAAATAGCAGTGCTAAAGCACTGCGCCCCGATAAGCTCATTCTTTATGGCCAAATTATAATGATTGGGTATGAGTATTTTTATAAGCTTCCTTAGTATTTTTGAATTCTCAGCCTTGTCTTAAAATGGAAAACATTACTTTCGCCCACAATTCATTATTTTTCATGAAAAATAATTAAACTATGTTATATAGCTTATTTCAATAGGATTATATCCCACACTTTTATAGTTACTTTTCACTAATCAATAAAAACACAAATAAAAACAACAATCTAAAAATTGGCATTACTCTTGCTTGATTAAGTTGATTATTAATAACTCAAGAAAAACAAGCCTATGAGTAGCCAACAACCCGCACAACAAGAATCACAGATTTCAAATGGCGCACTATTAGTCGGCGCAGGACTTGCCCTAGCCTCATTTATTGTTCTTCCTGCCGTTGCCGCTCGTTTAGGCATAGGCTCAAGCCTAACAGGCGCATTACGCATCGCACTAATGAAAGCCTCAACAAAGGTCTGTAGCCATAGCCAGTCGGACAACCCAGCTACCGACAAAAGTTGCCCGCCTGATGCCGACTGCCATCAATAACTGAAGCCCCAATAATTAAAAAGCCAATTGTAGCAATACATTAAGATTGCACGGTTATTCGTTGGGATTGAGTGTAATGGGATAAACCTATTAACAAACACCTCCACCTTCCCACCCAAAAATGGGAGAATTTTAGATCAATAATAAAAACTCTAATATTCCTTGCCATTTAACCTTTATATTCTGATAAAATGCAGCCACTCGTTTTATCAATATTTATTAAGTCTAAAAACGGCATTTTCCAACTTAGGCTAACGCTTTAATCGGTAAACTTCGTTTCTAGCTTTAACCCCTCAATATTATTATTTATATCTATGGCTGATGAAAAAAAATCATGTGATTTATGCGGACTCCCTGTAGAGATCGAAGGCTTTACCCTGTTAACAAAAGAAGGCAAGAAGGACTTTTGCTGTGAAGGTTGTCAAGGTATTTATCAAATGCTGAATGAAGACAACTTACTCCCTGAAGAATCAGAAAAATAACTCTTTTCACTCTTTATAATTGGACTATTAACATGGCTCATAATCATAGTAAACATATTGCAACAACTGCCCATCATGCTAAAAACTTGGCGCATTTAGGTCTTGATAAACACGAAGTCTCATCTACATTAATCAAAGGCGCTGTCATGTCAGCTGGCGCACAAACAGGAAAATCCATTATGAGTAAAATAGTAAAACACCCTCTTCTGTTAGTTGGTATCGGTATGGTTGCAGGCTACTACGCACATAAACATAGAAAGGATATTATTGGCTCTGTAAATTCAGCTACGGGTAAGGGCAAAGATTTTGTATTACAGCAGAAAGAAAACCTAGAAGATTTAGTGGCTGAATCAAAAGAAGACCAAGAGTAAACGGCACTGCATGATGGCCTTAGCGGCATAACGACCCAAATTTATTGTTTATTCTAAGCCGTTCTTGCCGCTATTTAGACAGCCTAACAGATCTAATAATAGTCGTTTTTCACACTCTTTTCCGTTATATTCTCAATCACTTACATGTCTATACAAAAAGAAATTATTTTACGTTATAAATCTTCAGGCCATGTAAGGTTCCAAATCCCGGAACGCTTATGCAGCCCTGAAATAGCGACATTTGTTTCCGATGCGATTAGTCAAATTGATGGCGTCTATCAAGTCAACCTTTATAGAAACAAAAAAAAACTAGCCATCCGCTTCACCAACGAAACGCTCTCATTTAAAGATTTAACTCAACAACTTTTAACTTTGTTTGCAGACTTAGAGAATAAAAACTTCTTTGTAGCTAAAGCTAGTCCCACTAAAACAGCATTTATAAAAAATATATTTTCTGACTGGCAAGGTGCTCGCTGGGCAAAAGGCAAGTACACGGAAACCAAGGAAACAGCTCAAGCTATAGGAATTTTGGCAAAATTAGGCTTGAAAAAAAAACCTGAAATTCTTATCAACCCCGAAAAAACACTGATCAATTTTTTTAATGATGTTTTGATTCTATTTCTGATTAAAACTCACTGGAAATTGATTACCAAAAAATGGTTACTAGAGCCTCTTAAATATCGTTACCAATGGTTAACGGTTTTTTATCTGATGTATTTATTCATTCGCTCTAAAAATAAAAACAAATAAAATTGACGCTAAATATGACGCAATCATTTCAGGCAAAAAATTTTGAACTCGCTCATGAACTAAAAAATCGTATAAGAATACTCGTTCCTATACTAGAAAAAGATCCTGAGCGTACCTATATTTTTGAAATTATTTTAAAAAAACGTCCCGAAATAAAAGCCATTAAATCTGTCCCTGAAATCGGCTCAGTCACGCTTTATTTTGACCACCAAGCATTGCCTAAACAAAACCTATTAATCCTGCTAGATACGGTTTTAGGTAATATTGGCAAGAAAAAAATCAGCTTACCTAAAAGTAATATTGTTGAAGACCTCAGCATTCCTCTACAAGATATAAGCTTAGCGATTGAAGGTATGAGCTGCGCCTCCTGCGCCTTGCTCTTAGAAATGTCCTTAAATCGAGACCCACGCATACATAGCGCCTCAGTCAACTTTGCTTCAGCCATTGCAACCGTTCAAGGTCGTTTATCGCGCCAAGAAATGGCTGCTATCATTGAAAAAGTCGGCTATAAAGCCAATTTAATGGATACGCTATCTCAGCGTCAGGGGCTAATAGAAAAGGAGCGCCAGCGCCTGGCCAGCGCTAAAAAAAGATTTATTTGGGCCAGCGTCCTGAGTGCTCCCGTCATTGCCGTCGGCATGGCAATGCCTGCAGGTCGTTTTTACCATTGGTTTCAATTTGCACTCACCACCCCTGTTGTGTTTGTTGCCGGTGCTACGTTTTTCAGCAAAGCATGGAAACTAGCGAAAATGGGCAATGCGAATATGGATAGCTTAATTGCTATCGGTGTTGGTTCTGCTTATGGTTATAGCTTACCTTCTTTATTAAGAGGCCGAGGTCACCTTTATTTTGAAGCAGCCGCTAGCATTATTTCATTCGTCTTACTAGGGCGTTATATGGAAGAAAGCGCAAAAGGAAAAGCCGGCGAAGCGATTAGAAAATTAGTTGATCTACAACCGCAAACAGCCACCTTATTAAAAGACAGCCAAGAAATGACTATCAGCATCGACGATATCGAGCTAGATGACCTACTTCTAATCCGACCAGGTGAAAAAATCCCTACTGATGGCGAAGTTGTTTCTGGCCTATCTACCGTTGATGAAGCGATGGTCACAGGCGAAAGCTTACCAGTGGTTAAAGAAGCAGGCCATAAAGTGATTGGTGGCTGCGTTAATGGCACGGGGGTCTTAACAATTAAAGCCACTGCTATTGGCATGGATACTGTATTAGCAGGCATCATTCACATGGTAGACCAAGCGCAAGCCTCTAAATTACCAGTACAAAAATTAGTCGATAAAATCTCCGCGGTATTTGTCCCCAGCGTTATGGCAGTATCCGCCTTAACCTTTGCTTCTTGGACTGTCGCTGGCGCACCGTTTAGCTTTGCTTTTAGTAGCGCCATTACCGTATTACTGATTGCTTGCCCTTGCGCCCTGGGTTTAGCAACACCGACCGCCATTATGGTTGGTACAGGCCAATCAGCCAAACGTGGCGTTTATATACGCAATGGTGAAAGCTTAGAAACAGCAACACATTTAACGGCAATTATTTTCGATAAAACCGGTACCATTACCGAAGGTAAACCACAGGTTACTGACTTTATTAATATCAGTGATCATAACACTGAAATATTATTAGCACATATTGCTTCGGCAGAGCATAATTCTGAACATTTCTTAGCCAAAGCTATCGTTAATTATGCACAAGCAGAACATGACTTTGAGTTTAAGACCGTTAAAGATTTCAGTGTTACCGCAGGCCGCGGCTTAAAAGCAAAAGTAGGGCATTATCAAATACTGATTGGTAATCAAGCTTGGCTAGAAGAGCAAGAGGTTGATATTGCAGAATTAATGCCCCATGCACATACCTTAGGGCTTGCTGGAAAAACCCCTGTATTTACGTCATTTAACGGCAAAGCAACCGCCTTATTTGGTATTGCAGATCAACCACGTGACTCTGCTAAAGCAGCAATAGCTGCACTCCATAAACTCAATATTGAAACATTAATGGTAACCGGGGACACCCGTGCAACAGCCCACCATATCGCTGATTTAGTGGGCATTAAAACAGTAATTGCCCATGCAACACCCGAACAAAAACTACAAGAAATTCACCGCTTACAAAACGAAGGTGGCTCTGTCGGCATGATTGGTGATGGTATTAATGACGCACCAGCACTAGCCGCAGCTAATGTCGGCTTTGCTATTGGTCATGGGACAGATATTGCTATTGAATCTGCCGACTTAACCCTAGTAAATGGTGATATTGCTAAAGTTGCTGAAACAATTGAACTCAGCACTTTAACCATGAAAATCATTAAACAGAACTTATTTTGGGCTTTTGGTTACAATACTATTGCAATTCCAGTTGCCGCAATTGGCAAGCTTAACCCGATGATTGCCTCGGCAGCTATGGCATTAAGCTCCGTTTCAGTCATTGTCAACTCTCTACGTATCAACGGAAAATAATGTGACCGATTTTTTGGCCAACCTACCAGCCTTTTTGGCAAACTTAGATTATACCGTTTACACCCTTGCCTTTATGACAGGTTTTTTGGGCAGTGGGCACTGTGCAGGCATGTGTGGCGCTTTAGTTGCTGGCTTCTTTATGAAGACTGAGAAAAAAAGCGTATGGCCTTACCTCACTTACCACTTTGCCCGAATTACTATGTACACCCTTGTCGGTATCACAGCCGCACTCATTGGTGTCGCCTTAGTCTCTACTGGCTTATTAGGTCGCATACAAGGCTTTCTACAAGTCGCTATTGGCTTTTTTGTTATTATTTTAGCCCTCGGTATCGCTGGACTTTCTCCGTGGCAATTTTCCATGAAATATATGCCGACAAAAATCCTTAATAAGATTTTCATGTCAGCAGCTAGACGCGGCTCTGCACTAGGTGCCGCAATGGGTGGCATGCTAAATGGCTTAATGCCCTGCCCTTTAACTTTTGCCATGGCAGTCAATGCAACGACTGCGCCCTCTCCTATAGAGGGCGGACTGATGATGTTAGCTTTAGGTTTAGGCACTCTCCCTACTATGCTTGTCGTTACTTTTGCCTTTGGTAAGCTCGGTACTAAAGCGCGCGGCCTAATGCTCAAAGCCGCGGCAGTCATTATGATTATTATGGGAGGCTTAACCATGTATAATGGCGTTCGATTCCTTGCTTCAGATAGCGGCTTTAAGGATATGATGCATAGCATGCACTCTATGGAACTCATGCAAATGGATCACTCTAGCCACAATATGCCATAAACCTTACTAACTTATGAAACTCGCCCCTCACGATGTTCTTATTTTACACGCAGCGGCAGACTTATTAGAAAACCCTAGCTTTAGCTCTAAAATCACAAAAACCGTCGGTAGTACGATTGAAAAAACCATTGCCATCTTACCGACGCAAGTTTCATTATCTCTTAATGATATTACCCGAACAGCGTTAGAAAAATCGTTAGAAGGCGCAATTTTTACTTTAAGTTCACGCAAAAGTAGCAAACCTTATAATAAAACGCATCAATTTTTAGCAGGTTTAAGTGGCGCTATCGGCGGGGCTTTTGGTTTTGCCGCCATTACTGCAGAGCTACCACTATCGACAACGATTATGCTACGCTCAATTGCGGAAATTGCCCGTTATCACGGTGAAAATATTAGCCACGCTAATACTAAAATGGCCTGTTTAGAAGTCTTCGCCCTCAGTGATAGCGCTAAACACGGCTCAGAAACGGGTTATTATGCCATTCGCTCTTTGCTGGCAAAATCTTTATCGGATGCGGCTGCACAGCTTTCTACACCCGCCCTTAATAAAGAAAGCGCCCCCTTAATTAGCAAAGCGATTAACCAAATTGCCACCCGTTTTAGCATTCCCATTAGCGAAAAATTTGCGGCACAAAGTGTCCCTGTTATTGGTGCTATTGGCGGTGCCAGTATTAACCTAATGTTTATTCGATACTTTCAGAGTTTAGCGCATGCGCATTTTGCTTTACGCCACCTTGAACGCAAATATACCCCCGAGTTAGTTAAATTAAATTACCAAAAATGGATAGCACGACAAAACTAATTATCTGTTTTGTAGTATCATATTCAGCCCTCACAGATTTTGCCTCCAAGAAAAAAGGGTAACTTCTCATTTTTAACGGGTACAAATATGCTGAGGAACAAAGCGCATCGTTTATATGATGCGCTTCCTATCGTCAGCACATCCTACTATGACTTTAATATTGCAAATACCTGTAGATAATGAGAAGTTACAAAAAATGCAGATAGGCCCTTATCAATTAGAGAATAATCTCATTTTAGCGCCTATGGCCGGCATCACAGACCGCCCGTTTCGCAATCTGTGCAAACAATATGGCGCTGGCTTGGCGGTATCAGAAATGGTTGCTTCTAATCCAGCCTTACGCAAAAATAAACGCACATTACTCAAAGCCGATCATAGCGGTGAAGTTGGCTTACGCTCGGTACAAATCTTAGGCACTAACCCAGAGCAAATGGCAGAAGCTGCGCGAATTAACTCGCAACGTGGCGCCCATATCATTGACATCAACATGGGCTGCCCCGCTAAAAAAGTATGTTCAGTGGCCGCAGGCTCAGCCTTGATGCGCAATGAAGACTTAGTAAAACGTATTTTAGAGGCTGTCGTACAAGCTGTCAGTATCCCCGTAACACTAAAAATTCGTACCGGCTGGGACAGCGATAACCGCAACGCCGTCAATATTGCGCAAATAGCCCAACAATCTGGCATTGCTGCTTTAACCATACATGGCCGTACACGCGCCTGTGCTTTTAAAGGTGATGCTGAATACGACACAATTAAAGCTGTCAAACAAACTGTAAACATTCCAATCATTGCTAATGGTGATATTAATTCAGTAGAAAAGGCGCAATATGTTTTAGAGCATACAGGCGCGGATGCCATCATGATCGGTCGCGGCGCACAAGGTCGGCCTTGGTTTTTTCAAGAAATCCAACATTATTTACAAACGGGGAAACATGCATCTCCCGCTAATTTAGAACAAATAAAAATCACCTTACAACAACATTTAGCAGAGCTTTATCTATTTTATGGGACTCTTAATGGTGTTAGAATAGCCCGTAAACATATCGGTTGGTATTTTTCATATATAGGTACTTTACCACCTGCTATTAAAAGCAAAATATACCAAGCCGACGCCCCTGAGATACAGCTATCTCTCGTTAATTCGGCATTTGATCTTTTCGATCCACCCATGTCGCTTCAACCTACAAATAACGCATGCAAGCAGTAATAAAATGAGCATTAGCAATAATACGCCCCCCATTCCTTTATCTGCCCAGGTAAAGCAAGCCGTTGACAACTACTTAAAGCAACTTGATGGCTATGATGCCACGGGCTTACATGCCATGGTGCTTGCTGAAGTTGAGAAACCTTTATTTGAAGCTACACTACAATATTCGGGCTATAATCAGACCAAAACTGCACAGATTCTTGGTATAAGCCGTAGCACTTTACGTAAAAAAATAGAGCAATACGACTTATCCTAACCTTTCTCAGCCTTAGAGATTTCCATGAAAAAAAAAGTTACCCGCGCCTTAATTAGTGTTTCTAACAAAACTGGTGTTCTTGATTTTTGTCGTGAATTAGACCAGCTAGGTATAGAGCTACTATCCACTGGTGGCACAGCTAAATTGCTCGCCGAAAATGACATTAACGTCACCGAAGTTTCTGATTATACTGGCTTCCCTGAAATGATGGACGGCCGCGTTAAAACCTTACACCCAAAAGTACATGGCGGTATTTTAGGACGCCGTGGTATTGACGATGAAATCATGGCAGCTAATGGCATTAATGCGATTGATATGGTAGTCGTTAATCTCTACCCTTTTGAAGAAACCGTTGCTAATCCAAATTGCGACTTAGAAACAGCGATTGAAAATATCGATATCGGCGGGCCAACTATGATTCGCGCCGCGGCTAAAAATCATAATGATGTTGCTATCGTAGTTGACCCTGCTGACTATGCGGCTGTACTCACTGAATTAGTCAACAACGAAAATCAGCTTGCACAGCAAACACGTTTTAACCTTGCCTTAAAAAGTTTCGAGCACACGGCAAAATACGATACGGCTATTGCCATTTATTTAGGCAATATTAATAAACAACAATTCCCAGAAACGCTGAACTTACAATTCCACAAATTGCAAAGCATGCGTTATGGCGAAAATCCACACCAAAATGCCGCTTTCTACCAAGAAAAATCACCGGCATCCGGTACGATTTCAGCAGCTAAACAACTACAAGGTAAAGAACTTTCCTATAATAATATCGCCGATACCGATGCTGCTTTAGAATGTGTTAAATCATTCGAAGAAAAGCCAACTTGCGTTATTGTTAAACATGCAAATCCTTGTGGTGTAGCTCAGGCCGATTCATTATTAGACGCTTATGATTTAGCTTATGCAACTGACCCTACTTCTGCTTTTGGTGGCATTATCGCCTTTAATCGTGAATTAGATGAAGCAACAGCGGCTGAGATTATTAAACGCCAGTTTGTTGAAGTAATTATCGCGCCAACAGTAAGCGCTGCAGCACAAACCCTATTAGCCGAAAAGAAGAATGTACGTGTTTTAGAGTCTGGCATTTGGAATAGCGGCAACGAGCCTTGTTTTGATTTCAAACGCGTCTCAGGTGGATTATTAGTCCAAGATAAAGACTTCGGCACCATGAGCGTAGCAGAAGTAAAAGTCGTCAGTAAACGTGCACCAACTGAACAAGAAATGGCCGATTTACTATTTACTTGGAAAGTGGCTAAATTTGTTAAATCAAATGCTATCGTTTACTGCAAAGAAGGGCGCACCATCGGCGTTGGTGCAGGCCAAATGAGCCGTGTTTATTCTGCTAAAGTTGCTGGCATCAAAGCTGCGGATGAAGGCTTAAGCGTCACAGGCTCAGTTATGGCATCTGATGCTTTCTTCCCCTTTAGAGATGGCTTAGACGCTGCAGCTGAAGCAGGTATTACCGCTGTGATTCAACCCGGTGGTTCTATGCGTGATGCCGAAGTCATTGCCGCAGCAGACGAACACAATATTGCCATGGTATTTACTGGCATGCGTCATTTTAGACATTAAAATAACAGTTACCATTGCCTTTGTGGAAGGATTTAGCCATGAAATCGCGACTAAAGCCTCCCCACAAAGAACCCTACTGTTTTATAAAACCCCATTATTTAACCCTCTCTGATTTCCATTATGAAAATTCTTATCGTTGGTAGCGGCGGACGTGAACATGCACTTGCTTGGAAAGCGAGCCAGTCTCCTAAAGTAACCCATGTTTTTGTCGCTCCCGGTAATGCCGGTACCGCTTTAGAAGATAAACTCACTAATATCGACTTTGCGGTAGAAGATATTGCAGGTTTATTAGCTTTTGCACAAAAAGAAGCGATTGACTTGACTATTATTGGCCCTGAAGTTCCCCTCGTTCTAGGTATCGTTGATGCCTTTCAAGCTGCTGGGCTAAAATGCTTTGGCCCTAGCGCTAAAGCGGCGCAATTAGAAGGATCAAAAAAATTCTGCAAGGACTTTATGGCTCGCCATAAGATTTCTACTGCGGAATATGCAACATTTACCGATACACCAGCGGCTATTGATTATATTAAAGCCAAAGGCGCACCCATCGTCGTTAAAGCCGATGGTTTAGCAGCCGGCAAAGGCGTTATCGTCGCACAAACTGAAGCTGAAGCAATTTCGGCAGTTAAAGATATGCTCTCGGGCAATAGTTTTGGTGAAGCGGGTAGCCGCGTGGTTATTGAAGAATTTTTAGTCGGCGAAGAGGCTAGCTTTATTGTTATTGCTGACGGTAAACAAGCCTTACCTATGGCGAGTTCACAAGACCATAAAGCACGAGACAATGGTGACTTAGGCCCTAATACCGGCGGCATGGGTGCTTATTCCCCTGCCCCAATCGTGACTGATGAAATTCATCAACGCGTTATGGATGAAGTTATTAACCCGACATTAAAAGGCATGGCCGATGATGGCATTCCTTACACGGGTTTTTTATATGCCGGTTTAATGATCTCTCCTACTGGCGAAATCAAAGTCTTAGAATATAACTGTCGTTTTGGTGATCCTGAATCACAGCCGATTATGATGCGCTTAAAAAGTGACTTAGTAGAGTTATGTAACGCCGCATTAAGCCAAAATTTAGCTAACACCAATACTGAGTGGGATAAACGTAGTGCTTTAGGTGTCGTTTTAGCTGCTGGCGGCTACCCTGACAGCTATGCTAAAGGGGCCGTTATTAGCGGTTTACCAAGCAGTGAAAATACAGATAGCAAAGTGTTTCATGCAGGAACACAGCTAAATGATGGGCAAGTCGTTACTGCTGGTGGACGTGTTTTATGTGCCTGCGCTTTAGGGGATACAATTAAAGAAGCGCAAGAAAAAGCGTATGAATTAACTAATAAAATCAGCTGGGATAAAGTTTATTACCGTACTGATATTGGCTTTAAAGCCTTAAAATAAAAGTATAAATCTCTTTTTTCATAAGGAGCGCATCATATAAATGATGCGCTTCATTCCTCAGCACACCTTACAACACGCTTTGTGCCTGTTAAAAATGAGAAATACGACCTCCTTAATTTCATAGCGGTTCAGCAGTGACTTTAGTCACAACTAAGGCCAACTTGATAGCAAACCCACTAAAACAACAACGTGACCAAACTTCTACATATCCCCGAAAATCACGCTCTACGCTTTAGCTTACATAATGAGATACATGCACGCCCACCTGTTTCATTAAAGCTCCCCGTGAGTGCTAGCCACTTAGCTGTAACCCTAAGTAAAGATGAAAAAGTCCTAGAGTATGAACATTTAAAAGTTTTATGTAGTCGCTTTGCTGTCAATCCACCGCCTAAAGAGGCAAGCCATTTTACTGCAGTTTTTGATACTTTTTTATTTCATTGGGAACAGCACGGTGAATTCAGTACCTATTGTTTTTATGTTAACTCAGTCGATAGCAATAAACCCTTTGCTAAAGCTGCGTTAGCCTATGCCCCGATGGACTGGCTAGATAAACTGGTCGGTAAATCCATTGTCGCAACGCACGCGGTTATCATGCCAACTAGCGAAAAAATACCCAGTACTGCAGAGATAAGTCGCTACTTTGGAGGTAATGCTATTGTTGGCTCGCAAGTGACTGGTGGTGATGCGACTGCTTTCACAGACTTTCGTATTCATAATGACGGTTTTAGTCGTTTTCTTATCTTTGATAAGCACTTACTCTCGCAACAAGCAGGTCGTTTATTACAGCGTCTCTTTGAAATTGAAGTTTATCGAGTCATGTCCTTACTCGCCTTTCCCGTTGCGCAAGAACTTGCACCACTGGTCAGCAAAGCAGAGCAGCGTCTATCTGAAATTACTACTGATATGGCTCAGCATGACTGTGACGATGGTTTATTATTAGACCAACTCACTCGCCTTGCAGCTGAAGTTGAAAGTCATATCTCACACAGCCAATTTCGCTTTGGTGCCGCACACGCTTATCACACAATCGTCAACCAACGCATAGCCGATATTAGAGAAGTGAAAATTCAAGGTGTACAAACCATCGGTGAATTTTTAAGTAAACGCCTACAGCCTGCCATTACGACTTGTCAGTCTACCGCCAAACGCTTTAGCTTACTTTCAGAAAGAATTAGCAATGCCAGCCAATTACTGCGCACACGGGTCGATATTTCTATAGAACGGCAAAATCAAGCTTTACTCACGTCAATGGATTTACGCGTAAAAATGCAATTACGCTTTCAAGAAACAGTAGAAGGTTTATCCATCGTTGCTATCACGAGCTATATAGTCAGCCTGCTGCATTCAGCAGCTAAGGCTTTAAATAGTGCCGAAATGATCACCATAAAACCTGATATTGTTTCAGGTATTGCTATCCCTATCGTATTAATATTAGTCGCCACAGGCGTGCGTCGTTTACATAAAAAGATTAAAGCGGAATAAACTTTAAATCAACGACAATTAAACTCACTTACACTCAGCACGTCATGCGTACCTTTCCGTTTATAAGCTATGCAATGTAAACTATGTACTGACTGAAACTGGAAAAGCATAATGACAGCTATGAAAAATAAGAATACCCTTTACCCCTCACTTTTTTTATTTGCATCACTCTCCTTTTCCAGTGCATTATTTGCACAAAATACCTTCGTTGATATTGTCAGTAATAAAGGCCTTATTACAGTAGAACTCGCTGATGATGACGCGCCTTCCACTGTTGCTAATTTCTTAACCTATGTTGAGGAAGGTTTTTATGAAAATACCTTGTTTCATCGCGTTATTCAGGACTTTATGATTCAAGCCGGTGGCTATGATGCCGATACAATGGAAATTAAAGCCACTCACCAAGCCATTGCTCTCGAGTCGAACACTGGTTTAAGTAACCTCCGTGGCACAATTGCTATGGCGCGAAAATCAGACCCAGATAGTGCTACGGCACAATTTTTCATTAACTCCGTAGATAACTTGTTTTTAGATTATCAAGCCCCTAGCTCTCCTGGCTATGCTGTTTTTGGTCAAGTCATCGAAGGCATGGATAAAATCGACAATATCAGTGAACAAGCAACAAACAATACCCTACTTAATAGCAGTCCAACAAAAAATGTGCCTGTAGAGCCTGTTATTATTGAAGTCATTCGTTTGCGTCAAGGAAAACTTAGTTTTGCCGAGCTCGCTCAAGTTTACACAGCGGGCGAGACAGTCTCAGTACAGCTCGAAGAAAGTCTAATTAAGCGTCCATTACCTTTAGATCTATGGGTGACCATCATAAGCCCTGAAAATAAACTGATATTTGTGACTGACACAGCCTTTACTGATGTGCCAACGGCTTTTCAATTAGCAGTACCTGTAACAGTGAGCAGGCACCCAATTTTTAATTTTACTATTCCTGAAGGACTAGTGGGAAATTACACCTTATTAGCTATTTTCAACCAGCCAGGTTCTGATTTAAACGATCTAAAACATAGCTTACGCTCAAATATTGCTCAAACGCTTATTGAGATTAAATAAGCGTCAAAGAAGGACATGGGGGCATTTTAAAAGCTCTCAGAATAAAAGCTGTGGCTCAGCATAAAAAACTCTAAGCATAAAAACTCATTATGCTTAGAGTAAGCATATTTAGAACTTTACTTACAAGCTAGAACTAACTACCTTTTGAGCCGATACCATGGGGGTTGATTTAAAAGAAGAAGCATTGAACATTTGCTTAAATCGTTTAACTTCTAAAGAAGTATCTTGAAATAAATCTGCTGCAAAGGCATAGCTCACTGTTTGATATATTAGCTCAGCTTTAATGGTATATTCCTGACCAGAAAACTGTTTTAAATTAAATTGTACAACATCCCCTCCCGCCATAAAATCCTCATCCAACTCAGCGTCACCACGTACCTTAATCTTATTCGCTGCAGTGTCTTTATTAAAACCTAAAGGCAGTAAACGATTATCTTTTACATAACTTTTTGCACGCAATAAAGTATAAGTTAGCTTGTTTTGATAGTCCTGCATGATAGCTTCATAAACTTGCACTTGTTGCTCTGATTCTATCGTTTGATAATGTGGCTCATAATGCGCAAGGTTTTCATCCGAATCTAAACCGGCAACACTGCCATCAGAGTTCACTTTTCCTGATTCAAAAACAGTATTCCCCTGACTATCCAAGACTATCACATGTAAAATCACCCGCCTTGAAGGATAGCCACTCGGCAATTTATGCCCCGTAAGGCTGTCAATCTTGACCTGAAAATTTAAAACGCCATTACTAAGTTTGCTACTCTTAATTTCTATTTTCGCTGCATCCTGCAATAACTGCTCTGCACTTAAAATACTTTTAGAAAAATCAGTTGCTTTTACACCCAGCTGCTCTCTATAGGCCTGTAACATAGATAACATCAGGCGGTTAGCACCTAAAAATTCATGTTGCGCAAAATCATTTCTTTTTGTTGTAAGCATTTGTGGTTGGGAGGCAATAATAACACCATCAGCTCTCGGCATATGACAACCCTGACAACTATCTGTTTGGGCGTAATCACTGTGTAACCACTCACTGTATACCATTTGTTCTGGAAATTCTTCCTCAATATTATGACTTAAAATCTGCCCTTGCTCATCACTATAAGGCGTTGTTAAATCATGACAGCTTGCACACAGCTCGGATGATTTTATATGCTCACTAAAAGTTGGTGTAAAGCTTGCAAAATTCCTCATCGGCCCTGTTAAAACATTTTTATAGGGACCGTAGATCAAACGATCTCGACTATTTTCATAACTGGCAATGGAGAAATTGCCTGAATAGCCCGCATCAGTGCCAAAAGGTACATCGGGCGAAATTTGATGACATAAACTACAGCTTACGCCGTTCATTGCTAAATCGTGATAAGGATTTTTAGGGCTAAGGATGCCATCATCAAATATTGTTTGCACAGCATCTTGTTTTTTTCTTGCCGATTCATTGGCCATAGGTGCATGACAACGGCTACATTTATCATTGATTTCTGGGCTAAGTTCTGGTGTTCTATTTAACTCACTACGTACTTTTGCTTGCCAAAAAGGATCACGAGTCGCATTAGCCATCATACTTCTTTCCCATGCGTCAACAATAGATACATCATTGCCGTCTTGATCTTCTATTTTATTATGGCATTGCGCACAAACCCCTGAGCCAGCAAAGTGCTTTGTCTGAAACTTCGTGCGCGAAAGTGAAGCAATAAGCGAATTATTTAAATCATGTAGCTGAAAAATATTATCCCCTAGATATTGTAAGTCAGCTGCATAAAGCTGTTCACCAACGGAAATACGCGATAATTGAAAGCTTAAATCATTGTAAACGGGCACGATAGATTGTAATTTAGCCTCTTCCACTTGTTCAATAACACGCCCTAGCTGCAATTTATCGGGTGGCAAGTAAGTGAAATCAACACTGTATAATTTTTCCTGATATTGCACATAAGGAATATGCAACTGGTTTGTTTCGGCATTAAAAGTAGCATCTGCTATACACAGTGCTGTCGTAAATAGCAGCCCACACAATATAAACAGGTGTGCTATTAATCCATACTTATTATTTACTATAATCATATTTATCACTTAGTTATATTCAGTGGAAAATAGCTAGAAAACTATTCCCTAAAATGCTTCAATTTCCACCAAGCCAGTATTGCCACCTGTACTATCCTTAACATCTAAGCGAACACTTGATGTTGTACGGTCGATAGAAAAATCATAAGCTTTCTGAGTATCAGGCAAATTAAAAGGACCTAGCACTTCACCAGTATCCATAGTCACCGTAAAACTTAATATTTTTGCGCTGCCATCACGCATCGAACGAGACCAAACTCTCAATGTATTGATATGCTGTGCTTGCGCTAAAGCAATCGTAATAAAGGCATTACTCCCATCCCCTGCAGAAGACCAAGCCGTTGCCGCTGAACCATCAATGGCACTATTAGCTCCCCACGTTTGATTATTTGCAACGCCTGAAAAATTACTACTGACGGAAATAATAGTCGCGCCATTATTTAAAGAGAGGAAATTTTCTGGCTGTTCATTGGCAGATATTGTTGTAAAGCTTGATGCAGGACTCCAATACAACTTGCCTTGTGCATCGCTCCCCTGAACCCGATAATAATATTGTGTATCTGGTTCTAAGTTTATCAATATTGGGTTGTGGTCAATAATTGCGCCACCCTTCATATTCGGATCGGTAGCGACTGAACCAAAGTTTAAAGTTTTACCATAAACCACGGAACAAGCAAGAGGAATACTAGAAATAAAAGTTAACCTAGCACTGGTTGCACTCACATCAACAATACGGACGGGTAACCCTTCCGTGACGATAGTTAATGGATTAACGGTAGGTGAAATATCTGTACTAACTAAACTACCATAATCACGCAACTTAAAATAAATCGCACCCTCCGTACTTTCTACAATATCAAGATCAGCCCATAGGAACTGTTCTTGATATTGAATAACGGGAATATGTAGGCCAAATTCATTCGATAAACGAGCTGACTCTGCAAAGGCTAAAGAAGTAACACTTAGGTATGCACTTAATAGTACGGTATATTTAAATGTCATGATAGTTCCTGCTATTTATAACTCTTAGATAAAAAAAGAGCCCTGGTAAATCAATAACAGGGCTCTTTAAACTGTATTTAAGATTCAATCTTAAATATTGATTACATTTGCATAGCAGGGATGTGGTGAGTTGTGAATGTAGCGCGGTAACCATGTGCGCCATTGTAACAAGCATCTGTTTCAGCACAGTAAAGTGCGTTCACACCACCGATATTAACTGAATATTCTCCAGCATCTAATATTTTACGATAAGTAATAGTCGTTTCGCCGGTTTGTGAATAAACGACATCCATAAAGTCAAGACTGGTTGGATTACCATTTTTATCAGTGAAATTTCCAGCAGGATTAAAGCTACCTTGCTCGATCATAGTGCTGTCCCATCCTTTATAAATAGACATAGCAGGAAATAGCTCACTACCAGACGTTTTATAACCTTGAATGGTTGGATCCTTTCTATCTACTGTTTTTTCGTAAACCCCTATCTGACGTGTCAGCGTAATTTCTAAAACAGCTCTTTCTTCCAGCGTTACAGCAACCCAATCCGTTGTATGCATCCAACCAAAATTAGGAGCAGTAAAGGTTGGCTCATAAGAACCTTTACCACCAGTGCTACCCACTATTTGAGTCGTACCATGATGAGGTAGTGATACAGTCCATTCATAGCCAATACCACCAGTGCGCACACCATCTACTTTTTCATTTGGAACGGGATCAGCAAACATTGAAGTAGCCATTTCTGTCCCTTCAGGAGCTACAGGCTCAGCCGACATTGCTGATGTTGATAATACTAATGCACTAACACCTAATATAGCTGCAAATTTACTCATACTTAAAACCTCTTATTATTTTGTTATACATATTATAGTATTCAAAAAACATTAAAACTATTATGGTTTAATGCTATCTAACACTCTATAAAACCAAAAGCCGACTACATAAGCGACCTAGGTAATAAACATTGCATAAGTCATGCCATTAGCTCTGATTAACTTTTCATATGTAGTTATGCAGTTAAAAATTAGGTTAAGAATCAAGCTAAAGCAATTTGATTTCCTTTCACCACATACAAGCAAGACAGCAGGGTGCGCTAGCACTACTGAAGTGTAGGCGCAGCAATTATGAAAGTGGGGCACTTATTATGTGAACCTAGGAAATCTTATTTACCCTACAGCTTAAAATAAGATCATTATTCACTAACGCTAAAATCGGATATATTAAACAATGTTATTTAACTCAAATAACTAAGCGATATGCCTTGTTAAATAGCCTTTCCAATTCTGATAGATTGCCTTCTGCCTTGTTAGAAAATGGATATAGCAACACAGCTTTATAGACTACAGAACGCAAAACGAAACCAGCCCCTGATTACCTCAAGTAATAGGTGTATAACAGACTACACTGAGCCTAGTGACAAAATAAAAAATAGTGAAAGATCAAAGATGACTACGTTTATTCAGCCCAGATAAAAGCATATAAATTAGCCTTAGCCATTATGGTGTATTTCTTGCTTATATCTATAAACAAGAATTTTTAACAATACCTCATGATCCATTGATATTTTAGCTATTAAACAAGAATAAGTGACATATTTTGATAATAGGAAATACACCAGCAATTAGCTTGCTCTTCGATACTCCAACTTATCCTAATAAATAGGGCTATTACTAACAACAAGATGCTTATACCCAACCAAACTAAAATAAAAAAAATACTATCATCCCTGCTTTTCCTTTTACTAAGCAACTTACTGGTTAATCAATATAACGACACACAAGAACCCAGAATACTGCCTTTAGGTAACGGTAGCACACAGTCCCTTAATCACGCCTTTCAAAACTGGAAAAATAAATATAGCGCACAACAAGGGGAGCAGTTTTTAACTTTAGCACTGAGGCCCAACGGAAAAATCGCTCGCTTACCAACTAGCTCTAACGGGAAAATCAAGCTCGACCTATATACTGGTGAACTAACTGCGACAATCAAAAACCTACCTGAAGGGCCTTACTATCTTTGGCTTAACGCTAACAATCAAAACACGTCAAGTGAAGTCAATACTTTATTGGGTACATTCGAAAAAATAGGGAAAACTCACCAGTTAGTCGCTCTGCTGGATAAAGCAAAAATGCGAGAAAGTAAGCTAACTAAATTTATTGTTTCTACTAGCGCTAAAACGCTTACCTCCCCTCCTCTTCTAGTGGCTTCCCCCAATTTATTCCAAAAATTGTTTTATCACAATAAATACTGGACTATTGCGCAACTAGATACGTCATACAAAGACACTCAAGCCCAAGAAAAATCATTTGCTGAGTACTTTCTTCCTCGTGCCGCCTATGCACATACGGGACAAGAATCATTACAGGAGATTTTTGCAGCGCAAATAGCAAAAGGGAGAGATTTATTTATCAATGAAACCTTTAATGGCAACGGCCGCACTTGTAGCACCTGCCATCGCTTAGATAATAACCACACTATCGACCCCAAATACATTACCAAGTTACCTGATAGCGACCCATTATTTGTCAGCGAAACAAATCCTGATCTAACGGAATTAGAGCGTCCAAAACTATTACGTCAATTTGGCTTATTTCTAGTTAATATTGATGGCTTTGATAAGCCAGCCGTCTTAAGAAGCTCCTCTCACTTAGGAATGTGCATGAAATAACTTAGGCAACTTATAAAGTTGTTGCGTCAGGAATGGCAGTATAATTCCATTGC
>NZ_FQTQ01000144.1 GCF_900128525.1 methanotrophic endosymbiont of Bathymodiolus puteoserpentis (Logatchev)
AAAAATCAGTGGAAGCACCCGAAGTGATGCAGGACGGAAAGCCAGAGATACTTTTGCCAGTCTAAAAAAGACCTGTCGAAAGCATGACTTATCATTTTGGGATTATTTGAAAGATCGCTTATTGGGTATAGGCGATATTCCTCCGTTATCGGAAGTCATCCGTGCGGCCGCTGCCTGTGGATAATGAGAAGTTACGAAAAAAAGACTCAAATAGCTGATTTTTCTGATGAGTGGCAATACCACAACCTGTATCTATGACTGAAAATTTTAAAATGGCTTTATGCTCAGAGATATCAACAGGCATAACAGTCACGGTAATTTCTCCATGATCAGTAAATTTAATGGCATTACTGCATAGATTAGTTAAAATTTGCCCTAATCGAGTAGGATCACCTATTAATGTAGCCGGTATTTTAGGGCTGACATCAAAAATTAGCTCTAAGTTTTTTTCCTCAATAGTCAACTGAAATAAATCAGCTAAATGTTCAAAAATAGTTTCTAGCTGGAAACTAACGGACTCTAAATGTAATTTATCGGCTTCAATTTTTGAGAAATCTAAGATATCATTAATTAGGTTTAATAATGACTGACTAGCATTTTTAATTTTACTCACATAGTCGCGTTGCTGGGGGTTCAAATCAGTTTTTAATGTTAAGTAACCTAAGCCAATAATAGCATTCATAGGAGTGCGGATTTCATGACTCATATTAGATAAAAAGTCACTTTTAAATTGACTTGCTTGCTCAGCAAGTTGCTTTGCTTTCTCTAACTCAATTTCTGTTTGTTTGTTTTTAGTAATATCAAAAATAGCTCCCTGCAGATAAAGAGGTTGGTTTTTATCGTCATAAATAGGCATGCCTTGTTCATGAATCCATCGAATAGATTGATCTTTATGGATAATACGATATTCAAGAGTATAAGATTGGTGTTGTTTAAGCGCAGCTGTAGTACATGCCAAAACCGTCAATTTGTCATCAAGGTGGGTAAGATCAGTAAAATTACATTTGTTACTGGTGAATTCGCGCGCTGAATAACCGGTAATAGATTCGACAACATCTGTAATAAATGAAAGGGACCATTTTTTATCAAATTCATATTGATAAAATATACCTGGAATATTATGTACGAGGGAACTAAAACGTCGTTCACTTTCTTGTAACTCATGTTCCGCTTTTTTACGTTCAGTAATATCTGAGCGAATCGCAATATATTGTTCTAGTTCACCCTGGCTATTCCGTAGTCCAATAACAGTACTGTCTACCCAATAGAGCGAGCCATTTTTAGCTCTATTACATATTTCACCGCGCCAAGGCTTTCCTTTAGAGGCTTGCTTGAACATATCCGCCCAAAAAGATTTTGGATGTAAGCCTGACTTTATAATTCTATGGTTCTTACCTAATACTTCTTCGCGACTATACCCTGATATATGGCAAAAACTATCATTCACATAAGTAATTTTTCCTTGGAGGTCACAGATGGTCACAAGTGATGCTGCATCTAAAGCAAACTTTTGTTGCTCCAGAGCTGTTTTTATTTTTTTACGCTCAGTAATATTTTGTAATGTACCAACAACTCGTATTGGCTTATCCTGTGTATCAGTAGCGACAACAGAGCCAATAAAATGAATATCAATATAATGTCCTAGCTTATGTTTTAATCTAAACTCATGCTCATATTTTTTCCCCTTAGTCGTTATGGCTTTTTCTAATACACCAAGAAGATACTTATCTTTGGGGTGTAAAAAATTTTTTAATTTTAACTGTGTTTGATTAAGTTCATTCGGTGTATAGCCCAACATTTCGGCATAAGCAGGGCTGAAATAGGTTTCAGATTTTTCTATATTCCAATCCCACAAACCTTCATTAGAGGCATTCATCGCTAATTGGAAGCGCTCTTCACTGACTCTAAGCGCTTCTTTTTGTTTACCTAGCTGCCATAACCAAAGGCTGAATATTGTGATCACCAATAGGGTAAGGGCAATGACCCGCCAAACCAAAGTATAATCAACTGCGTGTTCATAGCGAATAGAAAACCATTTCTTTTTAAAGGCATTGCTCTTTTGTGGGCTTATTGTATCTAAAGCTTGCTGTATCACTTTAACCAATTCAGGCCAGTCTTTGCGTACGGCAAAAGCGAGGTCATTATTAAAGGGGGTCGGTGCAGCAACTTTTATATTTGTCGTGCCTGTTTGTAGTAGAATATGGCTGGTTGTGGCTAAGTTGCCCACATAGGCATCCGCCCGGCCTAAAGATAAAGTGGATAAAGCCTGTTGAGTATTATCTACAAGTATTAAGGCTATTTTTGGATAATTATTTTTTAATAGCTCATGACTTGCATAATTTCTTTCAACTACGATAGTTTTATTAACTAACTCATCTAAGCTAGTAACGAGCAGTGCATCATCTCGAGTAAAAATAACATAAGGAAAGGATAAGTAAGGCCGTGTAAAGTTCAGGTACTTCTCACGTTCAGGTGTTTTTGATACGGCAGGTAAGACATCAAGCTCCCCGTGTTTGACTTTTTCAATGCTCTGTGCCCATGTTAAAGCCGGGTTATAAGACATGTTGACAGATAAAACCTTCTCTATATAAGCAACATAGTCGGAGACAATGCCTTGGTATTTTTTAGTTTCAAAGTCTATATATTCAATCGGAGGCCAAGCGGGATCTATGCCGATACGGAGAGTAGGGTGTGCATTTAGCCAGTCTTTGTCTTGTGCACTTAATGCTAACGGTAAAACCTTATTCTCTTGATCATTGAATTTAATCCACTTCCTAGTAATTTTTTGTCTCGTTTCACTAGGGATGTGAAGTAAGGCTTTATTTAGTATAGATTGCAACTCCGGCCAGTCCTTGCGAATGGCAAAAGCTAATTTTGATTTTTCGGTAGGAAGGCGGTTATCTATTCTAATATTAGTCAATAAATCTTGTTCCATAAAATAACTGACTACGGCAAGATTACCTACATAGGCATCTGCCTTACCTAAGGATAATGCTTGTAAAGCATCTTTATTAGATGTAACAAAGTTAAATTTAACGCCTTGCGCTTTATTTTTTAGTAACTCATGAATATACGTTCCTTTAGGCAAGGCAACTGTTTTGCCTTCTAAATCAGTTAATGAATAAATGGCAGGGGTACCTTCACGGCTAACGAATACAGTATCAATTGCAATATAAGGTGCTGTAAAGTTAAAGTATTCTCGCCTTTCTTGCGTATTGGCAGCACACGCCAACATATCCAGTTCTTGCGTTTTCACGCTATTGAGTACTTTTATCCAGATATTAGCGGTAACTTCAAACTGTACTCCGAGCATATCTGACATTATCTGCAAATAATCAGAGGCAATACCTTGGTGCTTTTTAGTGCTATTAACATAATCAAAAGGGGGCCAATTTTGATCAGCTCCTACCTTTATTATCGGATGCTTGGCTAACCACGTTTGTTCTTCGGTTGTTAGGTCTAATGCTGGCGGGGGGGCAGACCATAAAAGGCTAGAAAATAAAAGGGTAAAAAAATATAAACTCCATTTTTTCATTATGGGTAATAGCATGACTAACCTGCTAAGCCTTTATTGCACTGTAGTGTAATGCGTGCAAATTCAGCTTCAATTTGAATGAAGGCATCAACCATATCAGGGTCAAAATGTTTCCCTTTTTCTTGTGTAATATAGTCTACCGCCTCTTGATGACTAAAAGCAGGTTTGTAAATGCGTTTATTAACGAGTGCATCATACACATCAGCCACGGCCATTAATCGAGCACTAATAGGAATTTGCTCACCTTTTAAGCCTTCAGGATAGCCACTTCCATCCCACTTTTCTTGGTGTGAATATGCAATTTCTCGTGCAAACTTGAGAAAAGAAGAGCTTCCTGAGCGTTTTTCCGCAATTTTTAGAGCATCACCCCCGTAAATAGTGTGTTTTTGCATTTCTAGCTGTTCTTCTGCTGTCAGTTTTCCAGGCTTCTTAAGGATATGATCCGGCACAGCAATTTTACCTATATCATGTAACGGTGCTGATTTATAGAGTAGTTCAATCGTTTTATCATCAAGAATAGCCGAAAATTTAGGCTGCGATTGTAGTTTTTTAGCCAAACTTTGTACGAATAATTGAGTGCGTTGAATATGTTCGCCTGTTTCCTTATCTCTTGCCTCGGCCAGCATACTTAAACTATAAATAGCGGCGTCTTGAGTTAGCTCAATTTCATGTGTACGTGCACGAACTTTTTGTTCGAGTAATAGATTTTGTGTTTCTAGCGTTTGTCGGGCCAGTAAAAGAGATAAATGCGTTTTGATGCGAGCTTTTACGGTTGAAGCAGCGATAGGTTTGCTAATAAAATCTACTGCACCATAGTCAAAAGCTTGCGCTTCTGAGTCGGGATCTGTTTTTCCTGTTAAGAAGATAATAGGGATGTCAGCCCAAAGAGGGTATTGTTTGATTTTTTGACAGGTTTGATAGCCGTCCATTTCAGGCATCATAATATCCAGTAAAATCAAGTCAGGAGGGTTATCTGCAATCCTTTTTAGAGCTTGTTCACCACTTTTTGCTATATATAATTGGTAGTCATTTTGTAGTAATTCAACGAGAACATTGATATAAAATCGTTCATCATCGACAACAAGGATTTTAGGTTTAATATCCATATAAAAAATAAGTATTATGAGTTTTAATACTTAGTGTCGCTAAACTAAGCGGCTATTGTCAAGGAATATTGTAGGAGGAAAAGAAAGGCGATGTGATCGCCTATTTTTCTATCTTTTGCGGAAGCAATTTTAAATCATGGTATTTTGTGATTAAAACTATTCTCGCGGAAGGTAAGGCTAGTACATTCACTTCCTAAACAGAAAAGCTTTCACCGCAGCCACAAGTGCCTTTTACATTAGGGTTATTAAATTTAAAGGCTTCATTAATCCCTTCTTTGGCATAATCTAACACTAAGCCGTCTAAGGCGGCAAGGTTCTCATCTGCGACAATGACTTTAACGCCAAATGTTTCAAAAACAGATTCGCCGCTTTGTAATTCATCGGCATAGTCAATGGTATAGGCAAAACCTGAACAACCTGACGTTTTGATGCCTAACTTCAAACCTAAGCCTTTTCCGCGTTTTTCAATTTGTTTCTGAATTTGTTTTGCTGCACTTTCTGTTAATACCACTGCCATTTGTTTACCTTGCTTGCTTTATAATGTGTTTTAATATTTGCACAAAAGTATCTATCTCTTGTTGCGTATTGTCTTTACCTAAGCTTACTCTGATTGCTGATTGAGCGATAGATTTTTCTATGTCCATAGCGGATAAAACATGGCTAACAGCAGGCTCATTGCTGGCACAGGCCGAACCACTAGAAACTGCAATATTCTTTTTATCTAACTGCATTAAGACCATTTCACCGATGCAGTGCTCTATGCCAAATTGTACCGTATTAGCTATGCGCTGGCTTGCCGGAGCAAATATGCATAGGCCAGGCAGCTCGAGTAATTGTTGTTCTAAATACAGCCTTAATTGTAGGCAATGGGCTTGTCGTTTTTCTAATTCTAAATAAGCTAATTCTGCTGCTTTTCCAAAGCCAACAATGGCAGCAACATTTTCTGTGCCCGAGCGCAAACCTGACTCTTGTCCACCGCCAGTCAATAAGGGCTTAGTTATATGCTCTAAAGCACCAATTAACGCCCCACACCCTTTAGGGCCATAAATTTTATGGCTAGAAATTGACATTAAATCAACGCCTAAGGCTTGAAAGTCAACAGGAATTTTGCCGGCAGCTTGTACTGCGTCGGTATGCATTAAATGACCTTTGCCTTTGACTAATGAACTTAAACTAGCAATATCCTGAATCACGCCCGTTTCATTATTAACCAACATAAAAGAAGCTAAATCAAAAGCTTGGTTTAATTTTACTTGTAGATCAAGCTGATCAATATAGCCTTGGCTATTAATGCTAACTCGCTCAGTGCGCTCCGACTCTAAGATAGAAGGGTGTTCAAATGCTGAGGTTAGTAATTTGGTGTTATGCTGTGTTCCTTTTAGCGCTAAGTTATTCGCTTCTGTTCCGCCGCTAGTGAAAATCACTTGTTCAGGCCGTGCATGCACTAACTGAGCAACTTGTTCGCGCGCTGTATCAATTGCACTGCGTGAAAGGCGTGCTAGTTTATATAGGCTCGATGGATTACCATAATAATGTGTTAAAAATGGTAGCATTGTCTGCAATACCCGTTCATCTATAGGGGTCGTTGCATTATGATCAAAATAGATCATATTTATCGTTATTTAAGAGCCATGCCGACAGTTGTCGTATCTTTAAAATGTATAGTTTGCGCAATATCGTTATCCTGACGCTGGGCAACTGCGCGCACATCTTCTTGAGCGAGTAACTCACCTAAAGTAATGCCATCTAAATAATTACGTACGGTATTACTTAAACCCATCCATAGGTCATGGGTTAAACAGGGGCCATCATTTTGACAGTTTCCTTTGCTTTCACAATTGGTTAAATCGACTTGCTCATCAACGGCTAGGATAATGTCAGAAATGCTGATTTCGTTGGTTTCTTTGCTGAGTTTATAGCCGCCACCGGGCCCCCTAACACCAGTAACCATTCCGGCACGGCGTAAGCGTGAAAACAATTGTTCTAGATAAGAAAGAGAAATTGTTTGGCGAGTGGCAATATCCGTTAATGTGACGGGTTTTATTTGACTATGGAAGGCCAAATCCAGCATAGCCGTTACTGCATAACGTCCTTTAGTAGTTAAGCGCACAATATTATCCTATAAAAAATAAGTGAATTGGCGATTATAATACAAAGACCTAGTAAAATAGTCAAGTATTGTGCGCATCTACAAAAACACTATTTTTCTTATTTATCTTTCATGAGCCGCTGCTATTAAGGCATTTATTTATCAAGCTCACAGTCGTCTAGCTTAGAGAGTATTTCACTTGTGCATTCTATTCCTGCCTGTTTCATGGCTTGCTTCATTGCACACATTTGCTTATCCATCGCTTGGATATGTTCTAGCATATGGTTAATCGAATAAGCCACTGGGTCAGGAGAGTCAACGGTTGTACCATAGGCATCAAAGCCCATTTTATTGGCAATCTCAGTCACTTTCTTATCTTTAGCACCGACGACATGACCAGGTATCCCAACGACTGTCGCGCCATCAGGGACTGCTTTTAAAACCACAGAATTAGAGCCAACGCGTGCATTTTCACCTACTTCTATTGGGCCTAATATTTTAGCGCCAGCGCCTACGACCACGCCATTTTTTAAAGTAGGATGGCGCTTACCTTTATTCCAACTAGTGCCGCCTAAAGTTACGCCATGATATAAAGTGCAATCATCACCAATAATGGTAGTTTCGCCAATGACAACCCCCATGCCATGATCAATAAAGAAACGCTGTCCGACTACAGCTCCTGGGTGAATTTCTATGCCTGTAAACCAGCGGGCCGCATGTGCAATAACACGCGCGATAAACTTAAAGCCTTTAGCCCATAATTGGTGGCTTATCCTATGTAGCACAACGGCATGAAAGCCAGGATAGACAAAAATGACTTCCCAAATAGTCTGTGCTGCAGGGTCGCGTTCAAAAACGCAGGCAATATCTTCTTTGATTAAATTAATCATGTTTTTGGTGTAATAAGGCGGTAGATTTTTTCAAAATGCCACGCAAAATATCTATTTCTTTAGTATCTAAAGCCGCACGATGATAAATTCGACGCAAGCGGCGCATAATCGATGTTGATTTCTCAGGGTTAATAAAACCTATTTCTTCTAAGGCTTGATACAAATGATCGTAAAACGATTCCATTTGCTCTGAGGTCGCTAGTGGGGCTTCCATGGCTTTTGGTTCAGGTGTACTGAGTTGGGCGGCAACCATCATCTCATAACACACAACTTGTACGGCTGAGCCTAAGTTTAGTGAACTATATTTGGGGTTACTGGGGATTGATAATAAGGTTTGGCATAAATCGAGTTCATGATTTTTTAGCCCTGAATTTTCACGGCCAAACAAAATTGCAATTTTTTTATCTTGCGCTTCTATAGCGAGTCTTTCCGCGCAGTCTCTGGGCGACTCATCAGGTACAGTAATTGTTCGTGATCTGGCACTGGCTCCAACCACTATATGACAGTCGGCAATGGCTTCTTGTAAAGTATCACAGACTACCGCAGACGCTAGAATATCATCAGCACCCGATGCCCTTGAGGTTGCATCTGCACTTGGAAATATTTTTGGTGAAACTAAGTATAGCTCGCTCATACACATATTTTTCATGGCTCGAGCGACAGCACCAATATTGCCTGGATGGCTTGTTTCAACCAATACAATCCGGATATTTGCTAGCAAAGTCTTACTCCAAGAATAAAAATCATTAATTTTAGCAAAATTTTTGCTATCCTATACGGTTTTCTAACTGCTCATTATAAATTCAGCTATGCATCCAATGCTCACTATCGCTACCCGCGCTGCGAGAAACGCGGGCGACATAATTCTTCGTGCATCAGAACATGTCAGCCAAATCCAAATTGATAACAAAGAGCAGCATGATTTCGTTACCGAAGTTGATCGCCAAGCCGAGAATGAAATTATTAAAGTCATTAGAGGCGCTTTTCCTGATCATGCCATTCTTGGTGAAGAAAGCGGCCAACATGAAGGTGGTGAAGGTAATGAATATACCTGGATCATTGACCCTTTAGATGGCACGACTAATTTTTTGCATGGGTTTCCGCACTATGCTGTTTCTATTGCCTTAAAACACAAAAAACATCTTGAAGTTGGTGTGATTTATGACCCTTCACGCAACGACTTATTTACCGCAACGAGAGGCGGGGGGGCTATGCTCAATAACCGCCGTATTCGTGTCACCAAGCAAGCAAATCTGCCAGGCGCGTTAATTGGCACAGGTTTTCCTTTTAAAGTACAGCAACAAAAATACTTAGAGGCCTATTTAGGTATGTTTGAAGCCGTATGTACTAATACTTCAGGTATTCGCCGCACCGGATCTGCCGCGATTGATTTAGCTTATTTAGCCATGGGGCGCCTCGATGCCTTCTGGGAAATTGATTTAAAATCATGGGATATTGCAGCAGGCGCTTTAATTGTAAAAGAAGCGGGGGGAGTAGTAACAGATTTTGCTTTTAATGATAATTATCTGGAATCGGGGAATATTATCGCTGGCAACCCCAAAATGCATCAGTTGGTTTATCAATTAATTGAACCGCATTTTAGTGATAATTTAAAAAGATAACGGATCGGCTTTTTTGCTCACTCTCGCTTTTTGATAGATTGTGACATTTTTGTCATGACAGGCTGTCAAAAATGTCAGTTATTATCTGGAGAGTTAAAATTTCTTAATTCTTTTTCTCTAGCTTGGTGAAGGCTTAGGGGGAATTAGGAGTATGGATGGTTTAGTTTTTTTGTAACTATTTCAATGAATTGTATGTTGTTTTATGACATAAACTAAAAGTCTTGTTGGGACTGGCATAATTTCTGCTTTATTCATTTAGAGGCGTTTTGTATTTTCTAAATGAATGGAGCCAAGTAATGAAAAAAATAATAATTTTAGTCCTATTCGTAATGAGTAACTTTATGTTTATAAGCGGCGTGCAAGCCAATGGAGTGCAAGCTGTAGGCACTGAAAGTTTTGGATCAGAATACGCTCTTACAGAGAATAACGAAGAGTTTATAGCACATGCAAATAATGAGCTAAGCGGTTTTATTTTAGGGTTTATCGCTCTTGCCTTTGCTGTTTTTTTCTTGATTAAAAAACATGAAGAAATCTCTAAAAAGCATCAAGATCTTATACGTAAGCATTAAAGACAAGTGAAATTAGCATGGAGTGAGAATGATTTTGAATTCTTGCTCCTTGGATATGATATATGCACATAATGGTCTTTAGTTTAACGTGAGTACTCTTTAGAAATAATTTCGTACTAATCAAACTCAATAGTATATTTAATATCACCACTTTGTGCTGAGCCAGCGCGGGTTTCAATACTGATATGTTTGCTTAATTTATATTCCACGGCTAACTGCATTTGTGCACTCAGTATATCGACAATATATCTGATCATTAAGTTAGGTGTTATACGCTTACCAACAACCATCGAGTCTTGCCCGACAGCTGTACTCTTAATATCTAATTCATCAATACCGACAGCACCTATCACTGCATCAATATAATCTCCGCCCAAACCTAAAGCGGCTTTTGCTAACATGCCGGCATGACTGCTAGTACTTTTACCTAGGGGGCCGCCAGTTAACAAGTATGCCAAGGCATCGCTCTCGTTTAATGCTGGCTTAGTGTATACGGAGGAGGTGGGTTTAGTTAGCATACCTGTCAAACTCAAATAGGCGATAGTTTTGTCATTCCAGTCGCTTGCTTTACGTGAGGCGATAATATTAACGCCCGTGTTGTGCACATCACCAGCAAATAATAACTGCCCCTTATCAATCGTTAAATCCTGACCATAAGCTTTATAGGTGGCATTTAATAAAGCCAGTTGATTGTATAATTTGAATTCATTATTTTGCATTTCAGCACGTAAGCGCCCCTGTAAATGTGATTTTAAACCAAAGCCTTCGATAGTAACAGCCTCTCCCATCTGGATAAAAATACGCATGTCGATAGGGTAGGGCACTGGTTTTACTGGACTGCTCTTTTGATTGATAATCACCTCATCCTCGCTCAACTGTACAGAGCCTTCAGGTAACGAAGTAAAAACAATAGTTGCTTTTGGAATTGCCACTTCACCTCTGATTTTTACACCTTGTTTATTGCCAGAAAAAGTCAGATTAGGTGATAGCCAAGCCTGCATTTCTGGCAATTTTAATAACTGTAAATTATCGCCTTTGGCGGTCATTTTAAATTGCAGCTGATCACTCGCATAATGATCAAGTTCCCCTTTAATTAACAAAGGCTGATCAGCAATATACGCACTACCTGTTAAAAATAATTGCTGTTTTTGGCCGTGAGTTAAAGCAATATTTAAGTCACTCACCTGTATGCCCACATCGGGTAGATTAAATTTAACTTTATTTAGGTGCAGTTGCGTGCCTGTTAAATTTGGCGCAGGTAAAGCTCCTTGTAAACGAACATCAGCATTAAGGCTTCCCTTAATGTCGCTGACAGAGGCAATCAGTGTATTTAAAAAGCTAAGACTATCAATTTTTATCTTCAGCTTGGCATCAATTTTGGCCTTCGCCATTTGTTCTAGCCCTAATATTTTTATTTGCCCATCTAGGTGTTTTCCTGCATCTAATTCGACAGAGATTTTAGATTGCAATTGATTGGAGTCAAGCTTGGCATTCACTTGAGCGCCGTTAAAATTGAGCGTTTTCGAACCTAATTGTTTATTTGTTATTTTGATAGAGCCAGGGTCAAGGTAAATATTAATATCTCCCTGTAAACTATTTTGTTTTAACAAAGAAAAATTGCTATTCAGTGTGCTATTAAGCTCTAAGTTATCTGGTATCCATGCAGAAAATACTGATAAAGCGAGCTGTTTTATTGAGCCGTTTATTCTTTGACCAGTGTGCTGCCCGGGTTTGGCATTTATACAAAACAGTCCTGTTCCAGTGAGCTGTGCTAAGCACATATTTGTTTGTACTTGTACAGTATCCTGCTGAGCAAAAAGTAATTTTAAAGGGGTTATCTGGATTAACTGCCAATCACCCATAGAGCTGTCCAACAATTGTAATTGCTTTAACTTACCTTGCCATGATTCTTGTGGTTTTAAAGTGCCATTTACAGCAAGTTTTAGCTTACCTTGAGAGCTAAGGACCTCGGCAGTTATCTTATGTTGTGTCAGTGGGCCGGTACTTTTTAATGTGAGTTTTTCTATTTCTAACCCAAGTAGCGTAATGTGTTGTGCCTTAATGTCTAAATCTAACTTCCCCATCCCCATACTGATTAAATTAGCTTTCGCTTGAAGTGCGCCGACTTTTTGTTCTTGAAAGCTTAGTCCCGCAGAATGTAAGTCAAATTGTATACTTGGCTTTGTTAATAAACCTTGTAATTTTCCGTGAGCAAATAATTCCCCTTGTAAATCAGGGCTTAATTCATGTAAATTGGGTGCAATTAATTTAAAACTCAGGGCATTATTAGCAGCTAAAGTTCCTTGTATGGCTAGTTGATTAGTCCCCGCACGCACATTTAACTGTTTAATAGTGGTTAATTCTGGTTGATAATGAATGTCAGCTGTGCCACTCAATGGCTTGCCCATAATCATGCCACTCAAGTGACTAATCTGCATACGAATATCCTGATCTCCAACGAGTCGACCTGTTAGTTTGGCCGTTAAATTAAATTCACCTAGGTAATCAGGTAGTACAGAGGTTAACTGAAGATTTTTGGCTTCTAACTGTAAATCGCTGGCAATACTTTCGGTCCAGCTAATACGTCCTTTACTGCTTATATTTCCCTGTAATGCTTCTAGGCTTAGATTACTTAAAGTAAACTGCTGCATATCGCCTTGCCCTACTAAATGCAATTGCCCTAGTGGTAAATCTTTAATGAATAATTTAGAGTCTAAGGTCAGATCATATTGATCTGTCGTGCCTTTTAAATCCAGCTGAGCATTTTTACTAGCGTATTTTTTAGTGCTTTGCAAAGGCCATTGCAATGTCGCCCAAAGCATTTGTAAATCAAAACTTGGAGCGCCTTCAGTTAACTGTATCCAACCTTGTGCATGTATTGCGCTTGGCGCTAGTAAATCTGCATTCAGGTGAATTTTATCCTGAGTACCGTGCACAGAAATATGGGCTTTTATCTCAGCTAAATTGGGGGCTGACTTGGCTATAATAAGGTCCGCTTTAAAGGGGGATTGTGCCTTGACAAGTAATTCTGCCGTACCATTTAATTTGGCTATATCACTCTCTAAAATAAACTGGCTGAGTCGTACGGATTGCCCTTGATACCATAAAGCGAGATGAATTTTTTTAACAATATAGGTCGCTTTTTGCTGCTTTATTTGTAGCTCATTTAGTGTGAAATCCTGAATTTCCAGTGTCACAGGCATCATAAATTCAGTAAAGTTATTTTTATCCTTTTTAGGCTTAGTGTGCTCCTTAATTTCGACATCTACCCCTGCCATATGTAGTGATTCAAAGAGTATATGGTTAGCAAATAAACTGGCTAGTTTATAGTGATAGGTAGTCGCGCGAATATTAATATTCAGTTGCTCCGTACGATAGCTTAAATTATATAAATGCATTTTACCCAAGAGTAAGCCATCTGCTTTTTCCAGACTCACTTCAGGCACAAGGTTGGCTGCTTGTAATACCAGCCAGCTATTAAATTTGGGGCTATAAAGTAGCAATGCCAGAAACAAAATAATACTGGAGAGCATACTGATGATTATAGCTAAACTAAATTTGCACAAAGTTTTCATAAGCTGGTACTTAAACTAATGTAAAAATGTACATCGCCAATAGCATTGGAAGGGGAAGCAAGATCAAGACGTATTGGTCCAACAATAGAATACCAACGTACCCCTAAGCCTACGCCAAATTTTAGCTTCAGCGCACTGCTGAAAGCATCACCGGCATCAATAAAGGCGGCCATGCTCCAGTTATCAAAGATTTTTTGCTCATATTCCAAACTACCCGTTACTAAATAATGCCCACCGATAACATCTCCTGATGCATCACGCGTTCCTATGCTTTTATAATTATAGCCGCGGACACTATTATCACCCCCTGCATAAAAGCGATAACTGCTAGGTAAATCGGTAAAAACATCGACAGAGGTAGCACCTAAACCAGTTCTGGCAATAATGCGCCCTCCCAAAAAAGTAGCATAAGCCATTTTTAGCTTAAATTGGGCCTGAATAAAGCTAACGCTAGAGGCAACACTACGATGTGCTGCGTTGAGGTTTAAACTATACTCATAGCCCTCTAAATAAAGCCCTTTTTTTTGTGCTCTGACATTGGAAATAGCAATGCCTGGTACTAATAAGAACTGTGTTTTATAAGGTGCGCTATTACTATTTCGGAAGCGCTCAGCAACATAGTTTAATTGTTCAGATAACAGTAATTGACCATAAAAACGATTTGATAACCTCATCCCTGTTTCGATTTTTTGACTATCAATGTTTGTGGTATTTTCATAAGTAATAGCAGTAAAAAATGATAAACGATTTTTTAAGGGGTTGTTATAGGGCAGAACGTATTCCATTATGAAATTGGATTTCTTTAAGGATAAATTTAGATGCGCATTAAATTGATGACCATATTTATTTAAGTACCTATTTTTATATTCAGCACTCAAGCGAAAGCCTAAGTTTGTATCATACCCAGCACCTGCTGATATCACATGCCGAGGAAGATTTATTAAATTGACAGCAAGTGGCGCATAATAATCTTCAGCTTGTTTACGCAAATATTTCAATTGCACCGCTTTATAATACCCAGAACTATCCAATAATTGATATGATTCGACTATCTTTTCTCGGTCATAAGCTTCCCTAGGTTCAATTTTCAAAAACTGACTGCTAAACTCAGGATCAAGTGCATTTTTTGCGATATCAATATGGCTAATGTAATATCGATTTCCTGTTTGTAGGTGTAATTGAATCTTGGCCGTGTTGGTATCTAAATTGATAGCAAGTCGTTTAAGTTCATAATAATGATCAAAATAACCTTTTGCTTCAGCCATGACTTGTAGGCTGGTTTTTAATGCTTCATAGTCGCCATGATTAACAATACTGCCAATCTGGATGCTGTTGTTTGCTAGTAATTTAGTAAAAAAAGGCTCTTGCGCACCTGCTCCCAATATTTGAATATCTAGATTTTTAATCAGTACAGGAGGGCCTGGCTGTATAGCAAATACGCTTGCCCAGCAGTCTTTCTCCCAAGTTAAGGTTTTCTGTATTTTTGGGTGGTAATAGCCTAAAGCACGTACTGCTTTTTCAATTTGCTGAGAGGATGCATTAAACAAGCGTTTTATTTTCCATTGTGGCGTTGTGCATGTTTCTTTGCTTAATGCTAAATAAGCGCGCACATTAGCTTCTAGTTCGGAAGTTAAGCCGGTAATGCTGATGTTTGGGGAGGCATAAATAAGCCCCGAAGTGCTTAATTGAATTAGTAATAATGCAAGATAACAACAGCGTTTAAGGCTAAGGCTAAAGCAAGAGGCAATTTTCAAAGAAAGTAATATTGTTATGAGGAATGAAACACAGTGTATTCTAACTCTTTAAGGGGCATATATGACATACATTTACACCATTAGGGGGCGCTGTCCTTTAGCCGGCATGTTAACAGTGAGACTAAAGATCTACGACCCTATTACTTTTTAATTTTCGTTCCTTAAGGTTTCCAAAAAGTTATTTTTTATCTTTCTCTAAATGCAGGATAATAAGCAAACAATATAATAAAGCTTAGGGGTATATCTATGCGCTGGCGTGGCAATCGTAAAAGTGACAATGTGGAGGATCGACGAAATCAGCAAATATCGGGTGTTGCAGGCATGGGAAGAGGCGGTGGAATATTACGCTTACTACCCATGGTATTTAAAGTTTTAGGTGTCAAAGGTACATTGATTCTTGCCGTATGTGTTGGTGGTTATGGGCTTGCTACCGGCAATCTAGGTACTATGCTAAGTATGTTAAGCGGTTTTAGTCAGTCTAGTGGTACACCGAGTGCATTGAACAAGCCATTTCAAGAATCGACAAGCGAAAAAGAGCAGGTCGAGTTTGTTGCTGTTATTTTGGCTGATACCGAAACAACGTGGGCAAATTTATTTCAAGAACAAGGTAGAACTTATCAAGAGCCGCGTTTAGTCTTGTTTCGAGATGCCGTAAAATCAGCGTGCGGTATGGCGCAATCAGCTATGGGGCCTTTCTATTGTTCTGGAGATCAACAAATCTACATTGATTTGGCATTTTATGAACAATTGCAAAATCGTTTTAAAGCACCAGGAGATTTTGCTCAAGCTTATGTGATTGCTCATGAAGTCGGTCATCACGTACAAAATTTATTGGGAATCTCTAAAAAAGTACATTTAGCACAAAGTAAATTAAGCAAAATAGAGGCAAATAAACTCTCTGTTCTGCAAGAACTACAAGCGGATTGTTTTGCTGGTGTTTGGGCTAACCATGCCAATAGTTCGCGCCATTTGCTTGAGGCGGGTGATATTGAAGAGGGCTTGACTGCAGCTAGCGCGATTGGTGATGATACTTTACAGAAACAGTCTCAAGGTTATGTTAGCCCCGATTCCTTTACACATGGGAGTTCAGTGCAGCGAGTCAAGTGGTTTAAAACTGGTCTTGCTAGTGGCGCAATGGCAAGCTGTGATACTTTTACTAAGGAATAATATAAATAGGTAGGGTTTTTATACTCGTTGTTCGGCTTTTAGCGCTGTGTTTCTGTAGGGTATGCTGTCGAATATTTGTGGCATGGCATCGCTCTTAAAAAGTTTTCTTCTCTTATTTACTATTCAAATGTAGCCAATTAACAGCGCCTATACCTGCCGCTCGACCACTCGCAAAAGCTGCATTTAGTAAATAGCCACCCGTTGGTGCTTCCCAATCTAACATTTCCCCAGCACAAAATACGCCCGGTAGGTTTTTTAGCATCAGTTGTTTGTTCATAGCGCTAAAACATACACCACCTGCAGTGCTAATGGCTTCATCAATAGGGCGGGTGGCAGTTAATTTAATCGGAAGTGATTTTATTGCAGCGGCTAATTTAGGCGGCTTAGAGAATTCACTAGGTGGCAAAAATTCACGTAATAATCCTGATTTTACGCCGCTAATGCCTACAGTTCTGCGTAAATGATTACTCATAGACTTGGAACCTCTAGTGCGAGAAAGTTCTTTTGTTACTCGGGCTAAGTCTTTATCTGGCGTTAAATCTAAATATACGGTTACAGAACCTAGCGCATTTATTGTGTCTCGTAGTGATGCGGATAAAGCATAAATCAAACTGCCTTCTACGCCTGATTCTGTGAGCATTAATTCACCATTTTTTTGTTGTAATTGACCGCTAGCATCCGTAAAAGATAAGGTGACAGATTTTAATGGTTTGGCAGCGAAGTGCTCACGAAAATAATCGCTCCAAGCGACAATAAAGCCACAATTAGCGGCTTGCAGTGGTGCGATAGCAATATTTCGTTCTGCGAGCAAAGGGACCCATAACCCATTCGATCCTAGTTTGGCCCAACTGCCACCGCCTAAAGCGAGAATAACAACATCTGCTGTGACCGTTTTTTCTGTTTCAAGATGTTTAAAGCGTAATGCTTGTTTAGCATCCCAACCCAGCCAGCGATGTCGAGTATGTATTTTAACGCCTGTAGTGCGTAAGCGATGTAACCAGGCTCTTAATAAGGGCGCTGCTTTCATTTCTAGTGGAAAGACGCGTTGCGATGAACCGACAAAAGTAGTGATGCCTAGTTTGCTGACCCAATCACATAGCATTTGTGGACTAAAATTATTTAATAAAGGTTCAATATCTGCTTGGCTATTACCATAGCGAGTGGCAAAGTTAGCGAAAGGTTCGGCATGGGTTATATTTAATCCTCCTTTGCCTGCGAGTAAGAATTTTCGACCTACTGAAGGCATTGCATCGTAAAGATCAACCTTTATCCCTGATTGGCTTAATACTTCAGCTGCCATTAATCCTGCAGGGCCTCCACCAATAATGGCGGCAGTAAAAATAGCGGGTTTGTTATCAGTCATAAGAAGATTAATGGAACTTAGGGACGAGAATTTTTCTTCCTTAGTGGAGAAAAAAATGAACGTAAGCAGTAAGCTATTTTAAAAAGACTTTTAAGTCTACTAAGGTTCGTTGGAAACGGCAAATAGGAATGCTTAAGGCTAGAAAGGTAAATACGTACTTGTATAAAAAAGATACAGTAATGCTCGATCTATACTTTTAGAGGGGAGCTTGTCCTTAGGCAAAAATAACACACTGTTGTGCACAGAAAATGTGCGTATAGAATAAAGTTTGCTTACTCTGCTATGTCATTTTTTGATTATACAATGCTGCAATAAGGTGGGATTGATAAACGATGCCAACGAGACGATTTTCATTGTTAACAATGGGAATTTGCCTTAAGCCAGTGGTAGACATAAGCGGGACAAGTTCAACAATATGCGTCTCTTCTGTCATAACAACAACCGATTTGGTCATAATATGACCTATAGACTCGGGCTTATCACTTGTTACACTGGGCGTACGGCGAATAAAGGCACGAAATTTGTCTTGCAAGTTATCGTAGCTGTTTAGGTTGATAAATTTAAAAAAATCATGCCAAGTAACAATCCCAATCACTCTATTCGCTCTATCAATAACAGGGATCGCTTTTAATTTGTATTGTTGCATTATTTGCCACGCTTCTTCTACGTCAGTTCCGTATTCGACCGTGATAAGCTCTTTCATCATAATATCAGCGCATAAAATCTGGCCTTGTAAACGCTTAAAAGCATATTTTTCAACTTGGGTTAATAGATGGCTTAATTCAGTATGTGTCATATCAATAAACACATCGCTATTTGATAGCGCTAGCGCAAGATCTTGCTCTGAAAAACCGATTTGATGAGCGGGTGCAATTACCGATTGTTGCTTATTGTGTTTTTTAACAGGCAAAGGGCTGGGGTAGTCTCTCGCGAGCACCCACCGGTTGATTATGATGGCCAGTATCAGCATGCTAATAACATTGATTGCAACAGGCACCAGTACAAAAGAATAACCGAGAGAGGTAATAGGTGCTCCTGCCATTATCGGGGTTAAACTAGTCGCTGCTGCGGGTGGGTGTAAACAACGCATTAATAACATCATAAGAATGGAGCCGCCAACTGCCGAAGCGGCGGCTGTAGAGATGTCAGTAATATTTAACGCACAGTACACGCCGATTGTGGCAGATACTAATTGTCCACCAATAACGGGCCAAGGTTGTGCTAGTGGGCTGCCAGGAATAAAAAACAGAATAATAGCTGAAGCTCCCATAGATGCGACAATCATAGGGTAACTAGGCCAAGGGGTCGCTATTTTCGTAATGAGAGCAATGAAAAAAATTGAACAGAAACAGGCAATAAGAGAGAGTATTTTGGCTTTAAGGCTAAAACTAACAGGGTCAACAGTTAGATATTTAAAAAAATGAAATATTTTCATTATGCTTAAAATAATTTAACGACAAAGGCAGTCATATTTATCCAACTTATGCTTGAACTCAGGTTATCTAAAAGCTCTGGTAGTACAATATGAGTTAAATTTATTATGCATTTCAGAGTGTTAAATGTATTCTATAATATTTTTTTACTTGATAACCTGAGCGCTAGTTTTTTGCGCCATTCAGGCGCTAACTCAGGAACCTGCAATGCTTTTTCCATGACGGGGATTGATTCGAGGTAGGCCTTATCAAAATAAGCCCTGAAAACAGATTGGACACTTAATTTGAGTTTGCCTTTTTTAATGACCTCTACCTTATTTCCTGTTTCAATTAACCCCTCTTGCAGAACACGCAGGTAAATTCCAGTTGCAAAATGCTCGATAAACAAACGAGGCATATCTTTGTTTTGTAAAGCAATACCAAGTTTAAAGCAAGGGATTCTAGGTTGACTTACTTCGAGTACACACTGGCCTATACTGATGTGATCACCGATACATAAGCTTGATTCATCAAATCCCGAGATAGTTAAGTTTTCACCAAATATCCCCGCTGTTAATTGAGTGTTTTTTAGAACATTACTCCAGTAAGGGTAGTGGTCAGAGGAAAAAGCATAAATAGCTTTGTGCTCTCCGCCATGATTTTTTAAATCAACTTGTTGGTCGCCTTGCAGGTTTTCTTTGCTAATAAGCAGAGGCGTTGTGATAGGTTTCTTAAAAATTCCCGTAGAAATAATTTTTCCTTGATATTCAACTTCGGTCGCTTTCGAGATATTAACTGATAAAAGATTCATGGCGTTTTGGGGAGTTACTCCAATGAGGCTGAAGCAACATGAAAAGCATCGGCATATATATCCGCTAATGCAGCACCTTTCAAAAATGCCTGCCGCTTAGTGTTGTTTACCATATCAGGATGACCGCATAAATAGATTCGAAAGCCTTTCAAGTTAGTTAATTGGCTAAAGGCTACATCATTGGCTCGACCTGCAAAGACATGCTCAGGGGGTTCACCACTGGAGATGCAGGGACTGTAATGAAAATTAGCATGTTTTTCAGCCAGTGCTTGCATTTCTTCTACCCAATACAGACCATTTAGATCTCGACTACCATGGTACAAATAAATATCACCTTTATGACCTTGGTGTAAGGCTTCGCTAATAATCCCTGCTAAAGGAGCAAGTCCACTACCAGTCCCTATTAATAATAGCGGGGAGTCTGGTTTATCGGGTAGGTAATAACATAAGCCTTGTGCTTCTGATACGGCAAGACGATCACCTAGATTTAAGTCTTCATGGGCCCAAGCACTAAAACGTCCACCCGCTAGGCGGCGTATATGAAAACTTAATTGTTTGCTGTGAATACGATTATTGGCAATTGAATAACTACGTGATAAACCGTCATCACGCTGTAAATTAACAAATTGCCCCGCGTAATAATCCATGGGTTCATCAAGCTCTAAAGTAAGCAAGAGTGTTTCGGCATTAAGTGCTTGCTTGGCAATCACTGTGCCGTGGGTCATAAAATCAGTATGATGACGGTGCGCAATGCGCATGGCTTGTTGTGGGTAACACAGGCAGGCTAGAAAATAATTTTGCTTCTTCAGACCTTCTTTTAATCCGTGTTGCGCTTCAACTGGCGGTATGCCATCTAAGCTACGTAACATACAACTTTGACATGCACCTTGGTGACAGCTATGCGAAATATCAACATTTTCACGTAATAAGGCATCAAGCAATGTCTCATCAGGTTTACATACAATAGATTGATCACCTAGCTGTATTTTTTGCTCCGTCATCATACACTCCTAATTAACGACCTAATACATCATCACGCGTTGTTTCTGCAATAGCAGCGACTTGTTTAATCAGTGCTTCTGGCACATTAAGCTCTTGTAAAGTGCCTGCTAAATGATCTATCACAGCATCAAAATGACTGTCATCTAAGCCCATTTTTACAAATTTAGCGTGTGCAGTGCGCATATCTGTGCCGCTGTAATTAGCTGGCCCACCAAAGGCCATGGTTAAAAAGGCTTTTTGTTTAGCTGCTTGTTGATCCATATCCGTGTTATCAAAAAAACGATTAATTTTATAGTCATTTAATACTCGGCGATAAAAAATATCCACAGCCGCATCAACTGCTGCTGCGCCACCCAATTGCTCAAATAATGATTTATCTGATGATTCGCTCATAACCTACCCTCTTTAGTGTTTTATTAAAATTATAGTGTGATGAAATTTGAGTATAAACTTGAAAAATACCTTTTGCAATATAAATATTGTAAAAGGTATTTATTACTCGTATAGTTTGGCTGTAGAGGTATAATAATTCTTCTCTCTGAGAGTCAATTTAATTTTTTCTCTTTATTAAAGACATAAACTAAAAGTCGGTATGCAAAATCAATCAGGATCCAGGCAGGAACAAATTTTAACGATACTGCTGGCAACCAAAACAGGACTAAGCATTGATGCTATTGCGGAAAAGCTCAATATTTCGCGTAATGCAGTCAAGCAGCATATGGCTGCTTTGGAAACAAAGCAGCTTATTCAAGCGGGTAAGTTTAATTTAACCAAAGGACGGCCTTCTCGTAGTTATATATTAACAGAACAAGGGATTAATTATTTTACTAAGCAGTATTCTTGGTTTTGTAATTTATTGATTACCGAGCTCAAAGAAGAAATGGGTTCGGAGGCTTTAGTTGCACTGTTTCAACGCTTAGGCACTAAAATTGCAAATTCTTTAGCGCCTCAATTTACTCATCAAACGGCTGCCGAGAAAACGCATACACTTGGTATTATTTTGCAGAACTTAGGCTATCAAGCTGAAGTGAGTGAGCAAGATGGACAGATGACCATCAGTGCTATTAATTGTGTGTTTCATGACCTTGCTCAGGAACATGGTGAATTATGTGAATTTGATCGAACACTTATTCGTACTTTATTAGACAATCCTGTTGAACAAACTGAATGTATGGCAAAACAGGGTTGTGTATGCCGATTTAAAACCACTATTTAAAATAAAGCTTATGATTGAACCTGTTGCCTTAAAAGATTTTTTTGTTACTTTTTATTCATCTGCCTTAATTATTATGGCTGGCGCTAGTTATGCATTATTGTTTACGTGGTCAAAAGTTAATTCGCGTTTAATAATCAAGCTATCTGCTTATCTCTCTTATTTGATATTGCTAGTTTCCGTTTATCAATTAACGCTTGCCGCTAACCTTGTGGGTTATTGGCAAATCATTTCTTACCTTATGGTCGTCGGCTATTTTTTTGCACCTATGGCAATTTGGCATTTGTGCAAAAAAACGCATGATGACCCTATTTTAACGACAACAACCTTGGAGAATGAAAATGAGTGAAACGCCTAAATGGGCTTCCGAGTCCTTTTGGAAAAAAGTAGCCGTATGGGTGACTGCCGGTTCTTTTTTAATACTGGTCGTTTTGACCTTTGATACTTTAAAACAAACAACTGCAGGGGGGGAGCGAGTACAAGCTTATTCAATTATTAATAAAAAAATAGATTATCAATTTGATGAAAAGTTACATAAATTCATGCCTGTCATTGGTGGAGAAGAATTATTATTCGGCCAAAAATTTACTGAAGACGAAGCAGAGGCGTTAGTCACTTTAGGTAAAAAAACGACTCAAGCTAAAAATTGTATGAATTGCCATACCTTATTGGGTAATGGTGCCTATTACGCGCCTGATTTAACGAAAGCTTGGCTAGATCAAGGCTGGTTAACGACAGAGTTACGCGAAGAGCAGATGTTGAAATTCTTAATGGATCCAGAAAAGAATGCACGTACCTTTGGTTCAGGTCGAAAAATGCCTAATCTGAACATTACTGAAGCAGAAGCAAGAGGTGTAGTCGCGTTCTTAAAATGGATGTCAGCCATTGATACGAATGGTTTCCCATATAATTTCACTACTATTGAAGCAGAGGTTGAATAATTATGAGCAATATTGAAATGGTAAAACCAGGCCTCTTAGGGACGGTGCAAGGCAAATTAAAGACTTTCCATAACTGGGCTGGCGTTGATGATAGCACCTTAAATGGGGGGCAAAAATTAGCTGTAAAGTATTTTATGGCAGCGGTTATTTTATTTATTTTCCAAATTCTATTCGGCTTATTGGCAGCAGCACAGTTTTTAATTCCAGGGTTTCTTTATGAAATTTTAGATTTTAGTGTCAACCGCATGGTACATATTAATGCCATGATTCTTTGGATGTTATTTGGTTTTATTGGTTGTACTTATTGGCTATTAGAAGATGAAAGTGGCACAGAAATCGTTGGCTTAAAATATGGGGTAATCGGCTATTGGGTACTGATGGCAGCGGTTACTGTTGTGGTGCTGGTATATTTATTAATACAAACAGGTGCAGGTAATGACACTACCTTATGGTTAATTAATGAAGGTCGTGAATATATTGAAGCGCCGCGGTGGGCTGATATTGGTATTGTTATTGTTGTACTGATCTTCTTCGCTAATGTCGTTCTGACCTTTAGTAAAGGTAAATGGTCTGGTATCGCTGGTGTTTTAACGCTCGATTTAGTTGCCTTAGCAGGTTTATACTTGGCGGGTATGTTCTACATGACTAACATTACCCATGAGCAATTTTGGTGGTGGTGGGTTATCCATCTTTGGGTAGAAGCAACTTGGGAAGTGCTTGTTGGTGTCATTATGGCATGGTCATTAATGACTATTTTAGGGGTTAGCCGTAAAATAGTCACAACCTGGTTGTATATCGAAGTTGCTTTAATGTTTGGTTCGGGGATTTTAGGGTTAGGGCATCATTATTTTTGGATTGGTACACCTGAATACTGGCTTACCATTGGGGGATTTTTTTCAGCATTAGAACCCATTCCACTAGTCGCTATGGTTGTCCATGCTGTTTATGACTCAGGTGAGCGTTCGTTTAAAAATCTAAATCACCCTGCAATGGCTTGGTTGATTGCCCATGCTTTTGGTAATTTCTTTGGTGCAGGTGTTTGGGGATTTATGCATACCTTACCGCAAATTAATTTATATACACATGGTACGCAATGGTCGGCATCACATGGTCATTTAGCCTTCTTTGGGGCTTATGCAACCATTAATATCGCCTTCTTTTATATTGCTATTCAACATTGGCGCGGTAATGTTTGGATGGGCGCTGGTTTAGCAAATGCTTGGCGCTGGAAATGGGCTTTAGGTTTATTAAACTTTGGTGTTTTAGGTATGACGATTGCGCTGTTGATTGCAGGGTATGAGCAATCCTTTATTGAACGAGCTATTGAGGGATCTACATGGGCAGGCTATTTCTCTGCACAAAATCACCCTTCATTTATTAATGCTATGCAGTGGCGTATGTTCTTTGGTTGGGTAACAGCAGCTGGCTTAGGTTTATTAGTGTGGGACTTACTGACTATTGGTAAGGGTGAAACACGTAAAGCCGAAGTCATTGCTCCAGCAAAGTAAGGAATTCACATTTAATAAAGTCTGATATTTAAGTTACAGCACTGCCAGCCTTTTAAGGGCTGGCAGTGTTTTTTTAGATATTATTAGGTTTTGATTTCTAAGGTATTCATATCAAGGCGATACATTAATGACGCTATCTCTTGAATCAAAATATAGCTATTATTCACTGGACTATAAATATGCTAAGTTTTAGAGGCTAAAACCTAAAACTATTGCTGTTTATTCTTAGGCTATTCACCGTATTCGAGCTTGTTTTTTAAGAAGCAGGTGTGCTTAGTGAGCATTCTTGACACATTCAAACATTAAGTCATCAACATATTCTTCTGGGTGTCGGTCGCCAAAATAGACGCCACACTCAGTGTTAGATAGTTGGTGTTTAATCGTACCGTGTATGGTCACAATAATACCCGATTTAGGTAATTGTAAGCTGATGGTTATTTGGTCATTTTTTTCTGCTTGAATTGGAGAGTTTAGCTTTATTTTGATGCCTGAATAACTAATATTTAACACTTCCCCATCGCTTAGAAATTCTTCAGTGGGTGAGCGCGTAATTTTAATATGTGCTGCTAAATTTTTAGGTTCAATACGCGGATGAATGCGATTATCTGAATTCATAATTTACCTTGATGTAAGTATCCAGTGCAAGTAATGTAAATAGTCTAACAAAATGTATGGGGCGCTGTATCATAAAAATCTAAGAGTAAATTGAAAAATGTAAAATAGATACTTTTCATTCGTTGTTCTTTGTTAAACCGTTAATTTTTCACATTCGGTGTGATGGATACGAGCTACAATAATAAATTATCTGATTTAAATTGATTTTTCAAGAGAACTGATGTTAGGAGTTCATTAGAGAAATATTCTTATGGTTACGCTACCTTGTGCTGTACTCGCTCTGGTTCAAACGGGATTCGATTTTTTGCTTGTAGCGCAAGAAGTGAATTGTTTGTAACTGATGGTGGCTATCAACGCCTAATGCTTGCAGAGGTACATCTATCTCAGTGATATGTATAGGGTACTTTTCTTTGCTTTGCCGAATATCATAGATGTATTCAGCGACCGCTTTAAATATATCATTTTCAGTGTCGGCGGCGGAGAATTCTAAATCGTTGCAATATAAAGTATATAAGGTTTCAGTTGCAGAACTGTAATACTCCCCCGTAATACGAATATTTAAATAATCCCATGTAAGAGTAATAGGAGGGGAAATTTTTCTTGTACTATACTGATTGTTAGTTGCAAGATGTAGTTCAAAATATTCAACTGTAAGCGTATTATTTAATATACCTTTATCATTGAGTACCGTTAGGAAATGAGAGTAGGCTGTTAATAGTTGTTGACTTGAGGTGTTGTTGTAACGTTGGCTAAAAAAACTACCTTTTTCGTCAATAATATAAAGATTAATATAGTAATCCCGAGCATCATAAAAAACCTGAATAGTGCTTTCTTTGGCCAAAGAATATAGTAGCGGAATCGGTGTACTGCTAACGGTAGATTCATTAAAATGCACAGCACTAAAGGTGGCCTGAGGTTTTGCTAGTTCTAATAGTAAGGTTTCTAAATTATGCACTTTCCAGTAATGCAAGTAAGCGTCTTTTTGTTGGAAAATATAATAGTTCGTCTCTCCAGCGACGATTAAGCGTGGGTTTCCTGTGCTTTTTTCGCTAATAAATAATTGATTCAGCTTTTGGAATAATTGAGTAAGGCCTAGCGCAATACTTTTTCCTCTAATAGGAGTATAGCTTTCTATTTTTACCGGAATAGACTGCATGTTCTGGTTTATTATTGCGATACAGCAATCGAATAAGCCTTCCAGTTCAAGAAATCGGTGCGTCGTTATTTCTCCCCAGCTACTGATGGATACTTGGTCTATCGTGTGGACAAAATTTTCATGTTCAGAGCCGTAGCTTAATACATCTGATTGCTCACTCATCACTAACATACCATCTTTACGGCTGACGGATAGAGTGTTTCCTAAGTTAACTAGGAGTAAGTTGGCAATTACTCGGTTTGGGTGCTTAAATGCTGATAAGGTAGTTAAATTGCCTAGCTTATGATTCAGTAAGAATTGGCGTAGTGCGGCTAAGGTATTATGAATATCTGTTTTGTTAAAAGACTGCTGTTTTGATTGAATATGTAAATGCAATTTTTGTTGATAAAGGCCGTTAACAACGAGCCAAGTTAAAAGCTCAACTAAGCTTTTAGCACCTTCTTTAAAAGGGACAGTGCCTTTGACATTTTGTTCAGTTACTTCGCCTGGAAATAAGCTCCAATTTGGGCGCGTTGAGGTTGTTTGTGATTCAATTAAGCTGAGTTCGTTTTCCTTGTTGCGAATAGAGCTGCGAGTGGTAATGATATCCACTTTTCCAGGACTTTTTTGTAGAAAGGATTTTAATTTCCGACCAATTAGTTGCATATCTTGCTGTTGAAGGGAGTATGCATTGCTATTGGAAAAGCGACTGATCATGCGATAGCAGAGTTTTAATTGGCGAATGATCAGATCATTTTCTAGGCTGGCTTTTTTGATATCCCATGACTGATCTTTTGTGCAACCTGAAATAATGGCTTCAGGCCATTGATCGCGGCGCACTATATCCGTCATAAAGGCATCTCGGTCGGCATGTCTTTGGAGGCTAGATTGCTTTTCCAATGCACCACTAATTTTCAAATAAAAACATTGACGTATAAAATTAATGCGGTCGATATCCTGGTCGCTACTTAGATATTTTTCCACTTTATAATAAACCAAAGCATAGGGGTCAGTGTCGTTCAAATTGAAATTTCCCTGATAAATTGCTTTTTTTACCTCAAGACATAGCCATTGAGGTCGTGGGTATTCGCTGGCATAGCTTTCCATTAATAAGAGTTTTAATAATGATTTATAGGGAGAACTCAGGGATTTATAGAGGTGCCAAAGTGTGGCGCTAATAAATTCCTCAGCAGGAATTTCTTCTAAGCCACCAAAATCAATCACTTCATGGTTAGAAATAAAGCGTTTTTCTTTTAAGTGTTTGACGTAGTCATTGTAGTTTTGCTCTTCATGTGGCGGTACTAACCACCAGAGCGGCGTGCGTCCAGCAATGAATAGTGCAGTACGATAAAATTCTTCTAGTAATAAGTAATGTTGCGTTTGGCCGCTACTTTCAGAAGAGAGTGGTGAGCTGGCACCTTGAATAAATTCTTCACTATCAATAAGAAAGAAATGCACTTCTAAATGTAAAGATTCTGCCCACTTTTCAATGGCTGTTGCTTTGGCTTGCAATTCGTCAATCTCTTCTTTTAATAAGCCATGGTCATGGCATAGCCAGATATCAATGTCACTATTTTTGGTGAATGCAATACTGCTTACGCTGCCCATTAAGTAAATGCCTTGAATAGGGTATTCTCTTAATGCGCGGCGTTTATAAGTGAAATGCTTAGAAAATGATTTGGCAAGTAAAATGCTATTGTTGCTCGGTGTGTAATTAGGTATACCTGCAATCGTATTTGAGGAAATAAAACCGGGCAGTAAGGGGTGATTTTGGTGAAATAATAAAGGCAATAAATTTAAAAAAATACGCTGCCTGGGTAGCAAGAATTCTTGAATGCGTTGTAAGCGTAATTGACTTAAGTTGATAAAGCGCTGCATTACCTTGTGCAAGTCTTTTTTGCTGATGTCTTCACCAGGTGAGCCAAGCTGAATCGGAGCAGGAGTAGTCATTGCCTTTCTTGTCTTATAGGGCGAGCAAGCATTGCGTGCGAAAAAATCTTATACCGTGATTAAAGCTATTTAACCTCGAATCTATAGTGATTAATATCACATATTAGCCATGTTTTGTTAATTGGCAAAAACTTTCTTTACCTGGGCTGTGAAAGTATTCTAAACGTGATAAACAGGCATGGCCAATTTTAAGTCTAAAGCTGTGCTGAACATCAAGGCCTATGCTATGGGCTAAGATAATACGTATGACTCCCGCATGCGTGATTAACAGGATGCGTTTGCCTTGTTGTGCTTCTAATAAAGCCTGCCAAGCGACTAAAATACGCTGCTGAAAATAATGAAAAGGTTCGCCATTAGGGGGAGAGACATTAACGGGGTCTGCATAAAACTGACTTAAAAGCTGGGCATCAATTTGCTCGGCGGTTTTCCCTTCCCAATCACCAAAATCAATTTCTTGAAAAGCAGGTGTGGTAACGAGTGCTAACTGTAATTCAGATGATAAAAGTTGGGCAAAATGATGACAGCGAGATAAAGGCGAGCTAATAATGATATCCCAATGTTTATGACAGTCTAATTTAGCCTGCATTTGTTGCCAGCCTTTATTGGTTAAAGGGTCATCCGTTATACCTCGGTAACATGAGCCGCCTAATACTTCGCCATGGCGTAATAAATCGATATGAGTTTGCATGCTGATGAGAGTATAAAACGTAGGGTGGACTTTTAGTCCGCCCTACAATTGGGCGTGGTTGTTATAATGCGGCTCTTGCTGTTTGAATCGCAGCACGCACTGTATTCGGCGCAGTACCGCCGATATGTTGACGAGCCGCAACTGATCCTTCTAAGGATAAAATATCAAAGACATCATCAGTAATCATTTCAGAAAATCCTTGTAATTCTGTCAAGGATAATTCGGACAGATCTCGTTCTGATTCAACTCCTAAGCGTACAGCCAAACCTACGATCTCATGAGCATCACGGAAAGGCATACCTTTCCGCACTAAGTAATCCGCCAAATCGGTTGCTGTTGCAAATCCTTTTTTTGCAGCACTCAACATATTTTCACGCTTTGCTTCTATATGTGGCACCATATCAGCAAAGGCGCGTAGACAATTGATTAAGGTATCTACGGTATCAAATAATGGCTCTTTATCTTCTTGATTGTCTTTGTTATAAGCTAATGGTTGGCTTTTCATTAGCATTAATAAGGACATTAAATGACCCGTCACACGACCGGATTTTCCACGTACTAACTCAGGTACATCAGGATTTTTCTTTTGCGGCATAATAGAAGAGCCGGTGCAAAAGGCATCGGGTAATTCAATAAAAGCAAATTGCGCACTGGCCCATAGTACTAATTCTTCGGAAAAACGTGATAAGTGCATCATGATAATGCTTGCAGTTGCGGTAAATTCAATGGCAAAATCACGGTCACTCACAGAATCTAATGAATTTGCAGACGGGCGTGAAAAACCTAATAACTCAGCAGTCAATTCTCGGTTAATTGGGTAGCTAGTGCCTGCCAGTGCCGCTGCACCTAAAGGCATGATATTGATGCGCTTTAAGCAGTCTTGTAAACGCTCCTTATCGCGTACCAGCATTTCAAACCAAGCCATTAAATGATGGCCAAAGGTAACAGGTTGTGCGACTTGTAAGTGCGTGAACCCAGGCATAATGGTGCTTGCCTCACGCTCAGCTAAATCTAATAAGGCATGCTGTAAGCGCCCAATCATTGCCGTAATCGCATTAATTTCCATGCGCATATACAAGCGGATATCAGTAGCAACTTGATCATTGCGTGAGCGACCTGTATGCAGTTTTTTCCCCGCTATACCTATGAGCTCAGTGAGGCGTGCTTCGATATTCATATGCACGTCTTCTTGTTGAATCGACCACTGAAATTCACCACGCTCGATTTCGTCTTTTATTTGTTCCAAGCCTTGGAAAATACTGTCGCGTTCTGCTTCGGTTAAAATGCCGATGGTACAGAGCATCGTTGCGTGGGCAATAGAGCCTTCAATATCTTGCTGCGCCATACGTTGATCAAAATCAACGGAAGCGGTAAATATTTCAACAAAAGCATCGGTCGCCTGAGAAAAGCGGGCGCTGGAAAGTTTATCCTTGTTAGCAGTGGTCATAGTGGTACATCAATCTGGGCTGAATAGAAAAGCATAATTATAGCATTGAATAGTTGCCATTTAGTGAGCAATAAAAGGAGTATTATTGAGGCTAATCAGCAGAGAATTCGAGTTTTTCAAATGAAAGGTAATCCTTTTAATTCTTAGCTTTTATAGGTGCGGGGGGGTAGTTATTATCCCGATAGTCGATAAGCCTTTGTGGTGCCACCAGTGTTTGCTGCTGTTTTCTGTTTTGAAAGGACATTTTATGACCAAAAAAACATAAAAAAGGCGGCTGAAATGGGATTAATCTATTTATCCCTTGAAATATTTTTATATAGATTAAATATCAAGAGGTTAAATAGACCTTTACAACTAAAAGCGCATAAATCACTAGTTAATCGTTTATAGTCAAAGGCTTAGTAAAAAAATAGTGGTTAAAAAATGCTGGATTTTCAGTAAAAAATTAAAACTGGATTAGGTTCGCCAAAATACGTTTTATCGTATTGATTTTTATGGGTAAAAAGTGGGGGGAGTTGCAGAGGTTAGAAGCCGCTTAGGCTGTGAGACAAACAGAGGATGAGTGCAACTCAGGCAATACCACTTGTATTTGAGGGAGAATTACCTGAGTTTGCTTTATAATTTTAGTTAACTTTCAAGTACGCTGAGTAGTTGCCTGTATTTTTAAGGTAAAGCTAAAGCTAAAGTCTTTTTCTTTGATAAAGACATTCCAGCTAAACCTAATCCAAGAAGTACAAGAGTTGCTGGTTCTGGTACCTGTCCTGACCCTTGAAAGCTATCAATGTTTAAGGCATTTAAAAGCCAAGTTCCACTTGCACTCCCTCCAGAT
>NZ_FQTQ01000145.1 GCF_900128525.1 methanotrophic endosymbiont of Bathymodiolus puteoserpentis (Logatchev)
ATTACCAAACAAGCTTGGCGGTTCTTAAAAAACAATTTCCTAAAGAAAAGCGCCACATGGCTCTTTGAGCGCAAGCTCCGACCTGTTTTGATGGCATATCTGTAATAAAATGTCGGACACCGTTACCAGGGGGACGACCGTATGTTTATTCAGTCGTTGCATTTGTTGTTGAATTATTTTAATCGGCATATAAAAATCAGATAATAGAAATACCAAGGCTGAGCTATTAGGCAAATAGTCTGCCGCTTGTAATAAACTGTTTGCCTTGCCGGTAAAGACGGTGGCTTTAATCCGTTGAGCAATGTCAATCACTCGCCCTTGCTGTAAATTGGCAGGCGAAATGAGTAGTTGTTGGTTAAGCACTTGACCACAGCCAACAAAGCCAAACCGATCCCCCGTTGCATGAGCTGATTTAGCCACCGACAGCAGGCAATCGATCACTGCTTGGAGTTTATTATAATTACCGTGAAAGCCCATAGAGGCGGATAAGTCCGCTAGTAAAAAAACATCCAAACGAGATTGTTGCTGAAACGATTTAACCTGATACTCAGCGAAAGGATTGAGTAAACTGGCTCTTAAGTCTATATGTCTTGGATCAGGTGCGGCAATCAAAGGTTGGTGATGTTTAAAAAGAAGCCCATTGCCTACAACTTTACTTGCATGAGCACCTGGAAATACATTATATGGCGCAGCTTTACGGTAATGAAAAATGTTATTTTCTATCATCTTACGATTGATTGATAACGAGCATGACAAAGCCAATGGTAACCAGTAAATAAGCGGGAATACTATACTTTATAGGGCTGCTAACGATCAGATTAACAACGCCAGAAACATTTTTATGCTGCCGGTTGTACAATGATTCGCCCAACAGCCAAAGTAGTGAGTTGGCAACAATAAGTGCTACGATGCTTAATAGACTGGCTTCCGTAAACAAAAAGGATTTATCCGTTAAGAGTGCTGCCCGATCATTGGTATGCACTAAATTTGCCATTAGTATTCCCAGTATTAAGGCTCCCTCATCAAACGCAACCAGAAAAAAACCATAACTGAAGAAACGAAATCGTTGGCAGCTTGTTTTCAGCTGATTTGCCCTTTCTGCCAGATAAATAAGCGGAAGGCTCAAGCAAAACAGTAACAAACCAATAATACTGATTAATGCCCAGAATTTAACCCCTATAGCCGAGTTAAGGGAGGTTGTGTAATAAGAGGCATAAGAAATACCACTAAAATTATCCAATCGTTCTGCAATAATGGCACAGACAAAACCGACACCGGTCCAGTTTAAATAAACAGCGAGTAAATCGTTGAAGCCACTTTCTGGAGTGATTGCTTTAAAAAAATCTTGTTTAGTCATAGCCTTGTTATTTTTGTTATAGACCCGTTTATGTGATGCACTTCGTGCCTCAGCACATCCTACCTTGGCTGTTATTGATTACGGTGCAGCAATTCCCTCAAGAATGCCTGTTATTAATTCTGGCATTAGTTGTTCTTGCCGGTAACTATAAATTGGGTTTAAAAAAATTCGGTGTGCCATGGTCACTTGAAAGACAGCCTGTAAATCTTCAGGTAATAAGGTTTCTCTATTTTCCAGCCAGGCATTCACTTTGGCTGCACGAATTAAAAAACTCATACCTCTGGGACTGGCTCCCGACATGATGAGTTGATCCATTTCTACATCAGCTAATTTAATACCGTATTTTTGAGGGAATTTACTCGCTTTCCATAAATCCAGCGCATAATTTTTTAATAGTGCGCTAGGCTGAATAGTTTGTTGAATCTGCTGAGCTAATTCATTCAATTGATAATAGGCAATTTTTCCTGTATCCATGTCAGCAATTAAGCTATCCATATCATGAAAACGGGAATTAAAAATAAGCTCTTTCAATAGACCATCATCTGCCGGCATATCGATATTGATTTCCATCATAAACCGGTCGCGAGCAGCGGCGGGTAATTCAAATGTTTCTTCTCTTTCTATTCGATTTCTATCTGCAAAAACCTGTATATGCGGAAAATGATATTCTTGGTTAAAGGCACTAATGCTTCTTTCAGCCATCACTCTAAGTAATAGTGAATGCACCTGAGGACGTGCGCGATTTATTTCATTAAAGAAAAATGTCGCAAGGCTTTCTCCTTGTTTAAGTAATGGCCCTGGATCTACTTGTGGCTTGCCTTTATTATCAAGATAGGTGTAATAAATTAAATCTGCAGGCATTAAATCTATAGTACCTTCAATCCGTTGATAATCGCCGCCCAAGCCTTGTGCTATAGCACGCAATAAAGTAGTTTTTCCAACCCCTACATTTCCTTCCAATAAGACATGTCCACGAGCAAAAATAGAAATAACACAATGTCTTATAAGTACTCATGAAAAATTAATTTAACTAAAAGTGTATAATAAGAATCCCATTATTTTAATCCCCATGGTTTTTG
>NZ_FQTQ01000146.1 GCF_900128525.1 methanotrophic endosymbiont of Bathymodiolus puteoserpentis (Logatchev)
GGTAAACCGGGCTTGTCCAACAAACGGTTCAGATTGTGGCTCGCTTCGCGATCACAATCTAACCTTATTCGTTATAACCCTTTTTCATATTAACTTACTGCTTCGCCGATTACTCTGAGCCAACCTTCTATTTCACCATTAGGGTCTCTTTCTTTAATCATTTCCACTGTCATTTCTGAAAATGCTTTATCAGATAGTTTCATCTTAGCTTTGCTATCGCCCATAACACCATCAAAACCTTTCAGTGAAGAATATGCTTTTGCAAAAACCTTTGGTGTTGCTTCACCTTCTTCATTCGGATGGTCAGTCACTTCAATTTCAACACCAAAAGCAACTTTTATTGCATCTGTATGTAGATAACTTTCTATTTCATGCTTTAGAGTAATAAAACCTTTTGAGCCATCGCCGCGCTGATTAACTTCATTAGCAGATTCCGAATAGCTAGGGACATCTGCATCATATATATGGAATTCTGGTTTTCCTAATCCCTTTAAGTAATTGTTATTTACCCAGTGCTTTAGATTTCCACCACCTAATACAATAAAAGCAACTCGATCATCTGTTGCTAAATTAGGCAGGCTATTATTTTCAAAGTGAAGAATTTTACTTAATTCCTTAAGTGCATTCACATCAGTTGGCCCTTCAACACAAACTAATGCTTTGACCCTACTATCTGGCGTTATGCCCAATGCCTCTGCAACTTCATTTAAAACGTCAACACCTGACTGAATCTCATGTTTGGAATTTTCATTTATAGTTATATATCGAATACCTTCCATTGGAAGATCACTAGCGAATCCAGGACTATGAGTTGTCAATATTACTTGGCAATTTACTTCATTGGCTAATTCCATAAAGGATTGTTGTAGTATTTTTTGGTTGTTTGGATGCTGCGATGTTTCAGGCTCTTCAATTGCATAGATTATGCTTTTTTTGTTGCCTTTAGTCAGCAACCTCTCTGCTTCCGCTTTAAAGAAACTAACCAATATTAACCTACGTACTCCACTGCCACGTTTATTAAGTGGGATACCATCTGTCGTTAAATTTACGGAAAACAATCCAATCCATTTGGCAGGTGTTGGTGGTGTGAACTCTGGCTTCAAATCTTTAGCTAAGTTAGAATCTATTTTTTTCAGTGCTTCATGGGTATTGTTGGCTATTTCTTCAGTGCGAGATTGAACTCTCTTTTGTATAGAATTAATATCATCTTGCACTTCAGAAATTGCCACAGCAATCGCTGATTTCATAGGGTCTTGCACTTCCCCATCAGAATCTTTGCTGCTTCTGTCGCTTTGAAAAAGTGCATATAGCGGTAAATATTTGTCAATTTGCTCCCAAATTCTTTTACTATCTTCTTTGGGTTTTGTTACTGGTAACTCAACTATCCCTAAATCTAATTCTTTAGTTGATGACCAGATAGCCTTTCGCATAATCGGGTTGCCTTTCAATGGGCAATCAATTCCTTCTTTTTTTACAATAGATTGTAAATCTTTTTCTTTTAACTCTAAAAGATTATTAACTCCACTTGCACGCGGATGTTCTGCAACAATGAAAACTTCACATGTTGGTGTTTTTTTCCCACAATCGAATACCTTCTTTACCTTTAGGTTTCCATCTTTCGTCAATAGATACTCTTCGCTCAAAGAGGTTTCTGAGCCACTATCTAGAACAAGTGTTTGGGGAAGACTTGAAAACTCACAGGTTATTGATACAAGCGAAGTTCCACTATGGATGTTTGCATCTCCCTGAGTGATTTTAACGGTATCATTATTAAAAAATATCTCCAATGCCTCTAACACCGTAGATTTCCCGATGTCATTTTTACCTATAAATGTTGTTAAACCATCTATTTTCGCTTTAATCAGCTCTTGATAACACCTTAAATTCTCAATCTCAACAGATTCTAATTTCATACCTATGTCCCTTTAGGGTTATAACGCCAAAATCAGATGCCGTTGGCAGATATTCGATGAACTCCGACAATGCACTGACTTTTGATAAAAAATGACCTTTGGAAGCGGGCTGCGCGGCCAACGGTCAGCTGGATTGAATGGTTACATTTCGATATTCACTAACCTTCAATCCATGCTCAGTCGCTCAACCAACGATTCTTAAATGCTTTTACTGTAGTAGGGCTGGCTTAACAATACTACCGGCTTTTGATGTAAGTCCTACCAGCAAGTTAGTGCCCTGCAAATAGGATTTAAGAGCTTGTTTGAATTGCACCACTGATAAAAATAAAGCCCTTCCAAGCAGTAAAATGCCTGATACTTTTAGCCCTGCTACCTCATACTCAACCGCTCCAGCCAATGATAAAGGGTGAAACAGCGAGGAAAGGAAACACGATAAGTTATCACAAGCGATTACGCCCAAGCCAAGCAAACCAGAAAACCCTCAATGGATTTTGAAATGTAACGCCATGGTCACTTGACGTTGGCAGATGTTCGGTGAACTCTGCAAGAACACTGAACTTTGATAAAAAATGACCTTCAAAAAAAATCTGCGCGGCCAACGGTCAAGTGGACCAAATTGTTACATTTCGATATTCGTTAACCTTCAATCCATGCTCAGTCGCTCAACCAACGATTCTTAAATGCTTTTACTGTAGCAGGGCTGGCTTAACAATGCCACTGACTTTTGATGTAATCTTACTGATCAGTAATACCCTGAAAAACAGGGTTTAAGAGCTTATTTAAACTGCACCGCTGATAAAAATAAAGCCCTTCCAAGCAGTAAAATGCCTGATACTTTTAGCCCTGCTACCTCATACTCAACCGTTCCAGCCAATGATAAAGGGTGAAAAAGTTAGGAAAGGAAACACGATAAGCTATCACAAGCGATTGCGCCCAAGCCAAGCAAACCAGGAAACCCTCAATAGATTTTGAAATGTAACGCCATGGTCACTTGACGTTGGCAGATATTCGGTGAACTCTGCAAGAACACTGAACTTTGATAAACGATGAGCTTAGCAAAAAATCTGCGCTGCCAACGGTCAAGTGGACCAAATTGGTACGCCCAGCATGGGCGTAAACTAATGGGGTGAAAGTCCCCTGTAGGAGAACCTACTTCACCTAGTGTTTAAGGTGATTATAACTACTAGCCGACGGCAATTGCAAACTCGTGAGGGGATGTGAGAAGGAAGCCCGAGTGCAAAACGACGAGTCTATGAACAAGAATGTCATAGAAGGCCGAGTCTCAGGGGTGAGTTAGCCAATGATAACGAAACCCGCAGGTTCGCGAGATACGGTAAATGGCAAGGCAGTGTCGTGACAGTTTACGTTCTTATCTGGGGAGATCTGTTTAACATGCAGTAATTGTTATTGTTTGAAATAAGTCAGCGGGCAACTGATTGAAATGTCCAGGCGACCTGGTGGCTATCAATCAGGATTCGAGCGAATTTGATAGCAACGCAATAAGAAGCACGGCGCTTGTTTGGGCAACCATTTAAGTGATTAAACAGAAGTCAGCAGACGGCATAGTAGCCAAATGCCCATCGTAATGGATGGGACAGGGTGAAGGCCTGAACATTAGATGAGGAGCAGCCCGCTCTACCTTTGGCATCATGTCAGGCGGTAGATGACTTGGTAGCGAGCCTCAAACTTTAACTTTATTATTCATTTTAATCAT
>NZ_FQTQ01000147.1 GCF_900128525.1 methanotrophic endosymbiont of Bathymodiolus puteoserpentis (Logatchev)
TCTTGTCTCAATTCAACCAGTGTATTGCTATCCGTTACTTTCAGAGGTTATGCACTTATTATACGAATTCAGGTTAAAACAATCCGGTGTATACAAGTTTTATCATAAAACTCTAGGCTCATTAATCGCCACACCAGGGCGCGCTTGGTTTTTTGTGCTCGTAATTTTTATTGCTTTTATCGGCTCGGCGCTACTCGCCGTAACACGCACCGTCCCGCTAAAACTATTACCTTTTGATAATAAAAATGAATTGCAACTGGTTATCGATATGCCTAAAAACAGCACGCTGGAGCAAACAGATCAAGTTGCCCGAGCTTTAGGTCAATTTCTCGCCACAGTTGATGAAGTAACAGATTACGAAACCTATATAGGTCAAGCATCCCCTATGGACTTTAATGGCATGGTCAGACATTATTATTTACGCTCAGGTAGTAATGTTGGTGAAATTCGCATTAATTTCGTTGCCAAAAAAGAGCGTAAACAACAATCACATCAAATTGCTTTACGTATACGCAAGCAAATTGAAGCAATTGCAAATAAATATAATGCTAATGTAAAAATAGTAGAATCGCCGCCTGGACCTCCTGTTTTGGATACTTTAGTCGCTGAAATTTATGGCCCTGAAGATGCTAGTTATACTGAGTTACTTAACATTGGTAAAAATGTGCGTGAACGTTTTAAGCATACGCAAGGTGTCGTCGATGTTGACGATTATTCATATGCGCCTTACCAACGTTTATTATTCAAAATTGACCGAGAAAAAGCAGCCTTAACTCAGGTTAGCAGTCAGCAAATTGCACAGACATTAAAAATAGCATTAAGCGGGCAATTATTAGGCACATTACATATTCCCAGCGAACGGCAAGCCCTAGAAATCATCTTGCAATTACCTAGAGAGCAACGCTCTTATATTACTCAATTACTGACGTTGCGTGTTAAAAGTAAAACGGGGGAGTTAGTCCCTTTAGCTGAACTTGGTCAGATAAAGGAACTTGATGATGAACAAACGCTGTACCATAAAAATCTGCGTCGAGTCGCTTATGTAATAGGCGATACAGCAGGGCGTAGTCCTGTTGAAGCCGTTATTGATTTGCTCGATGATTTTAATGACCACCCCTTACCTGAAGGTTATAGCGTAGAGTTGGGCGGTGAAGGTGAATGGAAGATTACAGTCGATGTGTTTCGGGATTTAGGACTAGCATTTGCTGCAGCTTTACTGATGATCTATGTATTATTAGTCGTGCAAACTGGCTCACTGAGCCTACCAGCCATTATGATGATTGCCATTCCGTTAACGGTTATTGGTATTATGCCAGGATTTTGGCTACTCAATACATTATTTACTAGCCCCGTTGATGGCTATCCCGATCAAATATTTTTCACAGCCACCGCCATGATTGGTATGATTGCCCTCGCGGGAATTGTCGTACGTAATGGTATTATCTTGATAGATTTTATTGAGAAAACACGCCACCGAGAAGATCGCCCTAGTTTAACAGAAGCTTTAATTGAAGCAGGAGCAACACGTTTACGCCCGATTTTATTAACCGCCGCTGCAGCTATGTTTGGTGCTGTCGTCATTATTCTCGATCCCGTTTTTTCGGGTCTGGCGTGGAGTTTTATTTTTGGTATTTTCGCCTCAACTGGATTTTCTTTATTTGTCATCCCAGTGGCTTATTACCTAATCAACAGAAATAAGCCGCTAGATAAACCTTCCGCATAAAACCTAAACAAACGATAGTTGTTTTTAATAGATTTAAATCAAACCGGTAGGGTACGTAATGCATACCCTACCGATTTATAAAGTATGTTCTATCAAGCCTTTAAGCATACCTAATCCTAAAAAAACACTTTACATACAAATAAGAATTGTTATCATTAGCATAAATAACAAAAAAGAGGCACCTATGTATATCTGTATCTGTAAAGCTGTCACCGACTCACAAATTCAAACTGCCATTGATGATGGCATTAACACGCGTAAAGCTTTACATCAATGCCTTGGTGTAGGCTCAGATTGCGGCAAATGCAACCGCCATGTCCGTGAACTTATTAATAAAAATAATGTGTCAAATATCGCAATACCCGTTATGATCTAATTTTATTAACACAGTTTGGATTACACTATGAAAGGCGACACCAAAGTTATTGCGTTTTTAAATCAAGCACTCGAAAATGAACTAACAGCAATTAACCAGTATTTTTTACATGCCCGAATGTATAAAAACTGGGGGTTTAGCAAACTCAATGAAAAGGAATATCACGAGTCTATTGATGAAATGAAACATGCCGATTTATTAATTGAGCGTATTTTATTTCTTGAAGGGCTACCTAATTTACAAAATATTGGCAAAATTCTTATCGGTGAAAAACCACTAGAAATGCTCCGCTGTGATTTGCAACTAGAATTAATTGCTATTCCTCTGCTACGTGAAGCTATTGAATATTGTGAAAGCATTAAAGATTTCGTTTCTCGCGATCTCTTTACTCATATATTAGAAAGCGAAGAAGAACACGTAGACTGGCTGGAAACTCAACTTGAGTTGGTAGAAAAAGTAGGTATTGAAAATTACCTACAATCGCAAATGTAAACACTGTAGCTCCACAGCCCTTAATTAGCTGTGGGGCTACCAAATATTCTTATTAAATTACTACTAAGGCTATTAACCCATGATCTGTCGCGTTTTACGACTCTATATTTAGGAGCGCGCATAATCCTAGCATTAATATTTTTTTCATTTCCACCTCTCTTGGCTTTAAAATTTATCTTTATTACCGTACAATTTTTCCACCTCACAACACAGCCTTAGCCAATAAAGTAAGATAAAACTGAGGCGGCTTTAATAACCGTATCCCCAGTGTACACAAACTCAGGTTACAACGCCTTTGTAATGGATATTCCCCCCCCCCTGCCTATTTTCTTTGTAAACTCCTATAACTAAATAACCCTATCATGACTATTCAATTTATTGATAATTTTCCCCTTTGACGGTAAATTAACTTGCAATAATATTAGCAATCTCTAAAATAGAGCTTATATTTAAGTTACTTTACCCTTTGTTTTCATGGATTTCTCAATGACTCAAAAAAATCACGACACCGAAATAGTCAACCCGATTGTTTTGTTTTCAATTAACCATCCGAAAATTATTACTTGGATAATGACTTTGTTCACTATCCTTATTATTTCGATGGCAGCATTACCTAATATTTATCCTGAGCAATTATCTTTTTTACCCACCATAAAAGTGGATACTGATCCCGAAAACATGCTCTCTGATGATGAGCCTGTGCGCGTTTACAATCATCAGATGAAAACTGAATTCAGCTTAAACGATATTGTCGTCGTTGGCATTACCAATAAGCAAAATACAAATGGGGTTTTCAACAGTAAATCACTGGCAAATATTTATGCACTCACACAGTTCTCTCGTGGAATAAAATGGGAAGATAAGAAAAACCCTGGCAAAATGGCTGGCGTGATTGCCGTTGATATCTTAGCCCCGTCTACGGTTGACAATATTGAGCAAGGCGGATTAGGTACGGTTAATTTTAACTGGCTCATGCCAGAGCCGCCCAAATCAGATGAAGAGGCTATCGCAATACGTGATCGTGCCATGAATATTCCTTTCTTAAATGGCACACTCGTCAGTGATGATGGTAAAGCCATTGCTTTATACTTACCGATTACTAATAAAAATGTCAGCTATCAAGTACGCGAGCAATTATTAGCCAAAATTGCTGAATTTGGTGCTACTGAAGAAGAATACTATATTACCGGCTTACCTGTTGCCCAAGATACTTTTGGTGTTGAAATGTTTAAGCAAATGGCTATTTCTGCACCATTAGCCATGTTAGTGATTTTTTTACTGCTTTGGTGGTTTTTTAAGCGCTTAATTTTTGTTACCTCACCCATGATTGTCGCAATGGTCTGCGCTTTATCAACAATGGGCTTACTGATTATTACTGGCAACACTATCCATATTATGAGCTCGATGATTCCTATCTTCATCATGCCTATTGCTATTTTGGATGCTGTTCATATTTTATCGGACTTCTTCGACCGTTATAATACCATTCGTGATAAACGCAAAACTATCATTCACGTTATGAATGAATTGTTTACCCCGATGTTAATCACCTCATTAACGACGATTGCAGGTTTTGCTTCATTAGCTTTAACACCCATCCCCCCTGTACAAGTATTTGGTATCTATATTGCCATTGGGGTATTTTTAGCTTGGATCTGGTCAGTTACCTTTATTCCAGCCTTTATTGTCTCTATTTCTGATGAAAAGCTAGCTAGCTTTATTAGCTCTAAAGATGTAACAACCGAAGAAAATAAAACGCTTATGGCAAAATTATTGGCTAAAACAGGCCAATTTACCTATAACCATGCACTATTAATCTTAATGTTTACACTAACGGCTGTAGGCGTAGCCGGTTATGGTATCAGTAAGATTAATGTGAACGATAACCCGATTAAATGGTTTGCACCTTCGCATATTATTCGTGTTGCTGACCGGGTTTTAAATGAACATTTTGGCGGCACATATATGGCTTATCTTGCTTTAGAGGTGAACCCAAATGCAGTGCTTAATGCAGACTTTAAAACACCATTATTAACCCGTTTAGCACAAGCACAACAAGATGCGATTAACGATGAATATGCACACGCTGAGCAAATTTTTGGCACGGTACAAACAGCTATAAAAGAACATACAGGCGATAAAGCCAGCCTTGATCGTGCTTTAAACCAGATGATTAATCAAGGCTTAGATAATGCAAGCGATGACGAGTTTGATACCTGGGACCAAGTGCAATTATTTATTGACCGAGAACGTCAGCTCAATGAAATTTTCAAACAACCAGAAGCCTTAACCTATCTAGCCAACTTACAAAGCTTTATTAATAACCTAGATGTAGTAGGTAAATCTAACAGCCTTTCGGATGTAGTAAAAACAGTACATAGAGAACTATTACTAGGTAAAACAGAGGAATTCAGAATTCCTGATTCATCTAATGCCGTTGCACAAACCTTAATCACCTACCAAAACAGTCACAGACCTCATGATTTATGGCATTTTGTGACTCCTGATTACCGTAAAACTAGCCTTTGGGTGCAATTGAAAAGTGGTGATAACCAAGATATGGTATTTGTAGAAAAACAAGTGGCACAATATATTGCTAGCCACCCAATGCCTTATAATCTACAAACCAATTGGTTTGGTTTAACGCATATCAATGTTATTTGGCAAGATAAAATGGTAAAGGGTATGCTGGAATCATTCGCAGGCAGCTTTCTTGTTGTCTTGTTTATGATGGTTTTATTATTTAGGTCTTTTGCTTGGGGCTTATTATCAATGATCCCTTTAACTGTTACTGTTGGCCTAATTTACGGCATCATCGGGTTAATTGGCAAAGATTACGATATGCCCGTAGCCGTCTTAAGTTCTCTCAGTATCGGCCTAGCGGTAGATTACGCCATTCACTTTTTAAGCCGTGCACGAGAATATACGGCACGTTATGGCTCATGGGAAGCGGCAATCAAACCTTTATTTAGCGAGCCTGCAATGGCGATTTCACGTAATGCGATTGTCGTCGGCGTTGGCTTTTTACCTTTATTAGCTGCGCCTTTAGTGCCTTACCAAACAGTCGGGGTATTTATTGCCAGTATTCTATTTATGGCAGGTGTCAGTTCTTTATTAATTTTACCCGCATTAATCACCTTAATGCCTAGAATTTTCTTTAAAAATTTACCTAAAACGGCATAAACTGGAGATATTTATGAACATTAAACAAGCCTTATTCGGATTAAGTACCATCTTAGCGTGTAGCTTTGCATTGGCAGACACACCGAGTGTCGATGACATCATCCACCACACCAATTACACCAGCTATTATCAGGGTCAAGATGGTAAAGCAAAAGTAAAAATGACGATTAATGATGCACAGAACCGTACTCGCACACGCGAATTTGTCATTTTACGTAAAGACGTGCCAACATCAGATGATGTGGATAGCCGCGCCTATGAAGGCGAGCAAAAATTGTATGTTTATTTCAACCGTCCAGCGGATGTCAACAAAATGGTATTTATGGTATTAAAGAAAATCACCGCTGATGATGATCGCTGGTTATATTTACCTGCCTTAGACCTAGTTAAACGTATTGCCGCATCTGATAAACGCACCAGCTTTGTGGGCTCTGATTTTCTTTATGAAGATGTTTCAGGTCGTAGTTTAAGCGCAGATAAGCACGTATTAATGGGTACTGATGACAATTATTATATTATTGAAAACACACCTGTTAATGCTGATGATGTCGAATTCTCAAAATATATCATGTATATCCACAAAACTACAGGGCAACCGCATATAAATTTCAATCTAAAAACATCACTTTTTCTCTAAACGAATCATTTAATGCGGCTTTAAATCGCTTTTTCTTTAAACTCATTTTCGAGGGTTCTGTCTTTAGTAAATTAATT
>NZ_FQTQ01000148.1 GCF_900128525.1 methanotrophic endosymbiont of Bathymodiolus puteoserpentis (Logatchev)
CCTAAACTGGGGCGACATTATGAACCAGAAGCATTAGATCAGTTTTTACCCTGGGTAATGACTGAAAAAATTCCGCCTTTAAAGTAAATGGAATGGTTTGGCTAGGTGGGTTTAATTGACGGTTACATATATTCGGCAATAGCTATCGTTCTGCTAACTCTAACGCCCACACCCTAAAACCGTTTGTAGCCAAAACTTATATGGGATAACTATCTCAGCAATGCCACACATATAAGACAAACCAATTAGAATACATTGAAAAACTAATGGAGCACCAACCATGCAAACCTGAGAACTAAAAGGTGATGTAGCTAGCCAGCTTGTTCTGCTAGCAGAACAAGCACACTTCCCCCAATGATTGAATCAAACAGCAGCTTAACCAGTAGATGATTAAAGAAAAAACTGTTCTACTTACCAATATAATTAACGAGCTACCTGAAATAAGTGCGTTTTTTAAGAGTGACCCCGTGGAAATTTAGAGAAAAATTCGCGATAAGTGGGGTTAAATATTTATTAGACACCAATACACTATTGGCGTGTATGAACGTAGCCCTACCATTATCAGCCTCTTTAAAAATAAACACATAACTATTAATGAATGCGTCTACAGCTCAATCACTCGTATGGCGATATTAGGATTCCCAATAATAACAAGGATAATCCATTGATTTAAAGCAGCCCCACATAAAACTACCTGATATGCTTATTCTTGAATAAGCAGCTAACCATCAAATAGAACGATTAACACTAGCAAAGCACAAAATACGGTTACAAAATGACAACTCATCGCCGCTAGAGCGAATTTCACACATAAAAAAAGGCTTACACTTACATGTAAACCCTTAATTCAATTGGTCGGGACGACAGGATTTGAACCTGCGACCCCCACACCCCCAGTGTGGTGCGCTACCAAACTGCGCTACGTCCCGACAATTTGAACTTTTTAAACATTAATGACTAATTAAATCATCAATCTAGCCGATTAAGTATAGAGCAACTAAGTAACTTTTCAATGATTATTTTAGGATTTCTAAAATATCCTCTAACTCACCAATCATTTGATGAATGACTTGCTTAGTGCGCACAGAGTCACCTTTAGCATCATCACTTAGTAAATGTGCTCTAGCTCCACCAATGGTGTAACCCTGCTCATATAATAAAGCTCTAATTTGACGAATCAGCATAACATCATTACGTTGGTAATAACGCCTATTGCCACGCCTTTTAACAGGTTCTAATTGTTCAAATTCTTGCTCCCAATACCTCAATACATGGGGTTTAACCCCACATAATTCACTTACTTCACCAATGGCAAAATAGCGTTTTGCAGGGATTGCAGGTAATTCATTATTATTACTCGGTTCCAGCATAAGCTTCTACTCGCGTTTTTAACTTTTGTCCTGTTCGAAAGGTGACCACCCTACGTGCAGAAATAGGAATTTCCTCACCGGTCTTTGGGTTTCTTCCTGGGCGGCTACTTTTATCTCTTAATTCAAATTTTCCAAACCCAGAGATTTTAACCTGCTCACCTGTCTCCAGAGCTAGTTTAATTTCTTCAAAAAAAAGTTCAACCATTTCTTTTGCTTCGCGCTTATTTAACCCTAATTCGTCAAATAATCTTTCTGCGAAGTCTGCTTTTGTCACTGCCATTTATTCTAGTCTCTCAATTTTGCGCTAATATTTTTAGATAAAGCGTCTAACACTTTGTTTACTATAGCATCAATTTCTGAATCTGTGAGTGTTTGTGTGCTATCTTGCATGGTTAAACCTAAAGCGATACTTTTATAGCCTTGCTCTACGCCTTGTCCACGATAAATATCAAACACATTAATTTCTTTGATTAGGTCTTCATTGCAGCTTTCAATGCACTGTTTAATTGCTTGAAAAGAAACTTCTTCGGCAACTAATAAAGCCAAATCACGGCGTACTGATGGAAATTTCGATAAGCCATTAAAAACTGGCACTTGACGCTCTAATAATACGTTTTGTGCCAATTCAAATAAGAATACATTACCGTCAAAACCTAATTGTTTTTCTAGTGTTGGGTGTAGCATACCTACCCAGCCTAAAGATTGCCCCTCTAAGGTTTTAATTTCCGCACTTTGCCCTGGGTGCAATGCCGAATGCTGAGCTGCAATAAATTGCACCTGATGTCCAGTCAAAGCACATAAGCTTTCGACATCAGCTTTAACATCATAAAAATCAACTTTACGCGCTTTTTCACCCCATTGCTCAGGAATTACTGAGCCTAAAGCAAGGCCTGCTAACATTTTCTCTTGCTCTGTGGCTCCCGTTCCTAAAAAGCGTTGCCCTGCTTCAAATAAACGTACTCGGCTTTGCTGACGCTTAGTATTGTAAGCGGCGGCTTGAAGCAACCCACACCAAAGCGTCGTCCGCATTACCGCAAGATCGGCTGAAATTGGGTTTTGTAATTTTATATATTTATCATTAGGTACAATTGATTTTTGTAATTCTTCGGCAACAAAACTATAAGTAATAGCTTCTTGATAATCACGCGCAACTAAAACATCCTTCAGTTGATCTATATCTAAAATCGCTTCAGGTGCTTGACTTAATGCAGAGCGCATTAACAAGCTGCTTTGTGGTAAGTTGTTATAGCCATATACACGCCCTAATTCTTCAATTAAGTCTGCTTCAATAGCAATATCAAAACGAAAACCTGGCGCTGTCACTTGCCAGCCTTCTGCTTCTTTAGAGACTGACATACCTAAGCGCTGTAATATCCCCTCTACAACAGATGCTTCTAAATCGACACCCAAAATACGCTGGATACGTTTTTGACGCAAAGTAATCGCTACGCGCTCTGGTAATTGAGCCTCAGCAACCTCTTCTATTACTGGTCCGACACTGCCACCAGCAATTTCTACGATTAATTGTGTTGCACGCTCTATAGCACGTGTTTGTAAACCCGCATCAACACCCCGTTCAAAACGATGTGATGAATCTGTATGTAAACCATAATGACGTGATTTTCCCATCATAAAGCTAGGCGAGAAAAAGGCACATTCTAGGAATATATCTTTTGTTGTGCTGGATACAGCTGTTTCACTACCGCCCATAATACCTGCTAAGGCCAAAGCTTTTTCTGTATCAGCGATCACTAAAGTGTCTGTATTCACTTTAATTTCTTGATCATTTAATAGTTTAAGCGGCTCACCTGCTGTTGCCATACGCACTTCAATATCACCGGATAATTTTGCGGCATCAAAAGCATGTAAAGGCTGGCCTAGCTCTAATAGCACATAATTTGTGACATCAACTATGGGACCTAAACTTCTTAAACCAGAACGGCGTAAACGCTCTTGCATCCATAAAGGCGTTGCCGCACTGGCATTCACATCTTTGATCAAACGCCCTAAATAACGCGGACAGGCATCTGGGGCGCTCACTTTTATAGCTACCGTCTCTTGGTGCTCAATAGCAACAGGCGTGACTTCTACCACTGAAAATGGCAGGTTATTTAGTAAAGCGACTTCACGCGCAATACCCTCAATACTTAAACAATCTGCTCTATTCGGTGTTAAGTCAACTTCAATCAGTTGATCATTTAATTCCAAATAATCACGTACATCCATGCCTACGGGGGCATCGTCAGCTAATTCCATTAAACCATCAGCATCCTCTGCCATGCCTAGTTCTTTTTCAGAACACAACATACCAAATGATAGTTCGCCGCGTAATTTTGATTTTTTAATCTTGAAATTACCGGGTAACACAGCACCAATTAATGCCGCGGGGATTTTCAAGCCTTCGCGTACATTGCTTGCACCACAGACGATTTGTAGTGGCTCAGCATCACCGATGGCAACCTGACAAACTCTTAATTTATCAGCATTGGGATGAGCTGTGATTGATACTACTTGGCCAACAACTACACCGCTAAATTCTGCTGCTGCAGGTGTTACTGCATCAACTTCTAGGCCGGCCATTGTTATTTGTTCTACTAATGCTGCCGTATCAAGGGCAGGATTCACTAATTCTCTTAACCACGCTTCACTAAATTGCATAATTACTGCCTTCCTTAATTAAATTGCTCAAGAAATTTAAGATCGTTTTCAAAAAACAACCGTAAATCATTGATGCCATAACGCAACATAGCGAGCCGTTCTACGCCCATACCAAAAGCAAATCCGGTATACGCTTCCGTATCGATATTCACTGCTTTAAAAACTTCAGGATGGATCATGCCGCAGCCCATGACTTCTAACCAGCCAGTATGACTACAAACGCGGCAGCCTTTACCATCACACATGACACATTCAATATCGACCTCTGCAGAAGGTTCGGTAAAAGGAAAGTAAGAAGGCCTAAAGCGGACTTGTATCTCTTTCTCAAAAAAGGCGCTTAAAAACTCATAAACCACACCTTTTAAATCAGCAAAGCTCACATTCTCATCAACTAAAAAACCTTCTACTTGATGGAACATAGGGGTATGCGTAATATCAGAGTCACAGCGATAAACACGCCCTGGTGCAATCACTTTTAATGGTGGCTGATAAGTTTCCATCGCGCGTACTTGTACTGGCGAGGTATGGGTTCTTAATAAGGTATGCGCATCAAAATAAAAGGTATCATGCATAGCACGCGCAGGGTGATGCGAAGGAATATTTAAGGCTTCAAAATTGTGATAATCATCTTCAATTTCAGGGCCTTCTTCAACTTTAAAACCGACACTAGAGAAGATTTTTGCAATACGTCTTAAAGTTAACGTAACTGGGTGCAATCCTGCGACTGACTGCCCTCTTCCAGGCAAAGTTACATCAATGGTTTCACTCGCTAAACGCGCATCAAGTTCTGCTTGTTGCAGTGCATTTCTGCGGGCTTCTAAGGTAGTTTGAAAATCGGCTTTAACCTTATTAATCGCTTGTCCTGCAGTTCGTCGCTGATCTGGGTCAAGTTTTCCGAGCTCTTTCATCTGCAAGGTGAATGCACCTTTTTTACCCAGATATTGCACACGGATTTGATCTAATGCGGATAAATCGTTGGCTGCTGCAAGCTCTTGTAATGCTTGCGCAAGAATGTCTTCGAGAGTGGCTGACACGGCTCTTTCGCTTATATTGAGATGGAAGAGATAGAAAGGTGTAGCAAAAAAAAGGGCTTTTCAGCCCTTTTTTCAAACCTTTCTCTATAAAAATCATAACGGCTCACAGACCCTCATAAAAATATCATCACTCCCGAAGTGCTTAATTGGGAAGCGGGGAGTCGCTATTTTTGCGAAAGCTTGTTTTGGGCATCCCTGCCCAAGCAAGCAGCAAAAACTTAACGCGACTGCTAATGCCTTCGGCGCCCCGATTCGTCCTCGTCACCTCGTCCCGACCC
>NZ_FQTQ01000149.1 GCF_900128525.1 methanotrophic endosymbiont of Bathymodiolus puteoserpentis (Logatchev)
CATCGTTTGTTTCCTTATCTTTTGAACTTTCGGCGGTTCACAGATAGGGAGACTCACGATGATTCCCGTAATTGTCAAACTTTATGAGTCCCCCAGCAAAGCTGGGGGTTTACTTATTAGAAATTACAACAATGCAGCGAAGGCCCTTTTCATAAAACAGATTTTTCTATCGGTCATAGAGGAGCAGGTTTACAGTACCCTGAGCATTCAAAACAATCTTACGATGCGGCTATCCGTATGGGTGCGGGAATTGTGGAATGCGATGTTACCTTTACTAAAGACCGTGAAATGGTATGTCGTCACTCACAATGTGATTTACATACCACAACCGATGTTTTGGCACGTCCAGAATTAGCAGCTAAGTGCTCTACTCCCTTTGATGCTGCAAACCCTGAGGCAACAGAATGTTGTGCCAGTGACTTCACCTTAACAGAGTTTGAAAGTTTATGTGCCAAAATGGATGCTGCCAATACGAGTGCCACTACGGTAGCTGGCTATATGAATGCTACCCCTAATTTTCGTACTGATCTATATGCAGCTTGTGGCAAGGTAATGACTCATAAGGAAAGCATTGAGTTATTTAAAAAAGCAGGTGTAAAAATGACTCCTGAATTAAAAACACCTAGTGTAACAATGCCTTATCAAGGTGACTTTACCCAAGAAGCATATGCACAAAAAATGGTTGACCAATACAAATCAGCTGGAGTTCCTGCGACAGATGTGTTTTTACAGTCATTTAATTATAGCGATATCTTATATTGGATAAAAAATGAGCCTGATTTCGGTGCTCAAGCAGTGTTCTTGGATGGTCGATACGGTGAAACCGCTGCAGATACTGCACAGTATCCTAATTTTAACCCAAATGATGCGACGACATGGGAGCCTATGAGCATGGCTAAAATCGCAGCAGATGGTGTAAAATATATTGCACCGCCTATGTGGGTTTTAGTAACTGTTAATAGTGATGGAAAAATTGTACCTTCAGAGTATGCAATTCAAGCTAAAGCTGCTGGCTTAAAAATTATCACTTGGACTTTGGAGCGCTCAGGCCCATTAGAAAGTGGTGGTGGTTGGTATTATCAAAGTATTGCTAATGCAATCAATAATGATGGTGATATGTTAACTTTGTTGGATGTATTGGCTAAAGATGTTGGTGTCACGGGTATCTTTTCTGACTGGCCTGGAACGGTCACTTATTATGCAAATTGCATGGGCTTATAATTAAGCACTGAAATCTGTATCTAGGGTGGGTAAAGACAAGACCCATCCTTTTTCAGCTAGGCATAATGGCCAATCATTATGGTCAGAACATATTCTAATGCTGTCTAATTGATCAAACAAGCCTTATCAGCATAGATATTATCAGCAATAACAAACCGATCTCGCCCCTGTTTTTTAGCTAAATACAATGCATCATCAGCATTCTTTACCAATTGTTCAAAGCTTATATCGGGAGTAAACATTGCTAGGCCAGAACTAATAGTCACCTCCGTATCATTGCGCACAGCTATCATTATACGTTCAACAACTTTAGCAGCCATATCTAAATTAGCATCAGGCAGCACTATCAAAAATTCTTCACCACCAAAACGAGTTACCAAATCTTCTTCGCGCGCTACTTTTTCCAAACACGCTGCTACTTGCACCAAAACTTGGTCACCTTTTAAATGTCCATGGGTATCATTAAATCGCTTAAAAAAATCAATATCCAAAATAACAATTGAAAAAGGCATGCGACTACGCTGTGCCTGTGGAATTAACTTATCAATAAATAACTTCAAACCTCGTCTATTAATCAAGCTTGTCAAGATATCAATTATTGATTGATATTCACTATGCTGTCTTAATTTAATATTATCAACAACGACTCGATTACCATTTAGAGTCAAAAAGACTAGTACCAAATAAAAAAATGTATAAACAAAAGCAATTAAAAAATAATAAGGTTGTGCATCATATATAGTCTTAAAAACAAGCGAACAGCTCGTTGGTGTCAAAAATGCCAAAACCACCATAACAGATGAATTCGAAGAAATAGCACTACCTGATGACATCCCCATAAACACCATTGCGATAAACAGTAAAGCAATCAATGCATCATGGCTAAAAGGAAAAAAAACTAAAACCGAAAAAACAGTCGCAGTAAACACCGTCATTGCTACCCAAAAATACTCCCATTTCTGGATATTTTGTGGATTAATTTTGTCTACAGCTATTTGCCATCTGAACGCAATAATTAAACCTATTCGCCAAATCAGAGCAATAGAAAAAGCCCCTCCCCAAAAAACTAAATAATTAGTGGGCAATAGCTCTCTGACAGCAAAAAACAAGGTAAAAAAACCAACTAGCAGCCCATTAACAGCTATCGGAGCACTCTGGTAAAGTAAATTGATACGCTCAAAATCTATATCAACCAACCCATTTTTTTTCATAACAAAGCCTTATAATAGCTACTCCACTTACGGGCTCTAGGTATGACACCCTAAACAGAACTACTCCCTACAACCCGATATCAATGCTTTTAATAGATTGATTATATTTATAATTTCACTAAAAACTATAAATACACCTAAAAATCAATTTTAAAATATCCTATCAACCTGAATTCGTATAATTATTGCTGAAAACGTGGACATCAAGTATAAGAATTTATTAAAAAAATGAAATATTTCACCCTATGCCTTTGAATTATAATTAAAATATATTTTTAAAATAAAACTTACTACTCAGTAGCCTACTAGATTGTCATTCCGCAAATATACGCACTCAGTCAAACAACTGAGTGCGATCAATACTATTTACAGCTCAAATTCAGAGGCAGTCAGACCTAACTCTATCGCGATTCGACGCGCCATTGCTTTTTCATGGTCATCAAAATCGCCATCAGCAGCGCCAATAGCAATCACTAAACGCATAATCAATCGTGCAGCCTGGCTATTGTTTTTCATTTTACCAATTGCCTCAAAAGCCTTTGCCTCACCTAAATCATTATCAAATTCTAATTGATTAACAAATTCGCCAAATGCACCAATAATATCGGTCATTTTGAAAACAGATAATGGTTCATAGTTTTCAATAAATTTAACCATTTTACGTTTTTCTTCAGGTGAAATTTCACCATCGGCTAACGCTAATAAGGCAGAACCCGCCATTGCTGCTTGTAAAAAATCTTTATTCTTAAATTTCAAAGCTTCTGTTTTTAGCTCATTTGCTTTTTCTTTTAAGCCATCCATTAAATCTCTTAAACTCATCTTACTATCCTCTGTTGGTTATTATTAATTTAACTTACATCTTTAATTAAAGACACTGCCCGATAAGGTAGGTCAGCTTGGTATAGAATGCTTACTTGTTTTTCTTTTGCCAGTATACTTAAATGTGTTACTGCTGCATCATTTTTATCACGTAATAATACTAAATCTGGCACTCGTCGTAATAAAACCCGTGTTGCCTCACCTATGCCGGGTTTAATTCTATTTTCATCACTAATTTGATATTGCTGTTTTATGCGGACAATAAATGCTTTTGATTGCTGTTGCAAGGCTATACAATCAACCTCTGCCTGTTTGTCATGCTCACCGCTTAAACGTAACTTCTCAATACAGCTCAATAATTCGGTCACAAACCATTGTGATAAATCAGCCTCTGCAAACTGTTGATAATACACACAGCCATGAAAATCCTGTGCATTAATATAGTTCGCATTTAAAACCGAGCGACTGATTAATCCCGATAAGGTAGCGTTTAAAATGGATGAGGGAATTAAATAATCTTCCGCACTGGCCGCTACTGCGGCAACACCGGCTAAATCAACTAAAACATATAAGCCGGAATCAATATGCAGTGCGTAACGTTGATTAAAACCGTCAATACTCTGTTTTAGTTCACGGGCAATAACCCCCTTGCCTGTCCAGCCATCAACAAAAACAATACTACTGTCTTTATGTCGCGCTAAAATATAATTTAAGGCATTTTCATCGATACCCCGATCCCGAATAATCGAAATGGAATAATGACTGACCTCACGCTGAAAATACTGACTTAAGGTATGCTTTAATACAACGCCCACTGGCGTTCCTGCTCGCGCCAAAGAAACCAATACAATTTCACCTACCCGACATGCGGCAATTTTCTGCGCCAAACACAAGCAATCTTTCGCCATTTGCATTTGATTATCCTGCATGGCCTGGTGAAATAGTTGCATGTATTGTGCTGATGGCAAGCTTTCATGACTTAACATTTCGCTATAATGCCGTTGCTCTTGTTGAATACGACGTTCTTTTTCTTCCACCGAAGTATCAGGCACATCAATCACTTTTAGTAAAATCTGTACATCATTGGCATGATAACTGCCTGTAAATATAGCCCCACTCATACTAAACAACCGTGTAATTGGGTGTGTTTCGGGGTCATCACATAATCGCATAAAGCCATAAATGGTGCATCGCTTAAACTATCGCCCATGCCCATCGTGATGATTTCACCATATTCTTGCTCTAAAGCTTTAATACAGTACTCAACTGCATGCGATTTATTTACGCAATGCGGCAAAATGGTTAAAGAGTTATTATTTAAATAAACGTGAAAGTCGCTATAGTCTAGTAATAAAGGCTGAATGTAGACCTGTAATAAGCTTTGTAATGCAGAAGCACTCGCCTGAAGATGGCGTACTTCCACATAATAATCTAGGGAAGATTCTGTGGTAATGCGCACTAAAATACCGAGAGCCTGCTGCTGTGCATAGCGTTCAATAGCCTGTTTGATGGCGAGCAATGCAGCCGACAAGGCACTTAAAGGCGAACCTATTTGAGCGCGCCATTGATTATCTTCCATGCCGTCCGCATCTAAAATAGTAGCCCCATGATTTAAAATAGCCCCATCAAGACAAGGTACGCCTAAATCAACGCGCGCATAAGACGCTTGAGTTCTGGCTGTTGTGGGAATAATACGCCATTGCTCTGCCAAGGCATTCAATAATGCTCGTTGCTTAGGCAAAAAATAGGAACTAGGCTCACCAGCCAGGTTATAACTTGCTGGTGTTGCTTGATCTAGACTCGTACATTTTCTGGCAGTCTGAAATACCGTATCATCTAAATCAAGAAAGAGAAATTTTTCCATCGGCATAATAAAGTAAATCTGCATTGAAACGCTGTGCAAATTGAGTTAAAGAGTCACACACTGGCGTTTCATGGCAAATAATAATGTGCTCATATTGTCCTTCGCGCACGTTATATAAGTAATTAGGAATATTATCAGCATAATTATCCTGCAAGATTATTTTTTCCTGGATTGCTGCGCCTTTTAGTAAAGGTGAGCGTGCGGTAGATTGTACTTTTACAGCCCAGCCCTGTTGCTCTAAATAATAGGCGATTAAAAAAGCTAAATGGACAAATTCACCGGTGCCTAATACTAAAATTTTCGCACCAAAGTGCCACGTTTGCATTAATCCTTGTAATACAGTCTTATCCCATGCCATTTTTCCATAAATACCTAAGCGACCTGCTTTTAATGATAAGTTTTGACGTTTACATTCTGCCTTACTATTTACATTAGGTATTTGTGTGTATTGATAATTTGCATCACGCTTAAAATCAACCTGTGCCGATAAGGCATTGATAAACCTAACTTCTACGCCCACTAGTTGCTGTATCTTCACTTGGCGCTGTAAATCAATAAAGCTTAAAATGCTAACAATTAACACGCGCTGTAACTGTGGGTTTACTTTTTGATAGGCGGTGATTAAATTGATAAATGTTGTGCCAGTGGTGACCTCATCATCAATCAACACTAAGGTTTTCGCCTGCAAAAAAGTACTTTTTAAAGCTGTTTCATGCGGCACATATAAATAAAACTGACTGGCATGGCTATGCTGTTCTTGGAAATCGACGGCTTGAATCGTGTCTAAAAAGTAGCGTGAGGTATGGATAAAAAGGTGTTCTGTCTGCGTGGTTTGGTCTAAATAGGCCTCATAAACCCCCTGCCCTAAACCTGCTGCTGCTTCTGCCATACCAATAAAAACACTAGATCCCACAATTGATTTAGCCAATGCTTGTGCCAAATACTGATGCATACGTAACATTTCTGACGGCTGAGATGGCCAATATTTGGCTAATAACTTACTGACAAACATAAACCCGCGTTTAGGATTTTGCCGAGCTGCATAATCAGTCAGTTCATTAAGCTTAAAATCACTAGCCGCTAAGGTTAAACGTAACTCACCCGTGGGTAGCGAAACACTTATGATAGACAAAATAATGCCTTATAGTTGTATTTATATAATCTCATGGCATGAAAAAGGCCTCAGGCACGAACGGTACAACTATCGCGGCTAAAGCCTTTTTTACACAAGGTAAATATTGCTATTTAAACACTGACACCAAAACTAGCAGCCAATAGACCTAAACCACCTACAAAACCTTGGCCTACGGCTTTAAATTTCCAGTCGCCATTATGACGGTACAGCTCACCAAAAATCATTGCTGTTTCAGTACTTGCATCTTCAGATAAATCATAACGCGCAATTTCATTGTTATTATCGGCATTAACGACTCGCATAAAAGCATTGCTTACTTGGCCAAAATTCTGCTTACGTGTTTCAGCGTCATGAATAGTGACGGCAACAACAATGCGTTGAATAGTAGCCGGAACATTTGAGAGTGTAATTTCTACTACTTCATCATCACCATCACCTTCGCCAGTCGTGTTATCGCCCATATGCTGAACTGATCCACATGTTGACTTTAGGTTGTTATAAAAAATAAAATCAGCATCAGCTGATACTTTACCATCAGCGCCAAGCAAAAATGCCACAGCATCTAAGTCAAAATCTGCGCCATCTGTCGCGCGATTATCCCAACCTAAACCGACTGCCACTTTCGTTAATCCAGGTGCTTCTTTACTTAAATTAACATTACCGCCTTTACTTAATGATACTGCCATCCTTATATCCTCGTTGTTATGTAAATAGTGAGTTACGAACTTAAAACGGGGCATTCACCCTGTTTGTAAAGCAAATTTTTATGTGTCCCATGTTAAGTGGGTAGCCAAATAATGTTATAAATATTGCTGTTGAACTGTTTTTACAATCTGTTCTAGTTTGCTGTCTTTAGTCGCATCCCCAATAGCTGAGAATTTCCAAGCGCCATTATGACGATACATTTTACCCATGACCATTGCCACTGAACCAGCAAATTTTTCATCATTGGCAATATCATAAGTAGCAAAAATTTCATCTACTCGGCTTGGTGTACCTTCATAAATACGTACACTAGCAAAGGGGATATCTTTAAAATCTTGGTTTTTATATGAGTTTAGAATAAAAACAACTTGCGCTGCATTGCTATCAATAGCCGATAAATCAATGCTAACGACTTCATTATCTAAACCGTCATCACCACCAACATCCCCTTCCGTATCATCTCCAGAATGTTTAATACCCCCTTTCTTTGCTTGCAATTGACCAAAATAAACCAAATCCAATAAAGTCTTATTGCTATCAAACAAAGCGACAGACAAATCCAGGTCTACTGCGACCATTTTTTTGCCACCCAGTAGGCCTTTTTTCTCAATCGCCCCCCAGTTAGCACCGACACATAATTTCTGTAATGCGCCGCCACTTGATTTTTCAAGGCTGATACGTTGCCCTTTTTGTAATGAAATTGCCATTATTTTTCCTATTTAGATAAAAATTTTATTTTAGCTTTAGAATGAAAAACATTAAAAGCGCTCCTTAAACAAAAAAAGCTTTCAATACCAAAGAGACTATACCAGCTAGCATAACGCCCATCATCCATTTTAATAATAGCAATTCCTTATCAATATGATCAAAACGTTGTTCATGCTCAGCTACAGCCTCAGCGGCTTTTCTGGCTTTTTCTTCATCAGCACCTGCGGAAATAAAAACATCGTAAACTTCAGAAATCATTGTTGTCATTAGCAGTCCCCTCCTTTAGATAACAGGCTTATTTAAAGGTGTTTGCTTTAAATTTATTTGCACTGTCAGTTTCATTATCCTTTTTATACTGAATAGATGAATACACAGACAATGCAATTAATAAAGCCCCTGCTAATCCCGTAATCACTTCTGATACATGCACTGTCATACTGATCAACATAATTACTGCTAATATACCAATCGCATAATGCGCACCATGCTCCAAAAAGATATATTCATCTAATGTGCCTTGACGCACTAAATAAACGGTCAAGCTTCGTACAAACATGGCCCCCATAGCCAAACCCAGCATAATAATAACGACATCTTGGGTAATAGCAAAAGCACCAATCACGCCATCAAATGAAAAGGAAGCATCTAATACCTCTAAATAAATAAAACTCATCATGCCCGCTTTTTTGACCAGTCCGCTGACAGCATCACCTTCTTCCCCATCCTCAAATAATGCCGCTAAGCTATCCACAACAACAAATAAGATAACACCAAAAACACCAGCAACCAGTGCCTCTAAGCGCACATTTTCTGGCAGCAAGCCTTGTACAATCAACAAAAGGCTTAAGGCTACAATCACTTCAATAGCTTCTAATTTACCCCATGAAGCTAATTTTTCTTCAATATACCCCAGCCAATGAATATCTTTACCTTCATCAAAAATAAAAGAGAAAAATACCATTAACAAAAACATACCACCAAAGGCGGCAATTTGTATATGTGATGCCATTAAATGCTGAGCGTAAGTTTCAGTGTCATTTAAGGCCATATCTGTTACACCAGCAAAACTAATACCAGTTGCTACCGCGACAATCACAATGGGAAACAGTAAGCGCATGCCAAAAACGGCAACTAAAATCCCCCAAGTTAAAAAGTATTGTTGCCACTTATCATCCATTCGCTTTAAGATTGAAGCATTCACAACGGCATTATCAAAAGACAAACTCACCTCTAAAACACCCAGTATAGCTGTAATAAACACACCATAAACACCCGCCCATAGGTAGGATAATATGATACAGATAAGTGTAACAAAAAAAGAAAGACGAAAATGTTGCATAAAATTATCCCACTAGATATAAAAAATGACTTATCGCTTATTAAACAGTTGCGGTGATTTAACTTGTTGCTTTTCTTGCAAACAATGATAAGCCGCATTTTCAAAACGAATTCTCAAAGATTGCGTACTTTTATTTTCTTTAATAAATTTTTCAGCTTCAATTGCTGTTAAGTCTTTCAACATAAATTGGGCAATACACATACAAGGCTTAGCGTAACGTTTTTTATCGTATTCTTTATTATTCGATTGAGCCACTTCTCTATCCACACACTGTTCGGCAAAATCATGCTCAAACACATGTTTCTGTATATCGGTTACAACGCCATCATGTGTATGATCAAAAGGGTTGTGAACCTGACTAACTTTCTGTTTAGGTTCATCATCAGAGCAAGCGCTCAAAATAAGTACCAAACTTAAACTTATCGCTAATGAACCTAATCTAAATATGTTTTTCTTTTGCATAATGACCAACTAAAAAAATAAATAATGTTTACACTTGATAGAGGGAGTTGAGGTGCTTCGCACCTCAGCGCATCCTATCCTACGTCTGCTATTTTAACTTAATAGCTAACAAGAAGAACGAGAATCATAGTGACTCCTTCTTAAATTTATAGTCATAACTTGTTGGCTGAAATTTTCCAATAATTGAAAAGCTAACTGTAGCAGTACATAGCTTGCAAGATTATTTGTTACCGTTGAGTACAATGGGAAAACTTTAGCGCGTTACTTTTTCATAAATAATAAACTAAAAGTGACGGGGACAGCCATATTAATATTTTGTAACTTGGCAATTTCACGTAATTTATTAAGCCCTGCTAGTAAGTTAAATTTACTTAAATTAACGATAAGTGGCTGCTTAGAAAAAACTAATAATTTGCCTTCTTTTAGTTTTATTACTTGCACAACTACCGGCACAGTTTGCTTTACTCCATGTAAATTAATAACGGCATCTAATGACATTTCTTGACTATACCCTAGCTTGATTGCTTTTATATCTGCGGCATCTATTTTCAAGCTAACTGTTGCTTGTGGAAATTTAGCAACATTAAAAAATAGTTCACGTAAGCGCTCATCTCTAATATCAATACCTGTATCAACACTACTTAAATCAACTGTTAAAGTCGCTAGACTTTGCTTAATACTGCCCTGCATAATATCAAAGCTTTGTACTTCCGTTTTGCTAGCATTTTTAGTGGTAATAAAGTTTAAGACTGACTGGTCTTTCTCCAACACCCAGTCAGCCAAAATAGACTGTGATAGCATTAATAAGCTAAAAAATATTATTTTTTTCATGATTTATATCCCTACGTTTTAAAAAATTATTTTTGAGCTGTAAATATACCGTATTCAACCAGTTTATTATAGAATAAATGATGTTGCGCTAGGCCAACTTTAAAATTAGCGGTCTGAGTTTCATTACGCATACCTAACCACTGACTAATTTTTTGCACAGGCTGTAAGCGTTTGGCCACTTTATACATATAATCGACAGAAGGCATCGTTTGCTCTGTAATATCATCATATCTAATCTGTTCAAACTTATTGTCAATTAATAGCTGTTCAAACTCAGCACGCAAACATAAATTAGGCACAGCCCAACCATTCAAACAATCTACCACGAATGGCCAATCTTGATCAGAAATCTCACTGCTAGTCAAAAATCCATCACAGACTACAACGCACCCGCCTTTACGCAATAAGCGATAAGCTTCACGCAGAAAATCCCCCTTATTTAAGGCATGACAAACACTTTCTAAGCCCCAAACGATATCAAAACTCTCATCAGGGTAAGGGGTATTACAAAAATCAGACACATCAAACTCAACTAAATCAGCTACACCATGACGTTTTGCGTGCAAGCCTGCATAGTGCGCTTGCTTAGCACTGATGGTAATGGCCTTCATCTTATTGCCATGATTTTTAGCCATCCAGATTGAACTACCACCAATACCACAGCCCGCATCAAGCACTTTATCAACTGGCTTTATCCCTGCTGCATCATACAATTTCTGATTTTTATTAAGCAAAGATTGGGTATGTGACTGGGTATTTTTATCCCAATAACCATAATGTAATGCGAGATCATTCCGGTTACTCCAAGCAAACAAATAATCCCAATAGCATGCATCATAATGCCTAACAGCATCTGCTCTTAATGCTTCTGGTGATGCATTAGCATCACTTTGCAAAGGACCATCACGATAGTCTTGGTTTGGTTTAATAATGTGCATGTTTAATTTTTATTTTTTTCTATTAAGGTAAGGCGTATGTTTTATACGGTTTGTTTAACAAAGCTAAATTTAGCTTTTACTTTAGAAGCCAGTATTAGAGCAGGGCCAGCACCTGCCATTGCGACAGCATCGACCAAACAGTACCACGCTGCTACACCGCTAGGTGGGTTTCCTTGCGTTAAACCAGAAGCAGGATCAATAGGGGCCCATGCCCACGTCCCTGCACTGGTTCCAATTAACTCTAACCATGTGGTAATAAAAAAAGCGCCCAAATAAATCATCGGAGACTTACCTTTAAATAAATAAATTAAAAATACCACAAACAAAATAGCCCCAACTTGATCACTACGCTCTGCATAAGAAGTTAACCCCCAAATTGACCATGTGCCACAAGATACAATAATAAAAGCAGCTATAGCACGTGCATGGCGCAAGAAAAAACCAGAACGCGCCAAAATAACTGCCGTTAGATAAACCATGCCATGTCCAGCAGGAACATACAGAGGGACACTACCAAAACGATAGATATATCCTTGCATATAAGGAGATGCAAATAATTCACCTATTGTTGCAAATATTAAAGCCACACAAACTTGTGCACGGACTAATTTTGACTCACGGGCTAGTAGGACAGCTAAAAAAATATAACCAAAAAATGCCAATACCCATTGTAGCTTTTGCGGGGCAAAACCATCTAAAGTCAAGCAAATGGCAGTGCAGCTAAAAGTAAAAGCAACAATTTTATAATCAAGAATATTATGAGCATAAGCCACTCCAGGCTTAGGAAAATTGCGCAACATATAAAGCTCACTCCTATCTGTTAATTTATATTTCAGTCAATAACCGTTCAAAATTTCTCTAGAAAACATCAAAATATTTCCGTTATGACTTTATGCTAGTCAGTCCAACAGGCACAAGCTTTAGTGGGAATCTATATCAACCAATAGATTCCCACTAAATATTTCGAAAATAATAATATTGTTAGAAGAGTCTATGAACAGTTATCCTAGGCACTATTTTAACATAGCATTCCAGTCAGGTATTTATACAAACCAATAGGCAACGAAAAGATAGCGCACTAATTTTCCAAAAAAAATAAATAGTACAGCCATTAAAACAGGTAATTTTAGCCAACCTCCTGCAAAACACAAACCATCACCGACAACCGGCAGCCATGACAAAAGTAAACTCCAGTTACCCCAACGGCGCACCCAAGTCAGTGATTTCTGCTTTTTTTTATCTAAAACATGCTCGGCAGGATATTTCTTTGCCGCCAAAGCCCCTAACCACCAAGTTGTTAATGCCCCTAAAGTATTACCAATAGTAGCAATAGCAACAAGCAACATTACCGGCTGTAACTGTTCTGCCACTAAATAAGCCAGCACCGCTTCCGAGCCACCCGGTGCAATCGTAGATGAAACAAAAGCACTAACAAATAACCCCCAAAGTTCTAGCACCTAATCATTCTCTCTTTATCAATAGTCATAAAAAACAGCAATTCTCAATTTAGGATTTCTCATATTTCTGGTATCGGAATTTCTAGCCCTCTCAGCATAAATTCCAGTAATGATTGCCAGCTATCTGTTGTTATTTGTTCGACTGTCTCTATCACTTATAGAATTTTTTTGGGGTAAGGAATTGGATTTATTTTATCACTGAATCCTAAATTGAGAATTGCTGCATAAAAAAGCCCCTATTGATGCTCTCAATAGGGGCTTAACCGAAGTTTAAAATAAAAAGCGAACTAGCGCTTCTTTACTAAATTAACCAACCAAGAAATTACTTTTACTACGATATCAACAGCCTGCTTAACTAGCCTGACAAGGTATATGAAGACTTCACCAGCACTCATACCACTAAATTTACGTACTAATAAAGGTGCAAGAATTAAACCGATGGCTAAACCAATAATAGTAAGCCCTGAAAAATAAGAGTCATTGCCAACAACCTTATCCTTCATTTCAGTAAATTCTTCAACTACGGTATCAGATAAGCTTTCTTCCGATATTTCATCAGCATAGTTATCTTGGATCACATAGGCTGTCACACCAGGAATACTAGGTAAATCACCATTACCCTTGCCAATTTTTAACTGGCCTTTCATACCTTTTTCCATATGCTGTGCGATATCGCAATGCACTAGATAAGTTTTATCTCCCGGTGGAAAAATTAATGTGCCTGTTACTTTGCCTGGTCCTGTCACCTCCAGGTGAAACATCCCTTTAGGATACAGGTACTTGGGTAGACCATGCATCATCCACTGGTGACGCACATTATCATCATTAACAAAATGCACCGTTAATTTAGTACAAGGTTCAAATTGGTACTCCTGAACATCAAAAGCAAACATACGCCCTGGAAATTTTTTCGCATATTTATGCCCTGCATGTACAGTAATTTCTTTTGTTGCAGAAATTCTGTCACAACCACCCGGCAAAGTATCAGTATTTTGCCCCATGACCATACCCCCAGTCATGTCCATCAAATGGCCATCACCGTGGTTCATCATTGACGTATGATCTTCAAATTCTTTTTCTGCAAAAACGGGTGCTGACAACGCCAAACTTAGTGCCGCTATTGATAAATACTTAATCATTATCATTTCCCCCCTTTTAGTGAAGAAATCAAGGCAATTACTTTAGCGCGGTTAACGACTAATAAGTATGCACATAACCCCAAAAACAAACCAAAAACTAGGTTTCTAAATGAATTATCCGTTGGTGCTTGAATATCTGCAGACCCTGGCGTTACATCTGGAGGTGCCATTTTACTGGCTGGTGGTGCTACATAGCCTTCAGCATCAACCTCACCCAAGCTATTCCACTCATCAATATTTTGCCAAACTGGCAATTTACGGTCGTGAAATTTCTTGGTAAATAAAGGCATAACACTTTCACCAATCCCCATAGGTAAACCCACTTCATTCAGGTATTTCTTATACACTAAAGCACTGACGTTGCCCCCTGGATTCATACCATTGGTAGTAATCCCTTTTTCACGATGGTCATGAAAAATCCAAATACCTTCGCCATAATTGTGAAAACCATCATCGGTCGTATTAATTTTTATATCATTACGCTGTGCAGGTGCAATATTATAAACATCGCGCGTAATCTGCGCGATGGGATTATGCTCAACACCATCATAATGAGTAATTGTCCCTTTATGCCCATGCGTGTGCATAGCCAAAGTTTCACCTGAACTATTAAAAATACGCAGTTTTATATTTTTATCTGGCTCAGCAACAATAATAGATTCTCTTAAGGTATATGGAAACGAACGACCATTGAGCGTGTGATAATCTTCTGTTGAATCAGTCATATCATATTCACGGTTCATTTTTTTCGCAATTAACCGAGGGTCATTATATTTTTGGATAATACTGTGCAACTCGTTATCCATCGCATGATAATGTAAGTCATATTCACTATCATAATCTTCTAAAATCGCTTTCGATGGATGGCGTACCTCTCCTGCACCAACATTAAATGTTTGCACCCAGTTATTCGGGCGGTTCTCTTCTACAACAAACATTCCAACTAAGCCCATTGCTAGGTGGACATGGGTTTGTACATGACAATGGTAAACAAAAGTGCCGGGTACACGTGGGCGTATTTCATACGTTTTACTCTGCCCTGGCAAAACAAATTTATCACTTGTTTGTGGTACACCATCATTTCCTTCCCCCGAACTATCCACCCACGGATGATCTATGCCATGTAAATGAATCGTATGTGGAAAGTAATGCGTATTCTCCAACTGTATCCAAATCGTATCGCCCTGCTCTACCCTAATAACCGGAGATGGCGCTCTTAGCAGTGGATTAGCATCAACCCCAACAAAACTGTTAGTCGCCATACCACGCGACTTAGGTGCAAACACCCACATACCTGGCTGTACCCCAGGCGCTATATCAAAAGTAGGCACTAAGCCTTTAAAGTCTGGTGAATGTCCATTTAACTCAGCAACTTCCAATTTAATAATAATTAAGTCAGGGTCTCCATCCCCATCCATATCATTCTTTTTAATAATCGCATCGGCTGCATAATAAGTATTCATCAATGTTGCCATTGATACATTATTCGTGCCTTTCACCTCAACAGCGATATCCGACGGATTATCGGGACTACAACGCAGCGACTCCTGCATAGCAACTCCGTCAACGGTCTGAGCGACACGCCATTCCGGATTATTTTCATTACAAGGTGATTCAACTTCACCGCGATCTATTTCTACTGATTTAGGTAAACTGACAACAGCTGAAGCCGCGAACGGCATCAGCATGACAGCAGTACCCAATAGTATTCCTAAAGGATTTTTCTGCATTATTTATACCCTAAAAATAAAGGAAATGGGGCTTTAAGCTTTTTTGATATTCTCAATAATTTCATCGACTTTCTTTTTAAAGCCAGCATGAGAAAGATACAGAACATATAGACCCGCCAAAGCAAATAGTAGATACATAAACATAGTTTTTGAACTTGTCACTGCTCCTTTACCTGCAACAAAACTCATGTGCGCATCTAATCGCTCACCGTTATCTTTTACTAAGGTGATATGTATTAAATATTTACCAACTTCAGGCACGCCGTTAGGTAGTTTTAAAATAACTGATCCTGATTTATGCTTTTTTGCTGGCATAAAGAAAATTTGTGTACCTTCTGGCTCTTTAGTTACTTCAAATTCAACCGCCATATTACGAAATCTAATATCTTGATAATCGAATACCAACTGTGTCATTGTTCCTATATCAGGAAGGTTTCCACAAAAATCTTCCGCTGGATAAGCCAGTGGCTGGTAAGCGGTATAATGAATCCAATGATCTGGCTCTAATTCAAATTTACACTGATCGGTATCTGTACCTGCAGCACCACCATGCGCCCATAATGTTGCAGAAAAAAACAAACCCGCAAGCGCTAATAAACTTGACTTTACGATACTTTTTTTCATAACTTCTTCCTCTTAAAATATTATTATAATTCTTGATTTCTGTTATTCCACCACCAAACTAAATAGGGTGCAAATAAAAGTAAAACTCTATCATATAGACCTGTACAAAGAAAGGTTATTCCTTTAGCTATCACTAGCTGTTTTTTATTATATCAGATAGTACTTATATTGCTATTGCTATTGCTATCCCTCTCAGCTTTTCGTAAAATTTTAAACATTATCTTTCCGCAACCTTAAGGTTCATCAATGTCTCATCTAACAAACTCCTCAGAATGGCAGGCTTTAAAAGCCCACCAACAAGATGTTAACCCATTACATATCAGAGACTTATTTGCAGCCGATCCCAGCCGATTTAACAGCTATTCAATATTATTTGATGACCTTTTGTTTGACTATTCAAAAAATAGAATCACCGAAGATACGTTACCCTTACTCTTTAAATTAGCTAATGCGTGCCAATTAAAAACACATATTACCGATATGTTTTCTGGTAAACGTATTAATAAAACAGAAAATCGCGCTGTTTTACATACAGCGTTGCGCAATCGCAGTAATACGCCTGTTTATGTCGATGATGTTGACGTTATGCCACAAATCAATCATGCCTTACAAAAAATGCGTGATTTTTGCAGCGCAGTCCACTCTGGAGAATGGACTGGCTATACAGGTAAGCGTATTACCGATATCGTCAATATCGGTATCGGTGGCTCAGATTTAGGCCCCAAAATGGTCACTAAGGCACTAACACCTTATGCTATTGAGGGTATGAGCGTGCATTTTGTGTCTAATATTGACCAAGCAGACTTAGTCGAAACGCTGTCCCAAGTCCCACCAGAAACGACTTTATTTTTAGTGGCATCGAAAACATTCAGCACTCATGAGACCATGACCAATGCTTCTTCGGCGCGCTCTTGGCTATTAAATCATGCAAATAATGATAAATCAGCTGTCGCAAAACATTTTATTGCCCTGTCTACACACAAAACGAATGTCGCAGAATTTGGCATAGATACTCATAATATGTTTGAATTTTGGGATTGGGTTGGTGGGCGTTATTCTCTCTGGTCTTCTATCGGGCTATCAATTGCCTTGTATCTAGGCATGGATAATTTTGAAGAATTATTAACCGGAGCACACGAAGCAGACAAGCACTTCCAAACAACACCATTCGAAAAAAATATCCCTGTCATTATGGGATTATTAGGCATTTGGTATAACAATTTCTTTGGTGCCGAATCACATGCTATGTTGCCTTATGCCCATACTATGCAATTTTTTGCTGACTATTTCCAACAGGGCGACATGGAAAGTAATGGCAAAAGCGTTGACTTGGAAGGTCACCCTACTGATTACAGCACAGGGCCTATTATTTGGGGGCAGCCAGGTACTAATGGCCAGCATGCTTTTTACCAGTTGATTCATCAGGGCACTAAATTAATTCCTTGTGATTTCCTAGCGCCCGCTCAAAGCCATTATGACCTAGCTGAGCATCACGACATCCTTATTTCCAATTTTCTAGCGCAAACCGAAGCCTTGATGAAAGGCAAAACTGCCGAGGAAGTTAAAGCTGCACTAGGCAGTGATGCCAGTGAGAACCTTATTGCTGCAAAAGTATTTTCAGGCAACAGACCGACTAACTCATTTCTATTTGAAAAATTAACCCCCCATACTCTCGGTAAATTAATCGCCCTGTATGAACATAAAATTTTTGTACAAGGAAAAATTTGGAATATCAATAGTTATGACCAAATGGGCGTAGAACTAGGTAAGATTCTAGCCGTAAAAATATTACCACAACTTGAAAGTGATACCCCAGTGACATCACACGATAGCTCTACCAATGGCTTAATTAATTACTACAAAAAAATACGCTAAGCCTGACTTTGTGCTGTTACAACGCTTTTTTCTAATACTGCTGATCCCCTTATTAAGCGCATGTGATGCGCCTCAAGGTGAATCAGCAGTAGAAAAAATAACACCTGTTCCAGATATTCAATACGCCAACCAACTGGATCGGGTCAAAAAAACTGGATTATTAACGGTATTAACCCGTTATGATCCAACCACTTATTATGAAGGCGCTACTGGATTTTCTGGCTTAGAATATGATTTAGTACAGTTATTCGCTCAACATTTGCAAGTCAAAACCAAGTTCATTATTCCCGACACTTTTGCGCAAATTTTAAAAAAAACTCAAGCAGGTGAAGCTGATTTTTCTGCTGCCGGCATAACGATCACCTCAGACCGCCAGCAACAATTCTTATTCACCCCCCCCCTACCAAGAAATCACCGAACAAATCATCTTTCGCTCAGGCACTAAACGACCCAAAACTGTGGCAGATTTGAGCAATGGAATTTTAGAGATTGTGCAAGATACTAGCCATGTCGAAACGCTATTACACTTACAAAAAAGTAACCCAAACTTACAATGGCTTACCAATAAAAATTTAGATACTGATGGATTACTGTACCTCATTAACGCAAGACTTATTGATTACACTATTGCCGACTCCAATCAAATCATATTAATTCGGCGTTTTTACCCCAAACTCAATGTTGCTTTTGATATTAGTCCGCCCCGACAACTTGCTTGGGCCTTTCAGAAGTCAACAGATACCAGCCTTTACGATGAGGCCACTCAATTCTTTAATGAGATCACCAAAAATAAAGTACTGGAACAGCTTCTTGAGCGTCATTATGGACATACCCGAAATATTAAGTATGTTGGTAATTGTACCTTCCGCTTACATTTTGAAAGCCGACTACCTCAATACCAAGCTTTATTCCAAGAAGCTGCTAAAAAATACGCTTTTGACTGGCGAATATTAGCGGCTATTAGCTATCAGGAATCGCACTGGAATAAAGATGCTGTTTCCCCTACAGGTGTAAAAGGACTAATGATGCTAACGAGAGCAACTGCCAAACAATTAGGCGTAAAAGACAGAGCCAATGCTAAAGAAAGTATTTTCGGGGGGGGCGCGCTACCTAAAACAGCGCCTTAAAAAAATCCCCCAACGAATTCCTGAACCAGACCGCACTTGGTTTGCCTTAGCCTCCTACAATATAGGCTTTGGTCACTTAGAAGACGCACGCATTATTACCCAAAAATTAGGTAAAGATCCTGATAAATGGGTCGATGTTAAACAAATATTACCTTTACTAACAAAAAAAAAATGGTATTCTAAAACCAAGCATGGCTATGCCAGAGGTAAAGAACCTGTCATTTATGTAGACAATATTCGTGCTTATATAGATTTGCTACTCTGGTATACCAATCATAAAGAAATTGAAGAAATAACAGCAATGCCCCCAATAACACTTCAAGCTCATTAAACTGCACATAAGTTGTATAAACCTTTTATGCTTCTGCTAAACTTTTCTATTACGACAAAAGGAATATTCGGTATGCTAACTAAAACTTTAACCCTTCTCGCTCTCAGCTCTACACTAATAGGCTGCGCCCATACATCTGGCGGCATTGCACCGTCTAATATCCCCCTTGAGCCAGGAAGTTACCGTGAACTAGGTAAGGCGGTTGGAGGCGACTGCCAATATAAACTTTTAGGACTCATTCCACTGTCAGGCGGCAATCAAACCCATTCTGCCTTAGAGGATGCTCTAGAGGACATCCCTAATACAACAGCATTAGTGCAAATTACATCAGATACTTATTCACAATACTGGATTTTATGGAGCAATACTTGTACGCAAGTTTATGGTACAGCCGTAACTACAAAATAAGTGGCATGCAAATAACAACCCTAGTAAAATAAGTATGTCAGAAAGCAGTGTTTGAACTTAAAGGCATTAAAGCTTGTTATCAGTTGTTGTTCTGTAATCGCCATACATTTTTATATTTTAAGGAGTTTTCTAATGGCAACAGGTAAAGTAAAGTGGTTTAACAACACAAAAGGCTTTGGTTTTATTGAGCAAGCTGACGGCGGTGACGATGTCTTTGTTCACCATTCAGTTATACAGGGAGACGGGTTCAAAACACTAGAACCTGATCAAGTTGTCACTTACGATGTGGAAAATGGCGCAAAAGGCTTATCTGCACTTAACGTAAAAGTTCAATAAGACACGGCTACGGATTTAAGGCGGGACACATGAGGATAACGTGATTCAGGCGAAAATTATTTATTACCTTCCATGAAGGGAGGCAATTTTTCTTCATTCGTCTCATGCTCTGCATCATAAAAAGTTATCCCGTGTTAAATGTATAGTCAAATACACATACCACTAAAAAGGCTCCTTTATGGAGCCTTTTTTTTAGCTGCAATAAACTTGAAGCATATACTCTCCAATAATGGCATATCCATGTACTTCTCAACGGTATCAGCCATTAAGTCAATTCCCTGCTCCCGTAATTCAGTAAAATTTACTGCTTGTACTTTTTCTACGCCAGCCCAATGCAAAAGAGCAATACAAGCTTCAGGCTGATCAAAAATACCATGTAAATAAGTACCTAAAACCTGCTGATCGCTAGACACTGAGCCTTCGCGCATACCGCATTCCAATTCAATTATCGGTGCTAACAATGCTGGACCTTCAGAGATTCCAGCATGAATTTCATAGCCATGCACAATAGCATCAGCCATTAATAACCTTCCTGAAACTTGGTTTAAAGTTTTACTTTCACTTAAAGTCGTTTGCATATCTAACAACCCTAAGCCCTTGCTAGACCCAGGCTTACCTTCAATACCTAAAGGGTCATGCAACAGCTTACCGAGCATTTGATAGCCACCGCAAATTCCTATAACTTTACCACCGTAGCGCAAATGCTGAAAAATAAACCTCTCCCAGCCCTGCTCTCTAAGCCATGTTAAGTCATCTCGAACCGACTTACTTCCTGGCAAAATAATTAAATCTGCTTTATCTACCAAATTAGGGTTACAACTAAACTGAATATTCAAGCCCTTATTTAAACGCAAGACATCAAAATCAGTATGGTTACTCATCCGCGGCAAACGAGGAATAACAATATTAAAGGCTCCTACCCCAACTTCTGACTGCCTCACTGTCACACTGTCCTCAGACTCTAAATACAAGTCATGTAAATAAGGCAGTACGCCAAATACTGGCTTACCTGTACGCTTCTCCAACCACTCAATACCAGGCTGTAACATACCCATATCCCCGCGAAAACGATTAATAACAAAACCCAGTACCCGTTGCTGCTCAGACTTGCTCAATAAATCTAAAGTACCCACTAAATGCGCAAACACGCCCCCTCGATCTATATCAGCGACAATAATAACAGGGCAATCAACCGCCTCTGCAAAGCCCATATTGGCAACATCTCTATCACGTAAATTAATCTCAGCCGGACTCCCTGCTCCTTCGACCACCACGCGCTGATAGCTTTTCTCTAAACGCGCAAAAGAATCTAAAATAACCGGCATCGCTTGTGCTTTATAGGCATGATAAGCTTTCGCACCCAGATTTTTTACCGCTTTTCCTTGAAAGATAACCTGTGCGGTCTTATCCGAATTCGGCTTAAGTAAAACAGGATTCATATCCGTATGTGCTGGCAAACCACAAGCTATCGCTTGAACTGCCTGAGCTCGCCCAATTTCGCCTCCCGCCGCCGTCACGGCACTATTTAATGCCATATTTTGCGGTTTAAAAGGGGCAACCGAATAACCTTGACGCTTAAAGTATCGACATAACCCCGTCACCAATGCACTTTTCCCCGCATCAGAAGTTGTTCCTTGCACCATAAGCGTTATTGCTGACATTGAATTTCCTTTTGTATAATAAAAATAGCGCATCTAGTACAGCTAGCTTCGCAATAACCAATAAAACTATAAAGCTAATAACAATTTAAAAACAATTATTTATACCTTTTTTATAGTTCATAATTAAGAGTGCACTGCACTAACACGATGAAATAGCTTCCAAGGCAGTAGTTAAATGCGCCCATCCCGCTTCATCAGCAGGCAAGCCAAAACGCAAACTTGTAGGTTGCACAAAAAACCGCGTCAAAACAGCCTGCTTAGCGAGTAAATAATGAATTTCTTCTGCGTTTTCTACTACCGCCCACTGAAATAGTGGTGTAGAGCCTATGGGTACTAATTGATAATCAGTCAGTAAACGCGCCAAACGCCCGCTATTGTGCCGCAATTGCACTCGCATCTCATCTTGCCACTGCTTATTTTGTAGTGCACAAGCCGTAACAAAGCGAGTAGGATTACTCAAGGTCCAAGGGCCCAGCAACTCATTTAATTGCTCTAAAATATCCGCTTCAGCTAAAACGAAGCCTGCCCGAATTCCCGCTAAACCGAAGAATTTACCTATAGAACGTAAAATAATCAAACCTTTTAAAGGCGCATAAGAACTTAAACTTAACTCAGGCATACTATCAATAAAAGCCTCGTCAACAATCAGCCAGCCATTTTTTTTCTGCAATACTTCCAGCCAAGAAAAACACTGATCTTTACTGAACTGGCAGGCACTGGGATTATTTGGATTAACCAGTACCAGACAATCTAGCTGATTAATATGTAGATCAATCTCAGTCGCTGATAAGCTGACTATTGAATGGCCCGCTTTTTGCCAAGCATACGCATGTTCAGCATACGAAGGTGTGATAAACCCCACCACACTTGCCTTACGTAACTGAGGCAAAGCCTGAATAGCTGCTTGTGAGCCAGCAACAGCAAGCAAAGAATTACACTGGTAATAATGCTGTGCAACATCAATAAGACCATCTAAGTTATCGGGCAAACGCAACCAAACAGCATTAGGGATCTTTGGGACAGGGTAGCCATTCGGGTTAATGCCTGTGGATAAATCGAGCCAGTCACTCACTGGAATTTGATATTTATGCACCGCCTCCAATAGTCGCCCACCATGCTTAAGCAATAGATTCTCCTAAAATAATAACACCTAGCCACAGCACCGCAGATAAAACGATCAATAAATTAGCACGCTTTATATCCTCATTAACCACAACACGACCAACACCCAAAATAGCTTTGTTTTTTAATACACCATGATAAATCGCTGATCCACCCAATTGCACATTCAGACAACCCGCGCCTGCACTCATAACGACACCTGCATTTGGACTTTCACAAAAAGGACTTTGTGTACGCCAACAAAACCAAGCCTTTTTGCTATCACCCAACAATAAATAGCTTAAAGCAGTCAACCGAGCCGGTAGCCAGTTCAGTACATCATCTAAACGAGCTGCAGCAAACCCAAAATGTAAATAATGCGCATTTTTATACCCCCACATGGCATCCAAAGTATTACTTAAACGATAAAACAACGCACCTACTGGCCCAGCAATAATAAACCAAAAAATCGGCGCAAAAACAGCATCAGCACCATTTTCTAAAGTTGTTTCTATAGCCGCTTTACGAATTTGTAATGTATCCATCTGCTCAGTCTCACGGCTTACAATCATCGAAATGGCTAATCGAGCCTGCACCAAATTCTCTTGCTGTAAGGGTCGGTAAACCGCCAGAGTATGCTGTAGTAAACTTCTAGGGGCAATACAAAAATAAAGCATAATAGGGCTTAAGTATGGGGCCAACAACCCGCCGCGCGTCACTATAAAAACAACCATACTTACCGGTAAAATAGCCAAAACCAAAGCCAAAAAACCATAAGCTTTTTGCCTAATCTTAGATTCATGACTCGATTGAATAAACTGCCTTTCCAAATAATTTGCCCACTGACCAAAAAATACCAGTGGATGCCATTTTTTAGGCTCCCCCAATAAAATATCGAGTAACAGGGCAAAAAAAACCGCAAGAGCAATAGACATCGAGTAAACCACCCTAGTTTGAGAAAAGTTAAAAAAGAGGCATGCAGACAGAAATTTTGCGCCAACTAAATACCAACTGACACAAACGAGTAGATATAAAAAGACTAATGGAAATCAATTGATGATCAAATTTTAGGCATAAAAAAACCAGCTAAAAGCTGGCGTTTTTTATATCCTCTTCTGTGGTGGGTCCTGCGAGATTCGAACTCGCGACAATCGCATTAAAAGTGCGGTGCTCTACCAGCTGAGCTAAGGACCCTCAGAAGATTTGATTATTATACAATGAAAAATGGCTCTGACAAGATATTTTTTATAATTTTTTATATTTTATTAAAAATAATCAATATTTTCATTAGCCTAAGTTGTAATACTATCCTATATAGAATGTGAGCTAGACCCTTATTAAGGGTATTATCCACTCCAAAAATATTTTATACAAACACGCCCCCCCCAAAAAACCTCCTTCAATCCAGCAAGGTATTACTAAACACTATTGCTGCTCCTTATGACTGGAATTCAGATTGTATAAGTAAGTAAAACCTTCTAAGAAAGTGCGTTGACACACCTACACCCAAAAGATACGTATTAGTTGCCATTATTCTTATTTTTCAGAAGAAAACCTGGTAAAACCTATATAAAAAAAACGTATTGGGTAAGGACTAAGAATAACCCTTAAAAAAATCTTCCCAGCTAAATGCTATAGAAGCCTTTAGTTTTTATCATTTAGCCGTACGAGTACGGACAGTCCCTTCATGCAATACTGCCCGCTTTACCGCGTTTACGATTTATGCTTACATTACTCGCTATCGCTGATGCTGCAAATAATGTTGATGAGATAATAAATTCACCAGATAAAAAGCCCAGCAAGCCAATCATAAATACTAATCCAGTTAAAATATCTTTATATAAATCTTTCATCTTTAGTCCTCTAGGAAAAAATTAAATGCGTTTATCTTTAACGCAGGTTCATTATAGGCAACGACATATTATTTACAATAATACAAATAGCACATAAATTATTTCCTATTTGGATACATTAAAATCACAAAACTTTACTATTCTCTTAGGACTGAGGATGAAATAAAACCTAAGACTGAAACTGGTGCTGGATTTCGGTTCAGTTTCAAGGCGTAAAAATAGGCGCATAGCAGGCTACGAAACTATTTTTACAACACAGAAACTGAGCAAAAAGACAAGTCAATTTCGGGGAGTTATAAAATTCTCAGCCCTGAGTATGGTAGCAGGGGTTAATTGGCTTAAATAACAAATTTCAATAGCATCCTAGGTAAATATCATCTAAACCCTGCACTGCTTCATCAGTAAATTCGCTTAAATTAAATTACTGATAATAACCTGTTTCTTTTGCTCATTCCTTCGGCTGCCTCCTTATCATCCGTTATTACCATTTTCAATTAGGTAATATACATCTCATCCGGCAAACCTTTATGCTTTGCCTGCTTTAAATCAATCTGCTTTTCTTTATGATCACAAGAAAATTTAGAGCCTTTGCGGTAATTTGAACAAGCCCAGAATTCACCATATGGCCCTTTGCGTAAACGCATACTGCCGCCGCATTTAGGGCAAATGGGTTCGATATAATCACAGCACTTACTGACACACACTTTAAAACGCCCCTGCTCTTTTAATTCACTACCGCACCACTGGCATGCAGGCTCTGTATATGAGCATAAAGGATATTGATTACAAGCAAAAAAACTACCGTATTGACTGTCTTTAACCAACATAAATCCTGTTTGACAATGACGACAGGATTTATCGGCAAGCTTGTCTTGAAAGCCTATACCGTGAAACTCATCACTGTACATTTCGTACTTATCAAGAATTAATTCTCGAATAAAGTCAGACGCTTTGGTCGCATCACTAATTAAATAGACATGATGCCGCGCGCGAGTCAATGCAACATAGAATAACCGTCGTTCTTCCGCGTAGGCAAAATCCTCCGCTTTAGGCAATAGTAAATCTAATAAAGCCGGTGTTTCTTTTTCAGATGGAAAGCCATGCCTCCCTTTATCTAACCCTAAAATAATGACATAATCCGCTTCTTTTCCTTTAGAAGCATGCACGGTCATAAACTGTAGCTGTAAGCTTGGGTACTGACTTTTATAAATACTTAAATCCGGCTTTTTAAAACTGACTCGCGCCAAAATCAACACACTAACCGCTTTATTCTGATTTTTAGTATAAATTGCAGATAAAGCTGCATTTAAAGCAACGGAATCTTGGTTCGTTTTGATTAACGATACTGCCGGTTGATTAACCTGATGATGACTGACTATCTGTTTCTCAATTTGCGTGCTATTGCGCATAACAAATTGCGACGCAAACTCGCTAATCTTATTATTAAAGCGGAAAGTCTTATCTAAAACACTGGTTGCGGTATAGCCAAAATACTCACTAAACTCTTTGGTGATCGTGACATCACTGCCGGTAAAACGGTAAATAGATTGCCAATCATCGCCGACACAAAACAAGCTATTATCTGCCTGCTGGTTCAATAAAGCTTTAATCAATCGCGCCCGGCTGGCAGAAATATCCTGAAATTCATCGACTAATAAATAACGATACGGTGATTGATACTGCCCACTTTCTACATAACGTATTGCCAAACCGATCATATCTTCAAAATCGATAGTTTGCGTATCACGAAGCTGTTGTTGATAAAGCTCATAAATCGGTTCAAATAAAAATGCTGCCGCCTGCATACGCTCTTTATCCTCATGCTGTTCTGCAAGTGCTACCATATCTTTTATATTTAAGTAGGCAGATTTGAATAAGGCGAGTACCCGAGCTAGTAGCTGAGCAAAAGTAGAAACTTGACCTAATTGATTGAGTTGCTTTAATAATTCATTATTAGCTAGTGGTTGAAAACTAACACCCACTTGCTGTAATTGCTCACTGAGACTTTGCGTTAAAATACCTTGGTGCTTTTGATAGCTATAAGTTTCAATTAGCGGAGTTTTGTGTTCCTCATGTAAACTTCGTTTCCAAGCCATCCCCTCCAAATAACTTTGCTGATCAATAAATGGCGGTGTTTGACTGTATTCATTGACCGCAAAATGTTCAATATAAATACCATCATCCGGCAAGAAAAAGTCCGGTTGATAGGCTTTATAATCGGGTCCAGAAGTATTTATATGATAATTAGCTTCATGTTGATAGCGTATGCCTTGTCGATACAGAAAATTGGCGATTTCACATTCTTCATAACTTTTGACTAACTCACCCTGCAAAGTGCGAATATCATTATCTAAAATATATTGATTATATTGTAACTTCTCATTATCCACAGGCAGCGGCCGCACGGATGACTTCCGATAACGGAGGAATATCGCCTATACCCA
>NZ_FQTQ01000150.1 GCF_900128525.1 methanotrophic endosymbiont of Bathymodiolus puteoserpentis (Logatchev)
TCGCCAGTGTTATTGATATGCGCTATTAACTCTTTATATTCAATATTGGCAAAACTGAGTAACGCAGCTTCAAAGTCCTTGATTTTTTTCAGTTCTATGTCGTCGAGAAAACCTTTCTCCGCAGCAAATATAACTAATCCCATCTCCGCAACAGACAATGGTGCATATTGTTTCTGCTTCATAAGCTCAGTAACACGCATACCATGTTCAAGCTGTTTTCTGGTGGTTTCATCTAGGTCTGATGCAAACTGGGAAAACGCTTGTAATTCACGATATTGAGCCAAAGCCAGACGAATACCGCCACCGAGTTTTTTAATAATCTTCGTTTGGGCAGCACCTCCAACCCGAGATACTGAAATTCCAGCATTCATTGCTGGGCGAATACCAGAGTTAAATAAGTCTGTTTCAAGAAAAATCTGACCATCGGTAATTGAAATAACGTTAGTGGGTACGAAAGCAGAAACATCACCAGCTTGAGTTTCGATGATTGGTAAGGCAGTCAAAGACCCAGTTTTGCCTTTAACAGAACCGTTTGTTAGCTTTTCTACATAATCTGGATTAACTCGGGAAGCCCGCTCCAATAGTCGTGAGTGAAGATAAAACACGTCACCAGGGTAGGCTTCGCGACCTGGAGGGCGGCGCAAAAGCAGGGATATCTGTCGGTAAGCCCAAGCTTGTTTGGTCAAATCGTCATAAATAATCAGTGCATCTTCGCCACGATCACGGAAGTATTCACCCATTGAACACCCAGAAAAAGGTGCAAGAAACTGCATGGCGGCAGGGTCAGAGGCTCCAGCAGCAACAACAATAGTGTGTTTCATTGCCCCGTGCTCTTCTAATTTACGCACAACTCCAGCTATAGACGATTTCTTTTGTCCAATAGCAACATATATACACTTGATTCCAGAGTCTTTTTGGTTAATGATTGCGTCAATTGCCAAAGCAGTCTTCCCTGTCTGTCGGTCACCGATAATCAACTCTCGTTGACCTCTGCCAATGGGCACCATTGTATCAACTGACTTATAACCAGTTTGAACAGGCTCATCAACGGATTGACGGGCAATTACACCGGGCGCCACTTTCTCTATAGGGGATGTTTCTCCTTTTTCAATTGGGCCCTTACCATCAATAGCTACCCCCAGAGAGTCCACTACACGCCCAAGCATTTGAGGGCCAACAGGAACTTCTAGTATGCGGCCTGTGCACTGCACTTTTTGCCCTTCAGCCAGTTGTTCATAGTTTCCTAGTACGACTGCGCCAACAGAGTCACGCTCTAAATTTAGGGCCATA
>NZ_FQTQ01000151.1 GCF_900128525.1 methanotrophic endosymbiont of Bathymodiolus puteoserpentis (Logatchev)
GGTAAACGATAAGAGTTGATGAGGTCTTTGTTGGGTATTCCATCTTTCTATAGAACGTATTGAGGAATGAAGCACATTAGACCCTTTGCGCCCGCCATTCAGAGAACAATAAAATCAACCCCTTAAGTTTACTCAAAACCAACTTTTGGTCTTTTTACAGAATCCTACCAATGCAAGCATTAAAGGGACTTCAATTAACACACCCACAACGGTTGCCAATGCGGCTCCCGACGACAAGCCAAATAACATCACTGCGGTGGCAATCGCCACTTCAAAGTGATTAGATGCACCGATTAGCGCGGAAGGTGCGGCATTTTCATAAGAAAAGCCCCACCATTTTGCAGCTAGATAAGTGATCGTAAAAATCAGAATGGTTTGTAATGCTAGCGGGATCGCAATCCATAAAATGGTAAGTGGATTTTCAATAATAACATCACCCTTAAATGAAAAAAGTAAAATCAGCGTCAATAATAAAGCGATGATAGTAATCGGGGTGAGTAGATGTAGGAATTTTTGTTCAAACCACTCCAGACCTTTATGAGCCACAATCCATTTACGTGAAAAATAACCCGCAAATAAAGGTAATGCCACATAAATACTGATAGATAGCACAAGTGCTTCCCAAGGTACCGGTAATTGACCGACACCTAGCAGAAAACCACCAATGATACCGAATAAAAACAGCATCACCAGCGAATTGATTGCCACCATCACCAGCGTATGCCCAGCATTACCTTTCGCCAAATACCCCCAGACTAATACCATCGCCGTACAAGGTGCTACGCCCAGTAAAATACAGCCAGCAAGATAACTACGCCATAACGGCACCGTCATCATTTTTACCCCTTCATGCATCACCACAGTACCAGAGCCATAGTGACTCCCTACAGGTAAGTCTAGGCCAAACGGCAGTTTTACCAAGTCTACCGCATCCGCACCGATAAACTGTTGAAACAATATACCCAAAAACAAGTAGGAAATGGCATACATGGTAAACGGTTTGATCGCCCAATTCACAACCAGTGTCAGTGAAACAGGTTTAATGCTTTTACCCGCTTTGACCACTTCAGAAAAATCAATTTTCACCATAATTGGGTACATCATAAAAAACAGACAGATGGCAATAGGAATGGAGACAACAGGTGCACCATTCACATTAATACTCATTCCATCCAGTGTTTTGGCAAATTCTGGGGCATAAACCCCTAACAGAATACCTACGCCGATACACAAACCTACCCAAAGTGTTAGATAGCGTTCAAAAAATCTCATATCATGTTGTTTTTCAGTCATCTCTTTTCCCCATTAGGTATTTAGCTGACCTATCTTATTTAGCTCAATCGTTAATTCATCGGCAGGCATCGTTTCAAAAGGTAATTCCAGCATTTTTTCAATCCGCAATTTTAAAGTGGCAAAGGTTTGTTCAAAGGCGGCAAGTTTTTCCTCACCTGGTTCTTCAGCATGCCTAGGATCTGATACTCCCCAATGTGCACGTACTGCTTTAGTCAAATAAACAGGACAGGTTTCACCTGCCGCGTTATCACAAACGGTAATGACAATATCCATAGGTGTATCTTTAAAATCCTCCCAGGATTGGCTTTTATAGCCTTCAGTCGGTAAATCATGGCGTTTCAATGTAGCTAAAGCATTGGTATTAATTCGGCCGATAGAATGACTGCCGGCTGAAAAAGCCTTAATTCTATCCTGCCCTAAATAACTCATCAGAGCTTCACCCATCACACTACGACAAGAATTACCTGTACAAATTACAAAAACATTTAACATTTGAGACCTATAAAAAATTTAAATTGTGATGTTAATGTAGGAAATGTAGGATGTGCTGGCGATAGGAAGCGCATCACTCAGTGTATTAAGGTGATGCGCTTCGTGCCTCAGCACATCCTACACGCGTTTAATTAACCGCAACATGATACTTTCTTCTCACCCTCCAAAGCAGGTCGACAAGCATTGCTTTCCTCATCAACTCCATCTTTTGATTCATTAAAAGTAGGAATTTCATTTAAAGAATGAAAGGACTCCCAGGCAATTCCTTGTGGGTCTGTCACCCAATATTTATCCGAACGTGCATAGCAACAAGCCGCGCCTTCCTGTGCTTCAATCGGTACCTGAGTTGCATCTAACTGTTGTTTAATCGCTTGTAACTCAGACTCATCATCCGCTTGAATACCCAGATGATCCAGGCCCAGTTTTTTGCTCCGATTAGAGATAGCAAAATTAATGCGTGGATCATCTAGCATCCATTTAGCATAATCGTCATGCTGTACTGTGGGCTGACAGCCAAACATGGTGCTGTAAAAGTTAATGTTTTGTTCCAGGTTTTCGACTGCGAGGTGAATATGTAATCGTTTCATTATGACTCCTATAAATTGATATATGTATATGCGTATGTTTTGGATTAAATTTTAGCAACAAAGTGCTGAATCAGGTCTATTTGCCATTTTCTTTAAGCGTTGTAGGTCTATTTTAAATGACTCAGTGGATTGAACAGCCTGTAAAGCATTAACTAATAAAGGTGTTGTCCAATCGGGTAATGACGGGTTAATCTGATAAAAAACCCATTGCCCTTCTCGGCTATCCAGCAATAAACCGCATTGGCGCAATGAAGCTAAATGCCGAGATATTTTAGGTTGAGACAGCTCCAGCGCTGTGGTTAATTCACAAACGCAGAGCTTACCCTCTTGTTGTAATAAGGTAATACAACGCAAACGTGTATCATCAGATAAGCATTTAAAAAATTGTGCAGGAGAGATCATGGCTTTAGATAAATATTAATATACGGATAATCATATATAAAAATAAACTAATAATCAATTATTTGGGTTTTAATAACCTTAGACCATTAGCTACGACCAGCAGTGAAGCTCCCATATCAGCGACAATGGCTTGCCATAAAGTGGCCATTCCAGCAAATGCTAAAATGGCAACAGCAGCCTTTAGTGTGAGTGCAAAAACAATATTTTGCCGGATAATACGCAATGTTCTTTTTGAATGATTGATTAACCAAGGCAGTTTGGAAAGGTCATCACCCATTAAGGCAATATCCGCTGTTTCTATCGCAGCATCCGAGCCCATTACACCCATGGCAATCCCCAAATTGGCTCTGCCCAATGCGGGGGCATCGTTAATACCATCACCGATCATTGCGACATTGCCATATTGTTCAACCATTTGACTGATCACATCAACTTTGTCAGCAGGTAGCAGTTCAGCATGAACTTCATCTATACCACAGGCCCTTGCAATATTTTCAGCTGTGACCTGGTTATCCCCCGTTAGCATGGCCAAATGTTTAATATTCTGCTGTTTGAGAGCCTGTAAAATTGACTTAATTTGCTCTCGTGGCTGATCGGCGACAGCAATCAAACCACAAACATGTTGATCATTACCGATGGCAATCACTGTTTTTCCTGTTTTCTCCAATTCTATCGCTTGTTGACTAATTTCAGCAGTTTCTTGACCACGCTCTAATAAATAGCGCCTAGAACCCAGCCAAAAATCAGTGCCATTAAATAAGCCTGTCACCCCTTTTCCAGGTAGCACGGTCACATTATCAGCATTGGCAATCTTGATTCCTAAGCTTTCGGTATAATTTAAAATAGCTTTCGCCAGAGGGTGATTACTACGTGATTCTAATGCGGCGGCACGGCTAAGTAATTCTTCTTCATTATGATTATTAAAAGGATATAACCCAGTCACTACCGGTTTACCACGGGTCAATGTGCCTGTTTTATCAAAAGCAATAGCATTAAGATGTGCAGGCGCTTCTATATAAATGCCGCCTTTTATCAATATTCCTTGCCTTGCTGCACAGGCTAATGCAGCAACGATACTGACTGGTGTTGAAATAACCAATGCACAAGGACAAGCAATCACTAATAAAACCAATGCTTTATATAACCATACTTGCCAAATACCAGCAAAAAACAACGGTGGAATAATAAAAACCGCTAAAGCAACAAGCATAACAATAGGGGTATAAATACGGGCGAATTTTTCCACCCATTGCTCGGCCTCCGCCCGTTTACTATGCGCCTCTTCAACCATGCGAATAATATGTGCCAGGGTGGTATCGGAAGCGAGTTTGCTTGCTTTAATTTCCAGCACCGCCTCGCCATTAATACTGCCCGCAAACACTTCATCACCTACCTGTTTAGAGACAGGGATACTTTCACCGGTAATCGGTGCCTGATCGACCGAACTGATACCCCGGCTCACTTCGCCGTCCAGTGGTATTTTATCGCCGGGCTTAACAATAAAGACTGTGCCTATACTAACGTCAGCTGCGGCAATATTAATTTCCTGTCCATTTTCTTGTTTGACGGTTACCTTAGAGGGCGCTAAATCCAGCAACGCTTCGACTGCATGTCGAGCGCGGCCTATACTCCAGCTTTCAATCGCTAATGATAAAGAAAACAAGAAACTAACAGCCGCTGCTTCAAACCATTCATTGATAACGACGGCGCCTATAATGGCGACCAGCATCAGCAAGTTCATATCAGCACGAAGCCGTTTTAAAGCATAAAATGCTTTGACAACAACATGGCGAACACCAAAAACAATAGCCAGGCTATAAGCTACCTTTTCAGCCAACGGCATAGATTGTGAGCTATGGGCATTTAACAGATTTTTAAGATAATCGCCCAAGGATTGCCATGAATAACGCCAAGCTTCGGGAGACTGAAAAAATTGTTGAATATCGGTAAAGCCCCCGGCGATGGCAATATGTATCAGCACCCCAGCAACAATGCACACACCGCTGATGACTGTATAAACAGTCTGGGATCGTTGTCGTTGCTTAACATCCGCTTGTGTTTCCCCCGGTTTCCAGCGTGTCGCTTTCATTCCAGTGGCAGCAACCTTTTTTATAATAGTTTTTTCTGGCACCTGCTTGGCTTCTAAGCTAATCGTCATTCGGCCATTGATCACATCGAAAGCCAGCTTATCATCCCCGCCTACTAAGGGACCGATTTCTGATTTTAAAATAGACACCTCTTCAACGCAGTCCAGACCTTCAATTTTAAAGGTCATGCCTTGTATGTGCGTTGACTCTGCCGATGGTTTATTTTCTGTTGGCTCGTTAGGGCAGCAACAAGATTTTTCTGATTTATTCATGGTTTTTATGTTCTTTATGGTGATGTGCTGTTTATTATCTGTAGGATGTGCTGAGGCACGAAGCGCATCAAATATATGCACATCAAATGATGCGCTTCCTATCGTCAGCACATCCTACATTGACTCTCCTGTTTCAAATTCATCATCAGTCTGACCACCCCAATTTTCTGGATACAAGCCCAATTTCACGTATTTATGGAAACTGGAATGCGGCCAATCAATAATATTCGATACATAACCGTGTTTAACAGGATTCCAGTGTATATAATCCAGATGACGGTTATAGTCCTCTTCATTTCTGAGACTATGCTCCCAAAATCGTCGTTGCCATACACCTCGCTCTCTACGCTTAACTCGGCTTTCTGATAATTTCTCACCTTTAGCTAAGAATCGTGAAAACTTTCCTTTCAGCAAATTCCAGCGCATGGAATAATTACTATCATTTTTAGGTAATGTCCAAATACAATGCAAGTGATCAGGTAATATCACAACAGCATCTATTTTAAAAGGGTGCCTTTCTTTCACTTCTCGAAAGGCTAGACGTAACACATCAATATTCTCGATTAATAGGGGGTTATTTTGCCTTTCTAATAGATTCACTGTAAAAAACCAGCCTGCCCCAGGTGTATAAATCCGTCGGTAATCTGTCATTGAAATGATTCCTAAATTATTTGGTTTGATGCGCTTCGTGCCTCAGCACATCCTACTTAAATAGCTATTTCACCTGTGTCACCTGTGCTAATACGAACTGCTTCTAGTACTGGCAATACATAAATTTTTCCATCACCTCTGAGGCCTGTATGAGCACTTTCCTGTATCACAGCAACAACCTGTGCAACTTTTTCATCATGGCAGGCTATTTCAAGCTTTAAGCGAGAGACCAGACCATAGTTCTCTTCATCAAAAATAGCATCTGAAGTTGTTTTACGGCTACGTCCACAGCCACGTATTTCTTAACGGTGTCCGCAACAATACATAAGATGGTAGACATACATCAAATCTATGGGTGATAATAA
>NZ_FQTQ01000152.1 GCF_900128525.1 methanotrophic endosymbiont of Bathymodiolus puteoserpentis (Logatchev)
TTCTCGCATCTGCGCTTCAATTTCTTTTGAGTAAGGTTTTATCTTGGGTCGATTTTAAATAAAGTTTATGAGTTGCATCATTATAATTCTTAAATTGAACTTGCCTAAATTAATTTGTGCTCATTCCTAAGGGATCAAACTCCAATAATATCCGAAAGCACCGCTACCCTTTAAAGGCTGGCGGTGCTTCATAAGCTAAAGCTTCGGGTTTTATTTAATATGCATTCCTAAGTCTATCCAAGAAAAAGCATCGTCTTGATGCTTTTTCTTTTCCTACTGTTTTACTGGGTTATAATATTTATTTTTTCATTTCCCTGTAAATCTATGTCCTCAGCAAAAATCGTTCTGGTTGCCATTACCAAACATGGCGCACACCAAGTCGCTCAACTCGCAGAGAAATTACCTGATGCCGATGTTTTAGTCTCAGAAAAATTTAGCGCAACCTTTGCCAATACCAGCAACCCCACACAGTTTTATACTGGCCCTTTTCGGGCACAAATCTCAGCTTTATTTCAGAATTACGATCAAATTGTTTTTTTTGTATCTTTAGGTGCTGTGGTACGTTTAATCGCACCTTTTTTAAAGTCAAAAGATGAAGATCCTGGCATTATTGTTGTCGATGATGCGGGACAGTTTGTTATCCCCGTACTTTCTGGGCATGTTGGTGGCGCTAATGCTTATGCAGAAATGATTGCCGACTTATTATCAGCCACGCCTGTTTTAACCACAGCTTCTGATGTTGGTAAAACCATTCCTGTGGATATTTTAGGGCGCGAACTGGGTTGGCAAGTCGAAGCGCCGAAAATTAATATCACCCGTGTTTCTGCTCATGTCGTCAATGAAGAGCCCATCGCTTTTATTCAAGAGCTCGGTAGCAAAAACTGGTGGACGCGTAGTACGCCTTTACCGCAAACAATCCACTTATTTGAGCGTTTTGATGAGGTTGATTTAAGCCAATTTAAGGCGATATTGTGGGTGACTAATCAAGTGATTTCTGATCAACTTTGGGCTGACCTAGAGGAACGTTTGGTTGTTTATCGAGTGCCGGAATGAAGCTTGTTTTAGGCATAGGTTGTGATCGTAATACGCCATTAAGTACGCTAGAAAATGCTATCGATAAAGCACTCGCTTCGGCAGGGTTAACGCGCGATCAAATAATACAATTAGCCAGTATAGATAAAAAACAAGACGAAGTAGCGTTATTACAATTAGCAAAATTACACGCTTGGTCTTTAGCTTTTTATCCCGCTGAACAGTTAGCTACAGTTGATGTGCCTAGCCCCTCTGCAGTGGTTATGAAGTATATGGGCACGCCATCGGTATCGGAAGCGGCTGCTATTTTAGCGGCGCATAGCGATATGTCAGGTTTATTAGTCGAAAAATACAAATACCGTGGCGACGAAGGTAAAAATGCCACCGTATCCATCGTCCGAATGAGAGAAAATACATGAGTGGAAAAATTTATTTAGTAGGATTTGGTCCCGGCTCAGAAGAGCATATGTCTTATAAAGCCAAATCTGCCATTGCTGAGTCTGATGTAGTCATTGGTTATACAACCTATATAAAATTAGTTAAAGATTTACTTGATGGCAAGGAAATTATCAAAAAAGGCATGACGGAAGAGATTGACCGTTGTATTGAAGCTTATGAGCAAGCAAAGCTGGGCAAAGTTGTCTCCTTAATATCTTCTGGAGATATTGGTGTTTATGGTATGGCTGGGCCAACCTATGAAGTCTTGTTGCAAGCTGGCTGGACACCCAATGATGAGATCCAAGTAGAAATTGTCCCTGGCAGTACCGCACTTTCCGCTTGTGCTTCTTTGGTTGGCGCGCCATTAACGCATGATTTCTGCTCTATTTCTTTATCTGATTTATTAACCCCGTGGCCAGTGATTGCACGGCGTATAGAGGCTGCAGGCAATGCAGATTTTGTGCTTGCCTTATATAACCCAAAAAGCGGTCGTCGTACCCAGCAAATTGTTCAAGCACAAGAAATTTTATTGCGCTATCGCAAGCCAGATACGCCTGTTGCGATTGTAAAATCCGCTTATCGCCGCCGTCAATCAGTACAATTAGTGCGTTTAGATGAAATGGCTGAATGTGATATTGGCATGTTAACCACGGTATTAATTGGTAATTCATCGACCTTTATTAAAGCAGGTTTAATGATTACACCGCGTGGTTATGCGAATAAATACAATAGTCTGACAGGCGCGACAAAAGAAGGTGAGCAAGCCGGTGTTTCCTTGTCGATGGGCTTAGAAGGTTGGTACGCTTGTTTACGCCAGTATGTACAAGACAATCCAGGCTTAACTTTAGAAAAAATTGCGGACTATTTTGGCGTAGTGATGGGTGAAGTATTAGCGGCCATTGCCGCCGGTGAAAGCGCAGGGGAACATAAAGCCGTGCTTGTCGCACAAGATAAATTAAATGATGTTGTTAGTGCATGCCAAAGTTGGGGGCGTTTACGTGGCATTATTCGTGCCGAAGCGGGTGCTGTCAGCGAGTTGTTTTTGCAGGCGCAAGATTTTCAGCTGCGCGGGGATTGGTTAAATATAGAAACTGATGCTTTTCACTGTCATATCAACTGGAGCAAAGTGGCTGCCGCTTATTTAGCCAGCCGCGATAATAAATCTTATGGCGTAAACTTTATTGATAACAAAGGGCATCTTGTTTTTAGGTTATTAATGATGAAAGAAAAAGGTGAGTTTAGTGCCAATCAATTAGCTACTTACACACAAACATGGCAAGCATTAGTAGGAGGAATCAAGCAATGACAGAAGCCATTAAACCAAAAATGATGGATTATAGACGCCACCTAATCGTTTGTATTGGCGAGCGCTGTAGCCCTAACGGTGAAGGGCAGGCACTTTATGATCAGTTAAGTCATAAATTCAAACAAGCAGGCTTGAATGCAGGTGACTTACGGGTCAAACGGAGCCGAGCCACCTGTTTTGGTACCTGTAAATCAGGTCCTCTTATTTGCGTGCAACCCGATGGAGTCTGGTATTATGATGTTACCAGCGAAAAATTAGATAGAATTATTGCAGAACATTTTCTCGGTGGCGTGCCTGTTGCCGATTATATTTATCATCAGGTGCTAGAAACAACATAATAAAGTAACGTAAAGACGAAAGAGGTTTTACCTATGGCAACACAAACAGAAACAGGAACCATTGCAGCATGGAAAGATGATCGAGGCTTTGGCTTTATCAGAACGAAAAGTGATAACAAAGAAGATGACGTTTTTATTCATATTTCCTCATTAAATAATATGAGTCGTCGCCCGCGTATAGGCGATGTGATTCATTATGATTTAACGGAAGAAAATGGCAAAATAAAAGCGGTTAATGCCATTATTGAAGGTGTTGAGCCATTTAGTGAGGGAGCGAATTGCAATACCTTAATGACTGTTGTAGTCACTGCGATTATTTCTAGTGCGCTGACAGCAATCATCATGACTGCGGTACTATAAAGTGTAGAGGGTAAGTCGAAAACGCGTACTTACCCTCTTTATTTCTCTTTTAATTGACAAGGTATCAGATGAAATCATATATTCAATTGAGCTTATTTGTTTTCCCGCTCTTTATTTCTGCTTGTAGCAGTTTTCATATTACCCGCGAAGCCGTTCAGCCCGCTGCACATATAAAAACAATTCATTTAAACAAAGATATACAACAATTATTACAGCAGGAAATGCAAGCCATTGAACAAGGTGTAACAGCATTAATTCCAGCCATAGCTCGTGGTGAATGGGATCAAATTGCAAAAATAGGTAGACATATTGAACAAAGCTATTTGTTAAAACAAAAATTAACGCCAGAACAACGCCATAGCTTGCATAAATCATTACCCGCAAGATTTATTCAGTTAGATCAAGCCTTTCACGAATCAGCGGGCATGTTAGCGCATGGAGCAGAAATGAAAAATCCAGATATTGTTAATTTTTATGTCTATAAACTTAGCAGTGCTTGCGTAGAGTGCCATACGGAATTTGCCGCAGAAAAATTTCCTCGCTTAGTGAGAGAACAGGCTAAAGCACACAGTCATCATTAATCAGCTTGTAGTAAAGCACTTGCTCAAGCTAACTTTTAAGGTAAACACCATGCTGAAAAAATATAGTTTAATATTATTCTTACCATTGATCTTAATGACCGGGTGTTCTGGTGAAGATAATAAACCAACGGCTGCCAAGTCATCTACTGAGTTACCTGTCTTTAATGAACAAGTGAAAGCCCTTGAAAAGGCAAAAGAAGTTGAAAAAATGCTGCAAGCAGGAATGGATAAACAGAAACAAGCAATAGATGAAGCGGTTAAATAGAGGATCGTATTGATTGAACCTGTATTTTTACAAAAGCTAAATTCAATCAGCTATGAACGTAAAATCTCAAATTTGAAAGTAGTTCACTTATAAGTTAACATTTCTTATATGAGAGAAATATTATTTTATAGAACTAAATCGGGTGAATGCCCTGTGGAAGATTTTCTTGATACTTTGGATGGTAAACAAGCACAAAAAGTAGCTTGGGTAATGCAAGCAGTTGAGGAACTAGAACAAGTTCCGACAACATATCTTAAGAAACTTGTGAGTACCAAGAATATTTGGGAAATCCGAGTACAAGTGGGAAATAATATTTTTAGATTTTTAGGTTTCTTCAATCAAGGGAATTTTATCGTGTTAACAAATGGCTTTCAAAAGAAAACACAAAAGACACCTAAATCTGAAATTCTTCTCTCAGAACAACGAAAGCAAGATTATCTGGAGAGGAGTCATCATGAGTGATTTAAAAAAGTATATTAGTAAAAGAAAAGAATCTGATAAAGACTTTTCTTTAAATTTTGATGAGGGCTATCAAGCTTTTAAAATTGGACTTATGCTAAAAGAAGCTAGAGAAAATGCAGGTATAACTCAAGAAGAACTAGCGGTTCGACTAAGTACAAAAAAATCAGCAATCTCAAGAATAGAAAACCATGCGGAAGATGTAAAACTTTCAACACTTGAAAAATTTGCAAGTTCTTTAGGAAAAAACATTGAAATTCGTATATATTAAAAAGACTACGCGCTAATAGTGCAACATTATCTGCTAGATATTGGGCAGTATTTAGTAAAAATGTACGGCGGACTTTAGTCCGCTTTTGTCGCTAAGGAATGCACATTAAATAAAACCCAAAACTTTAGCTTATGAAGCACTGCCAGTCCTTGAAGGACTGGCAGTGCGAGTATTTAAGAATAAAATCTCGTCTTAATGTTCATGTCCGTGGCCATGCTCTTGAGCAATTTGGCGATAATGACAGCCATCACATTCCATCATTTTTGTGGGCTTATCTTCAAGTAAGGCCAAAACACGCTCATCTAGCGTTGCAAAAATTTCCGGTTCAAAACCAAAATACTTGCCTAAACCAAAGCGAATCTGTGGATATTGCGCTTGCAAATGAGCGACTTGCTTATCAATGCGCTCAATCAAAGTGCCAGTAAATAAATAATAGGGTAAGACACAAACCTGCGTCATGCCCAATTTAACCTGCCTTTGTACCGCTGATTCTAATCTGGGAAAAGTAATGCCAGTAAACGCAATATCGACCAGTTCGTGCTGCGTTTCTTCCCACAACCAACGTGCCATTTTTGCCACTTCACCATTGGCAATTTTATCGGATGAACCACGGCCTAAAATAATCACACCGGTCGATTTTGGGTCCGGCATATCTAAGCCTGCCATGACTTTTAGCAGGCTACGCTTCATAATGCTTAAAATGGCTTCATTGGCGCCGAGGTGAGGCGCATAAAGAAATTCAACATCAGGATGACGTTTTCTTGCCTCCGCTAAATGCTCAGGGACTTCCATTTTTACATGGCCTGCGGCATTTAAAATTAACGGCACGACAATGACTTTTTTGGACTTTTTCGCTGCCAGATCAAAGCCTGCATCAAGCAAAACATCAGCAAACTCAATAAAGCACACATCAATCAGCCACTCGGGATGTAGAGTGCGCCACTGATCGGCAAACGCTTCAATTTCTACATTGCCTTGTTTAGCTCTTGAGCCGTGACCCACTAATAAAATACTGTATTCCATACTTAATCCTGTGTTTTTATTGCTTTACGAAAACGGTGACTAAATTCCGCATCGTATAATTTAGATTTTTTAATTTCTGTCCATTGCCTTGCACCTAAAGCAGGGCTGGCAATAATCATTGCTTGCGCATTAACGCCTGCTTGTTTACATTGCTCTTTAATGGTCGCTAAAGTACCGCGTATCACTTGTTCCTCGTTTGGCCAGCTGGCTTTATGTACAACTACAATGGGTGCATTATCTGACCAGCCTGCCGCTAATAAATCTTCGCGCACTTTCTTTAATAAGGTTATCGATAAGTATAAGCAGAGCGTGCAATGATGCTGCCCCAGCTCGATTAAAGATTCGCCTTCAGGCATGGGGGTACGACCTTCAACACGGCTAAAAATAACCGTTTGCGTCACTTCTGGCAAGGTCAGTGTTTCTATTGCCGCAGCCGCTGAAGCCATCGCTGAAGTCACGCCAGGTACAACACCTATCTCGATACCTGCCTTATCTAAAGGCTGTACCATTTCGACTAATGCGCCATATAAACTAGGATCACCCGTTTGCAGGCGAATAACCGTTGCATCAGCGACGGAATATTTGATTAGCCAATCGGTAATTTCTTCTAAAGTCATGCCTTTAGAATCTTCTATCGCACAGCTCGATTTAGCCCATTGAGTTGCCGCTTCTGAGACTAAAGAACCCGCGTATAAAATTGCATCTGCTTGGGCGATGAGTTTTTGTGCTTTGAGTGTAATCAGTTCAGGGTCACCAGGCCCTGCACCAACAAACCAAACTTTGGCCATAGTTTACTTATCCGTCTATTTTTTCGAGTGCCTTAGCTATACGTTTAAAATAACACCTGAATTGTATAAGATCAGAGGTAGGGTGTGGCTTTAGCCCATCTTTTTGACCTTAAACTGGCGGGCTAAAGCCACGCCCTACAGTATTTTGAGTAGGCACTATCATTAAAGCTGGCTATATTAACACAAGCGAAAGGGACGTATTTCTTTCAGGCATAAAAAAAGGGCAGGCCGTTAAAGCCTCCCCTTTTGTAGGGATATAGCATTAAGCGATTGCTTAGAAGCCAATACCTACATAGCCACCTGTTGTGAAACCTTCAGTGTTCGTGCCATCTAAATTCCCAAATGTTAGTTGGTAACGAATGTCAGCACCAACATAGATGTTATTCCATACGTGGTAATCAGCACCTGCAGCAAATTGCATGCCTGGATCTAATACTGTTACGCCATCAGAAGGCGGGCTGATGACATGTAGAGAAAGACCCACTGGAATAATCCAAGGGCGGAAATCACTACCTTTCAAAAATTTTATTTTTGGAGAGGCCGTGAGTGTAAACTGGCCAACTGTAACAGTTCCAGCGCCTGGAGTTAATGTAGAGGTTACTACTGAATTGAGTACTGTAGGTAAGGCGGCAGCTGACATTGTTGCCCTATCAAATTCTTTATATTCGAACATTAATTCAGCTAGAATTTCTGTGCCATCATGCATGCCAAAAAGGTCATCGCTTAAGCTAAAATCAAAACCTGCACCAACATACCAACCATCTTGCTTACCATTTTGTTGGCCGCCAATACCTGCAGTATCAGTTAAAATATCACCATAACGGTTGTAGTCATTTCTTGCATAACCCCCACGGAAGAAAACCATATTATCTTTGCTAGCTGCTACTTGCTCTGCATCTGCTTTTTCTAACTTAGCGATTCTTGCTTTTAAATCACCTAATTCATCTGCGCTTGCTTGTGGCGCTGCAGTTAAACCTGCAAAAGCGAGGGCAGCTGTTGCTACACTCAGTGCTAATTTCATTTTTTTAATCATAGTCCCCCCCAAGGGTAAGTATATTAGTGTTTTATTATTACAACAAAATGTGCCGTTCAAACAACACTTTATGACACGGTAAAAATAATAGCAGTAAAGTTTCATCCTTACAAGGGCTAAATGAAAAATAAATTCCTTTATTTATCAGTAGTTAATGTAATACTTGTGATAATCAACATAAATAAATCTGTTTTTCTTGCTGTGTGTTGTCAAAAAACAACTACTTTTTGTGGGAAATTAAGCGCAATTGTTTTTAGGTGTAATTGTTTTAGGGGAGCCTATTTTTATAAGGCAGTGTTATGTTCAAATCGCTGGCTTTAAGTCCAAAAATTCAACAAACGGTAAAAAGTCTCTGTCAGTAAATAAAAGCTGGATATTCTGTTCAATACAGTAAGTGGCAATAATCGTATCAATAGTTTTTCTCACTGTAATACCTCTTTTTCTAAGTGCGCGATAATTATCAGCACTTTTAACTGCAAGCGTTTTATTTGAAAGTTGAAATAAAGGTATGGCAGTTAATAACTGTTTTGCTTTTTTGTACTCTTTATCCCCCCTAAAGCCTTGAAGAACTTCTGTCAGAATATTATCGCCAATTACAACGGGTCTTATGCCCAAAATAGCATCTAGATAAACCACTTCTGGACATTCTTTGCCATTAAAATAGTCAATCCAAACACTCGAGTCTACCATAATCACTAGTCTGTTCTCATTCTGTCTAAATCATCATCCCACTTTAACTTACCTTTAAACTGCTTAATCTCATCTTGTTTTTTTAACATAAGCAAAGTTTTAAGCCCTAATTCAACAGCTTCTCTCTTTGTTTTAAGTCCCGTAACGTGAAGCACATCAAGCATTAAGTTATCATCAATTACAATGTTTGTTCTCATAATCATACCTCTGTGTATAATATTTTGTATATCTACACATTTTAGTGCTGAATAACAAACATAACAATAAAGTTTAACGAATGGTTTAAAACGTCATGTTTTTTGCGTAGCAAAAAATCGCACCTTTTTATAACTGCGCCGCATTGTGGCTTGCATAGTCTTAAGCTATATCATGATGTGGGAGCGACTTTAGTCGCGATATTCGTGGCTAAAGCCACTCCGACAGAATATATAAATCATTATCTAAGCTTTTGGCCTATGTTTTAAACGATACAAAGCGGAAATATCTTCAGCACCAAAACCCTCGCTTATTAACTGCTCGTAATCATTTATAGTGAGTTCAACCAAAGGCAAACCTGCTGAATTTTTTTCTGCCATTGTTTGGCATATTTTTAGGTCTTTATGATGTAAGGCAAGTTTAAATCCCGGTTCATAATGGTCTTGAGTCATACTTAAACCACGATGACTTAAAAACCAATTACCAGCCGCGCCACCAGAGACGACATTGATTACTTTGTCTAATGGCAGTCCTTCGGCTTGTGCAAAGGCAAGTGCTTCAGTCACGGCTTGATTGATACCGGCGGCCATAATTTGATTAACTGCTTTAGTACCTTGACCTGATCCAGTGCTGCCCATATAAATGATGCGCGCACACATCGCTTCTAAAATAGGTGTGACTTGAGTGAGTATGTCTTGCTTGCCGCCGACCATCATTGCTAAAGTGCCGTTTTTGGCCCCTTCAACCCCGCCAGATACGGGCGCATCGAGAAAGTTAACTTGTTTGGTCGCGAGTTGCTGTGCCGCGATTTTTGCTGTATCGCTACTGACTGTTGAGCTATCTATCACAATGGTATTGGGCTTAATGCTCGTTAATAGCGCGTTAATGATCTCCAATACATCATTGTCCGCAGAAACACAGATAAGAATAATATCTGCTTGAGCTGCTATCTTATCTATAGAGGCTGCAACCTGAATATTAAGCTCGTTGGCTAACGCTTGTGCTTTGCTGTTTGTGCGATTCCAAACCTGTGTTAAATAGCCAGCTTTGGCAAGATTACGCGCCATACCCGTACCTATTGCACCTAATCCGATCATAGCGACTTGCATAGTACTTTCTCCTGTTAAGCCGTTTTAATATTATTAATTATGATGATATTTGTGGGAGGGACTTTAGCCGCGATTTGCATGAAGTTGCGGCTAAAGCCCCCCCCATAATCTATTTCTTTTATGGGGTATGCGAAACTTTAGTTAATATTTACTGTGACTAACGGACTGAAGTTCGCTCTACCATTGTTGTCCAGAATTATTGCGTTGTTTCTGTCGGCTGTATTGATAAAGGAATTTACGCTTTAATAAGCCTGATGGATCATCAGGAATACGTTTTAGCCATTGTTCATTGGCTTGTTGCTGTTCATTATCTTGAGAATCAGCTTCACTGGCTTGTTGGGCTTCTTCTGCTGGCTTTTGTTCTTGTTCTTGTTCTTGCTCTGACTCAGGTTTAGCTGTCTTTTCAGATTTCTGTTGCTCTGCTTCCTTTTGTTTTTTGTCGTTTGTAGAATCCTGCTGGTTTTGCTTGTCTGAGTCTTGAGAGTCTTCGGGATTTTGCGAATTTTGTTGTTCAGAGTCTTTGTCTGACTGCTCACCTTGTTGATCTTTTTGTTGCTCAGGTTCTGATTGATCTTTATTTTGTTGTTGCTGTTTTTGTTGTTCTAAGGCTTTTTCAACGATCTCTTTATTATATTGAGCATCTTTATTATTAGGGTTCAGTTTTAATGCTTGTTCATAAGCACTAATGGCTTTTTCTAATTGTCCTGACTTGGCTAGAACATTGCCTTGGTTATAGAGTGCGGTGTCGGTTGTTGCAGGCGGTAGCTCTTCCTTTTCTGTTAATTTTGTTCCGGCTTTATATTGTGCAGCGGCTTGCCAAGCGGGGTCGGTAAATTTTTCAGCTGCTTTTTGATAATCGCCTTGTAAATAGCTTTGTTGTGCTTGTTGTTCTTTGGTTTGCCATAAGTCTTGCCATTCGAGCGCATAGCTTTCTTTTGGGAAGGGCAGTAACAAAATAAACAGTAAGCTTAATAAGCCACGTCTAAAGGAGAGTGAGGCAAGCAATAGTAAAGGTAATAAGAGCCACACGCCTGCTTCTACCCAATTATCTAGTAATAAATCATTTTCTAGCACCTCACCGTGTTTGGCATCTTGTTCAAAATGGTGGCTAAGTGCTTCTATATCTGCATTGCTATTGGTGATTTGTTGATAAATTCCCCCGCCTGCTTGTGCGACTTTTTGTAAGGCTTTAGGGTTGAGTTTGGGTAAAACAATACCCCCCTTAGCATCGGTTAAAAATCCTCCTTGTGATAAGGTGATGGGTGCGCCTTCTACTGTCCCCACTCCCAAGATTGATAATGGATAGTTGTCAGGCAGGTCTACCTTAACAAAGGCATCTTCAATTTGTTCATCATCGGTGATTAATAAAATTTGCCCTTGTTGCAAACCTGCATTTTTGAATAGTTCTACGGCTTTTTTAATGGCTAAGTCACTTCGGCTGCCTTGTGCGGGCATAATATCCGTGGTTAAAGCGCGTAATTGGTTGTTAATGGTTTCCGTATCATTGGTGAGCGGTGTTACAGTAAATGCGGAGCCAGCATAAACTAATAAGGCGGTTTGGCCGTCTTTGCATTTTTTTAATAAGTCGGCAATTTTATAACGCGCTCGTTCTAAGCGTGAGGGCTTAATATCAGGCGCATCCATTGAGCGGGATAAGTCCAAGGCAATCACTAGCGCGGATGCATTTCTAAAAACAGGCGTAGGAACACGTTGCCATGTAGGCCCCGCTAAGGCTGTAATGGCAAGGATAGCTGCTAAACTCGATGTGATAAGCGGGGCGCGACTGTGTTTAAGTTCCTTTTCTTGTAATATAAAAGGTAGTAATTCAGGATCACAAACCGCTTGCCAATTGCCTTGACGCAATTTATGTCTAACGGTTAAAAAAATAAAAACAGTTAATGGCAGTAAGGCTAGTAGCCAATAAGGTCTAATAAAGTGGAATTCGCTAAAGTTCATGAAAATCGTAAGCGCATAAGGCTAATAAAAGAGGCTAAAATTAAGGCAAACGCCAAAGGCCAGAAAAATAACTCAGTACGTGGCCGGAAAAATTGCTTATCTTTTTCGACCGGTTCTAGTGCGTCTAATATTTGATAAATTTGTGCGAGGTCTTGCGTATTTTTGGCTCGAAAATAGCGACCGCCCGTTTTTTCGGCAATGGCTAATAAGGTTTTTTCGTCTAAATCTCGAGAAGGGTTTACTTTCCGCGTGCCAAAAAAACTACGTACTGTCATTGCATCTGCACCGATGCCGATAGTGTAGATTTTTAAATGATATTGAGCTGCTAATTCAGCGGCTTTTATAGGCGAAACTTTACCCGCGGTATTTGCGCCATCGGTTAATAAGATTAACACGCGGCTATCGGCGTTTTGTGATTGTAAGCGTTTGACTGCCAAACCGATGGCATCGCCAATAGCCGTATATTCATCCGCTAAGCCAATAAAAGCTTCATTTAATAAGGTTGCAACTGTCTTACGGTCAAACGTTAATGGGACTTGTAAATAGGCGTTAGTACCAAATAAAATCAGTCCTAAACGGTCACCTATACGCCGTTCGATAAATTCACTTGCCACAGCTTTAGTTGCCGTTAAACGATCTACTGCTTGACCGTTAACAATAAAATCGCGCTCTTCCATACTACCGGATAAATCGACGGCTAACATTAGATCACGTCCACTGACGCCTTGCTCTATCGGCTCACCTAGCCATTGTGGGCGCATACTGGCTAATACTAATAAGCACCAAGCAAAGGTAGCAAGCCATAATGCCCATGGTTTATTTGCTTGAGCGACTTGCTGGCTCTGTACGATGTTAAAATCATCTAAAAAAGGGACTTTAAGTGCTGCTTGTTGCGCATTATTGACGGCAGGTGTAAAGCGACGAATAAACCAGGGGAGGGGCAGGGCAAGGAATAGCCAGGGCCAAGCAAAATGAATCATGTTTTAGGCTCTTTTTGTGCGTTTAACCACGCTTCGCATAAATTAAATAAAGGCGCGAGATAGTGGCTGTTATCTGCTTGACTATAAAGCGCATCGGTTAATAACCAACCGATATCGCTATTAAAGCTCTTAATCGGAAGGCTTTGATCCAGAAAATTGAGCCAAGCTTCGCCGGTTAAACTAGCAACTTCTTCTCGTGGATAAAGGCTAACCGCAGTGCGGCGCATTAAATTGGACAAAGCGACTAATTTTTCCTGTTTACTAAGCTGTTTATCTGTCCTGAGTGATTTTAGCTGTTTTTTGGCAAATTTTAGTGCGGTTTTGCGGGTGAGGCGTTTATATAATCTAAATAGTAAATAGCCGCAAAGTGGCACTAGCACAGCTAATACCCACCAACCTATTGCTGGTGGCCACCAGCTAATTGCATCGGGGAGGTGTATGTCACGTAAAGGAAGTTCTGTAGGTTGCATGACGTAAATTATAAATGAAATGAGAGCATTATGTTTTTTTCAAGTTGGCAGGATGTGCTGAAGAACGAAGCATATCGAGGGTATTTTACTATTTTTTGCTTGCTAATATATACGCTTCATTTAAGGGGTGCCGTTTAGTTTAAAGCATATTAACAGCCATCCGTTTAGGAATGTGCATGAAATAACTTAGGCAACTTATAAAGTTGTTGCGTCAGGAATGGCAGTATAATTCCATTGCCTCAGGTGCTCATCAAATACAATTCGCATTGACTCTTTAAAACCCTCTGCAACTTT
>NZ_FQTQ01000153.1 GCF_900128525.1 methanotrophic endosymbiont of Bathymodiolus puteoserpentis (Logatchev)
TCGGTTTAGGCGAGTTCATAGAATATATTGTAAAACAACTTTTAAATAATTGCCTGTGGATAATGAGAAGTTACGTTTCATCCATTCAAATTCATGATGCCAAATCGCATTATCAATATGCAGTGGGATTTTCTTTACATTACTAGGCTGACTTTTTAGCCAATGTTTTTTATCTTCCCAACGCGGAAAATCACCTGGCCGCCAAATTCGACCTGCAAAAATACCACCTAAACCTGCAATTCTGACCCCACCTACATCCATGACTTTTAAGTGCAAATTATTATAAGATAGTGCTGAGTGAAACAAATATTCATATTCAGCACGCGAATCAAAATCATGATTGCCAGGAATCCAATATATTTTAGTTTCTTCTATGATGGCTTGCAGATACTGCTCTAGCGAACACTCTAAATTATAATCCCCAAGCATCACGACAGCCGCAGGTCGGTATTTCAATACAGCACTGACTAGATTATTAAAACAACCGTGCGGATCTCCAGCGAATAAAATCTGATTTTTGTTTATTGTTGTTAACATTTACATTCTTTTTATCATCATCGAAAATTACGACTTAATGTTTTTTCATTACGATGTTGATTTAATAGTATGACTCGCTCAACATCCTCATTGCTTGCTCTAACAGCAACACCTTTAGGATTCCCTGACACTTTTCGCCCGTAGTGCTGGGTTGCTGTTTGCGTACTCGCATGCCCCATTAATGCCGCTATTTCTTCAAGTGACAACCCTGACTTTTTCGCATTAGCAGAAAATTGATGCCGTGCCGAATATAAAGTAATATGTTTTTTGCGCTTTGGCCATAACGAGCGAGTTAGCTCATAGAGTGCTGACCGACAATGCTCATAGTACGAGTTAAAGCCATCTATATCGATAGCCGTTTTTATTAATCCGAGATGCAGTTCGATCACCTGCTTATCTTGATCAGACAAATTGACTAACTCGATGGTTCTTTCGATTCCATGCGATCTGCCGTTTGTAGATTTCGCGTTTTTGACGACCAGCTGATTACCTTTATTAATGCATGCATATTGCCATTCACTAGGCCTTAGGCCAGAAATCATACCCGCTAAAAGCCAAACCATAGCCGAAGTACCATGCCTCATATTTTTATGTGTCGCACTATTAATGAGGCGCGCTAAATCAGTGTCATTAATTTTCTTCTCTTTACTTGCTGATGTCCCAAGCCCTTTTTTGTAACATGCACCAGAACTAGCAACCTTTAGTGTGCTAATCGCCCTACAAATATCTTCATTCACTTCTTGATGCTGCAAATAAAATATGACGGATGCTTTATATTGACGCCATGTTGCTTTTGCAATTCTTGGCTGTTGAGAAATTAGCCACACAACTAATTCTGAATGACTTATATACTTATTAGATAGAGATTCTTGGGCTTGAGAATAAAGCTGCCCTGCTCGCTTTAGATACTTTTTCTCTGTTTCATTAGTTCTCATTTTTCAGCTCTCCCCATGTTACTGCAGAAAATCCTGCATTCATACTAGGTAACCTCAAATTAAAGTTTCATTTAGTTTAAAACTGTTTCAAACAGATTGAATCCTAATAAAACTATTCATAAATATTAAAATCACCTAGAAGCATACTCTAGTCTAGCCAACTTTAACTCAAGCTCATTTAATCGACTCATATCGCAGGCCTCAGCTACTAACCGGTCAATTTGCTCTGACTTTAATGTATTTGTTATTTGCACCCAGTCAACAGCAGCACTAGGACTAGTGGCTATATTGTCATCACCTCCTGAAGCACTATCAACCGCAAATAATTCGTCGAGATTTATTCCATATGCTAGTGCGAGTGCTATCACTTTCTCATAAGGTATTGCCTTACGTTTTTTAAGGTTTGCGTACGCAGTCGTAGATAATCCTAATTTTTGAGAAAGCTCTTTATTAGTACGCAAACCTAGCGTTAATTTAAGCTTATTCATCACATCATCAAAATATAGTTCATTATTCATCTTATATGAATTTTTTAATTTAGTCGGAAATAATTACACTAGTGAAGAATAAAAAATAAAAGCAAGCCGAGACTATACAACAAGAAATATCGATAAGAAAATATTTTTCAAAAAAACAGGGTAAATATTTATTTTTTTTATATACTCTTAATTAACATTCACTTTATATGAATTTTTATTTTACCTAACAGAGATAACTCATGACCCATCAACAAAACTCATTACCTACTTTTACCCATACCCAAGAAATCCCTAACCACCCTATTTACTTAAACCGTAAAGCACCAAAGAAACTAAGTGCTTTCTCACGCGTAGAACTAAATATTGATTGGATCTTATTTTATCTGAGAACAGGCTGGACCTGGAGCTTAGTTGCAGAATTACTAGAAATGTCTCCATCAACGCTTATTCGCCATTTTGATAATCTCGTCCCAGAAGAAGAATTTAAAAGACCAGTCGCAGTCATGCTCCCTGCACTTAAACCTCGAGAAAGCGACAGTGAATAAGGACTCGCAAAAATCCAACGACTTAAAATCATTAATAGCTCAGCCTAAGCGGCTGAGCTGTATTGATCAAGTCTCGTTAAATTTAGAGGATATTTTGGCCGCTAGAGAAAAGAAAGTTACCTGGCAAGCAATAGCGGATACTCTTGACTTACAGCGACCCACCCTTATTAATGCAGTTAAGACTCTAACAACAAAAAGCCATCAGACGCTTGCATCCCATGAAAATCATGGATATTCGCAAAATACACAAAAAACTTACTCCCCAGCACCCAATACAAAGCAAAGTAACAACACTCAGAATACATCTATCAGAGAGCCGACCAAGCCTCAACAACGAACTTTAAACGGAATAAAAACAATCGGACGATCAAAGCTTGAAGACTTTAATTTAGACACCTAACCACATTATCGAGACATTTATGACTAAAAAAATAACGCCTGCTCAATATAATAGAAAACTAATCACTTGTGACGGATCAAAAGGAGGGACAGGAAAATCATTGATCGCCACAACAATTGCAAGCCTACTATTAAGAAACAACTATAGTGTTACACTAATTGAAGCTGACAAAACAAACCCTGATATCGCAAGACGCTTTGGTGATTACGCACCTGTCTTACTTGCTGACATAGACAACAAAGACGGGTGGATGTCATTACTTGATGAAATAGAAAATATAGAGACGCAGTATATCGTAATGTCGATGCCTGCGGGACTCAACGAAGTCAATGAAATAAGCGGCCTATTAGCTCGCACACTACACGAACTAGAAATAGAGCTACATCAAGTCTTCTGCCTATCTCGTCAGACCGATTCACTATATTTAATTAACACAAGCATAGAAACAGGTCTCGCAGCATTTGCTCAACAATCAATTGCAGTTAAAAATGGATTTTTTGGAAAAAATGAAGAATTTGATAGATGGAATCAAAGCCCCACACGAAACAAATGGTTATCAAAAAATTTTCAAGAAACATTTTTACCAGAACTGAACCATCGCATTATTGATTTTTTAGAATCTAACCCACAACCGCTGCATGGCATATCAAAAAAGCATTTAAGAACAGCATTATGGCTAGATTTACAAGACTGGCTCGGCATTGCAGAGCAATGCTTCAGCAGCATAACCATAAAAGAGCAAGCAGTTACATCAGCTGGAGACTAAGAGAATGGAGTCAGGATATTTAACTGAAAGCGTATTAAGACTAATAAGGCAAGACCAAACAAAAGAAGAGAACAGTTCAACCAGAAAGGATAATCAAAACGAAATTATGCAACGAATAACAAACACAAATACACCTATCGAAAAAAAACCAAACAATAAACGCGATAGTTTTTTAGATAGCCTGCCGAGCAGTCAGCAAGTTGAAGCCCTTAAGTGGGCAGAACAGCATAACATTAGCCCAGACGACCCGACTTGGCTTTTAGTTGAAATGCTTGGCTATACGAAACATTACACCGAGACGCTTCCTAACCGGATACAGGCCGCCGGTCAACTCGCGGTAGAAAGTATAAGCCAGCAAAGAGAGGCGGAAGGAGCAGCTTTTGCACATAAATCGATGAAGCTGATGAATACCTTACTGAAAGATATGACAGAGAAGGTAATCAAAGAAACAGGTACTATTACTGATATCCGAATGCGCAACAAATTACTAATACATGGATTATCAATATCTGCGGGTATGTTAATATTTTCAGCAATGAGTTTTTTAACTGGCTTTCTACTGGGGCTTGGGAATATCAATTGGCTAGATGAACCTGCACATAATGTCGCACTTCGAGCATTACAAGTAATTATCAATATCCCCGTTGGCTATATTGTTCTTGCTCTAATCTGCTCGGCAAGCATCATGCAGCTTATTCATTTTATGAAAAGCAAATAGCTACCGCTGAAAATCAGGGAAACGGAGCGATAGCGAAGTGATGATTTTTAGTCCGCAGTAGGCGACAGGGTTATCGCCAATCCAAAGTGCACTGCAGTAGCAGTGCGCGAGGGAGGCTAGTAGCTATCCCGACAGCCGTCAAGCCATTTGAGGTAGCTTTAACGTAGCGGCTTTTTGCGTTGTAAAGCGGACGCAGGGCGCGTACTGGAGCTTATCCAATTCGCTCCGTATGAGAATGAATATTTGGCGACAGGAGTCCCAAGTATTTCGGGAGATAGGATGACACACCTAATACCTTTTTACTTGCCCCCATATTTAGAAATCAAGGAAGCACTATCACCAAAACTTCTGCGCTTCAATGAAGATCATACATCAAATTTTCGTTTTCCCTGCCATAGAAATATTAACGAAATCACGAGTCAGCGCATACTGAGCATAACCCACCCAAAGAAAACCCCATACATCACACAAAAAGCTAAGTACACCCACAAGTACACCCAAAACGTACGCAACTAAATTTCAGGCAAAAAAAAGGGCCGTAGAATTAACTACAGCCCTCGTTTTACTTGGCTCCCCCGGACGGGCTCGAACCGCCGACCTAGTGATTAACAGTCACCCGCTCTACCAACTGAGCTACAGGGGATTAAACTTTATATCAACAATGGTGCGCCTGAAGAGATTCGAACTCCTGACCGCTCGGTTCGTAGCCGAGTACTCTATCCAGCTGAGCTACAGGCGCCTTGTTGATCTTTCTAATTATCCTTACTTCTTTATTCCTTGTCAATCATTTATTCTAAAAATTTAAAATAAATTTTCAACTCATTTATATGGCGAAGAGGGAGGGATTCGAACCCTCGATGGGAGATAAAGCCCATACTCCCTTAGCAGGGGAGCGCCTTCGGCCACTCGGCCACCTCTCCTAATTAAATCTTTTCTAGTCTTCCGACCCCATAAGGCCAGCACTTCCAGACTCAACAACAGAATCTGAATTCCCAGCTTTTTCATTTTTTATTCTTTCGTAAATCTCTTCCCTGTGGACAGATACATCTTTCGGTGCATTAATGCCAATTCGGACTTGATTACCTTTTACTCCAAGAACAGTGACAGTAACATCGTCACCAATCATTAGAGTTTCTCCTACTCGACGCGTTAATATAAGCATCTATCGTCTCCCTGTTCATAAAAATCCCGCTTTAAATACGGAACCGGACTGAGCTGCTTATTATAGCAGTAATTTTAAAAAAATAAACACTTAATAGTGTTTTTCTCAAAAAAGAGTCTATACGCTTACTTCCTTCGGCTCTTTATCTAAATCAAAAGCTTTGTGTAATGTTCTAACCGCCAACTCCAGATATTTTTCATCAATAACAACAGAAATTTTTATTTCTGATGTAGAAATCATTCTAATATTAATGGCTTCTTGCCCCAAGACTTCAAACATTTTACTAGCAATGCCTGCATGAGAGCGCATACCAACACCAACAATTGAAACTTTTACAATACTATCGTCAGCTGTAACCGCTCTAGCCTCTAGGTTATTACAAATATTGGTAAGAATTTCTTGCGCCTTAACAAAATCATTCCGATGCACCGTAAAGGTAAAATCTGTCGTAGCATCATCGGCAACATTTTGAATGATCATATCAATTTCAATATTCGCATCAGCAATCGGACCTAAGATTTTAAAAGCTGCCCCAGGAATATCAGGCACGCCTGTAATCGTTAATTTTGCTTCATCTTTGTTGAATGCAATACCTGAAATTAACGCTTGTTCCACTTCTGATTCCTCGTAAGTAATGAGCGTACCCCGCCCTTCTGAAAATGATGATAAGACGCGCAAAGCGACATTATATTTACCGGCAAATTCTACCGATCTAATTTGTAATATCTTAGTACCTAAACTGGCCATTTCCAGCATTTCTTCAAAGGTAATTTTATCCAAGCGACGCGCTTTTGGTTCAATACGCGGGTCCGTGGTATAAACCCCGTCAACATCGGTATAAATATGGCATTCATCTGCCTTTAAAGCTGCCGCCAGTGCAACTGCTGTTGTATCAGAACCACCTCGACCTAAGGTTGTGATATTACCTTGCTCATCCATCCCTTGAAAGCCGGCAACCACAACCACTTTGCCTGCAGCCAAGTCAGCATGTATTCTAGCATCATCAATACGCTTGATTCTTGCTTTTGTATGTGCGCTATCTGTTTCGATACGCACTTGCGCGCCCGTATAAGAACATGCAGGGCAGCCTAATTCTTGTAAGGCCATGCTTAATAAAGCGACCGTGACTTGCTCACCCGTTGAAAGCAGAACATCCATCTCCCTAGAGACAGGATTATCTTGCATCTGTTTTGCTAAATCCGTTAAGCGGTTAGTTTCACCACTCATCGCCGATAAGACTATAACTAGCTGATCACCGCTATCGTGCACTGCCTTTACTTTTTCTGCTACTGCTTTAATCCGCTCAACTGTACCTACTGAAGTACCGCCAAACTTATACACATACATTGCCATTCTTTAAGCACCTATTTGTTCACGCACCCACTCAGGCACTTGTTGTAACACTTGTTCTAATTTTTCAGGCTCTGTACCACCTGCTCTTGCCATATCTGGACGACCACCACCTTTACCACCTATTTGCGTGGCAACAGCATTAACCAAATCACCTGCTTTAATGCGCGCGGTTTGGTCTTTCGTAACACCAGCAATTAAAGTAACCTTACCCTCTTTTACAGCAGCCAAAACAATTGCTGCACTAATCAACTTGTTTTTCAATTGATCTAGGACATCTATCATTGCTTTAGGATCAACACCGTCTAATTTAACCGCAAGAACTTTAACACCATCAATATCAACCGCTTGGCTTGCTAATTCACCACCCGCGGAACTTGCTAACTTGGCATGTAAACGCTCTAATTCTTTTTCTAAAGCTTTACTCTTATCCATCAACTGCTGAACCTTTTCAGCTATCGCCTCGGGGGAGGACTTTACTACACTCGATATTGCTGCAATAGATTTTTCACGACCTTCCAGCCACTGCATAGCAACTTCACCGGTAATAGCCTCAATACGACGCACTCCTGAAGCGACACCTGTTTCACTAATAATTTTAAACAGGCCTATATCACCCGCTCGTTTGGCATGCACACCACCACACAATTCAGTTGAAAAATCACCAATTTTTAAAACACGAACTTCATCGCCATATTTTTCACCAAATAAAGCCATTGCACCCGCATTGATGGCATCTTCTTTAGACATAATATCGGCACTTACAGCTGCATTATGACGAATCTGCTGGTTTACTATACGTTCAATAATTTTAATTTCTTCAGTGGTCATCGGCTCAAAGTGCGCAAAGTCGAAACGCAATCGCTCTGCATTAACCAAAGAGCCTTTCTGCGTCACATGATCACCTAAGACTTGACGCAATGCTGCATGCAATAAATGTGTAGCCGAATGATTTAAAACGATGGCTTGCCGACTTACTGGCTCAACAAATGCACTGCATGGCAAATTATTTTTTAATTCACCTGATACGACCTTGCCGTAATGTAGAAATAATGAACCGCCTTGCTTTTGTGTATCAGTGACTTCAAAAACAGCACCGTCAACTTCAATACGCCCCCGATCGCCCGCTTGACCACCTGATTCGGCATAAAAAGGTGTACTCTCTAAAATCACAACCCCTTCAGTGCCTTCTGCTAAAACACTGACAGCTTCACTTTGCTGAAATAAGCCGATGATTTTCGACTCTTCATTTAACTGCTGATAACCGGTAAATTTAGTTTGCGCATCTAATTTGATAGTTTGATTGTAACCATCACCAAAGCTCTTCGCTGCACGCGCTCTTGTGCGCTGAGCTGTCATAGCTATATCAAACCCCGCATGATCAACTGACAGACCATTTTCACGCGCATAATCAGCGGTTAAATCAACTGGAAAACCATAAGTATCATAAAGCTGAAAAACAACATCGCCTGGAATAACGGTACCGTGCATTTTTTCTACACAGGCCTCCAGTATTTTCATTCCTTGCTCTAAGGTTTCAGCAAAACGCTCTTCTTCTAATTTTAAAATCCGCTCAACTTGCTCTTGCGCAGCAACTAGCTCAGGATAGGCCGCCCCCATTTCTACTACCAAAGGGGCAACTAATTGAAAGAAGAATACTTCACGAATACCTAAGCGATAACCGTGACGAATCGCACGGCGAATAATCCGACGCAGCACATAACCACGCCCCTCATTTGAGGGCATTACACCATCAACAACCATAAACGCACACGAGCGTATATGATCAGCAATCACGCGCAGAGAGCTCTCGGTTAAATCTTTAGTACCTGCTAAATCAGCAGCTACTTTTAATAATTTTTGGAATAAATCAATTTCGTAATTATTGTGTACACCTTGTAATACGGCAGCAATACGCTCTAAACCCATACCTGTATCGACAGATGGCTTAGGTAATGGCGTTAAATGTCCATCGGTATCTCGATCATACTGCATAAACACCAGATTCCAAATTTCGATATATCTATCACCGTCTTCTTCTGGCGTACCTGGGGGGCCACCGACAATACCTTCACCATGATCATAAAAAATTTCAGTACAAGGCCCACATGGCCCAATATCCCCCATAGACCAGAAATTATCTTTCGCACCAATACGCGAAAAGCGTGTCGCATCAATGTTTACATCTTCCAGCCAAATTTTTTCAGCTTCAGAATCCTCATTAAAAACCGTAACCCATAATTTCTCAGCAGGAATTTCCAGCTCTTTCGTTAAAAAGTCCCAAGCAAAGTGAATCGCTTCTTTTTTGAAGTAATCACCAAAACTGAAATTACCCAGCATTTCAAAAAAAGTATGATGCCTTGCCGTATAACCCACATTTTCTAAATCATTATGCTTACCACCCGCACGCACGCAGCGCTGACTCGTGGCTGCACGCACATAACTACGTGGCTCACGACCTAAAAAAGTGTCTTTAAATTGTACCATTCCGGCATTGGTAAATAATAAAGTAGGATCATTGCCTGGCACTAAAGAGCTTGACGGCTGAATAGAGTGATCTCGATCAGCAAAGAACTTTAAAAAAGTAGCACGCAATTCTGCGCTAGTCAGATTTTTCATAATTAACTGGATTATATAAACGTTTTTTTAAATCATTTGCTCTATTTAAGAGCCTATTTTTCTTTTACCAATGCAGCCCGTATGAAACTTACAGAGTACAAGCTATAGCAAGCACTAAATTAAACACAGAGCGTCTCTACGCAGCGCATGGGAACGAGTAAACTTGTGGGAGAAGTTTAGCTCCGACTTATATAAAATCCTGGCTAAAGTCACTCCCACCATCACTCACTATAAATTTTTCAGTAACTCACGGATCATCTCAGTAGAAAACCCTCTTTGCTGCAAGAATCGGCTACGTTTTAGCAGCTCTTTTATATCTATAGTTGAAGAACTAGCACCGTATTTTTTCTCATAAACTTGCATTAATAACGCTTGCCAACTACCTGCAATATCTTCCACGGCCATATCAAAATAACAATCGCCAACACCACGTTGCTGTAATTCAGTTTTAATACGTAATGGCCCAAACCCTCTATGCACACGGCTTCTTGCATAACTTTCAGCAAACCGAGCATCACTTTGTAGGCCTTGCTCCGCTAATTCAGATATAACCAAATCAATATCAGGACGAGCAAAACCTTTCTCTGAAACTTTCCGCAATAATTCTTTCTGGCTATGCTCACGCCTTACTAAATATTGTAAACAAGCTTCTTTTATTGCTTTAAACTTATCTAAATCATTATCAAATTCAAGCATACACGTAAGCGGGCTAAAAAAAGCTCAGCCTATACTAGGCCATCCGCATCATCAGATTCTACAATAGTTTTTCCTGAGTCAGCTTTAACACCAAAGACTTCTGCTCGAATCTTAGCTTCAAGTTCTGTGGCTACAGCAGGGTTTTCTTTTAGATAAAGACGTACATTCTCTTTACCTTGACCAATTTTATCCTTGCCATAACTGTACCAAGAACCCGCTTTATTAACAAAGCCATACTTAACACCTAAATCAACTAATTCTCCCAAAAAGGAAACCCCTTCTCCATAGATGATTTCAAATTCTGCTTGTTTAAAAGGCGGAGCAACTTTATTTTTAACCACTTTAACGCGGGTTTCATTGCCAATAATTTCATCGCCCTTTTTAATCGCACCAATACGCCTTATGTCTAAACGAACTGAAGCATAAAACTTTAAGGCGTTACCACCCGTTGTTGTTTCTGGACTACCGAACATCACTCCAATCTTCATACGAATCTGATTGATAAAGATAACCATAGTATTTGAACGTTTAATATTCGCTGTTAATTTACGCAAAGCTTGTGACATTAAACGTGCTTGTAGGCCCATATGAGAATCCCCCATATCGCCTTCAATTTCTGCTTTAGGCGTTAAGGCAGCAACTGAATCGACAACCACTATATCAACAGCATTCGAACGCACCAGCATATCAGCGATCTCTAAAGCTTGTTCGCCAGTATCTGGCTGAGACACTAATAAATCATCAACATTAACACCAATTTTTTCTGCATAACCAATATCCAAAGCATGTTCTGCATCAATAAAAGCAGCCGTACCACCAACTTTTTGCATCTGCGCAATCGCCGATAAAGTCATTGTTGTTTTTCCTGACGACTCAGGGCCATAAATTTCAATCACTCGGCCACGCGGTAAACCACCACAGCCGAGCGCTATATCTAATGACAAAGACCCAGTAGAAACGGTTTGTATATCACGTGAGGCGGTATCATCACCCATGCGTATAACTGCGCCTTTACCAAATTGTTTTTCAATTTGCATTAAGGCCGCGCCTAATGCTTTCTTTTTATTCTCATCCATAGTCTATTTAGCCAGCCTTAAACTTCACGCATTAAAAACAAAATATTATCCCATAGCCTGATTAAAGCACATAACAAAATTCACATTTAAATCTTGCCAACTCAAATACTCGTCCTAGTCAACAACGAAACATCAATACCTCGCAAAAAAAAGGCCAGCATAAGCTGGCCTTTCCTGCACTCAAATAAAACTAACTACATTACATTTTAAATTGTGTACGCAATGTAAATGAGTGTACACCGTGATCAAGATCACTACCATTAAGCTCTGTAATACCAGACCCTGCAAGGTCAAAGGCATAACGATAATCTGCCATAATACGTACGTTATTATTCATATACCAGTTTAGAGCAACGGTTACATCCTGCTCTCTAGTGCCATCCTTATAGCTACCATAAGCAATATCACTAATACCATAACGACTTGCTAGTTCAAACGCACCCCATGTACCTTTACTCCAGCTAAAGTTTTGGCTAGGCTTCAAATATTTAAACTCACCATCAGAACCTTTATAGCTACGCGCTTCGCCCGTCAATGTCCAAGCTACTTGCACATAAGCCGCATTAAGATCTAAACCTTTCTCGCCACCACTACGTGTGATCCATTCATGTGCGTATTCCCCTTGAACCGAAAATGCCCCAAGCATATAAGCAGATTCAACCCCGAAAATACCAAGCCCATCAACATTCGTCACTCTTACATTTGTCAGCTTAAGATTAGACATATGTGATGTTTCCGAAGAAAACTTAACCTCACTATGCGAATCACTAAAGCCTTTATAACCACCAAAAGCCCCCAAATGAAAAACATGAGTTTTAGTATTTAATGGCGCATAAGTTACACGCGAAGCAAACGACCAACCTTCATCAACATTACCGTCTTTTTCTGGCGCCATGCCATCACCATAAAAACCAAGCTGTGCAGACCAGTCTTTATCAGATGTCTTAAAATGCAAACCAAGCGCACGATCAAACGCCGGAGCTGTTAAAACGTTGACCGTTGAACGCTCAGTAAACATAATATCGTTTGAACTTTCTTGCAACTCCATGCTGATGGGTTGCTTTTGATGACCGACAGTGATTTCTAAGTTATTCCAGTCAAACCCTTTGTAGGTTAAAAAGGCATCTTTAATCGCTATATCGTTATCAGCAAAATCTGCTTCGATCATATACTTATAATCACCCCAGACGATACCTTTCATATATAAACGAGCACGACGCACTTCAACGCCTTCCGTCGCTCCCTGACTTAACTCATCATCACCAATATCCCCATTTGCTTCTACTTGCAAACGTCCACCAAACTGAAATTTGAATTGCTTATCTGCTGATTCAACTTTTAAACCCTTTTCACCGACCGATACTTTGACATTATTAGTCCAATCTGTAGCTTCTTCTTTCTTCTTTTCTGCCGCTACTTTATGTGATAATTGGTTATATTGCGTTTTATTAATTGCACCATTTTTTAATAATGTATCTAAAAGTTCGCTATCTGCGGCTTGAACACTGACGCTACCTAAGGCAGCAGAGACAGCTAAAGCTAAAATTTTTCCAGAGTGTTTTGTAGTCATTGCTATATTTCGATAAAGTTTTGAAGAAAAATAAACTAGCGACATTTTAAAAAAGAAATATGACAGAATGATGACAAAGAATAAAAATGTCGTAAAAATACAACAGATCAGCAACAAAAACCAACTTAAAACACACCGACGTTGCTTTTTAACAACAAAAATTAATCAATAGAAACCTTACCTTCTCCATTTTTTGCTAAAAACTTCACAAATCTGGTGCTTCAACCAATAAACTACCAAAAAGTCCCTGCCTGAATGGTGCCTGACTTACCCGTCAAGCGCCCCTGACTTATTTTTTGTAAATATTGATAAATATCATCTGCCGCTTGTCGCTCCTCCTTCCCCCACAGGCTAACTCGCCCATCACAATAACGCTCGCGCAATAGCTGGCTTTCCTGTTTCGATTTAGCATGGGTTAATTTCTCTATAGATTGCCAAGCTATATCAACATCACACAAAGTATTTTTAGCTTGCTTAGATTGTTCCAAAAAATCATGCATAACAGATTGATGCTGTTTCCCCCAAGTACGGTTAAATACAAAGCCAATACTCGGTACTTTTTGCTCAACCCCTAAACCCTGTAAAATATCAGTACCGGTCATTAACACCCTATAACCTTCAGCTTCTAAACGCGCAGCATAATGCCAATAAGTTAATAAAGCATCAACACGCTGCTGTTTTAATTGCTGTGCTAATAATGGCGGCGCACCATAAACTTTTTCTATTTCTTGGAATAATTCACCCTGCCCTTGCTTTTGCATTAAAGCTTGCAATAGCAAACTATTTTTATCTAGCTCCCCTCCTGCTATTGCAAGACGTTTACCTTTTAAATCTCGCCAATTTTTAATCTTGCTGTCTTTAGCAACAACCAATGCCCCCGTAGTATTTGAATACGGATAAAACGTATAATCTCGTCCCAAGCTACGCTGATATGACACCCAGATCCAATCAGCAACAATGATATCCAGCGCACCTGATTGCAAGGCAATCTTACCCGCTTGAGGATTCGCCATCGGTATCACTTGCAAAAAGTAGCTAGCATTTTCCATCTGTTTTGCTTGACGCATAACAGCTAACTCCCAATTGACCGTACCATAAGCCAATACACCTAAACGAAGCGTAATTTTGTCGCTGGCATAGCTCAGCTGACAGCAGATCAATGCTGCAATAAAAAGTAGTTTTTTAATCATTAATAGTCGCCTAATATAAATTGATACAAAATTTTTAACTCTAAGAAACCGCGATTAAATAACATGGAGTTACACAAAATAATGTGGAAGCGACTTTAGCCGTGTTGCGTGGCTAAAGTCGCTTCCACAGAATATAAGACTCGTCTATTATTTACCTCTCCTTCCTAAGCCTCACCTAACCACGGATTAAATAATGCCACCGTACTTTGCTGCATATCTGTCACATTTCGAGTGACAACTACGCAATTATGCACTAAACCCGAAACAGCAATAAGCCCGTCAATCGTAGGCATTGGTTTACCCAGCAGCTCAACTTTACCCTGAGTTTCCCCCCATTTCGTAGCAACATGAATGTCAACAGCAATAATACGTCCCTCGAATCGCTGCTTTAAATCCTCTTCTACCCACAATTGCAATCTTTTTTTGCGCGTCATATCGACTGCTTTTTCAATTCCCTTTTCTATTTCACCAAAAGTGAGAACACTGAGGTACAAACTAGCTTCATCTATATTTTGCAGCCACGCTAGCACTCTTTCATTAGGCACAGGCTTTATAAGCTCAGAAATAACGCAGGTATCTAACAGATATTTCATAACTCAATATCTCTTGGAAAATCAGTACCTCGAGAAATATCTATAAGCTCCCCGAGCAAGGGCGATGCTCTAAAAAAACTCACCAAATCAGTTTTGGGTTGCGTTAATTTTTTATAATCATCAAAAGACAAAATTACCACTGCATCATGCCCATGTCGAGTGACAAATTGAGGCTCTTCAGTCATTGCCTTATCAACTAACTGGCTAAACTGACTTTTTGCTTCTTGAAGTTGCCATCTTTTATTGTGCATAATCATTCCTCCTAAGCTATTAATCTAGTCAGTCTAGTCTATGCCTTCTCGTCAACTTATGTCAATTTATTTATTACCACTGCTCATTAGCTGCTAAAATTATCGGCTAATGACACACTTTAGCTTTCTATTAATAAGCATAATCAATGCCCCACTCAAACCAACCTAAACAACTTATCGACCGATTCGGCCGAGTTGTTGACTATGTGCGCATTTCTATTACCGACCGCTGTGATTTTCGTTGCGTGTATTGCATGTCGGAAGATATGACTTTTTTACCGCGCACGCAAATTCTAAGCTTGGAAGAAATCCACTTACTCGCACAATGCTTTACTGAATTAGGTGTGGGAAAAATTAGAATTACTGGCGGCGAACCTTTGGTTCGTCGTGGTGCTATCGAATTATTACAAAAAATTGGCTCATTGCCGCTACTAAATGAGTTAGTTATGACCACAAATGGCTCGCATTTAGAACAATCAGCCGAGCAATTAAAACAAGCCAATGTTTCACGTTTAAACATTAGTTTAGACACGCTTGATGCGCAAAAATTCAAAGAATTAACGCGTACCGGTAAATTAAATATCGTTTTAAAAGGTATCGAATCGGCCATCAAAGCGGGATTTAAAGGTATAAAAATCAATGCAGTTATTTTAAAACACCGTAATCACCATGAAGTAGTTGATTTGGTGCAGTTTGCTATAGATAAAAGCATTGATATTAGCTTTATCGAAGAAATGCCGCTCGGCTTAGTTGACTCCCATAACCGTGCTGTCACCTATTATTCTAGCGATCAGATTCGCACTGATTTAGCCAAGCAATTTGATTTACAACATATCAACGAAACTACTGCCGGCCCTTCTGATTATTACCATATCCAAGGGTCAGCAATAAAAGTCGGTTTTATCTCGCCACATAGCCATAATTTTTGCAGCACTTGCAATCGTGTCAGACTAACGGCTGAAGGTCGCTTATTATTATGCTTAGGTAATGAACATTCTGTTGATTTAAAAGCAGCAGTACGTAACCCCGCCAACACCATTGACGACATCAAAAAAATCATTATTGATGCCATGCAAATCAAACCAGAAAAACACGAATTTGATTTAAACGAACAACCTATCATCATGCGTCATATGAGTGCCACCGGAGGATAAATAAAATGAAAGTATTATTTGCCAGTTTATTAAGCTTATTATTACAAGCCTGTAGTACCTCCAGTGAAAGCCATATTCGACAAGCTGAATTATTAGCTTTATTACAGTCAGATTCCCCGCCTGCCATCATTGATGTACGCTCCAGTATGGAATATAACTCAGGGCATATTCCAGGCGCACGGCATATTCCCTTCTGGCAATCATTTACTAGCAGCGCTTTAAATACGTATGATAAACAAGGTGATTTAATCTTGTATTGTGAACACGGCCCGCGTGCTGGCATTGCTAAATTTGCTTATTTCTTAGCTGGTTTTGAAAATATTCGTTATTTAGAAGGCCATATGACCGCTTGGCGATCTGCTAATTTACCCTTAGAAAAAAATAATTAATGAAACGCTTTTTATTACTGATTATCGCACTCTGGGAGCAACGTTTTAAGCTCTATTTTTTTGCCGCCCTTATTGGTGCACTAACAGGTATATTGATTTTTTACCCAATTAATGATTTTATTTTCTACTTTGAAATAGAGGGCAATGACTTACAAAGAAATGCCAGCACTGCATTGCACTATGCCTATGAGCAACTTATATCATCTTTAACAGGTAATACTCCGAAAAAAACAATGTTTCTCGCTCAAGTTGGTGCTGTTTTTGGCCTAGCTATCGCTTTTATCTATGAAATGCTACATCGCCGCTTACAAAGAATTAATCGCTTAAGTAATGAACTTTCGGTTAATTTACAAGCCTTAATCTTACAAGGTGAAAACGCATTACTCGAATTCAAGTCCTCTTTTCGCTGGGATTTAGAACAAGATAGAGTCAACCGTTCATTAGAAGCTGTTATTTTAAAAACCATAGCGGGTTACTTAAATAGCTCACATGGAGGCACCTTATTAATTGGTGTTGCCGATAATGGTGAAATTATTGGCTTGGAAAAAGATTATCAAAGTTTAAAGCGCTCCGACCAAGATGGTTATGAGCAAGCCATTATTACGGCTATTTCCACTCATTTAGGAGCGGATTTATGCCAATTCGTCAAAGTGCTTTTTCATGTCGTTAATGGCAAGCATGTTTGTCGTTTAATTATTTTAGCCTCACCTCGCCCCGTCTTTTTTACCCAAAATAATACACCTAAATTTTATTTACGTACTGGCGGTGGCACACGTGATTTAAATATCCAAGAAGCGGTAGAATTTATTGTTCATCGCTGGAAACGATAATCAATATAGGGTGAATATATTTCTCGCTAATGCTATGAGTTTAAGATGGGGAAACTTCAGGTCTATTCTTCACTTCATCTTAACCCAGCCTTAGAAAATAGTGATTAAACCTGATATTCTTCATAACAATTTGAAAAGTAAGCATTATAAATCATGCCGTCATATGCTAAGCAACTCCCATAATACCTATTTACATATATTCCAATGACTTACAAATTTAAATTGAAAATCTGGGTTAGAATCAAAGTAAACACTTTAAAAATACAGCCTTCATAATCCGCCAAAACCATTCCTCTATGATTGATAAACTGCTAAAGATAGAAAGCCATAACAGTCATTTTAACTTTACACTCTACATTGTTGGCAGTCTATTTTTAGGCATTACAGTGGGCTTGCTGTTTGGGGAACCTGCCGGACAACTACAAATCTTAGGAATGTGCATGAAATAACTTAGGCAACTTATAAAGTTGTTGCGTCAGGAATGGCAGTATAATTCCATTGCCTCAGGTGCTCATCAAATACAATTCGCATTGACTCTTTAAAACCCTCTGCA
>NZ_FQTQ01000154.1 GCF_900128525.1 methanotrophic endosymbiont of Bathymodiolus puteoserpentis (Logatchev)
CAATGGAATTATACTGCCATTCCTGACGCAACAACTTTATAAGTTGCCTAAGTTATTTCATGCACATTCCTAAGCAGGAAGATGTGCATATTAATGGATTTGCGATGCAGTTTCGGATTAATGCCGAAGATCCTCAAAATGATTTTCTACCCAGTTTTGGGCGTATCAGTCGTTATTATGCACCAGGTGGTCCGGGTGTGCGTACTGATACGTCGATTTACACGGGTTATACTTTACCGCCGCACTATGATTCTCTCTGCGCTAAACTTGTTGTTTGGGCGCAGGATTGGCCGCGTGTTGTCGCACGGGGGCAAAGAGCGTTAGAGGATATGCGCCTATTCGGTATTAAAACAACCATTCCTTATTATCATGAGATTTTAAACTCGGAAGATTTTAACAGCGCAGACTTTAATACCTCGTTTGTTGATGCGCATCCCGAATTAACCCATTACTCTTTGAAGCGTGACCCAGAAGAATTGGCCACTGCTATTGCTGCTGCTATCGCAGTTCATTCAGGTTTTTAGGAAAACATTATGAGTATACAAAATATATCCACGAAAGGTTCTGTTTATTTTACTGACGTAGTATTACGCGATGGCCACCAATCTTTAATCGCCACACGTTTACGCACTGAAGATATGTTGCCGATTTGCGAGAAGTTGGATCGCGCGGGCTATTGGTCACTAGAAGTTTGGGGTGGAGCAACGTTTGATGCCTGCTTGCGCTTCTTAAAAGAAGACCCGTGGGAGCGTTTACGTCAGTTAAGACTCGCCTTACCTAATACCCGCTTACAAATGTTATTGCGCGGTCAAAATTTATTAGGCTACCGGCACTATGCTGATGATGTGGTCAATGCTTTTATTGATAAAAGTGCTGAAAATGGCATTGATGTGTTTCGCCTGTTTGATGCGCTGAATGATGAACGCAATTTAATCACTGCGGTAAATGCAGTTAAGCGTAACCAGAAACATGCGCAAGGTACCTTGTGTTATACGGTTAGCCCTGTGCATACGTTGGACAGTTTTGTAGAATTGGCAGTAAAGTTGGAAGACATGGGGTGTGATAGTCTTGCGATTAAAGATATGGCGGGATTATTAACACCGTTTTCTGCTGAACAATTAGTCAGCCGCCTTAAAGAGCGAGTCGACTTGCCGTTATTTTTACACTCACATTCAACTTCGGGCATGTCAACAATGTGCCAGCTAAAAGCGGTTGAAGCGGGTTGTCAGCATATTGATACGGCTATTTCCAGTTTTGCGGGAGGAACCAGCCATCCACCGACAGAAACTATGGCTGTGGCTTTGCGTGAAGCGGGTTATGAAGTCGATTTGGATATGGCTTTATTAAAAGAGATTGCTGACTATTTCAAAGAAGTACGTAAAAAATATCACCAGTTCGAGAGTGCTTATTCGGGTGTCGATACTGACGTATTATTAAGTCAAGTGCCGGGTGGCATGATGTCTAATCTGGCCAACCAGCTAAAAGAGCAAGGGGCTCTAGAGCGTATTGATGAAGTATTTGCAGAAATTCCTAAAGTACGTAAAGACTTGGGTTATCCCCCTTTAGTCACGCCGACCTCACAAATTGTTGGCACTCAGGCAGTACTTAATGTGGTCACGGGCGAGCGTTATAAAAGCATTACTAACGAGGTGAAGCGCTATCTTCAAGGTGGTTATGGACGTGCGCCTGGAAATGTAGATACTGGTTTACGTAAGCAGGCGATAGGTAATGAAACTGTGATTGATGTGCGCCCAGCGGACTTGATTAAAGATGAAATGGCCAGTTTACGCAAAGAATCGACGGCATTTGCAAAAAATGAAGAAGACGTGCTGATTTTTGCGATGTTCCCTGATATAGGTCAAACGTACTTAGAGCAACGTGAATTGGGGACCCTAGAACCAGAAGTTCTACAGGCTCAAGGGCAGGCAACAGCTGGTTCTTCTGTGCCTTTAGCAACTGAATTTAATATTAGCTTACATGGCGAAACTTATAATATTCAGTTAACAGGTGCTGGGCCACATGAGCAAAATCAACGTCATTTATATTTAACGGTTGATGGTATGCCTGAGGAGGTCTTATTACAATCTTTAAATGAATATTCGGGGCAAAATCAATTAGGCCGTCCAACAAGTAGAGGACCAGGTGATATTAGTACCTCAATGCCAGGTAATGTAGTTGATGTAATGGTGAATGAAGGTGATCAGGTGGCGATTGGAGATACTTTATTTATTATTGAAGCGATGAAAATGGAAACTGAAATCAAGGCTCAGGTGTCGGGTCGAGTGGCTAACGTACATATTAAAAAAGGTGACCGAGTAACGCCAGGTGAAGCTTTGATCCAAATTGAAATTTAAGCGGATAGCAAGGCATGCAAACTATGTCCGGTAACGATAGGTTTGTTTTTCTGTAATTTATAATAAAAATTACAGAAAGTATTACTATAAAACGGCAATATGAGTAAAAAAAGATTATTTAGAGGTTTTCCCTACTGAAACTGTTTATGGGTTAGGTGCTGATGCATCTAACCCAAGTGCAGTTCAATAAAATTAAATATTTTGATCTTACACCTAAACAGGTGAATTTTTATAGCATGCCGGAGGCCGGAGTAGAATATGGTATATGCACAGATTTTATATGTCATATTACGATAGTTAGGCGGCTTAACACTAGGCATTATGCTGAAACCAACCAGAACTAAGTCTTAGCCAGCATCAATGATCGATGAATTAAAGCAGAGGTTTTACTTGAGGCCTGATTGAATATGTTGGTATTTAAAGCCACTGAACATTAATACTATGACCGATGAATTTGAATCCTTAATTTATACTTAGGCCGCATGCTCATCAAACCTTTACCTTACTTGGAATGACTACCGATGAATAACCATAAACTGACTCACCTAAAAGAACTCGAAGCCGAAAGCATCCATATTATTCGTGAAGTTGCTGCTGAATTCGATCGCCCTGTTATGCTTTATTCCGTCGGTAAAGATTCGGCTGTTATGTTGCATTTAACGCGCAAAGCGTTTTATCCAGGCAAACCGCCTTTTCCCTTAATGCATGTTGATACCACATGGAAGTTCAAAGAAATGATTGAATTTCGTGATAAATATATCAAAGAATTAGGCTGGGATTTATTGGTTCACTCAAACCAGGATGGCATTGACCAGGGCGTGGGTCCCTTTACGCATGGTAGTAAAAAACATACGGATATCATGAAAACTACGGCTTTAAAGCAAGGATTGAATAAATATAAATTTGATGCTGCTTTTGGAGGCGCACGTCGTGATGAAGAAAAATCACGCGCTAAAGAGCGCGTGTATTCATTCCGTGATAAAAATCATGGCTGGGATCCTAAAAATCAGCGCCCCGAACTATGGAATATTTATAACGGCAGAATTGATCAAGGTGAAAGTATCCGTGTATTTCCAATCTCCAATTGGACTGAGTTGGATGTATGGCA
>NZ_FQTQ01000155.1 GCF_900128525.1 methanotrophic endosymbiont of Bathymodiolus puteoserpentis (Logatchev)
TATAAAATAGTTATTTAACATTAAACAACTGGAGAACTAAAATGAAAAAATTAAAATTACTACCCCTATTATTCTTGATACTACTGTCTGGACAGGTACAGGCAAAGACGTGGGAGCAATCAATGTCCACTTGGGCTGGGATATGGTCTAAGGTGCACAGCAGTAACAAGGAGACACGTGACCAAGGGCGTAAGGAGATGTGGGCACAATACACTGATAGGACCCGTTCAGACCCTAATTACACTTATGAACAGCGTAGAGCTAGGATAATTGCGTACGCCAGAGAACACATCAGTACAAATTACCCACACATGACTGCTGCGACAACCGAGGGGATTATAGACTGGATTGCGATGTGGCATTTGGCAAAGGTCAAATACCCAATGGAAGATGAAGGCGCAATTGAGCAAATGCTGTTAGATGATGAGTCTTGGCTTATCTACCAGTACCCAGGTGAATTAGCAGACATTAACGCTAAACTAGCTAAACAAGCCGCCGCAGAGAAAGCTAGACAAGCCGCAGCCGCAGCAGCAGAAGCGGAAAGACGTGCTGCGATAATGATACCCGCGTTAGAGGTTAAAGCCCCTGTTGCAGGTGTTGAGTGGACAACCAATCAGGCAACATTTGACTATGTTGTACCTTGTCAAGGTATATCCTACGTTGCAATAGTGAGCAATATAGCAAACCACAGAGACCCGTTAACAGAGAATGATAAGGGTGAGCTGGTCTATGAACGTGATATGACGATAGGTTATTCTAGAATGGCAGACTACTGTATCGCCATCGGTTCTCCTAAAACAGGTACATCAACAACTTATAATGAGTATGATGACGCTGAACACTGGCGCAACTGGTGGATGACCGCTGGCGTTGAAGATGATAACGGGATACCCGTTAGAGATGAGAATGCTGAGATTGAAGCAACTATAGCACTGATAAAACTCGCTAAGTC
>NZ_FQTQ01000156.1 GCF_900128525.1 methanotrophic endosymbiont of Bathymodiolus puteoserpentis (Logatchev)
TCCCATTTTGAAATGAAAAGCTTAGTTTGCACTTATTTTAGGCGGTTAAGAATGTGTGGTTTAATTGACGCTTACGATAGTACAGATACGAGAAAAACAAATTTCTTATCTGGGCAAAGAGAAGATGCTATTAAAAACGCGGAAAACATTAAAATTAAAATGAAAAATAAACCCAAAATCATCAAATAACTGGTATGGGGAAAAACGCCTAATAATTACTATTAAGCACCACCTTCCCACTGGATAACCACCTTAAACTCACGCATCAAAGCACTCCCAACACAAAACAAACCTGTGTCATTCTTTAGCGTTATTTGGGGATAAATCAGACTTAAACAGCGTTAAGCACAGGTACTTATTACAGTTAAATGACAGTTACTCACATTTTCTGTGGATAACTTTGTGAGTTATTTTTGTGTAACCGCTTCAAGCCTTTGTTGATAAAGGCTATAGATTAGATTGTACAAATATTATACAACTGCAATCATTGCCGCTGGAAAAATAGAATTTTAAATTTAATTATCGTTCAAGTACCTGAAAATAAGGCATATAGCTTATTTTTATAGGATTTGGCTTAAAAATAAGTATGTTTAAAAAATGCGGAACTATGTCACGTTTTTAATTAGTCATTCTGCTATTTTTTTTAAATGGATGGTAATAATTGCGGACATAGCCCTGATACACCACGTTGGTTTGAACCACCAGAGAAGCACACACGTCCGCACATCATAAAAACTCTAATTGATTCTATAAAAGACTACTACAAAGAACCTGGAGCTTTAATTCCTTCCTTGAATCAAGCTAACGGATCAGATCGGCAGCAACGAAGTAAACCAAAAGGGTCTAACCAAAAGTAACCAAAAGGGTCAGACTCGATTGATTCACGAACGACCCTAAAAAATGCATATTCAATCAAACCCGATACTTTAAAGCACTCCATTTTTCTTTGATCTTAGCAACCAGTTACAAACACCCCCTTGACGCTATAACTCTATAACGTTATAAATGACGCTCTTTTATTAAGAGGATTTTACTATGAGTGAGCTATCAAAAAGATCAACTGTTTATTTTGAACCCTCAATTCATCATGCTTTAAAGATTAAAGCGGCCTCTACTCATCAATCCGTTTCTGAAGTAGTCAATGATGCTATGCGCCATGCTTTAAGGGAACCTGAATTCAAGTCATAAGTGCATAACCCAGTAAATTTTTTATATCTACCCCAGTTAGCTCTTCAAAAGCTTCAT
>NZ_FQTQ01000157.1 GCF_900128525.1 methanotrophic endosymbiont of Bathymodiolus puteoserpentis (Logatchev)
TGCAAGTGAGGCTGTATTACCAGAAATATTTTCCAATTGATGGTTCTTAGATTGAGTAATCCATCGTTGCAAAGCTGAACGACTTATTCCCAATGTTTTTGCCATCTCTGTCAGTGATATTTCAGGTGATCGGTTAAGGGCTTTTTCTACCGCTTGTATTTTAAATCCTTCGGTATATTTTGGACTCATTTTTCTTTCCTCTAAAGTTTATTTTAGAGGCGGCAACTATTCTGACACAGGGGGCATGACAGAGTGATCCAGCAAGCCATCACACAAGTGTTACAGCCCCTCATAGATCCTGATTTTTCAGATCACAGTCATGGATTTCGTCCTAACCGCTCTGCGCATGATGCCGTTAAATCCGTGCAGAAAGGTATTAAAGACGGCTATGGCTATGCCGTGGATATTGATTTATCTAAGTTCTTTGATAAAGTCGATCATGACTTATTAATGAACCGACTCGGCAAATGGGTGACTGATAAGCAACTGCTGGCACTGATTGGGAAATATCTGCGTGCCGAGGTGAGCATCAAGGGGCAACGTGAGCCAACGCGATGCGGCGTACCACAAGGCGGCCCACTCTCGCCTTTGCTCGCCAATATCATGCTGGATGATCTTGATCGTTATTTAGAAAGCAAAGGCTATCGTTTTGCACGTTACGCGGATGATTTTGTCATCAGCGTCAAATCCTTAACGGAAGGAGAGCGTATTAAAACCGAAGTCACTGCCTATCTGGAAACGCTAAAGCTTCCCATCAACACCGAGAAAAGCCAAGTGGTCAGCAGTCAGCATCTGTGTTTTCTGGGCTTTGCCTTTAAAGGCAAGAAGATTGTCTGGAGTCCGAAAAGTCTCGCCAACTTCAAGCACCGCATCCGTGAATTAACGGGGCGTTCGTGGGGAGTCAGCTGGGCATATCGGTATGAAAAACTCAGGCAATATCTTCAAGGCTGGGGAAATTACTTTGGGTTGAGCGAATACTACCGACCGATTCCGCTACTGGATCAATGGATACGGCGACGTATCAGGATGTGCTATTTAAAACAATGGCGCAGAATACGCACACGTATTCATAATCTAATGCGATTAGGCGTTTCCAAATCAGTGGCAATCAGTTTGGGTATGAGTTCAAAGGGATATTACCGCCTAGCAAAAACCAAGGCGGTACAACTGGCTTTAAATAACAAGTGGCTAGAGTCGCAAGGCCTAGTCTCGATTAAAGACCAATGGGTTAAGTTCCATTATTCATAATGGCGATGAACCGCCCTGTGCGGAGCCGCATGCAGGGTGGTGTGGGGAGGGCTGGAGAGAAACTAGCCCTTACCCGATTTA
>NZ_FQTQ01000158.1 GCF_900128525.1 methanotrophic endosymbiont of Bathymodiolus puteoserpentis (Logatchev)
TATGAAGCTTTTGAAGAGCTAACTGGGGTAGATATAAAAAATTTACTGGGTTATGCACTTATGACTTGAATTCAGGATAGATTACTTCTCCAGATATTAGATTAAAGGGACTAACTGTTATCTTGAAATAAACTTGGATTTTATCCTAAAAAGTCGAGTATTTTCTAGGTTGGAGTCTGATAATATGGGTTGTTGCTATTTGATTTTAATGCAGTTTCGCCCATCATGCTTTGCGTCATACATTGCGCTATCAGCGACTTCGACCATTTCTTGGTAATTGGTGAAATCAGGCCTATATAAACTAACACCTATACTCACGGTGAGAGTATGGCCTTGAAAACGCTGGCTAAGAATGATGCCCTTACGCTCAATTTCTTGGCGGATACGTTCTGCGTAACTATAAGCGCCTTGCTTGTCGGTATTGCGCAGTACAAAAACAAATTCCTCGCCACCATAACGGCCAATAAAATCACTAGGACGTGTTAATGTGCGCATAATTTGGGCAACGATTTTGAGTACATCATCCCCCGCTTGGTGGCCGCAAGTATCATTAAACTTTTTGAAGAAATCAATATCAATAAAGCCAACAGCGACTTTACTTAGCTGTTCAGGTTTTAACTCAAAAGTTTGCGTTAAACAGTCAGTGACCATGCGTTTATTTAATAAACCTGTTAATGAGTCGAGTTCGGCTCTTTTCTTTTCTAGTGCAAAGCGTTTAGCGTTTGCTAAGGCGACTCCCAGTTCATGAATGATAGGGAGGATTTGATTTACGCAGTATTCTGTCATTGGCGTATTTGTTTTGTGCTTATCTGCATATAGCAGCGCTACGAGTCGGTTATGACTTAGCACTGGCACAATAAGAAATTCTTCAACACCAAATTGCTTGAGGATCGAGCTATTTTTATTATTATGGGTATTAATAATGATAGCGTTACGTTCGCGTAAGCTGCTTAAAATAGTGCTGGGTAGCTCATCAAGTTTGACACTGAATGCTTGTAAACTATTTTTATCCAGTGTTTCTGGCCATGTATACGTAGCGGCTAAGCTGCGTTGTTTAGGGTTAATATCTAGCATAAGCAAGCGTTCAAAAGCAAAATCTTTTTGAATAACAGTTAATGTCCATGGAACTATTTCGCTTGATATTAAGCTTTTGTGTGGTGTAGTCAGGCTGGTAATGGAAATATCATCAGTGTGTATCCTCGCATTGCTGTTACGTTTGTTATGGGTACTTAGCAGTAGTGTAGTTTGCACGAGTGCAGCGCGTAAACGATTAATATTAGGGAACTGTATGCCATAAAATTCTCGGGTATGTTGCATTTCTCGATCAACATGATTGAGCAAGGTTTCCAAGTCTAGTTTTTCTATAGCAAGGTATTTGGATGTTTCTGAGTGTAGTTCAGGTGGGTTGTTACGCGCAATAGAGCCTATACCCTGTAGCCAAGCAATATAATTAGCAAAGTTAACAATGGCAATATCGCGTTTATAAATAGCAAAAGGGCTATTGTCATCAGGTAATTCATGATGACAATAAACGATAGCGCTAATTTGTTCGGGAATATCCCATTGTTGGCAGAATGTATAGCCCATTTCCGCATGGTTTAAGCCGAAGAAGTCTTGTTCCCCTAATAGTGTTGGTTGCTCATCATTTTTACAGGCTAGGATAAAGTCGCTATAGCTTACTTTACCGTGTGCTTCTAATACTATTTTACCTATATCATGCATCAGCCCAGCTGTATAAATAAGGTCAGGGTCTGGATGTTTTAATACGGTGGCTATAGCACGACTGAGTGAGGCGACAAATAAACAATGCTGCCAGAAAAAAAGTTGGTCAAATTGTTGCTTAGATTTATGGTCTATCAGTTTGTTATAAAATAATTGATTTAACGCTAGTTGGCGTACCGCAGAAAAGCCTAAAATATTGACCGCACGCTTAATTGAAGTAACTTTATGGGTTAAAGCAAAGGCAGCAGAGTTAACATTACGCAACACTTTTGCCGTAAGTGTCGGCTCGGTTTCTATCAACAGTGATAAATCACCGACATTGGCATTTTCATCATGCGTTAACCGTAACAATTTAATAGCGACGGCAGGAATGACCTGTAAGCTATTAACTTTATGTTTCAGTATTGCATCAGCTGCTTGGTTAATAGCTAAGACATGATGAGAAAAGTGGGTCATGAGAAATGAAAAATTAGTGATATAAGAAGAGTTCCAAGTTTAGCAGGAAATAGGTGATTTGTTCTAAATATGTATGTTAATGTGACGTAGTGATAGGAATTTATGAATGGGTAGGGGTATTCGATTATCTGTTTTGCTTAAGGGCTGAGAATTTTATAACCTCCGAAACAGACTTGTTTTTTTGTCCAGTTTCTTCGCTGTAAAAATAGTTGCGTAGCCTGCTATGTGTCTATTTTTACACATTTAAAGGATATTTGTATGATACGTATATTTGTTGTTGTAGCCATATTTTTTAGCGTAAATATTTCAGCTAAAGAGGTGGTTTTTTCTACTGCTGATAATGCCAGTATCCAAGCAGACTTTACCTTACGAGGACCAGTAGGTGTTATTTTAGCTCATGGTGCCGTATTTGATAAAGATAGTTGGGGCGAAATTCGAGAGCGTTTAATTGATAAAGATTTCACTGTTTTAGCTATTAATTTCAGAGGCTATGGTAAATCTACTTTAGGGAGCAAGTCGGGTGCTTTATATGAAGATATTTTAGCTGCAGTGCAATTTTTAAAAGAGCAGGGTATCACGCAGGTTAATATTTTGGGTGCAAGCATGGGAGCGAGTGCGGCAGCTAAAGCGAGTGTAGCATCTGAACCTAAAGATATTAATAGAATGGTTTTATTATCACCTGCTTTTATTGCTGAGCCAGAAAAGTTGCAAGGTTATTTATTATTTATTGCTAGTGAAGAGGAGCCTTCTATTAATGCTATTAAAGCTAATTTTGATCAAGCTCCTAATAATCCCAAAAGGCTTGAAATATTAAGTGGTAGAGAGCATGCGCAATATATTTTTACTACTAAGCAAAAAAGTATTCTTACTCATCTTATTTTGGCTTTTTTTAGACAGGATGAGTTTGTAAAGGTGTCTGAACCCTTAAAGCAAGATAATACACTTAAAAAATAAATGAGAGAAAAAAGGTGAATAATAGTGGTTTGAGATTTTTCAAGTTAAAGTTAATGATGCCACTACTTACCTTGATGGTAAGTGCTTGCGCGGTTGAGTTAAAGGAAGGTGCAAGCATTGTACAACTGATTTATGTGCAACCTAAAAAAGAAGTCTGCCAGTTTATAGGGCAGACTTCCGCTTCTGATGGGGGCATGGTCTCAGGTGATTTTATGTCAGATGCTGATATTCATAAAGGCGTGGCTAATCAAATGAAGAATAAAGCCTATGACATGGGAGGAAACCTTGTTTATATACACCAGCAGTTTGATGAAAATGCTCAGTTAACTAGCACCAAAACCAAGCAAACGATGATGGGGTTTGTCTATCACTGTGATGGCCTTAAACAAGTTCCGTCAAAAGATACTCTGGAGAAAGCTCAGTGATTTTAGCTTCAAAAATTTGATTTTCTAATGACTGGCTGTTCTCTATAATTGTAGCAACGCGTAAATAATTGGGTGTGTAGCCAAACACTTTATGGCTTTGCGTGTTGATTTTTTCTTTTTGACCTTCCCATAAAATCTTAAAAGTATGCCCTTGGTTTTGAATGAAAAAGTCCTGTTTCATTTTTTCTGCGAGTTTATGTAATTGTTGGCTGCGTTGTTTTTTAATTGTATTAGGTACTTGCTCAGGCAATGTTGCAGCTTTTGTATCGGTGCGCATCGAATAAGTGAAAATGTGGATATGGCCAAACCCAATGCTTTTAATATAAGCAAAGCTATCTTGCCATTCTCGCTCTGTTTCACCTGGAAAACCAACAATAATATCAGTAGTAATATTTATATGGGGTACTTGCGCGCGCGCATCGGCAATAATCTGAGTAAACTCTTCAGTTTTACAGCGGCGTGCCATACGTTTCAAAACGCTATCTGAGCCACTTTGCAAAGGCAAATGTAAATGTGGCATAAGACGTGGGTTGGTAAATAAAGCAAAGAAGTTATCTGGTAGATCCCACGGCTCTAAAGAACCTAAACGTAAACGCGGGATGGTGGTTTGTTCTAAAATATCAGTGATTAGGTGCGCTAAGTTTTGCCCTATATCTGAGCCATAGCCGCCTAAATGTACGCCAGTTAAAATAACTTCTTTAATACCTTGTTCAACCAGTCGATTGATATCTTGAACGATCTGTTCAATTGTTGTACTTTTTTCTTCACCGCGTGCAACGGTCACAATACAAAAGGTACAACGGTAACGACAGCCATCTTGTACTTTCACAAAAGCGCGCTGTCGGCCTCGACTAAATAAAGAAGTTTCACCGGGTTCGGTGGACATCGCTGGCATGGTTGGAATATCTAATTCTTGCATAGCAAGTTCGACTAGACGGTCTTTATCTTGATTACTCACAATTAAATCGACACCTAATAATTGTGCAGCTTCATCAGTATTAAGCGTGACATAACAACCACTGGCAATGATTTTTGCGCTCGGATTATCTCTATGGATGCGGCGAATAAGTTGCCGTGATTTGCGTACGGCATCTTGTGTGACGGCGCAAGAATTAACAATAATCAGCTGAGCTTCATTTTGTTCGCGGGTAATTTTGTGACCTGCTTTTTGAAAAGCTTGTGCCCAACTTTCCAATTCTGCTTCATTAAGACGACAACCGAGGGTTCTTAGGTGAACTAACATGATGCGAAAAACCAATATGCGATAAAGATTGCGGAAATAATCCCCGCAAAATCAGCTATTATCACACAGCTAAATTACGAGTGGATATTTTTTGCTTTATCAATTAGGATGCAGATGTTGGGTGTCTTCTTAAATAGGTTGAATCGGCTTTATATTTTAAATCATTGTGATCAAATTTTAAGGAATTTAAAAGTGAATAAATCAGGGTTTTGTTTAGTCTCACTATTTTTGTCGCTTAGTTTTGTTGAAACATCTGTGGCAGAGTCAGAGTTTCATACTGATTCTGGGATTTTAACTATTCCCACGGTAAAAGTTGGTAATAGTTACGTGTATGATGCTCAGTTAAGACTCAATAATGCAGGTAGTTTTGATATTATCGGATACTCTCAGAACCCTTCAAATAGTAGATCTGTTGATGATGTATGTACAGATAAGCACATTACTTTAGAAAAATATCAGCAAATTAAAAATGGAATGACTCTTGATCAAGTGAATAGTATTATTGGCTGTAAAGAGAAGTTACATGGGGTATCTTCAGGGATTACAATTTATAAATGGAATGCAAGTGCTTTTCCGTTGGTACAGGTAGCTTTTGATAGTAATGGTGCTTCTAATCTAACCTATATACCGAGTAGATAATTAATCTAGTCAATTCCTAAAATAAGGAATAAAAATTTCATAATATGCGAAAGCACTGCCAGTCCTTTTAGGGCTGGCAGTGCTGCATGACCTAAAGTTTCTGGCTCTATTAAGTGTGTATTTCTAAGCGATAATCAGGCGAAAAACCAATATGCGATAAAGATTGCAGAAATAATTCCCGCAAAATCAGCTGTTATCCCACAAGTTAGCGCATGACGAATATTTTTAATACCTACCGCACCGAAGTAAACTGACAAAACATAAAATGTCGTTTCAGTGCTCCCTTGCACAATAGATGATAAACGCCCAGCAAAGGAATCGGCACCAAAGGTTTGCATAGTATCAACCATCATTGCGCGTGCGCCACTACCGCTAAATGGTTTCATTAATGCGGTTGGCATGGCATCAATAAAACGTGGGTCTAAATTCGCTTGTAGCACCGCAAAACGTAACCCATTCATCAGTAGCTCTAATGTGCCACTGGCACGAAAAACACCAATTGCGACTAACATGGCAACTAAATAAGGAATGATAACAACCGCTGTTTGAAAACCTTCTTGTGCGCCTTCAATAAAGGCCTGGTAAGCATCGACTCTTTTGTAAACTGCCGTTGCAATAAAAATAATAATCAGAGTAAATAAAATAAGGTTGCTAATTAATGCGGATTGCACAAGCATGTCTTCCTGATTAAGTTGTGCGAAATAATAAAGTATTCCCGCTACCAATAAACTGAAACCGCCTAAATAGGCGAGGATAGTTTTATCCCATAAGTTAAGTTTTTGTACCCAGGCAACGGTTAATAAGCCACAAAGTGTAGACATATAAGTGGCTAATAAAATAGGAATAAATACGTCAGTTGGATGTGCTGCGCCTAATTGAGCACGGTAGGTAAAAATAGTGATGGGAAATAAAGTGACGGCTGAGGTATTAATGACCAGAAATAGAATTTGCGCATTACTGGCAGTTTCTTTATTGGGGTTTAATGTTTGCAACTCCTGCATCGCTTTAATACCCAATGGTGTAGCGGCATTATCTAGCCCAAGTGCATTAGCGGATATATTCATAACCATAGCACCGAGTGCCGGGTGATGGGCTGGCACTTCGGGCATTAGTTTACTAAATAAAGGCGTTAAGCCGCGCGTCAATAAATCGATAAAACCACTGCGCTCACCTATGCGCATAATGCCTAGCCATAAGGCAAGTACCCCCGTTAAACCTAAGGAAATCTCGAAGGCCGTTTTAGACATGGTAAACAAAGCGCTCATTAACTCAGTAAAGATGGCATGCTCGCCTAAGTAGAATAGCTTGAATAGTGCTGTGATAAAGGCACTAATAAAAAAGAAGATCCAGATAATATTGAGCATATACGGTGCTTGAGTCTTAATATAGGGTTGATGGGTAATTTATAAATGCAAAACGTGAACTACTTAATAAAAGCGCAAGGAATATTGTTTCTTTTATGGAAACAAGCTAATGCTAATTCAGTATATTGTAGGTTCTTTATGTTGCTGTATAGTACGCATCAGTTACTTAAATTAATTACTTTTACCGTTAAGGGAAACACACCATGACTGATTTACAAAAAGATATCTTAGTTGGCTTATTATTTGTTACTGGAATTTTTGGTTTTATCTCAGGGGCTTTTATTATTTCAGCTGTCGTATTCGCCGCGGCTGCTATTTTTAGTAATGTGCACCTAACAAGACGTTTACAAAGTTAATTTAATTAAAGTTTTTATGTAGTTTATTCTCCTTGTTGTACCAATAAATTATGATTTCTCCTCGTTATCATATTTATACTTTATAACGCCGAATGCATTATTTGCATTCGGCGTTTTTTTTGTGAGAATGGAAGTTAATAGATTTTTCTCGGTAGGGTGTTTTTTTAAATCAGACAAACTACCAAGATCCAGTGCTTTGCATGGATGCCCAAGGTTCGGCAGGTGGCAGTCGGTTACCTTTTTGTAGTAATTCAATAGAAATTTCATCGGGCGAGCGAATAAATGCCATATAACCATCGCGCGGTGGACGGTTAATAATAATGCCTTTGTCTAGTAAGTCTTGGCAAAAACTATAAATATTATCTACTTCAAAAGCTAAATGGCCAAAGTTGCGACCGCCGGTATAATCTTCGGTATCCCAGTTATAGGTTAGCTCCAGTAAGGGTGAGTGGTTACTTTTTGCTTGTTCAGCATCTCCTGGTGCATTTAAATAAACTAAAGTATAACGACCTGCTTCATTTTCTATGCGCTGCGTTTCTTGTAAGCCGAGTTGAGCGCAATAAAAATGCAGTGAGGCGGTTAAGTCTTTTACTCTGACCATAGTGTGTAAGTAGCGCATATTATCCTTCTTTAATGATTTAAAATTTCGGGTAAAAAGAATTCACTAACGAGCATTGGGTGATGGTGAATAGCATAAATCGTTCTACGTCCCCATAAGGGCTGCTGTATTTGGGTTAACTGTTGTATTTCAGGGTGCCATGCGCGATGAGAAACATGACTGATTTCTAGCGCTAAACGTTCGAGCTTTGGGTAAGAAAAAATAACCTCACCTAAAGGGCGTGAACCTAAATGTGATAAGTTGTGCTGTGCGCTTTGAATTGTACGTTTAGGCAATATAGTACGCGCAAGTACTAGCGGTGTATCATCAACCAGTAATAGCACTTCACGAGTTAGTGAATATTTTGCTTGAGGTAATTTTAGTAGTCGACTTTCTGATATAAATGAGCGCTGCCAAGTGTTGTTTAATACTTGCACACGCACGTGCTGGCCGTAGTAATTTCTTAAGCGCTGAGTAATCGAGCCAGCCTCAAAAACCCATGAAGCAGCATTATTGGGAATATTTAAACGACTTCTTAAGCGATTACAAAACCAGGTGGGTTCTTTGCTGTATAAACTACTTATATTGCGCAATCGAGTTAAACCTCTGCATATTTGGTGGTGGTACCTAGCCAGCGCTCAATGAGAGGCTGAATATTTTCTGGGCAAGTTTCTTGAATAATTTTAACCGCAGCACTAACGTCCTCTAATAAGGCGGCATCACGTTCTAAATTGGCTATTTTAAATTGCAGTTGACCGGTTTGTTTGGTCCCCATCATTTCTCCAGGGCCACGTAATTCTAAGTCTTTTTCTGCAATAAGAAAACCATCGCTAGTTTCTCTTAATATATTAAGGCGCTCGCCTGCGGTTTTGGATAACGGGGATTGATACATAAGAATGCAAAAGCTATTTTCAGTGCTACGCCCAACGCGGCCGCGTAATTGGTGGAGTTGAGATAAGCCTAGGCGTTCAGGGTTTTCAATAATCATTAACCCCGCGTTTGGGACATCAACCCCGACTTCAATCACTGTGGTGGCAACTAATAAATCCAGCTTGTGCGCTTTAAAGGCCTGCATGACTTGGTCTTTCTCTGTTGCTTTCATGCGGCCATGCACTAAACCTATGCGTACATGCGGTAGCATTTCAGCAAGCATGGTTGCAGTATCTTCGGCAGCTTCACATTGTAATACTTCTGATTCTTCAATTAAAGTACAAACCCAGTAGGCTTGTCGCCCTTGCTTAACCCAGTTAGTAATTTTGGCAATAATCTCCGGTCGACGTTCAGAAGCAATAGCACGTGTGACGACTGGAATTCTACCGGGTGGTAATTCATCAATAATTGAAATATCCAGATCTGCATAATTCAGCATGGCTAAGGTTCTAGGGATGGGGGTTGCGGTCATAATTAACTGATGTGGCTTACTATTATTATTGTGCCCTTTATCTCTTAAAGCCATACGTTGATTAACGCCGAAACGATGTTGCTCATCAATAATAATCAAGCCTAAGCGAGCAAAATTCACCGCATCTTGAAATAAAGCATGAGTGCCAATAATCAGGCCGGCACTCCCATCATTGATAGCTGTTAAAGCATGTTCGCGTTTTTTACCTTTAAGTTGCCCAGTTAAATAGATAATTTGCGTGTCAAAACTTTTAAACCACTGACTAAAATTGCGTAAATGTTGTTCGGCCAATAATTCGGTTGGCGCCATAATAGCAATTTGGTAATTGCTACTAAGTGCCAGTAAAGCGGCATAAGCAGAAACGACGGTTTTTCCAGAGCCAACATCGCCTTGAACTAGGCGTAGCATAGGACTGTTTTTGCTACAGTCGGCTTTTATTTCTTGAATAACGCGTTGCTGTGCTTTGGTTAGTTGAAACGGTAAGCCATCGAGGAATTGCTTGCTCTGCTGTTGTGTGCTTTTTAATAAGGGTGCTTGCCAATGTTGCTCGCTCTTTTTTTTATGTAATTGACTGAGCTGGTGAGCAATAAATTCTTCAAATGCAAGGCGCGTTAAAGCTGGGTTTTGACCGTTTTGTAGGGTATCAACAGAAACTCCCGCAGCGGGCATATGTAATGTATTTAATGCTTGATCAAGGCTGGGATAGTTATAACGATTTAATAAAGCGCTGGGAAGTAAGTCCGGTAATGCTTCAGTGTTATTGTTATATAAAGTTAATGCTTGTTGTACCGCTTTTCTAATGCTGGATTGACGTAACCCTTCAGTAAGAGGGTAAATAGCACTTAAGGTATCATTGGTAATACAATCTTCTGGATTTTTGATGATTTTGTATTCGGGGTGAATCATTTCATAGCCCGAGTAGCCATCTTTTATTTCACCGAAACAACTCAATAGAGTGCCTGGGCTCAAGTTGTTGTGTTGGCTAGCGCTAAAATGAAAAAAACGTAAGCTTAAGTAGCCAGTATCATCGGTAATTTGGCAGACTAATGAACGCCGCCCACGGTCGAGAATAGTGCTGGAAATAACGCGGGCACAGATTAATGCGTGAGAGCCAGGGTTAAGGGAATTTATCGCTTGAATATGGGTTCGATCTTCATAGCGTAAAGGGAGGTGAAAAATTAAATCACAGATACGACGTATGTCTAATTTTTCTAAACGGACTACAGATTGCCCACCAATACCTTTTAATGATGCGACTGACTGATTTAGGGTGTCCTGTGAGTCCATATTTTTAGGGGTAAAGTATATGAGTATATGCGAGGGAATTAGCCGTCAATGCTTGTTGACGTAAGCTCTCTCTTGTTGAGCGAGGGTGCTTAGGAATGCGCATTCAGTAAAACCCAAAACTTTAGGTTATGTAGCACTACCAGTCCTCAAGGGACTGGCAGTGCTTGCGGATATGATTAAATTTTGATCCCTTACTCTTAAGTCAACAGCATTGGGGTTAGCAGCGGACTATGCCAGTTCGTTGCAGCAATATTTAATGATATTCAGGTGCTCTTAAAATCATAATGGCATCCATTTCTATACCAACACCTTTAGGTAAAGCGGCAACACCAACCGCTGCGCGTGCAGGGTAGGGTTGTGTGAAGTACTGCCCCATGATCTCATTAACAATAGGAAAATGCGCTAAATCAGTTAAAAATACATTCAGTTTAACAATGTCAGCTAAATCACCGCCTGCTGCTTGTGCGACGGCTTGTAAGTTATCAAAAACACGCCGGATATGTACGCTAATATCACCACTCACTATTTCCATCGTTGCTGGGTCTAGCGGGATTTGACCTGATAAATAGACAGTATTATCAACCTTAATCGCTTGTGAGTATGTGCCTATTGCTTGTGGTGCAGCATCTGTTTGAATGATTTGTTTTTCCATGAGTAACTCCTTAGGCTTTTGTTCGAGTGATTTTTAAGACAATAGGTAATTTTTTTAATTGGCGCATAATATTAGCTAAATGTTTTCTATCTTTTACTGTTAGAGTAACAAGATCAACGGATACACGAGCATCTTGGTCAGCAATATAGACGTTTTCTATGTTGGAGTCCATTTGTGATATGGTCGAGGCAATAGTTGCTAATGTACCGCGTCTGTTTTCGAGTTCGATACGTATTTCTGCAGGGTAGTCGCCCGAAGCTTCAGGACACCATTCAACTTCTAGCCAGTCGGTTTGTCTTTTACGCCCGTCTGGCGTGTTGTGGCACTCATGATTGTGGACAACAATACCTTTTCCGGGGTTAAAGTAGCCAATGATTGGATCACCAGGAATAGGTCGGCAACATTTTGCTAAAGTAACGATCATGCCTTCAGTTCCCTTAATAATAAGAGGACTTTCCTTGCGTGTTTCGTTGTCGTTTAGTTTTATTTGGGCATGAATATCTTCTTGGTTGAGCTGCTTAGCGACTAAAAATGGCATTTTATTGCCTAAGCCGATGTCGCTTAGTAAGTTATCCATCGTTGTGTATTTTAGTGCCGTCAATAGCTGGGCTTGCATTTCTTCAGTAATGTCATCTACGTGCTTACCAAGGTCAGATAATTCTTTTTCTAATAGGCGGCGACCTAAATTAATTGCTTCCTGTTGTTTGAAATGCTTGAGATATGAGCGAATACCAGTACGCGCTTTAGTGGTTATAACGTAATTAAGCCACAGTGGGTTGGGGCGTGCCCAAGATGCTGTAATCACCTCTACTGTTACGCCATTATCCAGTTGGGACTGCAAAGGAACGAGTCGTTTATTAATGCGTGCAGAAACACAGGAGTTGCCTATATCAGTATGCACAGCATAAGCAAAGTCAACAATGCTCGCTTTGCGTGGTAGTTTTATGATATTACCCTGTGGGGTAAAAACGAAAATTTCTTGTGGAAATAAGTCGATTTTTAAGCTTTCGATGAAATCGAGTGAATTACCTGCTGTTTTTTGAATTTCTAGTAAATCATGTACCCACTCTGCTGCACGTGTTTTGGAGTTGGTATTTTCACCATTTTCAGATTTATATAACCAGTGCGCAGCAATACCAGATTCTGACATACGGTGCATTTGATGGGTACGGATTTGTATTTCAATAGGTACACCGTAAGGGCCTATTAAAACTGTATGTAAGGATTGGTAACCATTTGCTTTTGGTAAGGCGATATAATCTTTAAATTTCCCTGGGATAGGATTGAATAGGTTATGTACAATGCCTAAAATACGGTAGCAGGTATCTACATCTTCACAGTGAATTCTGAAAGCGTAAACATCAAAAATATCTGAGAAAGAAAGTTTTTTCAGGTGCATTTTATTATAAATGCTATAGAGGTGTTTTTCTCGGCCATGTACTTCGCAAACAACTTCGGCTTGTTCTAGGCGGTTTCGTATTGAGTTGTTAATGGTTTCAATGATTTCTTTGCGGTGACCGCGTGCTTTTTTGATCGCTTCTTTTAGAATACGATGACGCATAGGGTACATCGCTTCAAAGCAGAGCGACTCTAACTGATGGCGAATCTTATTCATACCTAAGCGATTAGCAATAGGCGTGTAAATATCTAGTGTTTCTTTGGCAATACGAAATTTCTTATCAGGGCGCATTACGCCTAATGTTTTCATGTTATGTAAACGGTCAGCGAGTTTGACCATAATAACGCGTAAATCTTTAGTCATCGCTAAGCACATTTTACGTACGTTTTCTGCTTGTGCTTCTGCTTTAGTGATACTATTTAATTGAGTTAGTTTAGTGACACCATCGACCAATTCGGCAACATCATCACCAAATAATTCTATGATATCTTGTTTGCTAGCATCGGTATCTTCAATGACATCATGCAGAATGGCGGCCATAATGCCATGTACATCCATACGCATTTTTGCGAGAGAAATTGCGACAGCGAGAGGATGACAAATATAAGCTTCACCACTTTTTCGGAATTGACCTAAGTGATGTTGTTCGCCAAACTGGTAAGCTTGTTGAACTTGTTTAAGCTGGGGAGGTTCTAAATATTCACTGAGTAGCGCACTCAGTTGAGTAAACAGAATGTGCTCAGGACTATCAGGGGTACTTGGAATAGATGTAGTGGCCTGAGCATTCATTGGTTAGAGTGATGAGAAGTAATTATCGGAAGGTTCTCCAACTTGATGTAACATATCGATATTTTCATTGGTGACATGCCCTTCAGCAATTTCACGTAGTGCGATAACAGTTACTTTGTCTTTGCCGCGCGGAACAAATTCTTCAGCCCCTTTTTCTAGTTGGCGCGCCCTTTTTGCTGCGAGTAATACTAACTCAAAACGGTTGCCAACATTATCTAAACAATCTTCAACGGTAACTCTTGCCATTTTTAAACCTTTATATGGATTTAATAAAATTCAGCTAGGTATTATAAGATATTTTTTAGTGCTTAGGGAGTGTAATTTGTGCTAAGGCCTATAAATATTTCAGGCAATATTTTTTACAATGATCGTTTTGTGCTACAAATATATGGGTGGGCGGGAAATTATAGGGATAGCAATACGCGGGTTGGGAGCTTCAGTAGCGAAGCTCAAAAGCTAACCTATTTAATTTCACGCCGCTGATATAATTTCTAACTTTTAGCTTCGAGTGCTGTAATTGCCGGTAACTCTTTGCCTTCTAGGAACTCTAAGAAAGCGCCACCCCCCGTTGAAGTGTAAGAAATTTTATCGTTAATTGCATATTTATCAATCGCTGCTAAGGTGTCGCCACCACCAGCAATAGAGTAAGCGCTGCTATCAGCAATGGCGTGCGCCAATACTTTTGTGCCATTAGCAAATTGCTCAATTTCAAAAACACCTACAGGGCCATTCCAAACAATAGTTTTTGCCGTGGCTAATTTTTCAGCATATTGTTTTGCTGTTTCAGGGCCAATATCTAAAATCATATCGTCATCGGCAATATCCGTTACTTTTTTAACAGTAGCGACAGCAGTATCAGAAAATTCTTTTGCACAGACAACGTCAACAGGAATAGGTATATCTGAATTATTGACTTTTGCAGCAGCAATTAATGCTTTTGCGTCATCGACTAAGTCCGCTTCATAAAGGGATTTTCCTACTGAATAACCCGCTGCTGCAATAAAGGTGTTGGCAATTCCACCGCCTACAATAAGTTGGTCTACTTTTTCTGCAAGTGATTTTAAAACGGTTAATTTAGTGGAAACTTTAGAGCCACCAACAATCGCCATAAGCGGTTTTTCAGGGTGACTTAATGATTTACCCAGTGCATCAAGTTCAGCTGATAATAAAGGTCCAGCGCAAGCAACTTTGGCATATTTAATAACACTATGTGTTGAGGCTTGGGCTCTATGAGCGGTACCGAAAGCATCCATGACAAAAATATCACATAAAGCAGCTATTTTCTTGCCGAGCTCAGCGCTATCTTTACCTTCACCAATATTAAAGCGAACGTTTTCGCATAAAACCACTTCGCCTGGTTGAATATCTATGCCATCAATCCAGTCTTTTTGTAAACGTACTGGTTTATTTAACAGTTCAGATAAGCGTTGCGCAACAGGTTGTAATGAAGCATTGCTATCAAACTCGCCTTCTGTCGGGCGACCTAAGTGAGACATTAGCATAACGGCTGCATTGGCTTTTAATGCTAATTCAATGGCAGGAATACTGGCACGAATACGAATATCACTGGTCACTTTTCCGTCTTTAACAGGTACGTTAAGGTCCTGACGAATTAAAATGCGCTTCCCTTTTAAATCTAAATCAGCCATTTTCTTTATGGGCATAAACATCTCCAAGTATATTTATTTGTAAGTGGAATGGGTTGTTTGTTGATAAGATCATAGTCCCTGATCAAATTGTGAAATGATTATACCTTAACTCTGTCTTGTGATTAAATTATGCAATTAAGAATAAAGCAGTAACACAGGTTTATTCGGTGCTAAGTATGAATTTTACACTTAGGTTATAAGTAACAAATATTTAAAAAGAGGTGAGTTATGGCGATTAATAATCAAGAATTTAAAAATGCACTTAAACTTTGGGCAAGTGGTGTTTCAGTGGTAACTGCAAATTCTTCTAAAGGAGAGCAAGGTATGACTGCAACCTCCTTTGCCAGCGTATCAATGGATCCGCCACAAATTTTAGTCTGTCTCAATGAAACGTCAGAAACGGGAGCTGCTATTTTAGAAAGTAAAAAATTTGCCGTGAATATTCTAACGGCAGCTCAAGAGCAAGTATCCAATCAATTTGCCGGTGGTAGTAGTATGGAAGAGCGTTTTGCTAATACTGCTTGGTATGAAGGGGAATTAGGCCAACCAGTTTTTGAAAACTGTTTAGCAAGCCTTGAATGTACGGTAGTGCAGCAAGTTAAAGCGGGGACGCACTGGGTGATTATCGGTGAAATTCAAAGTTCTCAATGTAATGAGGGTGAGCCTTTATTATATTTCAATTCAGCGTATAGAACGGTTGCTAGTTAGTGTTATTGATTCAATGCCTGCTTAGGAAGCGCACCTAATCGCATGGGGTTATAACTGTTTTGTGGGAGCAGCTTTAGTCGCGACATCGTGGCTAAAGCTGCTCCCACTTTTTTACCTAGCATTCCTTATTACACCTTGTAATACTGTCAATTCCTGCAGATACTTAGATTAAACAGAGAGAGCTAATGGAAGAACTGATTCAAATTATTCAGGCTAACATTCAATATGCGCCTTTTATTATTTTTGGCACTTTGCTTTTGGCTGGCTTAAATATACCCGTTTCAGAAGATGCAATGCTATTTATAGCCGCTATTTTGGCAAGCAATCACCCTGAATACTTAGTGCAGTTATTTTTTGGTGTTTATTTAGGTGCTTATTTTTCTGATTTAATTTGTTATGGCCTGGGTCGAAAGGTGGGCCCTAAGTTATTGAAAATTAAATTTTTTGCTAGCATGGCTCCGCCTGAGAGGGTTGCTAAAATTTCAGCCTATTATCAGAAATATGGCATGATAACATTAATTATAGGACGTTTTATTCCCTTTGGTGTCAGAAATGCGTTATTTCTAACCGCTGGACTAGGTAAAATGAATTTCACAAAATTCGCGTTATCTGATTGGCTTGCTTGTACTATCTCTAGTGTTAGCTTCTTCAGCTTATATTATTATTACGGTGAAACTGTTATTGATTATATTAAGCAAGGCAATATGGTAATTTTCAGTCTAGTATTAATTTTATTAGGTGTTTTTTGGTATAAAAATAAGCGTACAGCCTAGCGTGCTTGATGTCATTAGGGCATGAGTCATACGAGGCTTTGCTCATGGGGGAACAGTGCATTGAATATAGCTTGAAGCACTGCCCCCTTATAGTTTTCTTATTTTACAAAGCAACTTTTTTCTGCATAAGCCTCAGCTTCTTTTAAGCGTGTGCGCAAATCTTTAGATTGCGCTGGGTCACGAAAAACGGAACCATTTTCACCGGGCGTGCTACGCAACATGGTAAAAGTAGAGGCAGCTTCGTATTCTGCGAAAGTTAATTTTTCAGCAATCTTGTCGATCTTACAGCCACAAGCATACTGCACGATATAGTCTAATTTTCCGCCATGTTTAGCAATGCAATTAAATACATATTCTACGCGGTCACGAGTTGGATAACTGTTCATAACAATAGTATTCGTATCTGTTGCTATCGTATTTTCTACTGACTTTTCTGATAAAGTTAGAGTTGAGCAGGCAGTTAATAGTGTGCTACTAAGTAGTATTGCGCTTAATAAGAAAACTTTTTTATTCATAATGTTAATCACTGGAAAGTAATAAAGGTAAAATAGATTTTTATTTTATCACTGTTTTTTATGATTATTCTATCAGGGTATTTTTAATGGATATTTTTCAGGCACTTGCTTTAGCTGTTTTACAGGGATTGACGGAATTTTTACCTATTTCTAGTTCGGCACATTTAATTTTATTGCCAGTCTTATTGGGTTGGGAAGATCAAGGTTTAGCGTTTGATGTGGCAGTACATGTTGGAACTTTAACGGCCGTTGTTGTTTATTACCGTAAAGATTTAGCTAAGATTATGAGTGCATGGCTGGGGTCTTTAATGGGCAAGGGTTTTACTGATGATGCTCAATTAGCATGGTATGTGGGGTTAGGGACAATTCCTGTTGGCCTGGTTGGTATAGGTTTATCTGATGCAATGCAGGAGGCATTACGCTCACCTTTAGTTATTGCAGGCGCAACTATTATCTTTGCATTACTCTTATGGTGGGCAGAAAAACGCGCTAAAGAACAGCGAACTAAGATTACTTTGGTGGATGCGATTATGGTTGGTCTATTTCAGGCTATTGCTTTAATTCCAGGGACATCACGCTCAGGCATTACTATTACGGCTGGCTTGCTATTGGGCTTAACGCGTGAAAATGCAGCTAAGTTTTCTTTTTTATTATCTATCCCGGTGATTGCTTTAGCTGGCTCTTTAAAAGCTTTGGAATTATATCAGTCAGATGTGGCTGTCAGCTGGGATTTTATGTCGATTGGCGCAGTGGCTTCTGCGGTCGTTGCTTATCTTAGTATTTCTTGGTTTTTAAGGTTACTTAATAAAATTGGCATGATGCCTTTCGTTTGGTATCGTTTAGTATTGGGTGTCATCCTGATCGCCGTATTTATCAGATAAACGTAGTAAGACAAAAACAGCGCCAGCACCGCCATCTTTTTGTGCGGTGGAGCAAAATGCTTGTACTTCTTGGTGTTGTCTTAACCATATATTGATGTCATTTTTTAGCACGGGTAAATTATTTTCTGAGCGGTAGCCTTTACCATGAATAATGCGTACGCAACGGTAGCCATCTTGTTCGCAAAAATGTAGAAATTTAATAAGTTCTCGTTTGGCTGCTGCGCTGGTTAATCCATGCAGGTCTAATTCAGCATCGAGCCCATAATGGCCGCGACGCATTTTTTTTAGGACATTTTTTTGTAGTCCTGGTGCGGTATAGCTTAACGTGTCTTCAGCATATAAGGCATCAACAGATTCTGATGGTGTAAGCGTTAATTTATTGGTAATCTGCGCGGTGTTTTTCTTCGGGTAGGGTTTAGGTTTTTGTGTGGGCGCTAAGGTATGTTTATCCGATTTAATTGGACTTACTTTACCAATGGCCTCAAGAAATAAGTGGCTATCTTCTTTTTTTACAGTTTTATTGGTCACGTGAGCTGTTTTTTGTCAGTTTAATTGCTAATATAATTGATTTTATAGAGTTTAATGAATAAATGCATATTCTGCTGAGTAATGATGATGGATATTTGGCGCAAGGCTTGATTGCGCTGGCGGATGGCTTACGCTCATTTGCCGATATTTCCGTAGTAGCACCGGATAAAAACCGCAGTGCTGCAAGTAATTCTTTAACCTTAGAAATGCCCTTGCGTGCGCATGAAATGGCCAATGGCTTTATTAAAGTGGATGGTACGCCGACTGATTGCGTGCACTTAGCGATTACTGGCTTGTTAAAAGAAGAGCCAGATATGGTGTTTGCGGGCATTAATCATGGTGCGAATTTAGGGGATGATGTGCTCTATTCGGGGACGGTTGCTGCGGCAACAGAAGGGCGATTTTTAGGTTTGCCAGCTGTCGCTATGTCTATGGTTAGTAGTAATCCACAGCATTTTGCATCAGCGGTTAACGTCGCTCAGATTATTTTACAACGATTATTAGATCAACCTTTGGCAAAAGATATTTTATTAAATGTCAATGTGCCTGATTTACCATGGTCAGAGATTAAGGGCTTTCAATCCACGCGTTTGGGTCAAAGGCATAAAGCCGAGCCAGTTATTCAAAGCCAAGATCCAAGAGGGCGTGCTATTTATTGGGTTGGGCCACCAGGTGCTGAGCAAGATGCTGGTCCGGGAACGGATTTTTACGCAGTTAGCCAAGGCTATGTATCTGTGACACCATTACAATTAGATTTAACGCGTTATGACGCACTGGATATGATTAAGGACTGGTTACCTGCATGAAAGCTTTATTACAAACAGAAGGGATTGGTATGACCTCTCGCCGTACGCGTGAACGTATGATTGATCGTTTGGTTGAGCAGGGTATCAGTAGTCATAAAATTTTGGATGCCATGCGTAATGTGCCACGGCATTTATTTATGGATGATGCGTTAGCGAGCCGAGCTTATGAAGATACAGCTTTGCCTATAGGCTACGGGCAAACAATTTCGCAACCTTATATTGTAGCCAAAATGACTGAATTACTACTCGATCATCGGCATATGAAAAATGTATTGGAGATTGGTACGGGCTGTGGCTATCAGACAGCTGTTTTGGCGCAATTAGTGGATCATGTATATTCAGTTGAGCGTATTGAGCCACTCTATAAGCAAGCAAAAAATAGACTGTGGGATTTACAAGTGCGTAATGTGAGTTATTTGCACAGTGATGGCGGTTGGGGCTGGCCGGAAAAAGCACCGTATGATGGGATTTTAGTGGCAGCAGCGCCGCCAGAAATTCCACAGGCATTGTTAGATCAAATGGCTGTAGGCGGAATTATGCTGATTCCTATTGGTAAAGAGCGAGGTGTGCAAGAGTTGCAAAGGGTTATTCGTACGCGAACGGGGTATGAAATAGAGTCTTTAGAGCCGGTGAGTTTTGTGCCTTTTTTATCGGGTAAGAAATAATGTTTAAAAAACTATATGATAAAGTTATTCAGTTTTCCAAACACCGGCACGCCACTAAATATTTAGCGGCTTTAAGTTTTGCTGAGTCTTCGTTTTTCCCCGTGCCTCCAGATGTAATGTTGGCACCTATGGTTCTCGCACAACAAGAAAAAGCATGGCGTTTAGCACTTATTACCACTATAGCTTCTGTTCTTGGTGGAATGCTAGGGTATGCTATTGGTTATTTTTTATTTGACATGATTCAACCTTGGCTAGAGGGCACGCATTATTGGTCTAAATACCAATTAGCGGAGCAGTGGTTCAAGGACTGGGGTTTTTGGGCTATTTTTATTGCTGGTTTTTCACCTATTCCTTATAAGGTATTTACCATTGCGGCAGGTACTTTATCTATGCTTTTTTTACCTTTTGTCTTAGCTTCTTTTTTTGGACGTGGTGCGCGATTTTTCTTAGTGGCAGGCTTACTAGCATGGGGAGGCGAACGCTTTGAGTCAAAATTACGTCAATATATGGATATTATTGGCTGGTTTGTTGTCGTTTTGTTGGTGGTTGCTTTGGGTGTTTATAAGTATTTAAATCCATAGAGCCATTATTCTGTGGGAGTGGCTTTAGCTACGATTACGCGATTAATTTGCTTCCACAAAACTTGATAATTGCCAATACTTGAATTGCCTGAATTCAAGTCATAAGTGCATAACCCAGTAAATTTTTTATATCTACCCCAGTTAGCTCTTCAAAAGCTTCATAAGGTGTTTTGTAGTTCAGACATT
>NZ_FQTQ01000159.1 GCF_900128525.1 methanotrophic endosymbiont of Bathymodiolus puteoserpentis (Logatchev)
TGAAGCTTTTGAAGAGCTAACTGGGGTAGATATAAAAAATTTACTGGGTTATGCACTTATGACTTGAATTCAGGCAAATCGAAGCCTTGCTCGTCATCATGGTCATGGCGTTTTAGTAATAGATAGCTGGCCCAAGGTGTGATCGTTAAAGAAACAATCAGTGAAATTAGCATGGCAACTGGGACATTAAACGCCATAGGTGCCATATAAGGCCCCATCATACCAGTAATAAAAAACATCGGTAAGAAGGTTAAGATAACGGCAAAAGTGGCCACAATTGTTGGTGGTAAGACTTCTTGAATGGCTGATAATAAGGCTTGGAGTGGCGGTTCATTGCGTAATAAATAATGTCGGTGAATATTTTCGACATTGACGATAGGGTCATCGACCAGTAAACCAAGGGATAGTATTAAGGCGAATAAGGTCACTCGGTTGATGGTATAACCGAACAGTAAGTCCAGAAGTAGGGTAAAAGCAAAGGTTACGGGCACGGCAATCGAGACAATCAGTGATTCACGGCTGCCTAGAGAAAAGATCATGAGAATAACAATAATCAGGATAGCGAACATTAAATGTTCGACTAATTCATTAACTTTATTGTTTGCAGTTTCGCCGTTATCACGGCTAATGGACATAGTGATGTCATTAGGTACGATAGTGCCCTGAAAACTTTTAGCTTTGGCAATGACATCTTCAGCAACCTGAACGGCATTACTGCCTTTGCGTTTGGCAATCGCAAGCGTTACGGTAGGCCATTCTTTGCCGGCCTGTCCGGTGATTTTTTGGTTTATATCCAATAAGCGCATTTTTTCTGATGCGGGACCAAAACCGATACGTGTATAAGTATTTTTATCTTCTCCGCCGTCGAGAATACGAGCCACATCACGTAAATAGACTAAGCGTCCTCCTGCACTTTTAATAACGGTAGCACCTACCTCTTTCGGTGTTGAGTAGTGTGGGCCTGCCTCTAAAAAAACTTGTTGATTATTGCTGGCAAAATTTCCTGCATCGACATTGATATTAGCACTACCAATTGCTTGGATAATTTCTATGATGGATGTGCCATGAGCAACTAGCGCAGCAGGGTCTGGGTACACGGTGATTTGTCGGCGTGCACCGCCAACGACCCAGCTGTTAGCGACATTATCTACATCACGTAAACGGGCAATTAACTCATCAGCCGTGCGGCGTAAGGACATTTCACTCTGATTGCTGGAAGCAGAAGATAAATTGAGCAGGACAATGGGTACGTCATCAATATTAACCGGTTTTACAATCCACCGGGTAATGCCTGGAGTCATTTTATCTTGGTTAGACATGACCTTACTCCAAGTTTTGACCAAGCTATTTTCAAGCTCTTCACCGACATAATAACGAACAGTGACCATGCCCATACCCGAGCTGGCGGCAGAATAGACATATTCTACCCCTTCAATTTGTTTTAATAAGGACTCTAAAGGTGTGGTGACTAATTTTTCAACTTCTTCTGCAGATGCACCTGGAAATTCAATCATCACATCCATAACGGGGACGATAATTTGCGGATCTTCTTCGCGCGGTGTCAGAATGAGTGCAGCAGCTCCCGCCATGATAGCTGCAATAATTAGCATAGGTGAAAGTGAGCCAATGGTAAATAGTTTGACAATACGGGTAATGATGCTTGTTTTTGTGTTGTTATTCGTGCTTGATTTTATGTGCTGATGTTCGCTCATGATTAACTCCGATTATTGAATGATGACCATTTCGCCTTCATTCAGGCCGGATTGAATTTCTACATTTTGTCCGTAATGCTCACCTGTACGCACTTGGCGAGTCTGTGGCTGTTCATTTATAAGCACTTTTACAACTTCCAGTTGGCCAATTTTACGCACTGCCGTGGCGGGTATGATTAAGCCTTCATGTTGACTGCACGCTTGGTCTAGCCAACCAAATAAGCCCGGTTGTAAGCCGGTGCTGATGGGTAAAGAGGCTTTGATTAAAATAGTCCGTGTTGCAGGATCTACTTCGGGTACTATTTCATCAATTTCAGTAACTTCTCATTATCCACAGGCAATTATTTAAAAGTTGTTTTACAATATATTCTATGAACTCGCCTAAACCGAAACTGCCAGAGATAAATGAAGAAGATCGCACGCCGCTAGTGGATGTGCTGTT
>NZ_FQTQ01000160.1 GCF_900128525.1 methanotrophic endosymbiont of Bathymodiolus puteoserpentis (Logatchev)
GGCGAATTTCCCTGTCGCCTACTGCGGACTAAAAATCATCACTTCGCTATCGCTCCGTTTCCCTGATTTTCAGCGTGTGAAGTTGAACTTGATGAATTTAAAAATACAAAGTAATATTACTCGTTGCGTAATGCGTTATTTAATACAGTAATGATTAAAAATTTTAAACATAAAGGATTAAAAAAATTCTTTGAAAAAGGTAGCTTATCAGGCATTCAAGCCAAACATGCCGATAGACTTCGAGATAGATTAGCTTTTCTTGATGCCGCTGTTTTTATTGAAGATATGGCAAAGCCTGGTTACAACCTGCACGAATTGATCGGAAACTTAAAAGGTAGGTGGTCTATCGTGGTATCAGGAAACTGGCGAATAACTTTTGAATTTAAAGATGGCGATGCTTATATCGTTGACTATGAGGATTATCACTAATGACAATAAGACAATATAACCCACCTCATGTGGGCGGATTAATTTACAGAACCTATATAGAGCCTTTTGATAATATTTCAGCAAATAGTGTAGCTAAGTCTTTAGGCGTGGCGTGTAGTACGTTTAACAGGCTTTTAAACGGCATATCTAACTTATCACCAGAAATGGCAATCAGATTATCTACTGTGCTAGGTGGAAGTGCAGAAAGCTGGATGCGATTACAAGAAACATACGATTTATGGGAGGCAAGAAAGAAAGTTGATACTAAAAAACTAAGTCGAATTGATTTTGATCAGGTGGCTTAGGATTTATCTATTGATATAGATAAGGGATTTTAATGATTAGTGTACAAAAAAAATGGAGCAATTAGCTGAAAAAGCATCTTTAGCTAACGCTGAAAATCAGGGAAACGGAGCGCTAGCGAAGTGATGATTTTTAGTCCGCAGTAGGCGACAGGGAAATTCGCCAATCCGAAGTGCGCGAGGGAGGCAAGAATTTTATCCCGACAGCCGTCAAGTCAATGAGGTAGTTTTGCGGGGAGTCGCTATTTTTGCGAAAGCTTGTTTTGGGCATCCCTGCCCAAGCAAGCAGCAAAAACTTAACGCGA
>NZ_FQTQ01000161.1 GCF_900128525.1 methanotrophic endosymbiont of Bathymodiolus puteoserpentis (Logatchev)
GTCTTGTCTCAATTCAACCAGTGTATTGCTATCCGTTACTTTCAGAGGTTATGCACTTATTATACGAATTCAGGTTTTTAGAATCTCTCGCTAATTGATAAAATTCATCAGATGCCTGTTCGGGAACAAAAGTAAAAACTACCTGCCTAACATCATAGGACAGTATATTTTGTAATACGGCAAGCCACACTTCATCGCCCTTGTTTAACAATGAATGCTCCGCCTCCACAATCATAATTTTCTCAGAGATACTACTCCGTAAATTAACTTGCATTAAAATATTAGACAGAAAGCCATTGGACGAATTAAAAACACCTCCCACACTTGCTCCCCATATCATTAAAACAAGGCTAAGACCAATAACGATAGCTGAAAATTTTCTAGACGTATTTTTATATATTGACATATAGAGCCAGTTGTAGTTTGTCCGTTTGTTATTCAGCTGCCCCGACTAAAGTTCACTATTTAGGTTAAATTTAGTGCATAACATACAGATTTTTTGGAAGAATTATACACATATATTGGCTCAATGTTCACCTCAAAATTACCCTCTATCTTACAATCGTAATGACACTGTTTGCGGTAAGCGAAACATAAACTCAGTTAGTTGTTAAACGAAGCTTACTGCAATTAAATTAAAGAATACTATCTCTTAAAGTTGCAGTCATTGTGTTGTGTGAAGCATATAGTGTATCCTTTACCATACACTCTATTTATAACTCAATACCAACGGATAAATGAATACTTTTACTTATATATTTTTAATCGCACTGGTACTTTCTTATTCAGTGCAATTTTGGCTCTCCAAGCGCCAGGCAGACTATGTACTCAAGCATCGTAATCAAGTGCCCGAAGCGTTCACAGAGTCTATCACCTTAGAAGCACACCAAAAAGCAGCCGATTACACCGTAGAAAAAGGTAAACTGGGCGACATAGATAGTGTCATAGGTATTATTTTCTTATTGCTGCTCACTCTTGGTGGTGGCATTAACTTAGTTTTTGACTTTTGGGCAGGATTCGATCTCTCACCTATTACTGCAGGAATTGCTTCATTAGCAAGCATATTCTTCCTTATGTCTTTATTAGAATTACCCACTACTCTGTACCAAACCTTTGTTATAGAGGAGAAATATGGCTTTAACAAAAGCACTATGACTCAATTTATCAAAGATCAACTCATGCAACTGGCTTTAGTTGCTGTCATTGGCCTGCCTTTATTGGCTTTAATTCTATGGGTTATGCAAGCTATAGGTGATACTTGGTGGATCTGGACATGGGCTATTTTGATGAGTTTCTCATTACTGATGAGCTGGCTTTATCCGACTGTTATTGCACCTTTATTTAATGATTTTACTCCTTTAGAAGATGGCACACTCAAAGAGCGCATTAACCAATTATTAGATCGTTGTGGCTTTAGTAGCAATGGTATTTTCATTATGGATGGCTCAAAACGCTCCGGTCATGGAAATGCTTATTTTACGGGTATGGGCAACAATAAACGCATCGTATTTTTTGATACACTGGCCGAATCATTAAATGATGACGAAATGGAAGCTGTGCTGGCACATGAACTTGGCCACTTTAAACGCAAACATGTCATTAAAATGCTGGTTGCTAGTTCGATTATGAGTTTGATTAGCTTAGGCGTACTTGGCTGGTTAATTACTCAAGACTGGTTCTTTACTGGCTTAGGCGTCAATACGGCCTCTAATGCTGCCGCTTTGTTGCTTTTTATGCTTGTTTCACCAGTCTTTACTACCTTTATGACCCCCATTAGCGCCTATTTCCAGCGTAAATTTGAATTTGAAGCCGATGATTTTGCGGCGGAACATGCCCAAGCTAGTAAATTAATTAGCGGGTTAGTTAAACTATATAAAGAAAATGCGAGCACTTTAACGCCGGACCCTTTGTTCTCTGCTTTTCATTACAGTCACCCACCTGCTGCAATTCGTATTGCGCATTTAGAGCCTAAATTATAATCACACGCTAAATCGATATCACAAAGGCTACAGAAAATTCGGTTACGCATTTAATACGACACCTGCCCTACGAACTACCAGTCGTCCCGCCTAAATTGCGTAGCCGGGAATTCATTGTATGTTTCTCCGCGATCTTTCTGCTTTTTATAAAGCAGAAAAACCTTACTTAACCCAGCTAACTTATTCTTATGACAGAACTTTATTCAGGCCTCGTTATTTCCCACTTAGGCCAAGGTATCGCAGTTGAAGTCAATAATGAAATCATCCTTTGCCAAACACGCAGAAAACTAGAAACCGTTGCCGCAGGGGATAAAGTTAAGCTCATCATTGTCGCACCAGGACAAGGCCGAATAGAAGAACTTCTCCCACGCCATTCACTTTTAGAGCGCCCTAACAAAGGCAAAAAAACACGCCCCGTTGCGGCTAATATCGATCAAATTTTTGTCGTTTTTGCTACGGAACCATATTGTGATTTTTTACTCATTGATCAGTATTTAGCTATTTGTGAAAACCGCAATATCGATGCCCTACTGATTTATAATAAAGCAGATTTAATGACATCAACAAGAATTGAAAACGAACTCGACACTTATACCAAGCTTGGTTATCGATTATTTCGCGTAAGCGCGTTAGACAATATGGGTATAGAGCAATTAAAACAAGCCTTAACCAATAAAATTAACATCTTCAGTGGCCAGTCAGGAGTAGGGAAATCATCACTAACCAACGCACTTATTCCAGATAAGAACCTCAAAACTAATACAGTTTCTGAAATAACTAAACACGGCAGGCATACAACAACAGCAGCAACCTTATATCATTTACCTGATGGCGGAGATTTAATTGATAGCCCAGGCGTAGCAATTTTTGGTTTAGCAGGGCTTTCTGAAGGTCAATTAGCTTATGGCTTTAGAGAATTCCAAGCCTATTTAGATCAATGTCAATTTAATGACTGCAGCCATGTACAGGATAAAGGCTGCGCAGTACGTGTGGCAGTAGAAAATGGTGTTATTTCTGAAGCACGCTATCAACGCTTTCTAAAATTACGCGAAAAAATGTAACCTTAAACATAAAGGTTTGATGAAATGTACCCTTCACATAAAGCTTGTGGCTTGTAAAGAAACAAGTGAAATACAGAAAAATCAACAGATTTACTTCCCAATATTTCGCTACAATTTCAGGCCTTATTAACAATCGCCCCCTTAATCAAAACAACTCAATATCTGAGTCATCTTTAGTCGACAGCTCTATATCCATATCTTCATAAAAAACTACCTGATTACGCCCCTGTCCTTTAGCATGATATAAAGCCTTGTCCGCGTGATCTAATAAACTTGCAGGTAAGGCATGGCTGTCAATATGAGTCACACCGATACTCACTGTAACACGCCCTACAGTTGGAAAGTTAAATTGAGCAATAGTTTCTCTAAAGCGATCAAAAACGTCTCTAGCAGAGGCCATATCAACAAGATTTAGAATCACGACAAACTCTTCACCACCAAAACGAAATAAGAAGTCATTATAACGAAAACTTTTTTCCATAATTTGGCTAAAATGCAGCAATACCTCATCACCATATAAATGTCCAAAAGAGTCATTTACAACCTTAAAGTGATCAATATCTAGCATAGCAATCCAAGAACCTTTATCTTGCATCGTCCCCTTTAATTGGTACTCGTGAAAATACTCGCAAACCTGAAATAAACGCAGATCAAAAGACTGCCTATTTGGCAAACGTGTTAGTAAATCACGCTCTTTATTGTCATGTAATTGTACTTGATTTGCATAGATAGCTAATAAGCGCCCACACAATTCAATTAATTGCTCAGTAATTTCAGCTTTAAGTAATATTGTTCTATCAGGCCCAATAGAGTTAGGAACATGCAGCAATAGAAACCGCTCACGCTTATACTCAACAACCTGATGGCCGCCAACTACAATCATTGAATTCAATAAATCCGCATACTCATCATGGTGCTCAATTGTTGTAAAATCGACAGGAAAACGGCGTACCACTTTTTCCACAACACTCGTTTTCTCACTCGCCCTAACTTGCCTGCCAGCATATACTTCATAAATAGCTACTTTATAAACGTAACCGTCAATTAAACCCACCTAGCCAAACCATTCCATTTACTTTAAAGGCGGAATTTTTTCAGTCATTACCCAGGGTAAAAACTGATCTAATGCTTCTGGTTCATAATGTCGCCCCAGTTTAGGC
>NZ_FQTQ01000162.1 GCF_900128525.1 methanotrophic endosymbiont of Bathymodiolus puteoserpentis (Logatchev)
AGGGATGATGATTTGCCATCTTCAGGAACGAGTTTAAAGGCACGATAATAATTACGGGATTCAATCATGCCAAAAGGATGTAAATCTCTGCCGCTATATGACCCTGGATAAAACAAAATAAGCGGCGTATTGCCCATAACACCTTGCAAAGCACTGAGTAATTCATGTCCACGCACTAACGGCCAGGCATTACCTAAACCAGATAATAAAAGAAAATCCAAGTTTGATTGATTATTGGCTTTAAAGGCTTGCTCAGCAATAAACCTGGCGATTTTATCCTGGCTTAGTGGACCTGCTAAGGTTTTACGCAAAGCATCAGCTCCAACTTGTTTCTCACGAGCAAAAGTACGCTCTAATAAGCCGCGTGCATTGAGCATATCGGTTAAGGCTTGAAAGACATTGATATGGGCAAAATGATGGTTATGTTTACTGAGCTTTTCGGTAAGATGGCTCAAATAGTCTCTGACAATCAGTTCTGATTTTGGCGAATAATCAAAAATCCAGAAGCCAACTTCATTACCTAAGCCGTCATTTTTAAGAAATTTAGGGCATTCTATCCGCTCAAGCACTAAATCCAATCGCGCTTGCAGGGCTTTATCTACTGGTTGATGCATTATTGGGTACACTCCATGACCGCGATAAGCTCTTGTTTATTAATTTTACTTAAAGTTGCTATGACTTCAGGCAATAGGTAAACGACCTGTAGCTGTCGTTGGCGTGGTGAATTGAGATATCCAGCATCGACTAAGGCTTTAATGACATGGCTTCCCATTCTCTTTTGGGTCGATGCAGAGTAATTTGCTAATGCTGGAAAAACTCGCATGCGATCTTCAAAAAAATCACTCCATGCGTGGGTTGATATGGTTGGTTTATAAGTACGTTTCGCTTCAGCAAGGCATTCTCGCATAAAATCAGAAATGATGGGGGATTGCACGATAAATCCGGCTAATAATAATTGCACATAAGCACGATCCGACACATGAATTAAGGCCTGAGTATAATCATTACCCATTGCATTTAAGCGCTTACGAATTACCTTAGCAAAGCGTGATGCTGTTTGAGTGGATTTCTTTTGCAGAACATTATCTTCAACAATGCGTTGTTGCCATTGCTCATCAGAGAGATTTTCTAATTGAATAGAAGCAATAATGCGGGTCTCGGCAATTAACAGGCTACCGCCACTTAGGTCACCTACATAATTTTTTATATGTATATCCTGCATTTTCGACCTTTGCAACCCATAAACTTTTATTAACTTTGTAGTATAGCAACATCTAAAACCACATTAAACTTCTTTCAGGGCTTCGCATACCACCAACTCAATCAAACACATTTTAGTGTTTTTTGAGCTTTTCGCGGTTGAAACTGACATAAGTAATTTTAGTGTCTCTTCATTAATATCGTCATCGAAAAAATCCGGCAGTTTCTTTTTGACAGATACGCGCATATTGATTTTTTATAATCATGAGCATTTGCTCTGACGTTGGAAGATCAATATCAAATTTTTTAAAACGATCCACAATCGGTGTATCAATTGCACTAACCTTAATCTTCTCAGCAAGTATTATGCATCTTGTTTATTTGATGAACAGCAGGTAAATAAAATCTTTACTCTAAAAATAAATCCTAGAAGTTAACCTAAAGTTAGCTCATTAAAATTGAAATGTTTTTTGAATTTCAGAAAATAGCTTTTTACCATCTAAAACGGTCGTTTAGATGGTAGGCACGAGTGAATTCGAATCACCGACCCCTACCATGTCAAGGTAGTGCTCTAACCAACTGAGCTACGCGCCTATATTGTATCTATATTGTGAGTATTATATTTATGATAAATATAATCATAAGTTATGGTAGGCGCGAATAGATTTGAACTACTGACCTCCACCATGTAATAGTAGCGCTCTAACCAGACTGAGCTACACGCCTAAAACTTATTCTGTTTATTATAATTAAAAAAAAGCTTATTGCAACAACTAAACCAACATTTCTAACTGTAATTGTTTTATATCATCTCTAACCCTTGCGGCGGCTTCAAATTCTAGGTTTTTTGCGTACTGGTACATTTGATTTTCTAACTGCGTTAACTTTTTCTCTTTTTCCTTTTGAGATAATGCTGTGTAATTGTTTTTTTGCTCTGCTACTTTATTTTTAGAGGCTTGATTAAGCCCCGCCCCTGGAATGGTTGCTTCTAATATATCTGTAACTGATTTAAAAATAGTCGTAGGCGTAATCCCTTGCTGAATATTAAACAAAACTTGCTTTTCTCGCCTTCTTTGTGTTTCTTCTATAGCTTGAGCCATAGATTTTGTTATCTTATCGCCATATAAGATCGCTTTTCCATTTGAGTTTCTCGCAGCACGACCTATGGTTTGTACTAAAGAAACAACAGATCGCAAAAAACCTTCTTTATCGGCATCTAAAATCGCGACTAAGGAAACTTCAGGAATATCCAAGCCTTCACGCAGTAAGTTAATACCGACTAGCACATCAAACTCACCTAAACGTAAATCTCTAATAATTTCTACGCGCTCAACAGTATCAATATCTGAATGTAAATAACGCACGCGTACACCATGCTCCATTAAATATTCAGTCAAATCTTCAGACATTCTTTTTGTCAGAGTTGTTACCAGTACGCGCTCTTTTTTATCTACCCGAATATTGATTTCAGATAATAGATCATCTACTTGGCTTGTTGCTGGCCGTACTTCAATTTCTGGGTCCAATAACCCCGTTGGCCGAACAACTTGCTCAATAAAGCGACCTGAATTTTCTTTTTCATAGCGACTCGGAGTAGCTGAAACATAAATTCTCTGCCCTACTCTACTTTCAAATTCATCGAAACGCATTGGACGATTATCTAAAGCAGAAGGCAACCTAAAACCGTACTCCACCAAAGTTTCTTTACGCGAGCGATCACCTTTATACATCGCGCCAATTTGTGGGATCGTAACATGACTTTCATCAATAATAATCAGAGCATTATCCGGCAAATAATCAAACATAGTAGGCGGGGATTCACCATCGTCACGGCCCGATAAGTACCGTGAATAATTTTCAATACCAGAGCAGTAACCGACCTCGTAAATCATTTCAATATCAAACAAAGTGCGCTGCTCTAAGCGCTGAGCTTCTACTAATTTATTCATTGAGCGTAATTGCTCCAAGCGGTCTTTTAACTCAACTTTAATTTTTTCTACCGCTTCGAGTAGTTTTTCGCGTGGCGCTACATAGTGACTTTTAGGGTAAACTGTATAGCGAGCGACTCGGTGTAAAATCTCCCCCGTTAATGGGTCAAATAGTGATAGGCGCTCAATTTCATCATCAAATAATTCTATGCGTAAAGCGGCTTCTTCAGATTCTGCTGGAAATATATCAATAACCTCACCTCGCACGCGATAAGTTGCTCGGCGTAGTTCTATATCATTGCGTGTATATTGCATACTTGCTAGACGGCGCAATAAATCACGCTGATTAATCATATCGCCACGCACTAGGTGTAAAACCATTTTAAAATAAGATTCAGGCTCGCCTAAGCCATAAATAGCGGAAACAGTAGCCACTACGATGGTATCTTTGCGCTCAAGTAATGCTTTCGTTGCGGATAAACGCATTTGCTCTATATGCTCATTGCGCGAGGCATCTTTGTCAATAAAGGTGTCTGATGCAGGTACATAAGCTTCTGGCTGATAATAGTCATAATAAGACACAAAATACTCAACGCTATTTTCAGGAAAAAACTCTTTCATTTCCCCATAAAGTTGCGCTGCTAAGGTTTTATTCGGCGCCATAATCATAGCTGGTCGCTGCACCTCATTGATTACATTAGCAATAGTAAAGGTTTTACCTGAGCCAGTCACACCGAGTAAAGTTTGATGCACTTCACCATCACTTAAGCCTTCTATCAGCTGCTTAATGGCCGTTGGCTGATCTCCCGCTGGTTTAAATTGACTATGAATATTAAATAGCTTGTCCACACGCACCTTTTCTGACATTATCTTGAGTAATTAGACATTCTAACAAACTATTATTCCTAGGGTATAATTCACCCAACTATCACTTATTGACTTGAGGAAGCTTAATGGGCATCAACCTTTCTGACCGTCTTAGCGCAGTCAAACCGTCTCCAACGCTTGCCATTACAGCGAGAGCTGCTGAAATGCGTGCAGCAGGTAGAGACATTATCGGTTTAGGAGCCGGAGAACCGGACTTTGACACCCCTATTCACATTAAAGAAGCCGCTATCAAAGCAATTAATAATGGCTTTACAAAATATACTGCTGTTGATGGCACACCTAGCTTAAAACAAGCCATTATTGATAAATTCAAAAAAGATAATGGCTTTGAATACAACTTAAAACAGATTTTAGTTTCTTCGGGCGGCAAGCAAAGCTTTTATAATTTAGCGCAAGCATTGCTAAATAGAGGTGATGAAGTCATTATTTCTGCACCTTACTGGGTTTCTTATCCAGATATGGTGTTATTAGCTGATGCTACACCGATTATTATTGAAACAACACAAGCGCAATTGTTCAAAATATCGCCTGAACAATTACGGGCAGCGATTACAGATAAAACGCGTTTATTTGTAATTAATAGTCCCTCCAACCCGACAGGTGTGGCTTATACTTTAGAAGAGTTAAAAGCGCTTGCCACTGTTTTATTGGAATATCCTGATATTATTATTGCTACTGATGATATGTATGAGCATATTCTGTGGCAAAAAGGAAGCTTTGTTAATATACTCAATGCATGCCCTGAGCTTTATGATCGCTGCATGGTCTTAAATGGCGTATCTAAAGCTTACTCTATGACAGGCTGGCGTATTGGTTATGCCGCAGGGCCTGCAGAGATCATTACAGGCATGCGTAAAGTGCAGTCACAAAGCACATCAAACCCAGCCTCTATCTCTCAAGTAGCGGCTGAAGAAGCTTTACATGGCGACCAAAGTTGCATTGATACGATGCTGGTAGAATTCAAAAAACGTCATGATTATGTCGTTGAAGAATTAAATAAACTACCGGGTGTTGATTGCTTAAAATCCGACGGGACTTTTTATGTATTCCCTAATGTCGAAAAACTAATAGCGCAACTTGATGGCGTTAATAACGACCTCGATTTAGCCGAATACTTTATTGAAAAAGCGGATGTTGCTTTAGTACCTGGCTCGGCATTTGGCTGTCCTGGCCATATCAGAATATCTATTGCGACTAGTATGGAGAACTTACAAACTGCACTAGAGAGAATTAAACGCGTGATGACTTAAATTCTCTCGTAAACATATTTAAAATGTCTAGTGAAGTGATGATTTTTACTCCACAGTAGGCGACAAAATTGTCGCCTACACTTGTGCGTTGTGAAGTGGGCACAGAGTGTACTGGGGATCATCCAATTCTCTCCGTATATAAAAGAATTTTTGGCGACAGGAGCACCAAGTATTTCATGAGATAGATTTGTTGCATATTACAACAAGGCCTAAGCCCTTGCCAACAATATAAACATGTAAAAGAGGTAAGAGTGTTGGGCGCCATTGGTGTTATAGAATTACATCAAGTAATAAATCTGCAAAATTTACAACCTCAATTTGTGGCTGCAGGGGTCTGGGTACGTCCCTTTAACAAATTAATCTACCTGATGCCACCGTTTATTATTACCGACAAAGAGCTTGATCAGTTGATAATGGCTGTCGTAAAAATTGTTAGTGAAATGTAGTAAGATATTGCATGATTCTAAACTTAACACGGACATTAACTTGTACCTAAACGAAAAAGCTATTTTCTCAAAAAACTCTCGTCAATCTTTTCTAAAAATCTCTTTGGCTAGCGTCAAAATAGTGTAATGGTTAAGTAAACCCGCACATTTTAATAGGTGTTTTTTCAAATCACCCCTTTTCCACAGTCATTTTTCAATACTTCCCGTATTGAAGTAAAGTACCTCTGAAGTGACTTACTTCGATACAAAATAAACAGCACATCTAAACTGACTTAAAAAGTAGACCACAAGAAGCTGTACGTAGTGTACTGAATTAATATCAACTTTTTCATTATGAAACTAAAGAATATACCGACATCGAGGCCACAGGATAAGGATATAGAGAAACGCTTTACCTTGTTACTGATGGCCTTTCTTGTGTTATTTCTGGTACAGCCTATTTTTTCAGGTAACCAGATACTACTTACTTTTATGGGTGACATCGTATTTTCCATCGTGATAGGAACAACTACCTATGCCCTGTCCACACGCCGTCAGTACATGATATTCGCACTATTACTTGGTCTTCCTGCAATTATACTACGCTGGTTATATTGGGTTTACCTGGAACAATATCTATGGGTGGCAAGCTATTTATTAGGTATTAGTGTATTGTTGTTCTGCAATTTCGAGCTGTTCTCCTTTATCATGCAAGTGAAAAAGGTTAGCCAACACACCATTAATGCTGCAATCTGTATTTATTTATCATTGGGTGTCGCTTGGGGAATGGCCTATATCTTAGTGGAAACTCTGTCACCTGGTAGCTTTACCCTTGCAAAATTAGTCAATGAGCCTCCAGCCTTAATAATGGACATGCTATATTACAGTATAGTCACCCTGACTACACTGGGTTATGGCGACATCACCCCTGTCACTCCATGGGCAAAAAACCTGTCTGCCCTTGAGGCGGTTATAGGGCAGGTTTATCTTACTGTTCTAGTGGCTCGCTTAGTGAGTCTTAATACTGCGCAAGTGAACCAAGATAAAGAGTAGGTACACAAAGAAAAGCTTTAGTCATCCTCAGCCCTAACCCAGCTTTTTAAAGTAGTGATTAATAATACACACGCCACATAACAAATTGAAAAACAAGAATTATAAATCGAAAACTTGGCTAAGCCTGTAGCGTGAGCAGGTATTTTTCCCGCTCACTTACCCATAAAATATTACAGATTAAGATACCGATTCAGATCAAATAAGCCCGCACGCACACCCCGATATTTTTTATGCTGCGCGTTAAACCAGTCAACAGATTGCCAGATTTCAGGGTTAGTCCGGCGTATGCCAAATTTTTTGTAAAATGCATCTTTATCCTTATCACTACGTGCCTGTTTGATGGCTGCAATAAACTCTGGCAATTGTGCTTCTTGAACTTCAAAGAAAAAATTTGGGTAACTGCCCAAAAAACCGGGAATAACGGTTAACGTATCAAGCTCCTGCTCTCTGCGAAGATCTTCCCCTGTCATAAAAGCGACATTTTTTAAATATTTATTTAATACCAAGGTATAAACTGGGTCATTTTGTGCCTGTTGAGTTCTTACCCGTAGCAGTGATATTTCTGGCAGAAGCTCCAAATCATAGCCTTTGAATTTTGCCAGCTCGCGCATACTATTATCAATTTTATGTTGCAATGGAGATGCACCTTTTCTACTGCAGGCCTCCTCTTCACAGTGATTTAAAAAATCTTTTTTGCCTGCGGCTTTACCTAATCTCTGTCTAAGCTGCTGATAAAACTCTTTTTTATACTGTGTTGTTTGATAGTCCACGCCTGTTTCATAAGCGGCACTGTAGTAGGGAGTATTTATATAATCGGCAACCTTTCCTGTTATTCCTTTATTCCAGCTGGCATGAATTTTTTTACGTTGATCAGTGGGCATCAATCTGAGAAAGTTACTCTCTCCTTCCATGCGTAAAAAATCCATATATTGTCGCGGAGCCAAATGGTGATGAACTGATCCATAAACATTGTATCCAGCAACAAGTAAGTAATGAATTCTTTCCAGAATAGGATAATCAACAATCCAACCCGTTAAGGGAACATCTCCAACCAGTCCTTGTACAACCGTTGCACTATTAAAATGCCTGAACACTGTCAGCACAGCATTCTGGTTAACTCCACTTCCATCCCAGATATCTTCCATTTGAAAAGGGCCAACCTTTCTTATAAGCTGGTTGTCAAACTGATCTTTATTTTTGAGATATTGCTTAGCATAATTATTGTATTTTAGAACATCAAACAGGCTCATATTTTTGCCAGCAGACCCTGGTAAACTTAAAGGCACTTGTTGTTTTTCCAGAAAATCATATAATTCTTTTTGCTTATTTTTTGCACTGGGTTTAAAAAAAGCAATCCAAAACCTATCCCGTATGACACTCAATGCTATTTGCCCTGTACATACTGGCCCTTTAATAAAACCTGAGATAAAATATTGAGCATCATCTAGCAAAAATTGATAACGTAAAGGATAGGGTATTTGGGCGAACGCCAAAAAAGGATTTGCGGCGACGTCGGATTGATAGGATGGTAGTTGAGTGACGCTATAGTCACTTTGAAAAAATAATTCTTCATAGCGTTGCATTTTGTCATCACTTAATTCATAAACAAAATGTGTTTTTTCGACGATGGTTGCTTCTATCGGGCGTAATCGATAATAAAATTGACTGACACCTGGTGCATCATAGGGCAATAATGTTGCGATTTCATTGACTGGCTGGCCTGGTGGAGTGGTCGAGCGAACCAGATGATAAAACTCATTATCAGGGTGTCCCTTAAAGTGAATATGTCCGATAAATAAATGCTCATAAATATAGCGTGAAACAAGTTGCTGTTTTAATGTAACACGGTTAAAAAAATGTTCCCATTGTGCTATAGATGCTATTGCTGACTCTGATAAAGGAACTTGAGCATCAAATTTTGCCCCTTCCTGCAACCAGGTCATGATGATATTTTCCTGTTTTAAAGATAAGCCAGGCAACGCGTAAGGCATGCCCCAATCTGGATGCTTTTGCTGATAACTGTTAAATTCATTAATCGTTGGGCATTCCAGCTTTCTGTCTAGGTCTAACTCAAATGAGTCTGCCAATTGACCTGATTCAGAAAGTGGGTTAATCCGTTTAAGCTGAATTAATTTAGCAAACAAAGAATTATTCAAGCCCGCTTGAGGAGAATCTATACGTTCATTCAAAACTGGGTAAAACGCCTTACCCCGCCACCCTTCAGTATCGACAGCATCAATAAATAGTCGAGTTGGCGTAGTTGCTTGTAATCTGCCACGATCATAAACCAGTTGTTTTGTAGCCCCTCTATCCACGCCGGAGATTGAGCCTAATTTTAATTGGCACGGTGCATCATAACAGGCATGGCAGGCAACACAGCGTGACTCCAGGATTGGTTTAATATCCTTGTGATAGGAAACTGCATCTGGTGCGAGCTCATCACTGAGTACAAGCCGTTGTTTAGGCTTCGACGGCCCATATAAAGCCTCAAAATCCAGGGATTGAGGCATAACTGACTGGAACGCTGTTGTACAGCCACTAATAATCATAAAAAGCATTAATAGCGTGTAAAACTTTGCACTTATATATTGACTCATGATGTTAGATGCTATTGTGATGTTCCAATTAATTAATACTTTTAAGTTTTGAGATACTCACTGTCTTACCACCATTCAGTTTTATTTTCTTCGAATTTTGGTGCATCTTCTTCCCAGTTTCCACCCAGTGACTTATACAGTAAAACAACGGCACTGGCTGTCTGCAGGCGAGAAATCACCTCAAGGTCAGACACCTGATTTTTCTGCTGCTGCGCTGTGAGCACGGCAAGATGATTAATCAATCCTGCTTCATAAAGGGAACTGACCTTATTAAGTGATATTTCAGCTTGTTCATCTGATTCTTTAACAAGTTTGGCATAACGCTGGATATTACCATAGTTGACCAGCATCGCTTCAGTTTCACCGATCGCTTTATGTACCGCCTGAGCATAAAGCAGTGCCGCAGCACGAAAATTACTTTCTGAAATATTCTGTAGTGCTTTACGTAAACCACCATCAAAAATATTCCATCGAACTCCCACTCCCACACCATAGAAAGTAGATGCCTCTTCAAAAAGATCAGTAATATCTTTAGCATTAACACCAACACCTGCTTTTAGGAAAAATCGGGGGTATCTCGCTGCAATGGCAGCACCGACTTCTGCATTAGTGAGTGCCATTTCCCGCTCAGCAATCGCGATATCGGGTCGCCGTTTAAGAAGGTCAGAGGGCAAGCCTACTGGAATAACAGCTTCCAACATAGGTAACTCCTTGTGCTCGGCAAGTAACTCAAGTATTTCCTGTGACGGTCGATGTAATAAAGTCGCTAATCTGAAAGCATGTACTTTCTCGGCTGTTTCCAGTAGCGGTTGGGTTGACTCAGTCAGCGAAAGTAAAGCTTGTGCGCGTGAGAGCTCAAGTCCGGAGATAAGTCCAGCATTGTAGTTGCTTTGGATAAAGGCCATCACCTGATTTTGCTGATCAATATTTTTTTTGACTATATCCAGCCGGTTCTGCGCCCCACGTAATTGAAGGTAGTTATTAATCACATCAGAGGTCATGATAATGACCAGTCCTCTACGGAAAATCTCTGCCTGCTCAGCGCGTATACCCGCCGCTTCAGCCTTTTTCTTGATACGACCAAAAAGATCAAGCTCCCAGCTAGCTGAGATACCTGTAAAAACCGAGGAATTTTCTCGATTAATAAGCCCAGTTGAGCCATTGATGGGATTTTGAAAATTTAATAGAGGACCCAAAAGAGGACTATTTCTACTAAATTGAGTCGCCTGAAAACCTGCACCGACATTTAGGCTGGGTATCCGAAACGAAGCAATTGCCGTCTGAAAATCACGTGCTGCCTGAATTCGTTCCACTGCCACCTGAATGGGAATATTCTGTTTCTGGGCATCACTAACCAGTTTATTCAGTATGGGGTCATTAAAATGGTGCCACCAATCCAGCCTTAACGCATTGTCTATACTCGTGCCTTTAGCTGTTTCCTGGCTAAGATATACCTCCTGTACTCGGGTATCAGGTTTCTTGTATTCTGGCGCACAGGCACTAATAGCAAAAATAAGTAAGATAAAAAATAATTTGGATATTTTCATCAGCTGGCTCCTGCTTGCTCTGCCTGAATCTTACTGGCATTAAAAATGATATATAAAGCGGGCATGATAAACAGCGATAAAAAAGTAGCAACCGCTAGACCACCAATAATACAGGCAGCCATCTGCCCAAATAGCTGATCTGACAATAGTGGAATCATACCGAGCAGCGTGGTGAGTGCCCCCATACTAATCGACATGGTACGATCCAGAGTAGCCGTCTCCACTGCTTCTTTGATGGACAGCCCTTTTTCGCGAAAAATCCCGATCTGATCTAGTAGCACAATACCATTTTTAGTAATCATACCAGAGAGGCTTATAGCGCCAACAAGAGCCATAAAACCGAAGGGTTGCCCCGTTATCATCATCATGGCAATAATACCTATAGATGCCAGTGGCAAGGTAATAAGAATAATGGCAGGTTGCAAAAAACCGTTGAACAAAGCGACCATAATAACCAGACTAATTAATGCCGTTTTAGGCAGTTGCGAAAAGACATCAACCACCGCACGACGCGCCTCATAGTATTCCCCACCCCATTCCATAGTATAGCCTGTAGGGAGAGCAATCTTTTCAATATCTGGCGCAATCTCGCCTTGTACTTTTGTGGCAATAACGCCTTGCTGAACATCAGCCTGAGCCGATATTGTCGGCATACGATTACGACGCCAGATCATGGTTTCTTCACCTTCCAGTTTAAATTCACTCACTAATTGTCCCAGTGGAGCGCCATGGCCACCCAATAAGGAGCGCACTGGAATGGAATCCAGATTGCCCATATTGGAGTGTGGGCTGCGAATTTTAATCGGGATCAGGCGATCGTTCTGGCGAAAAAAAGAAACGGGAAAACCATCTGTGGAACGCTGTATAGCCGCTGCAATATCGATGCGGTTAAGGTCAGAACGCCTACCCTCTTCCTGATTTAGTAGTGGAACAAGTACTGTAGATTGTTGCCGCCAATCATCACGAATATACTTTGTTTGCGGGTGTGCTGCCAGAATATCCTTAGCCTGATTACTCAACTGATGCAGTACTTCTGGGTCAGGCCCTGAGAAGCGCGCTTCAAGGCTATACTTATCTTTGGTAGCAAGTTTAAGATTACGAAAGCGAGGCTCGGCATTAGGGAAATTATCACGTAGCCAAATATCACCCGACTGTACCAGCTCATCTATTTGTGTATGGTCGTTCACATTGATGAGAAATTGCCCGTAACTGGGGTCTAGTGGCTCAGGTTCCACGGTCACTGAAAAACGAGGGGCAGATTCACCAACAAAAGTGGTAACATCTTTTACTTGTGGTTGCTTAAGCAGCCATTGTTCAATTTTTTGCATATCTGCCGAAGTCTGCTCAATCTTACTGCCATTGGGTAGCCAATAATCTAGAAAAATAAGAGGACGGTCAGAATAAGGCATGAAATTAACTGGGAGATTCATGGCAGCAACCAGAGTCACTAGCAGCAGAGGAATAACTAACATAACCGCTTTTTTAGGCGAGTTGATGGTCCAGTGCACGGCTTTACCGTAGCGGCGCATAAATTTATTTTCTTCTACCTGTCCTTTCTCTTGCTCTACATCGACCTTAAGCCATTTCCAGCACATCAGAGGTGTAATCGTCATCGCAATAATCCAGGAAAGTAGTAAAGAGCTACACAGTACCTGAAAAACGGAAATTGAAAATTCACCTGAGTCGGTGGTAGAAAAAAATACCGGGCTTGCACCTGTAAAGGCAATCACCGTCGCTGCCAGTAATGGAATACCAGTTTCTTTTACTGAACTGCTTGCCGCTTCGAGGCGATCTATACCCTTTTTTAACTTGGTTGAGATCATATCGGTAATGACAATGGAGTTATCCACCAGCATACCCAAAGCCAGTATAAATGTGCCTACCGATACCCGCTGCAAGGCAATATCACTAAGCAGCATATAAATCAAGGTACATAGAATAGCCAATATTAGCGTACTACCCACGATGGTAGCACTGCGCCAGCCCATAAAAATAAACAGGATGGCGACAACAATGACAATAGATTCCAAAAGATTAATAATAAAGCTGCTGATTGATTTTTGCACTTCATCGGGCTGAAAAGCAGCAATACCGATTTCTACCCCTAACGGCAATTCCTGCTGATAATCATCAATCACCTTTTTCAATGTACCACCCAAAGAGACAACATTAATGCCGGTACGCGGACTCACTGCCAGCGTAACAGCAGGATGTCCGTTGTAGCGGCTTTCAGTCAATTGCGGTGTTTGATAATCCAGCGTGATATCAGCGACATCGCCTAATCTAATAATGCCTTTTCCTATCTCACCAATTCCACCGCGTACAGTCATGTCACGTATATCATCCAGAGTCTGGAAAGTGCCGCTCATATCAACACGAATACGTTCGCTACCAGCGATAAAGCTTCCTCCCGGTTCCATCATATTCTGGCCGGCTAACTGAGTCAGCACCTGTGCGGTAGAGAGTTTCCAACGTGCCAGATCTTCAACGCGTAAATCAATATTGACAACCCGCTTTCTTTCACCGTGCATCTCTATTTTTGCAATGCCTGCAACGGACTTAATACGTCGTTGTAACTCTTTTGCATAATCTCGTAAATGAGCATACTCAATGCCATCACCATACACAGAAAAAACCATGCCATACACGGTAGAAAACTCATCTAGGACTATGCTAATTTGAGCACTAGGCGGTAATTCCAGTTTGACATCACTGACTTTACGTCGTAATAGATCCCATTGTTCTGGCAGTCGATCTGTTTTGTACTCATCATAAAGATCCAGAAAAATCATGGCACTGCCTGGCCGGGATAGAGTGCGCAGTTTCCACAGCGACTCCATTTCCTGTAGTTTGATTTCCAGTTTATCGGTTACCTGCCGCTCTACCTCACTGGCCGAAGCACCAGGATAGAGAACCACAACCACAGCACTTTTAACCGTAAAAGTAGGGTCTTCTAGTTTTCCCAGATCAAAATAGGAAATAATGCCAGCGATCACACACAGTACCGTAAAAAAAACAACAAACACACGTTGGCGAATTGCAAATTCAGCAAGATTCATTATCCTCTCCTATTCAGCAGAGATCAGCTTACCAACTTGCTGACCCTCTTCTAAGAAATGAACACCTGCACTCACGATGGTTTCATCACCTTGCAAATTACCTTGAATACAAACCTGGTCCTGCAAGGTATGCATAATTTTAACAGTATGTTGCCGTGCTATATGGTTCGTTACGACAAAGATGCTCGCCTGCTTGCCTTTGAGTAGAATGGATTCATAGGGAACACAGAAAATATGCTTCATTTGTGCTTGTAATAAAGGTATATCAACAAAAACAGATTTACCTGGAACCAGATCCGTAGTTGCCTCACTAAAGCGCATAGTAACATCATAAGTTCGGGATATTTTACCCGCTACCGAGGATATTTCTGTCACTTTGGCAGGTATTTTACGTTCACTCCCTTGCCAGTGTACTGTTCCTTGTTTACCTATAGAAAAACGATGTAATAATCTTTCCGGTACATCAACAACCACTTCAAGTTCCCCTTGTTGCTGTAAAGTGATAACAGGAACACCTGGAAGAACCTGTTCATATGCTTTGGGTTTTACATTTCCGACAACGCCTGCAAATGGAGCAAGTAATCGAGTGTAGCTCAGCGCATTTTTTGCTCGTTGCAGACCTTGTTTTATTACTTTTATATTTGCAGAAGCCGCGGCTAGCTCAGCTTCTGACTGTTCTAATTTAATTGCTGCAATGGCATTATCAAGTGCAGCAGTATTGACTCTTTTATTATGTACCAGAGCAAATTGATAGGCTGCTTCAGCCTTGAGCAGGTTTGCCTCAAAGGTACCCACTGAGATCTGGAAGTCATGAGGATCTAACCTGGCAAGTAATTCGCCCTTTTTGACAGATTCTCCTTCTTTAACAAGAATCGCTTCAATTTGTCCAGGCACACGAAAGGCTAAATTAGCGCGTTCCGCCGCTTGTAAAACTCCCGTAAACTGTGCACTTAAATCATCAGTACCTGAAGATAAGGTTCTGACTTCTACCGGACGTGGTGGTTTTTCCGCCTGTTTATCTGGCTTATTTGTGCAGCCAGTTAATGACATATAACATAAGAAAAATGCAGTCAGTGAGCTAAGTGCTTTCATTCGTTGTTCCATTTAATTGTATATGGGGAATATTCTACTATAGAGCCCATACACTATAATATCCAAAAACTGCCAGTTTTCTGTTTTGAATTTTTTCAAGCTCTGTACGCGGTTACAATGTTCTTCTAATATTAAAATACCAAGGTTCATTCGCTAGGAACTACAAATACACTATGCTCATGTTATATATTCATAGCATTGCATAAGGCGTATTTATAAATTATTTAACATGTAATTTAGTTTTATTATATTTATTTTTCAGGGGAAAATCGTATGACAGGGCTTGATCTATTTGCGCTATTTGTACTATTGATACTATTCGCTACCACAATAGCGGCATGGGTAATATTAGGGATGTTACCTGGGCGAATAGCCCGCAGCCGAAATCACCCACAATCAGATGCTATAAAAATTTGTGGCTGGATCGGTGCACTTACAATGGGTATATTCAGCCCAATCGCCTATATCTGGGCCTATACTAAACCTCAAGCCAAAACGACTGAGATCATTCATCAGGAGTCTGAAGTATGATAGCTTTTCTCACTATCCTTTATGTTGCCATATTATTTATCCTGATTAAATTAAAAGTCATCCAGCTCACACTATGGTGGAAACTCTCCCCTCTAGTATGGATAGTACTACTATTTCTACTGTTATTTATGCCTATGCAATGGGGAGCACCAGGTGGTACAACCAATAATTATCAATACTTGGTCGAAATTACCCCTAATATCACGGGTCAGGTAACGGAAGTTCCCGTAAAACCCTTACAGCCTCTTAAAAAAGGTGATGTATTATTTAAAATTGAGCCACGCCCATTTCAAGCGGCCGTCGATAAACTGGAAGCAAATTTAAAACTTTCTACAGCGAATCTTCAGCGTGCACGGCAACTGTATGCAAGAAAAGTCGGGTCGAAGCTCGATGTTGATAAATTTACCGCCGAAGTTGGCAAGCTCGCTGCTGAGTTGGATGCAGCAAGATATGACCTAGAATCAACAGTTGTCCGAGCACCTGGTGATGGCTATGTTACTGGACTTTCACTCTATCCTGGCCATCGGGTAGGAAAATTTATAGTGCGCAGTTATATCTCATTTGTGATCTCGAATAAACAAAAAGTAGCCATTGGAATCAATCAAAATGCAATTCGCCATATCCGTATTGGTCAGGCCGCAGAAGTGACATTTAAGCTACAGCCAGGCAAAGTATTTAATGCAAAGGTCGAAGCGATTATCCCAATCACTAAAACAGGCCACCTTTTACCTAACGGTGACATCCCTTTAGCCCCTACAGCACTTGATAAGGCTCTTCCCTATTCAGTCGTACTAAAATTAGAGGATATTATGCCTAATGATACCGAGTTTGAAGCCTTAAGCATCAACCATGGACTACCTGGTGGTGCCTACGGAATTGGTGCTATTTATACTGACTCGGTTACAAGCACACATATTATCCGTAAGGTGATGCTGCGTATGACAGCTTGGATGAACTATATCCTGCCTTAAGGAACGGGAATCATCTTAATATAAAAAGTATAAAAAGAGGAGATGTAATGGTACATATATTACTGAATGGAAAAAAGGCTGGATATGATTCTGTACGCTCTGCTATTACTGCTTTGCGTGAACAAGTTGATAAGGTAGAAGTACGCGTCACCTATGAATATGGGGATATTGAGAGATTTGTTAATGAAGCAGTGCGTGATAATGTGCAGCGCATTGTTATCGGTGGCGGTGACGGCAGTGTTAACGAAGTGGTTAACGCAATGGCCAGATTACCGGCTGAACAACGTCCCGAGTTAGCTATTTTGCCATTAGGAACGGCTAATGACTTCGCAACGGCCTGCCAGATTCCAGCCAATAGTCTGGAAGCGCTACACTTGGCTGTTGCAGGAAAATGCTCAGCCATTGACATGATCAAAACCAATGATAGGTATTGCGTCAATATGGCAACCGCTGGTTTTGGTGCTCAGGTGACAACAGAAACACCTGTTGAACTGAAAAACTTTTTGGGTGGTGGTGCTTATACACTAACTGGGGTTCTTAAAGCCATTAATTTTATCCCTTTTGAAGGCCGGTTAAAAACACCTGATATTGAAGCTGATCAAACGGGTGTTGTCGCTGCCGTTTGTAATGGTCGTCAAGCAGGAGGGGGACAGGTACTGGCACCGAAAGCCTTTATTAATGATGGTTTGCTTGATGTTGTCATCATATCGCAATTTCCACTTGCTGATATTCCTAGAGTACTAGAAGAAATCCGCAACCCATCGGCTGATGGCTTATATATTAAATATTTTCAAACCCCGTGGATTGAGAGTATATCTGATGAAATTATTCCTGTTAATCTTGATGGAGAACCCTATCAAAGCAAGAAAATACGCTTTGAAGTGATGCCTGAGGCCATTAAGCTGGTTTTACCAGAATCATGCCCCTGTCTTAAATAGCAGAACAAAATCTCAAAATAAATTTAAACTATTACTTAAAAAACAGCGCATCAATTTACCCAAATCTTTGATAGGATTCCGCGAACATATTTTCAAGATAATCAGAGGTGAGACTAAAATGCGTAGGTTGCTGCTGAGCTTGCGAAACCCAACAGGATATAATGTCCTAGTGTTGGGCTTCGTGCCTCTGCGCCAACCTACATTAAGTTTATAAGAGATCAAGTTATTTTCCGCGAGATCAGGTTACCTAAGAGTCCAGCTCGGGAATAAGATAACCGAGCTATGCCCCCGACTTCTTGGAACTGCTACCGTTACCCAAAATTACTTAACTTTTTTTATCATATCAGTCACGTTATAACCAGGTTTGTTAGCCGCAACATTTTTACTTGGGCCATAATGACGCATCAAAATATTCCATTTACCTGTCGTGTTACCTTCTACAATTGGAAGGTTATTTTTCATACCCTCACAGCCAAAGTGTAAAGTGTAGCTTCCATCTTTGTTTTTTTCAGGATGAGTTTCACTAGAGATATTTGCCTTATCATTAAACATACGACCGTCACCGTTGTAGACAGTTGCAGACCAGAAATATTTATCTTTAGGGTCAGGAAAAGTGAGTGAATAACAAGCATTATTTGGCTTATAAGGTGTGGTTTGATATATATTATCCTCTACCATAGCACCCCCCCAACCACCGGCAGCGCCAACATATCTAAAATAATCAGTTTGACCCGACTCTACATTTCCAAACGCCTTGGACTGATCATATCCATCAGCAAAGTCAGCATTTCCTGCACTATCGACTTTTTTAAATGATGCCATATCCCATTGTTTTGCGACAAATGGCACGGCACTAGGAGACTCTACAGTGATATTTTTGCGCGCATTGTCATCAAGTGCACGCACAACAATGAAGGCATAGTTCGTTTTCGCGGTCACTTTATGTCTACCTGCGCCATAAACCATCGGCCATGTTTCATGATTCTCATCCACGATTTGCAGCGTAACGTATCTATCGCTTTTATTCGGTATAGTGACATACACATCACCTTTTGATAGATCTACAATACCAACAGAATAAAAAGTATCCCTGTTCATTCTAACGACAAATTGCTTGGCAGGGTCACTCGGTGGAACTGGCATTTCCAGTATTTTATTGACGCCACCTGCTTTTTTTTGTATTGCTGCAAAACGCATATTGGTATAAGCCTGAGCATAGTTATCCTCGGTCACGATTATCGGAGTTGTTGCTACCGAAATTGAGGCAGGTGGAGTTGAGCCAGGCAGGGTACATGCTGTTAATAATACCGCTATTGCGACAGGTAATAACGCCTTCATAGTAAAGTTCCTTGTCTTAAGGTTAAGCACTCATAGCGCTTAGTTAAAATATTTATCATTGTCATATTACCTGAATTCGTATAATAAGTGCATAACCTCTGAAAGTAACGGATAGCAATACACTGGTTGAATTGAGACAAGACATAGGTGTAAAGTAAACAGCTACCAAACA
>NZ_FQTQ01000163.1 GCF_900128525.1 methanotrophic endosymbiont of Bathymodiolus puteoserpentis (Logatchev)
GGGATTATTTGAAAGATCGCTTATTGGGTATAGGCGATATTCCTCCGTTATCGGAAGTCATCCGTGCGGCCGCTGCCTGTGGATAATGAGAAGTTACAAAGTAAAGATAGCTGGACAGGCGCAAAAATAAGAGATGTCACTGGCAATAGTGGCGCTTATATTGGTCAACAAATGGAAATGCGCTTACGCTGGCAAGCTATCCCCAAAACACTACAATTTGAAACAGGTTGGGCACATTTGTTTAAAGGTAGTTTTGCTAAAAATGCCCCTAATGCACCCAGTAATAAAAGTGATGTCGATTACTTTTACTTTCAAACGTCCCTTCATATTTAATCACCCGGAAAATATAATCATGAAAAAAATACTGAGTTTTACCTTACTCTATTGTCTGAGCCTTAACACTTATAGTACTGATATTTTACGTATGTCGACCACCACCAGTACAGAAAATTCAGGCCTATTAAAAGTACTCGACCCTCTCTTTGAAAAAATTTATAACGTACGTTTAGATGTGATTGCAGTCGGGACGGGGAAGGCTTTACGCTTAGGTGAAAATGGTGATGTTGATGTGGTTTTTGTTCATGCGCCCGCCGCCGAACTTAAATTTGTAAAAAAAGGTTATGGTGTCGATAGAAAAGCCGTGATGCATAATGACTTTGTACTTATTGGGCCAAAATCTAACCCTGCAAAAATTACCAGCAAGCAAGCAATACAAGTCGCACTTAAACGTATTGCCGAAACGCAATCCGCCTTTATTTCTCGCGGCGATGATTCAGGTACGCATAAAAAAGAAAAATCATTATGGCAGCAAGCAGGCATAGAGCCGAGTGGCTCTTGGTACTCAGCAGTAGGTCAAGGGATGGGCGCTGTACTCACCATAGCCAATGAAAAACAAGCGTATACATTGGCTGATCGCGGCACCTATATCGCATTTAAAGATAAAATAGATTTAGTCATCATCAATGAAGGTGATGCAGCTTTATTTAATCCCTATCACATTATGGCGGTTAATCCGGCCAAACATCCACATGCGCGTTATTATCTAGCGAAAAAATATATTGAGTTTATCACCAGCAACGAAGGGCAAGCATTAATCGGTGCGTATAAAAAGAAAGGTGAGCAATTATTTTACCCTGACGCTCAAAAATAATAACGTTTAATATAATTAGGTTATTTGCCATAACTCATCATGGCAAATAACCTAATTCATCCTAATAGCCAGAGTAATAAGTCATATTTCTCATACATTTCCAATCCCCAAACTAGTATTACTAACCATATTTCATGCCAAATTCAGCGACAAAATGCCACATTTCCCTTTGCACAGCTTAACGCTAAAATTTTCGAGTAATAACTATCAGCACCGTTAGATACCTCACGATTAATGCCGATACCCCCCCTAATATTTTTAAATAAGGAACGCTAATATGAGCATCGAAGATTTAGATTACCAAGAAAAAATCATTGCCCCCACCAAACAACTTATTACACAGCTTAGTGAGCAAGCAAATGAGCTACTTGCACAAGCTAAAGAGTCTGCTTTAGAACTTCATGATAAGATTGCTGAAGTAGGTTTAGAGTTTTATGAGCACCCTGTAGAAACGGCTACGCGCTGGCAAGCTGAAGCGACCGAAAAAAGCAATGAACTCTATGCCACTTTTAATGACAATATACTTCCCGCAGTCAAAGCAGACTATGATCAGCTGATCGTAACGCTTGTTGATTATGGTCTACAATCACGCTAATCATTACAAGTATTTCTGGATAATCCAGAACAAATTACAGTAGAAGCGTTCACTGCACTTAACCAGTCGTTGAGTACTTATATTGATAATGCTTTAAATGTATCGTCACTTGTTCTTAATGATCTCAGCAGCAAAGCGGATGAAATTATCAGCTTGTTAATTGAGCAACCTATAGAAACCATGGAAACTCTCTATTATCAAACACTAACAAATCTGCTCAATAGCTATTTTGACATCGTATCATCTGCACTTGTTTCTCTTTAGTAATATGGGCGTGATTTTAAGCGCGAAATCACGCCTTACTCCTCAAACGTCCCGCCTGAATTCGTATAATAAGTGCATAACCTCTGAAAGTAACGGATAGCAATACACTGGTTGAATTGAGACAAGACATAGGTGTAAAGTAAACAGCTACCAAACAATTTACAGAGGCTACAAATGAG
>NZ_FQTQ01000164.1 GCF_900128525.1 methanotrophic endosymbiont of Bathymodiolus puteoserpentis (Logatchev)
CTATTGTTTTTAAGGATTAAAATATGACTAAAAATAAACTTACTTTCATTGCCAGCTTGATAATTTTTGCTAGCAGCACTGCTGCTGTACAAGCGGAACCGTACGTATATCCTGCGAAAGGTCAAAGTACAGAGCAAATGGAAAAAGATAAATATCAGTGTTATGTCTGGGGGAAACAGCAATCGGGTTATGATCCTATGAACCCACCTGTTGCATCATCTGGGCAGGCAAATACAGCACCCGTTGTTGGCGGTGCGGCAAGAGGAGCCGCTATTGGAGCAACCACGGGGGCCATCGCCCGTGGTGCTAGAAACAGAGGGGCGCAGAACCAACAACAGCAACAAGCTCAACAACAGTCTACGGCTATTGCTCAGATGAATAGTGAATATGATCGAGCTTATGCCGTCTGCCTTGAAGGTAGAGGGTATAGTGTTAAATAGAAATTCTATATTTTCTAATGATGAGGGCTTTTACAGGGTAAACGCATTGAAAGCAGTTTAAACACAACAGGATAGCCAGCATAGTATTATTTTTATTTGACCCATTAAAATAGGCGCGCCACCGCGCCTATTGATAGATTTTTGGACTCATGTCACAAAAATCGATTCGCCACGCGGCGAATCAATAGCGCCCCAGTACGCCCTGCGTCCACCACGACTATGCCCAAAACCCTGCATAGCCACAGTTCCCTCAAATAGCTTTACGGCTCTTCGGTAAAACAATAGCCTCCCTCGCGCGCTGCTAGCGCACTTCAGATTGGCAACAACCCTTCGTCTACCGCGGACTATCAGCCCATCTGGGGCTGACAGCGTATGTCAGATGCAGCACTCAGTGTATTTTCTGTTTTCTTTATGCAATCATCCTCCTTTTTTAATTATCAAAAAACGATGAAAAAGGGTAGTGGGTGAAATCTGTTATTAAGCGTGAATATCTAGCCCAAATTCAACTTTATTGATTAGCAGTCCAATGACAA
>NZ_FQTQ01000165.1 GCF_900128525.1 methanotrophic endosymbiont of Bathymodiolus puteoserpentis (Logatchev)
AAACGAAATTTTGAAGGTTCTATGGCTCTTGCTTGTGCTTTTTTATGGTTACCTATGTGAAACGGCAACAGCCCCTACAATTTGAAGTTGAATATGACCTATAATATGTCACCTTTTACACTAATTGTATAAAATTTAGACACATGAAAATAGTTGTTGCTGCACCTTATAAAAGCACTGATATTCAAAGTCTTTTAAACGAAATACATAGGACAGGTCATGTCGAGTACCAAGGGCGTAATACAGTTAAGTCAATTAGAGTGGCCGATAAAACATGGAATGTTAAGATTTTTAAAGTTCCACATTTACTCAATAAATTTGTCTATCGTTACTTTAGAAAGTCTAAGGCGCAACGCTCTTTTGAATATGCACACACGCTGTTAGAAAAGGGTTTTTATACGCCTAATCCTATTGCTTTTGCTGAACAAAGGTCAGCGTTATTTTTGACTGATAGCTTTTATATCTCTGAACACTTAGATTGCCAATTAACTTTTAGAACGCTGATACATGAGCCACAATATCCAGATAGAACAAGAATTTTACAAGAGTTTACTGAGTTTACTTATAAGCTGCAAGAAAGTGGGATTTACTTTCTTGACCATTCCCCTGGCAATACATTAATTATTAAGCAAAAAGACAGCAGCTATAAATTTTATTTGGTTGATTTAAATCGAATGCGCTTTGGCCATTTAAACTACCAAACACGAATCGAAAATTTTACTCGATTGGCATTGACTGAGGATATGCTGGAAATAATCGCCTTAAAATATGCAGAACTTTGTCATAAAGAGTACCAAGATGTTTATACTGATCTTCTGAATGCTTGCGATAATTTTAAGGTAAAGCGTGCGAAACTATCAGCTTTAAAACAAAAATTTAAACGTTAGCCATCAAGCAAGCATCGACTAAAGTCGGTGCTTGTTCAAAAACATTCCCTTTATTAAAGAGGTGTTATTTTCAATTTTCTTAAGCGTGAAGTAATCCGCTGAACTTTATTTTTTATCGTAGCTAAACGCATATACATCTTCTGGGGCTTGGCTACAACTTGGCAAACGACTCTCTTCTGTAAACAACAACCAATCCCGCCTGTGGGCTCTACCTACCTCAATGGCTAGATTAGGATTAAAGCAACTTAAATCAGCTTTTTTATACGATAGTATATAGCGATTTTTTCTGTTTGCTTGCCATTGCCAGGCTTTCATAGATTGAAAATTTTCTGGCGTATGATAGCCAAAATGAGTTGTTTTAAAAGGTGAAAATAATATAAATTGCTCTCTAAGCCCTACAATACCTAATTCTGCATCTGCGGGTATTTTTTGTGCAACATTGGCTAAAACACTTTTTGGTGTTTTTAAAGGATCACGTAGTGCGTAACCCCAAGTACTATATAGAATCCATAACCCAGGAATAAAAATTATCCAGCTGATAAATTTAGCTTTTTTAAAACTAATTAAAGTTGCAAAACTTGCTAGTACACCCACTGTTAAAATTAATCCCCAGGGTTGAACATGAAATTTAGTTGCTAATTCTACTAATGCCCCAAAATCAAATAAACCAGCAAGACCGACGGTAACAAAAACTACACCAATCACTGCAATAATTGACCAAATGAGCCAATTAAGCCCTTTTTTTGATAAAACTTGCTCTAAATACGGTGCGGTAATTAATGCTAGCATAGGTAAGGCCGGTAACACATAAACACCTCGTTTAGCAGGGCTTATGCTAAAAAATATTAATACCAGCATAATCCATGCTAAAGGAAGAGTAATGCGTCTATCTGCCATGCAGATAGCCTGTTTCCAGTGCTTAAATAACCAAGGAAGCATTAAACATATTGGTAACCAGAAAACGGGGATGACTGAGACAAAATAGTACCAAAATGGCTTAAAGTGATGCCAGGGATTAGCATATCGAGTTATTGTTTGTTTGAATAAAATATTATCCCTATATTGCTCAAATAATGGGTTATTAGAATACTCAACTAATACCAGCATAGGTATAAACCAGAGCATAATAGCGACCAATAAAAATACTATACCGACCAGCCAGCGCCAGCTTCCTTGAATTTCTTGATCTTTCGGTTGTAATTTACGTACAAAAACATAGGGGATCAACATCAGAATAGGTAAAAACCCAACCCCCTTGGTAATCACACCTATGCCCATAAAAAAACAAGCAATAAAATACCAAGACCAATTGCCTTTATCTGATAGTAAGTGCCTTAATAAGCCATAACAGCCAATCGTAGTCCAGCAACAGAGCATGGCATCAATTTGTGCTGTTTTTGCCTGTAAGGTAAATTGAATGGTTAAAAGCAGTAAGATTGCCGCACGCCAACCCACTTGAGGAGACCAAAAGCGGCGACCTAAGTCATAAATCAGAAAAGTGGTAATAATGGAACAAATGCCTGAAGGTAATAAAAAAGCTATTTTCATTGAGCCAAGTAGCCAATAAAAAAATGCGATGCTCCACATAAAAACAGGGGGTTTATCAGGGTAAAGCTCACCTCCGCGCATGGGGAAAAACCACTGCCCCGTTTCGACCATTTCTTTGGCAATTTGAGCAAAACGCGGTTCATCTGCGGGCCAAGGCTCACGTAATCCCAGACCTATAAAAATCAAAGTCACTGCAAAAATAAATAACCATACTAGGTTAAATTGGTGATCATTGCCTGATTTGAAACGGTTTAAATCAAACCAATAAGCTATATTTACCGACACATTAATCTCGTTATTTTATTAATTAGTTAAGGATTCGCGTGTTTGTTTATCCATTTTGTATTGATAATATAAACGTACACTTAGTAATGTAGAAATAATAAAGAGAAAAACGCTTAAACCAATTTTCCAAAAAGATAATACTTCAACGCCACTACCAGCCAGTGAAAAAATAATCATTTGTGGCAGGTAGCCAATAAAAGAACCGGTAATAAAATGACTCCCTTTAGCTTGCGTCACACCGACCACTAAATTAGTTATTAAATTGCTACCAATAGGCAGCAACCTGATAATAATTGTTTTTGTAAAAGTATCATAATGTAAAAAGCGGTTAATACTATTAACTTTTTTCGGAAATTTATGGGTAATAATGGATCTTGCTACAATACGTGCAAAGTAGAAAGATAAAATACAGCCTAAAGTCGCGCCAAGTGTGGCTAAAAGTGCGCCATTAACTACGCCAAACGCATAACCACCTAAAAATGCGGCTAATTGTCGCGGTAGCCCACATGCTGTGGTGATCATACAAAACAGTGTGAAATACAAAATTCCTATCGTGCCTTGATTTTTAACTTTATTATCTATCCAAGCTTGATTGAAATCAGTTGATGATAGTATAAAATTAACTAACAAACCCAGTAAAATAAAGCTTATTAAGACGAGCAGTCCTTTTATCAGAACTTTATTAGCAAACATAAAAACCTACTTAAGCTTGTTTTATAATTTTAGCGTGTTTTGTTCGGCGCTGTAGCCACATAACGCCTAACATATCAACAATGCCAACCCATAAGCGATTCCACATATTATATTTAGAAACGCCTGCGAGGCGATTTCTGTGCTTGACTTCTGCAACAACAATTTCACCCTGTAAACGACCAATCAATGCTGGAAGGAAGCGATGCATATGATCAAAATAAGGTAGTTGTAAAAAGGTCGCTTTAGGAAACACCTTTAAACCACAGCCAGTATCTGGTGTACCATCGCCCAGCAAACTGGAGCGAACCTTATTAGCTAAGCGAGACTGAAAACGATACCAGGCAGTATCTTTACGGTTTTTACGATAACCGGCGATACAAAAATGTTCACCTGAATTAAATTGCTGAGCTTTAAGTAGCATCGCTGGAATATCTGCAGGATCATTTTGGCCATCAGCATCTAAAGTGACGATTAATTCGCCTTTGGCTGCTTTAATGCCTGAGTAGACTGCAGTACTTTGACCCACACTTTGTGCATGTTGTAATACTCTTAGTTTGCTACGTCCGGCATTTTTTAGACGAACAATTTCATCGAATGTTCCGTCACTACTACCATCATCAATATAAATAATTTCAAAATCTTGTTGTTCAGCTAATGCTGAATATATTTCATCTACTAAGGGTTGAATATTTTCACGCTCATCTTTAGCGGGGATGACTATTGAAATAGTGCTCATTTATAGGCCTAATCTTGATAACTGGAGGATGATTTTAACACTAGTTTATGGGTGCTAAATGGATATATGTGGGGTATTTATCTAAATACTCCCTATTAAGTTGATAACTACAAAACTGTTCGTAGCGATGCCCGTACACTTTCAACCGAGACATCAGTAAATCCTTTTACCCCCTCTAAAGTCTTTAATTTAATCCTATCTATAGTAGGGCTGTTAAATTCGGCTTGCAGAATAATTGCTTGATCATTCAATGGTGGAGTAAATTCGGGTGTCGAACTGCGATAAATAGCTATTTGCGGAATACCTACCGCTGCGGCAATATGCATTAAGCCTGAATCGTTGCTAATTGCTAAGTTAGCACAGGAAAGTAAATCTACAGCATCTAACAGACTCGTCTTACCGCATAAATTTTGTAACTCACAAGCACTTTTTTGCTCTATTTCTTTTGCCGTAGAAAAATCTTTAGGCGAACCTAAAAGGATAACCGTACAGCCTTGTTGAATTAAATCTTTAGCAATTTCAGCATAATTTTCTGTAGGCCAGCGCTTTGCGGGGCCAAATTCAGCGCCAGGCATAAGCGCGACTAAGGGCTTGTCTTTATCAAGTGCTAATTTTTGTCGCCATCGTGCAATATTTTTTTCGTCAACACTAAGCTTTGGCTGAGGAATTTCATTTAATGCGGGAATGTCAGCATCAGCATTAAGGCCTAAGTAAACATAACGCTGCACCATATAGGGTAACTTTTCTTTATCTAATTTACGTTTATCATTTAATAAGCCATAGCGCATTTCTCCCAAATACCCGGTTCGTTTTGGCGCTCCACACCAGTAACCGTTTAAGGCAGACTTCCAAGTGATTGGCATAGTAATCGCTAAATTATAATGCGTATTTTTGAGTTTATTGGCCAGTTGACGGCGCGCTTGCCAGCTCAATTTGCCACGCTCAAGCTCTATTTTATAATGATTATTTACCTCGGGCATACGCTGTAATAAATCATAAGGCCAAGGCGGAGAAATGACATCTAAAGTTAAATCAGCATATTGTTGGTGTAATACTTTAAATAGCGTCTGCGCCATCACCATATCACCAACCCAAGACGGTGAAAAAACAAGAATCTTCATAAATTAAATGTGTGTACTTTATTGAGAACCTGCTCTACAGAAATTAACTGTATGGCTTCCAAGCTAGGGATTTTCTTTTGCCAAGGTAATTGCTCAGCTGGTTTATGCATAAACTGTTGCGCGCTCCGTGCATAAATATTAATACAATTTTGTAATTGATTATAGGGACCAATATATTCCGGTCGTGTCACTGCATAAAGTCCAACAACAGATGTAGCAACTGCATTTGCTAGATGTAAAGGACCAGTATCAGGCGAGATAAGTAGCTTAACATGCTCAAGAATAGCGGCTAATTGCTTTAATGACGTTTGACCAATAAGATTGAGGCAAGGACTCGCTAGTTGAGATTGTATCTCTGCTCCAAATTTAACTTCTTTTGTGCTCGGTCCACCTGTTAAAACCAGCTGATATTCAGGGTAACGTTTATTTAATTTATTAATAAGGTTGATATAAAACTCTGCTGACCCTGTTTTTTCTTGTGTAGAGGCCATCGGGTTAATTGCAATCCAATGTGCATAAGATCGTAATTTTTCATCTGCCCAGACTTTATCCTTACTAGCAATAGGCAAGGCTAAATCATCGGTGCTGATTTTAATATCTTCAGTGACACCAGAAAATGCCTTTGCTAAAGCAAAAAATATTTCTACCTGATGTAGTTTAGGTGGCAAATCATAAGTCGTATCAGTAAATAAATGATGGCCTTCACGAGAATAAGGAGAGCCAAACCCCGTTTTATGATCGGCGGGTAAAAGAGCCATTACTATATTACTAACAAAACTCGTTTGAAAGCTAATTAATTGCCCTGTGTTTTTATGTCGCCATTGCTTTTTTAACTGCCAATAATCACTCAATGACTTAGGCTTATCAATAGCTACAACATTAACTTCGGATACTTCTGATATTAATGATGCGATAGGCCGGTCAATCAACCAATCAATTTGCGTATCGGGAAACTGCCGTTTTAATAAACGTACCGCTGGCAATAGCATCAACACATCTCCGATTGCAGATAGCCTGAGAATGGTTATTTTATTCGGCAGGCTGGCTCGGCTCATGTGTTTTTATGATTAAGTTAAAAATAACTTCCAATTCTATCACTCAAATTTCAGAGTTCAAAATCTGTTCTTCTTCTATGAAAATCATTATTTAACTCATTTATCGCATACGAGTACCTGCGTAAAATTACGCTAGCATCCTGCTTGCGCGATATGTCACACTGACTCTCAGTTTTTCTATTACGCCTTTACCCAGTCTAATTGCCGCTCTTTAAAACGGTTCTGTCGCAAGTATTATTGAAAACGCAGCACGTCTGCTCTTCAGGCATAACTATCCTGCTAAAGCCATAAATTGCTTATAAGCAGGCATATTTTCCTCGGACAACTGTCCC
>NZ_FQTQ01000166.1 GCF_900128525.1 methanotrophic endosymbiont of Bathymodiolus puteoserpentis (Logatchev)
CGAATAGAGCAACTGGATCTATTTTAAAGCACCGCTACCTTTAGGTGGTAAATGAATTAACCCGCTTCGAGCGGTTCACGGTTTTCAAGCCTCCGGCTTTGCCGGAGGTATTTGACTTCCACAGGTGATAGTTGTCACTTTTTTCTTCACTCGCAGGTAAGTCGGCAGGAGGCTTAAAGGCGAAATTTAAACGGATACTTTTGCGGTAATTGTCTGGTTTTAGAGTGATGCGGTCCTGCCATAGTACCTCTTCATGCATACTATCCCCATCCATACCTTGATGTATAGAGCGGTGTATACAGTTTAGGCTGAGGATGGCCTGTGGCGCATTTTGGGCAAGTATGGGTAAATCAATATAGCCTGCGCAAAGGCCACCAACTTGAGCGGGAAAAGGGTTTAAGGTGATAGGTGTTGTGCCGAACTTGTACCACGCTAGGGTTTCCTTGGTGGCAATAATTATGATCCATAAGCCAATAAGGGGAAACAATGCAAAAAAGTAAAATACGGGGTTAGCCTCGAATGCTTTTAATATATTGTCACCACCCATGATAATGGCATACCAAGTTATGGCATTCCAAAAGATGGCAAATAGCCAGTACTGCCAATATTGCTTAGCTGATTGGGAAAATATCTGATTGCTGGTAATATTGGACATACTTTTAACCTATTATTTAATTAGCGGCATGGTTAATGTCGAATTTCTAGCTTAAGTAATAGACACTTTATTTTTATAATGCAATTTAAACTTGATCAATTAAATTTCGATAACCGTTTTATTCAGGAACTATCCGGCGATAAAATCACAGGACATACACCTAGGCGACAAGTTGAAGACGCTTGTTATTCTTTAGTCACACCAACGCCTGTGAGTCATCCTCAGTTAGTTGCATATGCTAAAGAAGTCGCTGAGTTGTTTGATTTGTCAGCAGAGGACTGTTTGCATGATTATTTTACTCAAGTGTTTTCTGGCAACCAACAAGTAAAGGGAATGGAGTCTTATGCAATGTGCTATGGCGGACATCAATTCGGTCATTGGGCTGGCCAACTGGGGGATGGTCGAGCAATTAACTTAGGTGAAGTGGTTAACCAAAAAGGTCAGCGTTGGGCTTTGCAATTGAAAGGTGCAGGTTTAACGCCGTATTCGCGTACTGCGGATGGTTTGGCTGTTCTACGCTCTTCGGTACGCGAGTTTTTATGCAGTGAAGCGATGTTTCATTTAGGCGTACCGACGACTCGTGCTTTGAGTTTGATTACTACGGGTGAGCAGGTTATCAGAGATATGTTTTATGATGGTAATCCGCGTGCTGAATTAGGAGCAGTGGTTTGCCGAGTTGCGCCTTCATTTGTACGTTTTGGTAGCTTTGAAATTCATTCGGCACGACAAGATATAGAGTTGTTACGTCAGTTAGTAGATTACACAATTCGTACTGATTTCCCGCATTTAGGTGAGCCTAGCACTGAAGTTTATCAAACTTGGTTTCATGAAGTATGTGCTAAAACGGCGGAAATGATTGTCCATTGGCAGCGTGTAGGTTTTGTTCATGGGGTGATGAATACCGATAATATGTCGATTTTAGGCTTAACGATTGATTATGGTCCATACGGCTGGGTAGATAATTATGATCCCGATTGGACACCTAATACCACGGATAGAGAATATCGGCGTTATCGTTTTGGCCATCAACCGCAAATTGCAGCATGGAATTTAACTCAATTGGCCAATGCGATTTACCCCTTGATTGAGCAAGTCGAGCCTTTACAGGAAGGTTTAAATATTTACAGTCAAGCTTTTATTGTGGGCTATCAGGAAATGATGGCAGAGAAGCTAGGCCTGCAAGTTTATGATGCGCAAACGGATAAGGCATTAATTGATGATTTAGTAAAAGTATTGGTTTTAGTGGAAACTGATATGACCATTTTTTATCGTTTGTTAGCGGATATTTCAACTGAAACTGAGTTAAGTGATGCAGATTTACTGATTCAATTATCTGCGGCTTATTATCAGCCTGAGCAATTAACTGAGCTGATTAAAGCAGATATTATTGCTTGGTTACGTCGTTATATTGCCCGAGTACAGCAAGATAAAAGTGATGATATGTACCGCAAGCAAGCGATGAATGCGGTCAATCCAAAGTATGTGCTACGTAATTATTTAGCGCAGTTAGCTATTGATAAAGCAGAGCAGGGGGATCATAGTATGGTGCAAGAATTATTGGAAGTGTTGCGCCATCCTTATGATGAACAACCTGAGCATCAAGCATGGGCTGAGAAACGTCCAGATTGGGCGCGAACTAAAGCAGGCTGTTCGATGTTATCGTGCAGTTCTTGAGATAAGATAAAAATGCCTGAAACTACGCTGCAAGTTACCCAAGGGTGCTTTCAAATATTACGCTTTCCCAGTGCAAAGAATGAGAAATTACAAGCTTGGGATGCGGCGGATGAATATTTATTACAGGATGTGGCAGAAAAATTAGATGTAAACGATCAACCTAGTGTGTTGATTCTTAATGATAGCTTTGGCGCTTTGGCGGTGGCTTTAAGTGCATATAAGCCGAGCGTTGTGTCTGATTCTTTTATTTCGCAAGCAGCTACCCGGAAAAATTTAGCTTTAAATCATATAGCTATTGATTCTGTTAGTTTGTTTGATAGTCTAGTGTTACCACAAGATAAGTTTGATTTTATTTTAATTAAAGCGCCAAAAACATTAGCGTTTTTAGAGGATATGCTTATACGCTTGCAAGATAATTTAACGCTCAATACTCAAGTCATTGTTGCAGGCATGGTGAAAAATTTATCCGCGTCTGTGTGGCAGATGATGGTGCGTTATATAGGGGCAACTAGACCCTCTAAAGCGGTTAAAAAAGCGCGTTTAATTTATGCACAAGTTGCTAAAGATCGAATTGTACCGGTTAATCCTTATCCCGTTTGTTATCCATTGGAAAACTCGCGTTATCAGATTTGTAATCATGCCAATATTTTTTCACATAAAAGTTTAGATATTGGCACGCGTTTTTTCTTGGAGCATTTACCACAAGATGACAAATATCAGCAAGTGGTCGATTTAGGCTGTGGTAATGGCGTGGTAGGGCTGATATTGTCTGAGAAAAACCCTAATGCACAGCTGCATTTTGTCGATGAATCTTTTATGGCGGTTGCATCTGCTAAAGCAAACTTTAAGCAGGCAGTCACAACGATTAATGCTAGTTTTCAAGTGGGCGATGCTTTAACGGGGTTTGACGATAAATCAATGGATTTAATCTTGTGTAATCCCCCTTTTCATCAGCAAAACACAATTGGTGGGCATATTGCTTTGCGCATGTTTGAGCAATCCCAAAAAGTCTTAAAGCCTGATGGTGAGTTATGGGTGATTGGTAATCGCCATTTGGGGTATCATGTTAGTCTTAAAAAGTTTTTTTCTAAAGTTGAAGTATTAGTGTCTAATGCAAAATTTGTCATTATTAAGGCGACCAACTTATAGTAAAAGGAAACTCAGGCGTAAATAAATACAGCAGATAGCAGCTGGTAAGCATACCCAAAGATGCACTTAAATATTTTACACTGAAAAGCTTAAAGGCCGTGCCAAATGAACGTTTTAATTGTACGTTGCCTAGATCTACACTAAATAATTCATCTAACAATAAGTGGACAATAAAGCCAAAACCAATAAAAATTCCGCTGAGCCAGGCAAAAATAATAGCGGTACTCAGTAAATAGTAAACGCTAAAAGTAGTCAGTAAAGTAAATAAAACAGCCCCTAAGATTGAGTGAAATGCACCACGATGCACAGTCACTTTTTTAAATAGGGCTAAGATCGGATAACGCACTAGAAAAAAGGTGCCGCTAGCAATAATAAACACATGCTGAACTTTATATTGACCATGATAGGCAAGAATGGTGAGCATGGAAATAAGTGTTGCTAGCGAGGTGAATAGTATTTTTAGTGGGCTTGAGTTATCTGAGTCTATATCAGGGAGCAATCCGCCTATCGTGCCTAAGAAAATAAACCAAGGAATATCAAATAAGTCAATGAGATTACTATTGAATAAGCTGATTGCTGCAATACTGCTTGCGCTAGCGGCAACGGAAAGATGAGTATTAAAGTTCGCCATATAATAGGTTTGAGTCGAAAAGCAACCGCCTATCATAGCAATTTTTCAAGGAGTCGTTGAGTGCGTTGTGTTAATTCTCCGGCTGTTATTGAGGACATGATAAAAAAGTCACGTTTTCTTGGCTTTATTTACCCATGTCTTAGTGTTGATGAGGCGCTGGCTTATTTGCATGATTTGCGTCATAAGCATAGCGGAGCAAATCATATTGCTTTCTCCTACCGTATAAGAACGGAGCAAGGGGATGTATGTCGTTTTTATGATGCAGGTGAACCATCAGGTACTGCTGGAAAACCTATTTATCAATATATTGAGGGTAATCATCTGATTAATGTGCTTGTTGTCGTGGTACGTTATTTTGGTGGCATTAAGCTGGGGGCAGGTGGGCTAACTCGTGCCTATGGTAATACGGCTAAAAAGGTGATTGAGGCTGCAGATATAACAGCATTTATTGAATTAGCGAGTGTGAATTTTATCTTAGAATATAAAGACCTACAGCATTTTGAATACCAGTTGGCAAAATATTCGGGAGTCATTATTAGCAAAGATTTTGCTGGGCAAGTTAATTTGCTAGTGCAATTGCCAACTGTGCACACAGATCCGCTATTAGCTCTTTTTCATGGGCAAATAGTGTAGTGTCATAGAATAGCTTGCCTTTAATTCTAATTTTGCAAGCCATTAGGAAAAATATTGTATCGTTTGGTATGTGGGGAATCGTGGCTCATTATTATTTGCATTTTACTTTTAAAATCGGTTTTTTCGCTCTCGCAGTTCGGTAAAGATCGCTAACTCTGATGCCCCTTGCATTGTTAGTGTCTTTTGTATTTCGGGGCTATTTGTCCTTAAAAAAGGGTTGGTCGCTAACTCTTGAGTTAATGTCGTTGGTACTGTGGGCTGCTTACTGGCTCTGAGCTGTTTGACACGTTTAATTGTTGCTAATAAGTCTTTATTTTCCGGTTCAACAGATAAGGCAAACTGCGCATTGGCTGCTGTATATTCATGAGCGCAATAGATCTTAGTGTCTAAAGGTAAGGTTGTGAATTTCTTTAAGGATTGCTGCATCTGATCGGCTGTGCCTTCAAATAAACGTCCACACCCCATAGCAAATAAAGTATCACCACAGAATAAGGCATTTGCTGTTGGCATATAAAAAGCAATATGGCCAGTGGTGTGGCCGCTACAGTTAATAACCTGAATGGGATTTTCGCCAAGTTTTAGCGTGTCAGCTTCGTTTACTTTGGTGGTGATTCCTGGAATACGCTGTTGATCATTAATTGAGCCTATTATTTGGCAGTTTGTTTGTTGTTTTAAGCTTAAATTTCCTCCCACATGATCGGCATGGTGGTGTGTATTTAGTATATAAGTTAAATTCCAGCCGTTTTGTTTGAGTACATCGAGAACAGGTTCTGCAATAGCTGGATCGACTACGGCTGTTTCCCTCGATTTAGCATCATGAATCAGGTAAATATAATTATCCTTTAGAACGGGGATTTGTTGTATTTGTAACATAGAAAAATACCTTAAAAATGTCGGTTGCGCTTAGCTGAACGACTAAACGCAACCGGTTTGTATATGAAAGTTTCGTTTATTTGATCACAAAATACAAAAAGCTTTGTCCGCGTTGTAAATGAATTAATAGTTTCTTACGTGACAAGCTAGCAGCTTTGTTTAACTCTTTGAGTGTTTTCACTTTCATTTTATTAACCGCTAAAATAATATCACCTTCCATTAAGCCAACTTGTGCAGCTGGGCTATTAGCTTGTAAGTCGGTAATCAATAATCCCTCAGTTGTGCCTTGGTAAGGCTGAGTTGGGGTTAACTCTTTTAAAGTCGCTCCTTTTAATAGCGGCATATCAGTAGAAGATGTGGCTAATTGACCCGATGCTGTGCTACCAATGTGAGCGCTTACGGTTATGGCTTGCTTGTTGCGCACTAAATCTATGTCTATTTTTTCGCCAACACGTTTGAGGCCAATATTGGTACGTAATGCACTGGATCCGGTGATTTTCTTGCCATTAATTGCAGTAATAACGTCTCCTGCTTTTATGCCGGCTTTATCGGCAGCACTATCGGGTGTGACTTTTGATACGAGTGCGCCACGAGTGCCCAATAAATCCATAGCCTCAGCAAGATCAGAGTTCAAATCTTGTATTTGAACCCCTAGGAGACCGCGTTTAATTTCTCCATGATTCAATAATTGATCCATAATTTTTTTGGCCATATTAATAGGTATAGCAAAGCCAATGCCAACATTACCGCCTGAGGGGGCAAGGATAGCTGAGTTAATACCTATTAAGTGGCCATGTAAGTCAATTAAAGCACCACCTGAGTTACCAGGATTAATTGAAGCATCAGTTTGGATGAAATTTTCATAGCCTTCAATACCTAAATTGGTGCGCTCCATTGCACTGACCATTCCTGAAGTGACGGTTTGAGTAAGTCCAAATGGGTTACCAATAGCAACAACAAAATCACCGACTTGTAAATTGTCAGAATTTCCTAATGTGATGGCAGTTAAATTTTTGCTATCCACTTGTAATACCGCTATATCCGTTTCTGGATCAGTTCCAATCAGTTTGGCTTTTAATTTTTGTTTGTTTTTTAAAGTGACAAAAATGGTGTGCGCATTAGCAATGACATGATTATTAGTCATGATGTAACCTTTTTTGGCATCCACAATAACGCCAGAACCTATACCTTGTGTTTGACGCTCTCTCGGCTGTTGAGGGGCAAAACGCCGGAAAAATGGGTCATTCCTTAGCGGGTGTGGGCGCATGCTAACCGTACCTTGAGTGGAAATATTGACGACACTCGGCATAACTTTTTTTAGCATTGGTGCGAGTGTTGGGATAGCTTGGTTAGGAGACAAGTTATAGCTGCCATCAGGCGAGTCGCTGAAAGCGCGGGCAGGGCTGTTTATGATAGCTATACTGAGCGTTAAACCTAATAAAAGATATTTTTTCATATTTATAATGCCTTTTTGGTAAATGTGAATTTTTTAAAGTTGTTCTATTCGCCATGCTTGTCGCAGAATATTAAAAATAAGATGGGGGTAGGTCAAGTAATATACAAATGTTATTGTAACTTCTCATTATCCACAGGCAGCGGCCGCACGGATGACTTCCGATAACGGAGGAATATCGCCTATACCCAATAAGCGATCTTTCAAATAATCCCAAAATGATAAGTCATGCTTTCGACAGGTCTTTTTTAGACTGGCAAAAGTATCTCTGGCTTTCCGTCCTGCATCACTTCGGGTGCTTCCACTGATTTTT
>NZ_FQTQ01000167.1 GCF_900128525.1 methanotrophic endosymbiont of Bathymodiolus puteoserpentis (Logatchev)
TTATCTTGGGTCGATTTTAAATAAAGTTTATGAGTTGCATCATTATAATTCTTAAATTGAACTTGCCTAAATTAATTTGTGCTCATTCCTTACTTCTAAATTATGTCCATAGCCTAGGTACTGAAGTTTTGCAGAAATCGGGAATTAACTGTGGCAGTACACAGGCTGACGCGATGATTTGTTTAAGTTAAGTATAGAGGGGGAACCTCATCAATATTGATTATTGAGGACGTTAGAATATTTATTGAGTTTAAGATATTTTAAATTTTCTCATAATGTCTCTTAATGGAGACATTATGTATATAAATATAGTGTGTCAGAGGTAGTTTTATTTCCGATGAGCGGGGATAAAAGACCAAGCTATTGAAAATAAAGTAAGCTTTTTAAAATTAAGCGTCTTTTATTTTTGTTGTGATAAACGGACATTATCAACTGAGCGCCTCCATTTTGAGGCTTCATGTTCAAAAAAAGTTGATTCGTTACTCGGCGAACCATATAGGCTTCAGCCGGTCTGTTCCCGCCATGGCAAAGCATCAGGCATCACTACCGCGCACCTCGAGCGGGCAGGCTTTCTTAGCCCTCCGGTAAGTTTATTCTTTATAGCCAAAGTATAAGGCGTGGAATGGCATTTCACCCTACAATTTTTGCAGCGCTGCAAAAATTGTAGGGTGAAAATGGTATGATTATACGTTTCATTATTGTTAAATAATATAGAAAAGTCTTTTAATATCTTGTGCTTGTGTTTTTTTTAGTCTGAGTTTTTAAACAAAAGTTGCGGTAAAGCCCTTTGGCTTTGGCCATTCGGTGTAATACCTCAGTTGCTAGCGTCGAGAAAGGGGGGGTAATTTTATGCTGTCTTGGCACAGTGTTTGCATGTTATTTCTCGAGTGGAATGAGTCGATTTAAGTCTACTTCCAAAGATTAACGTTATTTATATTTAAGCAAACTAAGGGTGCAAAATGAAAAAACCTAAATTAAAGCTTGTTGTACTGGCATTAGGCTTGGGTGTTTTCTCGCAGATGGCAACTGCCGCGATAACCTCAGATAAAGCGATTGTAAAAAATGATGGCTCTGAAAGAGTGACAGCCAAAGTGAGCTTTCCTACGCCGGTATCGGGTGATCTGTATGTTGCTACTCAAGTCGGTGGGCAGTTTTTATTTTTAACTAACGGTGGTAGTGAATTTACAACGGATGTCGTGCCCTTGGAGAGCAACAGCGAATATGTGGGAGAGCGCGATTTATTTGACTTTTCGGGCGCGGGTATAGCACCAGGGGAGTACCCACTATATCAAGTCGTGACTCAATCAGGAACAAGTCCATTGGATTTTACTAATTGGGTGGGCGGTTTGTCAGGGTTGCATGCCTTTAATTTTTCTATTGGACTCGGCCCCGAGCTTACAAAAGATTTCAATGGTGATGGTTTTGCTGATGATGATAAGAACCATGATGGGTTTCATGACCAGCCAAGAAATGACCAATCAGGAAACGAGCAATCAGGAAACGAGCAATCAGGCAATGATCAGTCAGGCAATGATCAGTCAGGAAACGAGCAATCAGGCAATGACCAGTTAGGCAATGACCAGTCAGGTAATGAGCAATCAGGCAATGATCAGTCAGAAAATGACAGTGAAGACAATAATCAACCCACACCCACACCAAGTGCAGCAAAAGGAAAAAGCTTATATAGCGTGAACTGCAGTGACTGTCATGGTGCAACCCCTCGATATAATAAAATCTCAAGAGCCGTTAACCCTTCTAGGACACGTTCAGCGATTAAAGGTAATAAAGGGGGGATGGGGTACTTGAAATTTTTAAGTGATACAGAATTACAATTGATTGCTAATTATGTAAAAAAACCATAGTTTTTATGAGTTATGTGGTGCAGGAGGCTTTTGGGTTTAGCTTTGTGGTGTTTTTCAATGACATACTGTTGTCATAGTCTTGACTTATTATGCTCCAAGTTGATGAACACATTGCGAGATGTATTTTAAATATTAACGATATTTTTATTTAAGCGGATTAAAATTGCAAGATGAAACAACTAAAGTTAAAACCTGTTGTGTTGGTGTTGGTGCTGGGGCTGAGTGTTTTTACTCACATAGCATTTGCTGAATTAAGTTCAAATCGGGCGATTATAAAAAATGATGGTTCTCAGCGAATCATGGCAAGTGTGAGTTTTCCTACCCTTGTCACCGGTGACTTATATGTGGCGACCCAGGTTAATGGGCAATTTTTGTTTTTAACGCATGGAGGTACAGAGTTTACACTTGATATTGTACCTCTGGTTAAAAATAGTGAATACATAGGTAAGTATGATTTATTTGATTTTTCGGCAGCAGGTATAGCGCCGGGCCGATACCCTTTGTATCAAGTTGTAGTTAATCCAGCGACAAATCCATTTCAAACAGTTAATTGGGTAGGTGGTTTGGCGGGCTTAAGTTCATTTCAATATTCGATTGGCCTGCCAGCAACTGTAACGAATGACCTGGATAACGATGGTTTTTCTGATGATGATAAGGACCATGATGGGTTTCAAGATCAACAAACATCAGCAACTACTGATGTCGTCGTGGGAAAAAGTTTATATAGTGAAAATTGTAGTCAGTGTCACGGTGAAACGCCAACGTATAACCACATTTCACTTGCCGTTAATCCCGCTAAGACGCGTTCAGCTATTATAGGTGATAGGGGGGGGATGAGTGGCTTGAGTTTTTTAAGTGACGCTGAGTTACAAGAGGTTGCTAAATATGTGAAGGCCGTATGGTAAATCCTATTATTTATTAAAGTAAGAGGATTTTAGATGCATAACGTTCGGTGTAGCCAAGCTAAAGTGCACTGCGGTAACAGTGCGCGAGGGCCAATAGTTATCCCGACAGCCGTCAAGTTGCCTGTGGGAGCCTTGGTGGGCATAGGGTGTACCAAGGCACTATTACTCGCCGGATAGCGAATTAATTTTTGTGATAGGAATCTCAAAATCTATCATGAGGTACGTGGTGGCACGCCTATTTTGTGACAAGAGTCCCAAAACTTAACATAAAGTGTCTAGTGGCGCGCCCCATGATGTTCTATATAGATATAATGTTTTTTATTATGTTTTCAGAAGAGGGCTAGGCTCCAAATATTCAATGTATTTTTATTTAAACTAACTTAGGTAATCAAATGAAAAAATTTAAATTAAAACCAGTTCTATTGGCATTAGGTCTGAGTGTTTTCTCGCAGATGGCAACTGCTGTGTTAACCTCAGATAGAGCGGTTGTTAAAAATGACGGTTCTGAACGAGTGATTGCCAAAGTGAGCTTTCCTACACCAGTGACTGGTGATTTATATGTTGCTACTCAAGTTGGTGGGCAGTTTTTATTTTTAACTAACGGTGGCAATGAATTTACAACGGATGTTGTGCCCTTAGTAAGCAATAGTGAATATGTGGGTGAGCATGTTTTATTTGATTTTTCGGGAGCAGGTATAGCACCTGGACGATATCCACTATATCAAGTGGTGACTCAACCAGGAACAGATCCATTAGACTTTACTAAGGAATGTGCATGAAATAACTTAGGCAACTTATAAAGTTGTTGCGTCAGGAATGGCAGTATAATTCCATTGC
>NZ_FQTQ01000168.1 GCF_900128525.1 methanotrophic endosymbiont of Bathymodiolus puteoserpentis (Logatchev)
ATATGATTCGAAAGGGGCAGTTGTCCGAGGAAAATATGCCTGCTTATAAGCAATTTATGGCTTTAGCAGGATAGTTATGCCTGAAGACAAGGCGCTCTTCGCTTTCACTAGTTCTTGCGACAGAACCCCTATCTCGCCCAAAGTGTTGAGCATCAGACCATTACCGATAACGACTATAACCTGTCTGTCAGTGCCTATGTCGAAGCCGAAGACACCCACGAAGTGATTGATATTACTCAGCTTAATGCCGATCTTAAAACTACCGTGAGCAAAATTGATAAGTTACGCCGTGATATTGATGTCATCGTGGCGGAAATTGAAGGGGATGCGACATGATACTTGATAACAAACTCGGTATCACCGACCAAATCGAGCTGGCAAAATGTGAGGAAAAAATCAGCAAACAAAAAGCCAAACAGCTTTTTGATTCGGGTGATATTGCTCACGTAGAGCCTGGCACATTCAAAGGGCTGAGTTTTATCCATACTTATTTATTTGCTGAACTTTACGACTTTGCAGGCAAAATTCGCACGGTCAATATTGCTAAGGGGGATTTTCGTTTTGCCCCTGTGATGTACCTATCGCCATCACTCGCACATATCGACACCCTGCCACAAGGGGACTTTGATGAAATCATTGAAAAATATGTCGAAATGAACATCGCCCACCCCTTTCGTGAAGGCAACGGACGTGCAACCCGCATTTGGTTGGATCTGATACTTAAAACGGAAATAAAACAGGTGGTAGATTGGAATCTTGTGAATAAAGAGGAATACCTATCGGCCATGCAGCGCAGTGTGGTCAAAGATGTAGAAATTAAAGCGCTACTGAAGCAAGCCTTAACCACTCAAATTGATGATCGTGCTTTGTTTATGAAAGGCATTGATGTCAGTTATTTTTATGAAGGTTATAGCCAGTTTAAAACTGAGGAGCTTTGAAAATGACTGAGATAGAACCACGAACCACACGAAAAACACGAAATAAAACCAGCGAAAACTTTTCGTGTCGTTCGTGTTTTTCGTGGTTAAAAAAGAAAGGGTTATGTGAATATGAGTAATAGGCGTTTTGTGGAGAAGTTGCTGGATGGGGTTGAGGTGGAGTGGAAGGCTTTGGAGTCAGTTTTTAATATATTAGCTGGTGGCGACGTGCCGAAAGATGCATTTTCAGATGTAAAAACACAAAGATATAGCATTCCAATTTTATCTAACGGAATTGGTGATAAAGCTTTATATGGGTGGACTGATAAAGAAAAAATCGAAAAGCCAAGCCTAACGATTTCTGCGAGAGGCACAATCGGCTGGACGAGCTATAGAGATATACCCTTTTTCCCAATAGTACGATTAATAGTGCTAACGCCAAAAATTGAATTAAATCTGAAGTATGCGTACTACTTTATGAAAACTATTGAAAATGGCTATAAAGTCCCACCGGCTGGTATACCACAGCTTACCAAACCAATGCTTAGAAAATTCCAAATCCCCATCCCCTGCCCAAACAACCCAGAAAAATCGCTGGCAATCCAAGCCGAAATCGTCCGCATACTCGACACCTTCACCGAGCTAACCACCGAGCTTAGCGCACGGAAAAAACAATATAACTACTATCGGGATCAGTTGTTAAGCTTTGATGATGGAACCACGAAAGACACGAAAAGCACGAAAGGGGTTAAGGTGGAGTGGAGGGCTTTGGGTGAAGTGGCAGAGTATTCAAAAAAACGCATTGGCTTTAACAAGCTGAAGTTTCCCAATTTTTAGGGGGGGGCTATCGACAGGTAGAGGTATTTATTAATAGGTTTGCCCCATTGCACTCAACTCCAACGAATAACCACACAACCCG
>NZ_FQTQ01000169.1 GCF_900128525.1 methanotrophic endosymbiont of Bathymodiolus puteoserpentis (Logatchev)
GCGGCTTTTGTGCGAAGTTGAAGCGGACGCAGGGCGTACTGGGGCTTATCCAATTCGCTCCGTATGTGAATGAATATTTGGCGACAGGAGTCCCAAGTGTTTCATGAGGTAGGATGGCGCGCCTGATTCCCGGCACATCCAGAATTAAAGCAATTTGCCCATCCCCAGTAATCGTTGCACCTGCCAAACCATCTAAGCCATGTAATTTAGCACCCAAAGCCTTAATAACAACCTCTTCCTGACCAATTAGCTGATCTACAACAAAACCTATTTGTCGCCCCCCCGAGTTAACGACAACGACATGACCATGACCACTTTTTTTAGCAGAATAGTCTATATCACTCACTAGCCAGTCACTTAAATAAAACAAAGGTAAGGCTCTATTACGTACCATAATCACCATTTGCCCATCAACTACTTTAGTTGCACTTAAATCTAAATCTAATATCTCCAGTACACTCGCTAAAGGCAAAGCAAAAGATTGACCACCTAATTTAACCATTAACGTAGGCATAATAGCTAAAGTAAGCGGCACTTTAATGATAATAGTACTACCTACACCTTCTACTGAATCAATTTCAACGGTACCATTCATTTGAGTAATACGGGTTTTTACAACATCCATACCCACACCACGTCCAGAAACATCAGAAATTTCTGTTTTAGTAGAAAAACCTGGGGCAAAAATCAAATTAAAACATTCTTTATCATCTAATCTAGCCGCTGACTCCTCATCCATTAGTCCTTTAGTCACAGCAATACTACGCAGATGATTGGCATTCATGCCTTTACCATCATCTTTAATTCTTAACTCTATATGATCGCCCTCTTGCGAGGCGGTCAAAATAACCGTACCTTCCCGTTTTTTACCAGCAGCTTCGCGGTCTTCAGGAGATTCAATACCATGATCTACTGCATTACGAATTAAATGTACCAAAGGATCAGCTAAGGCTTCAACTAAATTCTTATCAAGATCTGTTTCTTCTCCGACTAGCACTAATGCAATTTCTTTTTTCAAACTGCGCGCCAAATCTCTAACAACGCGAGGAAAGCGGCCAAAAACCTTTTTAATAGGTTGCATCCGCGTTTTCATAACGGCCAACTGTAAATCAGCAGTAACAACATCTAAGTTACCGACGGCTTTGACAATATCTTCATCACCTTTTTCCACTGCAAGCGTTTGAAAGCGATTTCTCACCAACACTAGCTCACCCACCATATTCATTATATTATCCAAGATATGGGTATCAACACGCACTGTTGTTTCAGCCGGTGGTGCTGTTTTAGCAGGAGATTCTTGCTTTATTTTAGGTTTTGCAGTTGCTGCCACCTTTTCAACTTTTTTAGGTGCTATTTTTTTTGCTGCTTCAACCGCAGTTGAAGGCGTAACATCAGGCTGATCCTCAATTAATTTAGCCTTAAACTTACCTTTACCATGCAAGTTATCCAATAAATTATCAAATTCCTCTTCAGTAATATCACCTGAAGCAGCAGCGGGAGGGGCAGATACCTCATTAGTCGAGCCCACTACTTTTTCTGCATTAAATGAACCCTTACCATGTAATGCATCTAATAAATCATCAAATTCTGATTCAGTTATCTCATCTGAAGCCGTAGCAGAAGACTTAGAACTATTTTCATTCGTCGGGGTGGGTGATCCACCTTTGCCATGCAATGCATCCAGCAAGTCATCAAATTCACCTTCAGTAATTTCATCACTTGCTGACTCAGACATTTCTCCTTCAGCCAGCCCCAACATCAGCTCAAATTCTTGCTTAACTGCATCAGCGGCATTTTCAGTAACAAGTACAGAATCATCGATTACCTCTTCGGCAACATCCTCTTCTGTTGCTTCAGCTACTTCTGAGACAGCCTCTTGAGGCAGCGTATAAGACTGCAGTTTATCTAGTAACTCCTGCTCAACCGGTTCAGGTAGATTACCCGTACGAACAACTGCAAACATCTCATTCAGATGATCAGCAACTCGAAGAATAACATCCATCAGCTCCGTATCAACGACTCTCTCACCTTGACGCAAAACATTAAAGACATCCTCTGCCTTATGACAGACACCAACCATGGCATCTAAGGCCAAAAAACCAGCGCCCCCCTTTATCGTATGGAAGCCACGAAAAATAGCATTTAATAACTCACTATCTTCAGGTGAGTTTTCCAACTCAACCAACTGCTCGCCAAGCAACTCCAGAATTTCTCCCGCTTCAACCAAAAAGTCTTGTAAAATTTCGTCATCAAGATCAATTGACATTATTTAGTCCTCAAAAACCTAAGCTTGATAAAAGATCATCAACATCATCTTGGCTGGTTGCCACGTCATTCGCCTTATCATCAACACCAGGGACAACAGGACCTGGCAATTCAGGCTCAGCAATGACTACTGCCTCTGTTTTCATTTTTCCGCCTGATATACGAACCAACTCAACCATGCTATGTTCCATTTCTTGCACCAAGTCAATCACTCGTCGAATAATTTGCCCGGTAATATCTTGAAAGCTTTGTGCCATTAGAATATCTGTCAACCCTGTTTGCACACTTTCCACTCCCTCTTTTGTTTGAGCAAAGTGCATAGTGATTTCCTGACTCATATTTTTAAATTCTTCAAATGGCATATCTTTAGCTAAAAAACGATCCCATTTATTAGATAATTCATTAGCTTGATCACTCAACTCCTGAGAAATAGGCGTTAAACTCTCAATAACTGCCATCGTTTGGTTTGCTGCTTGCTCCGTCATAGCAATCACATAGTGCAAGCGCTCTTTAGCATCAGGAATATCTTTCGAAGTTAACTCCACCATTTTAGAATCAAGTGCAAAACTATTCATGGTGTCATGTAATTGGCGTGTCAAACGCCCTACCTCTTGAAACAACATGCTCTCGCGCATACCCGAAATCTGATCTAAAATTTCATCTGCTTTCGTTTCATCATTATTTTCTAATGCTACCACTAAGTCTTGAGCAAGCAACAGTCGAGGGTTTTCTTTTGATTCCATGATTACCTCCCTGACTCATGCATTATCAATACGCTCAAAGATTTTTTCAATCTTCTCTCTTAGTGTTGCTGCGGTAAAAGGCTTGATCACATAACCATTAACCCCAGTTTGGGCAGCTAAAATAATTTGTTCGCGTTTTGCTTCCGCAGTCACCATTAATACGGGTAAATTAACTAATTTAGGGTCAGCACGAACGGCTTTTAATAGGTCAATCCCTGTCATGCCAGGCATATTCCAGTCGGTGACTAAGAAATCATAACTGCCTCCCTGTAACATCGGCAGCGCAGTCTTACCATCATCCGCTTCAAATGTATTTGTAAACCCAAGATCTCTTAATAAATTTCTGACTATACGCCTCATGGTTGAGAAATCATCAACAACCAAAATCTTCATGTTTTTATCCAAGGTCTTTCTCCAACATACTCTTCATTGCAACTTTATCGGCTCAATTAACTAAAACTAAAATATATATTACTCAACTAGACTCATTATTATCATTCCCTTCCAGCCAATCTGCAAGTTTACTCCTTAACCTGTGCATTGCTTGACTACTTATCTGACTGACTCTGGATTCACTAACACTCAATACTTCACCAATTTCTCTTAAATTTAATTCTTCATCATAATATAAAGAAATAACCAGCTTTTCCCGCTCAGGCAATTGACCAATAGCTGTCGCTAAAGCCTCTTTAAATTTATCTTGGCCAAAAATATCTTCAGGCCCGGCACTATCTTGAACATATCCCTCTATAAAATGATCACCCGTTTGCGCTAACTCTTCAACACTAAAAAAACGACTATTATTTGAGTCTTGTAAAATTTTATTATACTCACCCAAAGAGATGCCCAAGCGCCCTGCTATTTCACCTGCAGTAGCATTCTGTGTCGTTTTACTCTCAATCTCTTTAATTGCTTCAGTCACTTGTCGAGATTTTTTATGCACTGAGCGTGGTGTCCAATCAGAGCGTCGAACCTCATCCAGCATGGAGCCACGAATACGAATACCAGCATAAGTCTCGAAACTTGCGCCTTGGCTATGATCATAGTTTTTCAAGGCTTCCAATAAGCCTAGCATGCCGGCTTGAATTAAGTCATCCACCAAAACAGAATCTGGCAACTTGCTCAATAAATGATAGGCAATGCGTTTTACTAACGGTGCATGCTGCATAATCTGAGCATCTACCGCCCCAACAGCTTGCACCGAACTATACATTGCGGCACCATTCACGCTGCACTCTCCTGAGTTTCGTATTTAATCATACGTTCGACAAAAAACTCTAAATGACCGCCCGTCTGTGAGCGAATTGGCCAACTATTAATACGCTGCGCAACACTTTTAAAAGCTTGTGCAGATTTACTATGCGGAAAAGCCTCAACCACAGCCGTTTGCTTTTGCACTGATTTACGTAAATACTCATCAAAAGGAATCGCACCAGCATAAGTTAAAGTAACGTCTAAATAACGATCCGTCACTTTACTCAATTTATTAAATAAATTCTGCCCTTGTTGTGGGGATTGCACCATATTGGCCAAAATATGAAATTGAAACAAACCATAATCACGATTTAATAGCTTCATAAAGGCGTAGGCATCCGTTAATGAAGTGGGCTCATCACAAACTACCACAATCACTTCTTGACATGCGCGCGCAAAATTAACCACTCCGCCAGAAATACCCGCTGCAGTATCAACAATCAACACATCAAGATCTTTATCTAGCTCACTAAAGGCATGAACAATGGCTGCTTGTTCAATATTATTGAGCTCTGACATATGCTGAATGCCTGAAGAGGCGGGAATAACTCTCAATCCCCCTGGGCCAATCTCGGTAATCTCTGCTAAAGTTTTTTGCCCCTTTAAAACATGAGATAAATTAAATTTAGGATGCATGCCCAATAAAATATCCACATTAGCTAACCCCATATCAGCATCTAATAAAGCGGTTTTACGCCCTAGCTTAGATAGTGAGACACCCAAGTTAACCGATAAATTTGTTTTACCTACTCCACCTTTGCCGCTCGTTATGGCAATAACTCGCACAGGCTTGACTTGTTTCATTTTTCTTATTCCCGCTGCTTGATCTAATTGCTTATGCATAGCCTGCTGCCACCCACCCTTCAAAGCCAAGCATATCATTATAATCTGCTTCGCTCTCTGATTCTGCGATACACTGCTGAATTAATGCACGAGAATTTGCTTTATGAATATCTTCAGGTACTTGCTGTCCATCAGTAATAAAGGCTAAAGGTAACTGATGCTCTATTAAAGCAGAGACTGCATTGCCCGTTTCTGCTGTTTCATCCATTTTAGTTAAAATACATGCGCTAAGTTGAAATTCAGAAAAAGCACTAATAATTTCATTCATTGCTTTTAATTGCGTTGTTGCTGACATCACTAAATATGGTGTCACTGGAATATCTGACTCCTGCAAACCTGCTATTTGCTCCAGCATTCGCGTATCTTTCTGACTAACGCCTGCCGTATCAATTAAAATTAAGCGTTTATCACTAAAACTATTAATTAAACTACGTAATTCTTCGCCATCAGCAGCGACACGTACAGGCACATCCAAAATACGACCGTAAGTACTTAATTGCTCATGCGCACCTATACGGTAACTATCCATCGTAATCAAGGCGACCAGGCGCGCCATCCTACCTCATGAAACACTTGGGACTCCTGTCGCCAAATATTCATTCACATACGGAGCGAATT
>NZ_FQTQ01000170.1 GCF_900128525.1 methanotrophic endosymbiont of Bathymodiolus puteoserpentis (Logatchev)
TTAAAGCCGCATTAAATGATTCGTTTAGAGAAAAAGTGATGTTTTTAGATTGAAATTTATATGCGGTTGCCCTGGGGGGCCTGCCCCTACGGCGGCGGGGTTACGCCATTTGTGGTAGGTGTCGGCAATGGTTTGTATATCTTCTTTGGATAATTCACGGGTGCGGCGATTGATTAAATACCCCATATTGCGGGCATCTATAAACAAAATTTCATTGGCACGATGGCGAAACTTGCCATTGGCGCGGTTACGATTCATAAACCACAGCGAGGCAGGGATTTGGGTATTGAGAAACAGTTTGGCTGGCAGGTTGACAATGCAATCAATCAAACCTGCTTCAACCAAGGCTTTTCTGATCTCACCTTCACCCGAGGTTTTGGAGGTCAACGCCCCTTTTGCCAGTACAAAACCTGCTTGTCCGCTGGGGGCGAGGTGATAGATAAAGTGCTGTATCCAGGCGTAGTTGGCGTTGCCTGTGGGCGGTGTGCCATATTGCCAGCGACCGTCTTTACGCAGTAAATCACCGCTCCAGTCGCTAACATTAAACGGTGGATTGGCGATAATATAATCGGCTTTCAGGTCTTTGTGGGCATCGTTTAAAAACGAGCCTTCGTTATTCCATTTAACTTGTGAGCTGTCAATGCCACGAATGGCAAGGTTCATTTTTGCCAGTCGCCAGGTGGTCTGGTTGCTCTCTTGTCCATAGATGGAAATGTCGTTGATTTTACCTTGATGTTCGGTGACAAATTTTTCGGACTGCACAAACATGCCACCCGAACCACAGCAAGGGTCAAGCACGCGTCCTTTGTAGGGTTCGAGCATTTCAATCAGTAATTCCACCACGCTTCTGGGGGTGTAGAACTGTCCGCCTTTTTTGCCTTCTGCCAGAGCAAATTCACCGAGGAAATATTCAAACACATGCCCCAACACATCGGCACTGCGAGACTTGGCGTCGCCTAAAGCAATATTGCTAATCAAATCAATCAGTTCACCCAAACTGGTCGGATCAAGGTTTTGTCGGGCATAGACTTTGGGTAACACGCCTTTGAGGGAAGCATTTTCCTTCTCAATCGCATCCATCGCCTCATCGACAGTTTTACCAATGGTTGGCTGTTTGGCGTGGGCTTGCAGGTGCGTCCAGCGGGCATCCGCTGGCACAAAAAATACATTTTCGGCTTTGTATTCATCTTTGTCTTCAGGATCAGCCCCTGCGTATTCGCCTTCACCTGCTTTTAATGTGGCGTATAACTCTTCAAAGGCATCGGAGATATATTTAAGAAAAATAAGCCCCAAAACCACATGCTTGTATTCGGCGGCATCTATATTTTTTCTGAGCTTGTCAGCCGATTTCCACAGTTGTTTTTCCAGTGACTCTTCTTGTACTACTTTCTTCTGTGCCATTCTATCTCCGTTGGTTATTTGTTACTGGCGGGTGGGGGTTTTAAGAGTTAACGTTATCTTGCATTAAGTAGTAAAAGAACAAGTATATTATCGACCCAATAAAGCGTCCAGCCTTGCCCTTGCTCATATTCATCATAGCACTCTGCTAGTCTTTTATATTGATGGCTGAAATCAGCCATACGGTAATAAATAAAATCACTTAGGACTGGGGGTGAAAAAAACCGGAAATGGCGCAGGATTTCTGTTCAGTTGCAAGGCGTAAAAATAGGCGCGTATCAAGCTACGCCATTATTTTTACAATGCAGAAACTGGATAAAAAGACAAATCAATTGCGGAGATTATAAAATAATCTGTCCTTAGCTTAACACCCCAGTACAACTAGACCCCTGTCCTGCGGTGCAACCATAGCAATGATCAGCCACCTCAATCGACAAGTCTTCTGGCATTTCTTCTAATAACTGGCTTAAATGCGTAGCATTCCCTGTCAGTGGTATCTCTAGCATTTGGTTGAAATCACAATCATAAACGTAACCTTGCCAGTCAACGCTTAATAAACTTTTGCACATAACTTGGTCAAGATTTTCTGCTTGATACGATTGCTTTAATAGATTTAGATATTCGTCAAACTGCCCTTGTGCATGTAAAACCGCGCCAAAGCGTTGAATTGGCATATTGGTTATAGTGAATAATTGATTAAATTGTAAATCAAAATGCTCACTTAAAAACGCTCGGTAAGCTGTTTCTAATTCTAATTGTGGGGCTGGCAGTGCCATACCCTGTGGATTAAAAACCAGGTTTAAAATTAAGCCACTGTCTTTTTGAGCATAACCTAAGGCATTTAACTTTTGCAAAGCATCAATAGAGGCAGTAAACACACCTTTACCCCGCTGCGCATCAACATTATCTTCCATATAACAAGGCAAAGAAGCAATGACTTCGACTTGCTGCCCGGCTAAAAATTCAGCCGTTCCCTCATAACCTGGTTCAACAAGAATCGTTGGGTTACAGCGATCCATAACATGCAAACCTTGTTTTCTAGCCTCTGTCACCAGCCAACGAAAATCAGGGTTCATTTCGGGTGATCCGCCGGTTAAATCAAGATATTGAATTTTATTTTTCGCAGCAAATTGCAACGCTATTTGCATCGTTTCACGGCTCATTAATTCGGTGCGGTTAGGGCCAGCATTCACATGACAATGTGTACAGCTTAAATTACACAAGTAACCCAAATTCATTTGTAAAGTGCTTAATCGTCCACGGTGAATGGCAGGAAAATCACTATTGAGTAGTAAAGGTTTAACGTCGCGCATCTTGATATGTTTGTAGAGATTGGAAAAAGTGAGTAGATTGTATATCTAAAAAACGGAGCAATTCATATTGCTCAGGCGAAGGCTCGGCTAAGTTTAATAAGGCATCGCGTAACAGTAATAAATCCTCCGCTTCATCCACATCACATAAAAGTGCTAAAGTCTTTACCTCTCCAAGCCGTTTAATTCTATTTAAAAACTGAGTCCCCGTATCCGCTTGACTATAGACAACTTCAGTCCACACGCTTCTTGGCATAGGATAATTACCACCAAAAACCCAGAATCCACCATCAACACTAGGCCCAAAGGCAAACCTAGATTGCCCTTTATCTGTCAACCAAGCCACAGCATCTCGTAATTCTGCCACGGTCATTTGCGGAATATCAGCCCCCACAAGTAGCACAAAATCATGCTGTTTCAATAGCGTATTGTAAATATGCGCCATGCGCTCACCTAAACCGCCCTCACCTTGCCATATACACGGTAAATCCTCCCAATAGTTATGTTCTAAAGCAGCTTGTTCAGCAACTGCATAATAACTTTGGGTATCCGTCTGTTGACTCAGCTCCTGAGCAACCGATGCAACCGCTTGGGAAGCAGCTAAATGAAATGCTTCTGCTCCCTCTTGTCCTAAAGTAACCGCTAAACGCGTTTTTACCGGTGAAAGCCCCGGTGTTTTTACAAATATCGCTATCGCTCCGCTCACCCCTTCCCCCTTGCTACTTGTGTAGCCCCAAATTTCTTACTTTGTTGCCGTAAACTTGCATCACTGTCATTAAATTAAGAAAATTGAGGTGCGATGTGCAGAGCAACGAAGTGCATCGTAAATTTTAAAGATTTGAGTAAAATGACGCCTAGCATGGTGTATGGCTATTAACAACAAGCCGCGCCTGACTCTAGCGATAAACGGGTATTTGGTGGCGCACAGTCAAATAAACCAAAATGTACCGATTTATCACCGATAAAATCAAAATGCTTGGCATAACGGCTGGCAGCCAACATATCATAGCTATTACCACAGACGCGTAACGGTTTACCTGTCTCAAAATGATGATGGTCATCTAAATCAAAAGCATGCAGGTGTTCCGCTATCGTACCTTTATAAGTCGCTAATTGGCCAAAGTCTTCACATCGATCTTCCAAAGGCATTTTAAAGGCACGAATCGTAACAGAACGAAACTTAACCATACCAATTTTAGCTTCAACTTCTGGGTCTTCCAGCGCAACGGGACTCTCCTTCACCACGCGCACATCAGGACAGCCCAAATCCTGCATAATACGACGGAAATCTTCCCAATACAGTGCACCACCTAAACATTCACCTAATAAGACCGGCTCCATCTTAAGTGCCTCAGGTATACGTCGATCCGCATAAATATCAGAAAAATAAATTTCACCGCCTGGTTTTAGCACCCGAAAAATTTCAGCTAGAACTTTTTCTTTATCCGGTGACAAATTAATCACGCAGTTAGAAACAACTAGATCAATGGAATTATCAGCAATACCCGCGCCTGCTAAATCCTCCATATAGCCTTGTTTAAATTCAACATTAGACTGGGCATAACCATAACGCTCCGCATGCCAATCACAATGCTCTTTTGCCACTGCCAACTGCTCTTCAGTCATATCGATGCCAATCACACGACCTGACTCACCGACTAAACGCGATAATAAATAACAATCACGCCCCGTGCCACAACCCATATCTAAAACTGTTGCACCATGCAATGCCGGTGGTAAAGGTGTACCACAGCCATAATAGCGTGCAACTACTTCAGGGTGTAGATCCGCTAATAAAGAGCGTAAATGCACAGGAACTGAATCCAAAGTGCAGCAAGCACTGGTTTTTAAGTCTTGGTTAGATTCTAATACCTGACCATAATAATTTTGTACTGATTCTGTGATGCTTGTATCACTCATATACGCTCCGAGAAATAAATATTGACGCAATCGAGCCTAGCCCTAAAAAGCGCGGTTATATGTAAGTTTTCATAAGTCGTAAAGATACAGGATTCCTTACAAGTAAGTGAAAAAATTTTCTTAGATACTTGCACACTAGCTAGGCCTATAGGTTAATGACTTAAATAATAAAGGAACCTATACGTAATCAGGTAAAATGACGCTATCACCTGCTAAGATTAATATAAATCCCTTCCCGATAACTCTCCCTTCTTTAGCGCTTTTGAAAAAAACCTTATTTAATCACCGGCAAGTATGGCAACTAGCCTTGCCTATGATCATTGCCAATATTTCCACGCCTTTACTAGGTCTTGTCGATACTGCAGTGATGGGGCACTTGGATAATGCTCAGTTTCTTGCTGCTGTTGCCATTGCTACACTTATTTTTAGCTTTCTCTTTTGGAGCTTTGGTTTTTTACGTATGGGCACGACCAGTCTTAGCTCACAAGCTTTTGGCGCCAATAACCCTTTAGAGCTAAAAGCTATACTATTACGTGCAATTTTTATTGCTTGCAGCCTTGCTTTGGGTATTTTATTACTGCAAAAGCCTATTGCCACCCTTTGTTTTCATCTAATCGATAGCCATAAAGATTTAGAGTTTTTAGCGCAACAGTATTTTTTTATTCGAATTTGGAGCGCGCCAGCCACTTTATGCCAATATGTTATTTTAGGTTGGTTTTTAGGCTGTCAAAACACCCAAAGCCCACTCGCCATCATTATTACGACTAATTTATGCAATATCAGTTTAGATTTATTATTGGTTAACTATTATGGAATGAATGCCGATGGCGTAGCGCTGGCTTCGGTGATCTCTGAATATATCGGCTTAGCTTTAGCTGTCTTATTGCTGGTCAAACATATGCCAAACAGTCAAAAATCGCTCTCTTGGTCTTTTCTCTTTCAAGCGGATAAAATTAAGGCCATGCTACTTATTAATAGCCATCTATTTATACGCACTTTATGCCTAATATTTACTTTTGGTTTTTTTACCGTACAAGGTGAAAAACTGGGTAGCACAATATTGGCGGCTAATGCTATTTTGCTCAATTTTCAAACTTTTATGGCTTATGCACTTGATGGCTTTGCGCATGCTGCCGAGGCATTAATAGGACGCGCTTTAGGGGCAAAAAATAAACGTCTACTCCAAAAGTCACTCAAAACAACCGCACTGTGGTCTTTAGTCATAGCCCTGCTCTTTACCTTAATTTATAGCTATGCAGGCAAGCCTATTATCAATAGCCTAACGCATTTAAACGAAGTTCGTGAGCATGCTTACGAGTTCATGCCTTGGGTCGTCGCTTTACCCTTAATTTCTTTTATCAGTTTTCTGATGGATGGTGTATTTATTGGTGCAGCCTTATCTAAGCAAATGCGCGATACGATACTTTGGTCACTTTTTATTATATTTTTACCTACTTGGTATTTTTCGCAACACTTAGGTAATCACGGATTATGGCTTGCTCTGACGCTCTTTATGTTGGCTCGTAGCCTAATAATGCTAGGCATCTATTTATATTACAAAAATAAATTGCTAATTTAATAGCTTGGCGTGTACAACAAAGCATAGAAGCCATGTTTAGAAAAGTGATATTATAAGGTTTTGCAACTTCAGCCTATAGACCATTATGAGCGTAAAAATTTATCACAACCCAAGATGCAGTAAATCACGTCAAACCTTACAGTTATTAGAGGAGCAAGGTGTACAAGTTGAAGTGATTGAATATTTAAAAACACCACCCACTGTAGACGAGCTAGATAATATTTTAACTTTATTAGATATGCAACCTCGCGAATTAATGCGTAAGAAGGAAGCTGAATATAAAGAAACAGGGATGGATCATCCTGATTTGGATAGATCTGCACTTATTACTGGCATGGTGAGTAGCCCAAAATTAATTGAGCGGCCTATCGTCTTAGCGAATGGTAAAGCGGCTATTGGCCGCCCACCAGAAAATGTTTTAGCGATTTTATAAATCTGATGGCCTATATGTCTCACCAAAAAAATTCATAAAATGGTTAATATTCTGGTTTTATACTACAGCCGTGATGGTGCAACTAAAGCAATGGCGCAACAAATTGCTCGTGGCATCGAATCCATTAATAATGCAGAAGCCATATTACGCACTGTACCGAATATTTCCAGTGTCTGTGAAAAAACAGCCGATGAAATTCCCACATCAGGTTCTCTCTATGTCAGCTTAGATGACTTGAAGCACTGTGACGGTTTAGCTTTAGGTAGTCCAACCCATTTTGGCAATATGGCCGCACCACTGAAATATTTTATTGATAACACAACTGAAGCTTGGTTTAGTGGCTCACTTAGCGATAAACCGGCTGCCGTATTCACCTCTACTGGCAGCATGCACGGTGGTCAAGAAACTACACTACTCTCAATGATGCTACCGCTATTACACCATGGCATGATCTTATTAGGCCTGCCTAGCAGCGAAGACGCATTAAGAGAAACAAACTCTGGCGGAACGCCCTACGGTGCAAGTCATGTAGCCCATATTCAACAAAGTTTAAGCCAAGATGAGAAAACACTTTGCTTTGCCTTAGGTGCTCGCTTAGCGAAGACCGCTTTAAAATTAAAAAACCATGAAAGCTAGCCATTATCACGCCATCGCACTATGCGCCTATTTAAGCCTATTTAGCCTGCTAATGTTATGGAATACCGTACTCTCACCACCAGAAAAATTACCCGTCGCATTACTGCTTATTATTACTGTCACACCTTTATTATTAGTGTTCCGGGGGTTTCTAAAAGGGAATTTAAAAAGCTGCTCTTGGATGGCTTATATCAGCATGCCCTATTTTATACACGGCAGCATTGAAGCCTATGCTAGAACTGAGCGCTTACTACCCTCATTAGAAGTGGTCTTCAGTCTATTGCTATTTTTAGGCGCTAGTCTATATGTACGCCAGTCAGGAAAAGATGCAAAATGATATCCAAACAACAGCCCTTACAATTCGACTTTAAAGCCGAACAATCTTTTAGCAGTTTCTATGCTGGCTGTAATCATGAAATCGTCCAGCACTTGACAAATAGTGCTAGCGGTAAAGGCGAACAACAACTTTATATTTGGGGTGAAGAAGGTTTAGGTAAAACACATTTATTACAAGCCTGCTGCCAACAGTCCTATCAACTAAAACGTAGTAGCTTGTACCTCTCGCTAGACAAAAAGAAATTACCTTCAACAGATATTTTGCAAGGCTTAGAGTCATTTGATCTAGTCTGTATTGATAATCTAGAAGAATGTGCAGGTAATAATGAATGGGAGCTTGCTCTATTTAATTTTTACAACCTGCACCGCGACAACGGCCATAAACTCATTCTGGCAGCGCATGTGCCGCCTAACTTCCTGCCAATCCAGCTGCCTGACTTAAAAACTCGCATGGCTTGGGGCTTAACACTCAAACTACAAGAATTATCTGACGCTGAACGGATTGCAGCCTTTACCTGCAAAGCAAAATATTTAGGTTTTGAGATTTCTCCAAAAATAGGAGATTTTTTAACCAAGCACTATGCTCGCGATTTACCCGCTTTATGGGATTTACTAGAGCAGCTAGATCAAGAGACGCTAATAGCCAAACGCAAACTAACTTTGCCTTTTCTAAAGCAAATACTTGCTAAACAAGAATAAGCTAATGCAAACACTCACCCTTTCGGTAGCCAATAACTTCAGCATCACTGCACGCCGTGCAATCACTTGAATAAGTTTTCGATTGATCATTTTTATCAAATCCACAAACAGGTCTATAGATCATAGTGCAAATTTCTGGACGCGGTTCAGAGCAATCGCTTAAATCACTGCGCTTTTCCAATATATCAGTTTTATTTTCCCGAGAATCAATCGACTTTTCAGGCGCACTTTGGCAAGCACTCAATAACAACAAAATTAGCCACGATATATTCTTCAATACGCTCATTGTTTTTCTCCAATACATCTACCTTTGTGATAAGCCACGACATCAACATGGGCACATGCCGTGCAATCGCTCGCATAAGTTTTTAGCTGCCCTTCTTTATCCTGCCCACAAACGGGGCGATAAATTTTAGAACACCGCAGACTACGCATTTCTGGACAATAGATTAAATTATCTGGCTTTTCAAGCACACTTTGACAGGCCGTCAATAGCAGTACCATCAAACCCAACATTATCTTAATTCTCATTAACACTCTCCATTAATCAACCGGCGACACTTTGACCAAAGCACCAAAATAAGGGTGATCGAAAAAATGCACTTCATCCAGTAATACACGCCTTTTTTCTGCTATGCGATAAATTAAACCTTCTGGCTCATCAAGGTTTGCAGGCGAATATTCTAAATCAACGATAACATGCAATAACTTACCACGCTGAATTTTAATCCAACCCTCTAAATTCTGTGCCTGCGATGAAATATGAATAGGCAAACTCACTCGATTACTTTTTGCTCTTATCTGCCACGACTGATAATAAAAAGGGCGATAACTATCTGCTCTTTGTAAGCGTCTATAACTCGCATTCATTGTCTTTATTCCTGACTGTACCGAAGCATAACGCTTTACTGGTGCAATTTTTGTTTCAGTTTGCTCAAACAGTTCAGTCGTCGGTGCACTTTGTTCAAAAACAATGAGCTCGACCTGAAACAGTCGCGTATCTGCATTAGCCCCGCTATAACAGCAAAAAAGTAATAAAAAAAACTGTATTTTCAACCGTACACTCATGCGATTTCATCCGTTAATTGGGTTAACAAGGCACTAATAAAAGCAACTTTTTCATCTGTTGTCGAGAAATTCTGAGTAAAGCGTAATTTATCACCGCCTTCAAATTTATAGGTTTGTGCCTGTGTTTGTATCAAAGTTAATAACTGCTGCATATTTAATTTAGGCTCTGCACCAAAAATAATCCGCCCCCCTTCCGCATGGACATCTATTTTTTTCACCCCTATTTTATCGGCTTGTTGTTTTAACTCTGTTACTGCAAATAAGACTTTAACTTGCTCTGGCAACAAACCAAAACGATCAATCATTTCTACTTGTAAATCTCTTAGCTCGTCTTTATTATCAGCACTAGCAATACGCTTATATAGCACTAAACGCGCATGTATATCCGGTAAATAATCTTCTGGAATTAAAGCCGCAGTTTGCAAGTCAACTTCAGTGCCCACATGCATAGGTGCATCTAATTCAGGCTGTTTACCTGATTTTAACGCCTTAACCGCACGATCCAATAATTCAGTATATAAAGTAAAGCCTATTTCTTGAATTTGTCCACTCTGCCCATCGCCTAATAACTCACCCGCGCCACGAATTTCCATATCATGGGTCGATAATAAAAAGCCTGCACCTAATTCACCCGATGTTTCCACAGCCTCTAAGCGTTTAATGGCATCTTTGCTCATTAAGGCTTTCGGTGGCGTAATAAAATACGCATAAGCACGATGATGTGACCGCCCTACCCGCCCGCGCAATTGGTGCAACTGGGCTAAACCCAATTTATCCGCTCGGTTAATAATAATTGTATTGGCGGTCGGGATATCAATACCGCTCTCAATAATGGTCGTACTCAGCAAGACATTAAAACGCTGATGATAAAAATCCAGCATAATTCGCTCCAGCTCGCGTTCCGGCATTTGCCCATGAGCAATTTCTACCCGCGCCTCTGGGACTAAACGCTCGATCTCACGCGCCATTTTATCCATTGATTTAACATCATTATGTAGAAAATACATCTGCCCTCCCCGTTTAATTTCCCGCTGACAGGCTTCTTTAACCAAGGAGTCAATCCATTCAGAAATAAAGGTTCGGATAGAATGCCGATTCGGTGGCGGTGTGGCAATAATCGAAACATCACGCAAACCTGACATTGCCATATTTAAAGTTCGGGGAATAGGCGTGGCAGTAAGTGTTAATAAATCCACTTCTTGTCGTATCGCTTTAAAATGCTCTTTTTGACGCACACCAAAACGATGCTCTTCATCAATAATAACCAAGCCCAAATCTCGGTATTTAATCTCTTTGGACAATAACTTATGAGTCCCAATAATAATATCAACTTTACCTTCTGCCAAGTCAGAAATAATCGATTTTTGTTGTTTAGGCGTAACAAAACGCGACAAAACCTCAACCCGAAAAGGCCAATCAACAAAACGATCTCTAAAGTTCTGAAAATGCTGTTGCGCCAATAAAGTCGTTGGTACTAACACCGCAACTTGTCTACCGCTCTGCACGGCAATAAATGCAGCACGCATCGCTACTTCAGTTTTACCAAAGCCAACATCACCACAAACCACCCGATCCATAGGCTGACCTGAGCGCATATCTTCAAGAATACTATCAATTGAAGTTTGCTGATCTGGCGTTTCTTCAAACGGAAACGCATCGGCAAAAGCTAAGTAGTCCTGCTCATCACAAACAAAAGCATGGCCTTTATTTAAAGCACGTTTAGCGTGAATATCCAATAATTCCGCCGCAACATCATGAATTTTTTCCAGCGCTTTTTTCTTAGCTTTACTCCATTGATCCCCCCCCAACCTGTGCAGGGGTGCATTCTCAGGATTCATCCCTGTATACCGACCAATCACATCTAAAGAAGAAACCGGCACATATAATTTATCACCATTAGCATATTCTAAGGTCAAAAACTCTGCATCAATATCGCCGAACTTTAAAACCTGTAAGCCTAAATAACGCCCAACACCATGTTCCTGATGAACGACTGGCGCACCGACCGTTAGCTCATTAAGATTATTAACAATTTTTTCCAGCTCACGCGCTGCCGACTTTTTGCGCCTCCGCCTTTGCTGCGCCTTATCGCCTAATAACTGGCTTTCGGTAATAATTGCCAAGCCAGCATGTTGCATATACAGGCTGTGATCTATCGATGCGACAACAATACAAGGTGAGTCATCAATACGTAAAAAATGCGCCCAATTATCAATGGGTTTGACACTAATTTTATAGTGCCGTAATTTATCAATTAGCGCCTCTCTATGCCCCGCTGTTTCAGCAACAAATAAAATACGGCTCTCACTATTGGCAACAAAAGCTGTTAATCGACTCGCCGGCTCTTTTAAGCGTGCATCAATATTAATTTCAGGTAAATTAACACTCTCTCCTGCCCACGTAGCTTGCTCCGTGTCTTGCGCTAAATAAATCCGCCGAAATTGATCTATATGGCCAATAAACTCAGCCTGTTGCAAATATAATAACTCTGGCGCTAATAATGGGCGTTCTAAATCATATTTACGCAGTTGAAAACGTTCATCAATTTCAGTAATAAACTGCTGCGCAGACTGTTCTAATGTTTCCGGTAAAACAAAGGCTGTGGTGGCTGGCAAATAATCAAATAAAGTATCTGTTTGCTCATCAAATAAAGGCAAATAAGCCTCAATACCACTGGGAGTAATCCCCTTACTGACATCTTGATACAAAGTATTATTTTGATAATTATCCGGAAATGCTTCACGAAAAGCCTGCCGAAAATGATGAATAGCCGCATCAGAAAAAGGAAATTCACGCGCAGGAAAAAGCTGTATTTCACTTACCTTCTCTAATGATCGCTGCGTTTCAGGGTCAAACGTCCTGATTGATTCAACCTCATCCCCAAACAACTCTATACGAAACGGATACTTACTCCCCATCGGAAACAAATCAATAATGGCACCACGCACAGCAAATTCAGCATGTTGAACGACTTGAGAAACACATTGATAACCCACCGCATCCAACTTTATCCGGTTTAATTCCAAATTAAACTGACTGCCGACTTGCAGCGTAAAGCTATTCGCTAAAATATGTTCTCGAGGCGCTAGGCGGTGCATTAATGTCGACACGGATAAGACCAATGCACCCCGCGTCACCTCAGGTAATTGAGCTAACGTTTTTAATCGCTCAGAAACAATTTCAGGCAGTGGTGAAAATACATCATAAGGCAAAATTTCCCAGTCAGGAAAATGCAAAATAGGATATTCATCCTGTAAAAAGAAAGAAAGCTCATGCTCAAAGCGTAAAGCCGTTTGCGAATCAGGCGTCAGCACGACAAACAAGCGGGATTCATTTTTAATCGCCGTAGCAATCGCCAAAGAATCTGCACAGCCTTTTAAGCCAGTCCAATAAATAGGTTGTTTAATTTTATGTGGGACTTTAGGTGAAAAAATAGCTTGTATATCTGACATTGTAACGGACTAAAAATTCAATAATTGTAGTGGCAATACGTCAAGCGGACTTTAATCCAGCTTGCAACGCAAAATGTAGTACTAGTTTATCATGGGCTTATATCAACCGACGAACCAAAGCCTCTCTTCGCTTTGTTTACTCAGCTCGCTGAATAAACATGGCATCACCATAACTAAAAAATCGATACTGCTGCACAACCGCATGTTGATACACTTTTTTAATTCGCTTATACCCTGAAAAAGCAGACACCAACATTAACAATGTCGATTCCGGCAAATGAAAATTAGTCAACATCGCATCAACCGTTTTAAACACATAGCCAGGCGTAATAAATAAATTGGTATCCCCTTGGCAAGCTTCTAAACTGCCAGCTTGAGACGCAGACTCCAAAGAACGCATAGCTGTCGTCCCTACGGCAATAACCCGCCCGCCTTGTGCTTTCGCTTGTTGCACGGCTAACACCGTCTCTTCAGGGACAGAAAAATACTCCTTATGCATAATATGATCAGCTAAATTATCTACTTTTACCGGCCGAAATGTCCCGCTGGCAACATGTAAAGTCACAAAGGCAATTTGCACGCCTTTCTCTTTAATTCTTGTCATCATCGCCTCATCAAAATGCAAGCCTGCCGTCGGTGCTGCAACCGCACCACTTTGTGCCGCAAAAACAGTTTGATAACGAGTCTGATCATTCTCATCATCCGCTCGCTCTATATAAGGTGGCAAAGGCATATGACCAATATGCTCTAAAATATCCGCTAAAGATTGCTCACCATTAAAGCGCAAATGAAACAAATCTTCTTCACGCCCGATCACCGTACATTGAAACCCCGCATCCAAATCAATCAGCGCGCCTGCTTTAGGTGACTTACTCGAACGCATATGTGCCAACACTTCGCGGTCATTCAGTACACGCTCAATTAAAATCTCGACTTTACCGCCGCTTTGCTTATGACCAAACAAACGCGCGGGAATGACCTTGGTATTATTAAATACCAATAAATCCTCGACATTAAGCAAGTCCAGAAAATCAACAAATTGCCGATCATAAATCGCATCACTGTCTTTATCTAAACACAATAAACGGCTTGCACTACGCTCAGCCAAAGGTTGCTGAGCAATTAACGCATCAGGCAAATCATAGTAAAAATCACTTTTTTTCATGCACACCGTATTTGTCGCTTAACCGACTGTAAAAAATATAAAAGGCTATTTTATTAGAATTCCCTAGCAATATAAAACAAGATTAATTATAATTACCGTCTCTTCTATGCCGGGGTGGTGAAACTGGTAGACACGCCGGATTCAAAATCCGGTTTCTTCGGAAGTGCCGGTTCGATTCCGGCCCTCGGTACCATAGGAGAATCTAAGAATATCTTAAAGCCCGTAAGTTATCTGACTTAGCGGGCTTTTTTATACCCATCTCATTCCGATAAAACCCAGTAAAACCGCACGCCTCATGATAGATTTTAGGGCTCCTGTCACAAAAATCGATTCGCCACGCGGCGAATCAATAGTGCCCGGTATGCCCTGCGTCCACCACGACTATGCCCAAACCCCTGCATAGCCACGGTTCCCACAAATGACTTTACGGCTCTTCGGTAAAACAATAGCCTCCCTCACGCGCTGCTAGCGCACTTCGGATTGGCAACAACCCTTCGCCTACCGCGAACTATCAGCCCATCCGGGCTGACAGCGTAGGCAAAAAGCAAGACCTGACCCTTTGTTTTATAGGCACTTTTATTACTTTTTCTTTTTTTAGCGGTTTTTCTCGTGCTTCTATAGCCGTGGAGTCTCGTGAATTATGCCCTACAATTTCGCCTTGGTAATACGCTTTAATCAGGCTTTCGTGAACACGCTCGGGTAAGTGTGATTCTGAGAATTCAGTAAAAGCCCGTGAAAATGTCCATTCGGCTGAAATATCGCTTTTTCGTTCCCAGCCACAAATCCGCCTAAGTGAAATATCTGTGTTTAACCTATCGAGTAAAGCTCGTGTTGTCGGTATGTTGTAAATCATTTTTGCAACAAAAGCTCTTGCTATAGCCGTTCTGTCTTCTGGTGGGCGACCTGGATAACCGTAACTGGATAGAATAAACTCTTCTATCCGTATTAATTCCAACGTTGTAATTAATTCTTGCTGTTTAGCTGTTAATTCCCCTAGCTCTTCTGATAGCCATGGAAATAATGAGGTTTGAATGTTCAACCAGCTTTGTGATAATGTATCTACTAACTTACTCATTTATCGGTACTTTTAGATTGTTTTTAGGCTTCCTATTTTACCATTTATGAGTAAGTTTTTCTTTTTTTAGCAGTCTCTGCTAAGAATATTCTTCGTTTTCATTAGTTTTGCAAGTGGCTCTATAGTAATGGGGACTTTGGGTTATGATACTCAGATTCTAACTGGCATTTCTAATAATCATTATCTCAATAAATGGAATTTATTGTATGTTGTCCACAATTAAAAATATTTTTTTTATAAAAGCAACACATCCAATCTATTTGTCAGGATTTTTAACAGTTTATAGTAGATAAAAAAGAACTTATAGCGCCAGTTTCCCATATTTTATATCCTTATTATCAGGGTGCTTCCGCTCCAGCATCCTGATAATGCGGAGTTGACTGGAAACCAGAGCCGAACGCATTATCATAACTAGGGAAATAAGCATTTTGGCAAAATATTAAACCCTTTTTCAATGTCAGGATTCTTAACATTATTGCTTTTAAAACGGCTTGAGTATAGAGGAGTAAGTGGTTATTTAAATATATATCAACACTATACGAATAATGGTATCTTAATTGCTTATATAACAAACAAGCATACGCACTTATGCAGCTTTCCATGTTTTATAGGTATTATTCAAATAATTGGAAAGAGACAGGTGGACTCAACAATTTTCCACTTTTGTAGGTATGTTATTTTGGTATACGGAAAATATTTCCATCTATTGTTGTTAATAATCTGGACTTTTTCCGCATTATTAATAATGTTAGGTTGCTTATGTATCCGGTTACTAGCATTTTAATTTGAATACTGGGATTTTAAAAGGAGTACTTTCAATGAATATACTTAATACTAGATTAGCTTTTTTACTCTTCTTTACTTTAGCTTCATTACCTTCAAGTGCTGCAGTTATTTATAGCAATAATTTTGAAACTGATACTAATGGCTTTAGCACAAATAAAACAGGCTTTTTATATGGTAGTCAATGGCTTGGTGGCGACCGTTCATTACATCACGGCAGTACTACATCTTTAACTTTAACAAATCTTATTGTTGGTACTGAATATAGTCTTTCTTTTGATTTATTTATTGGAGGTACTTGGGATGGTTCGGGGGTCTTTGGACCAGATTTTTTTCAATTACACTCTAGTTCTTCTGGGTTTTTAATTAATGCCACATTCGCAAATGATTACCCATTTGATAATTTAACTGGTCTTGGGCAATCTGGTAAGACTCAAACATATTCAGATACTAGTCCTCTTGGTGATGGTGGTGAATTTACTGGGCGTACAGGTGTGGATTTTGTTGCCGGAGATCCCGTATATTATTTTGGTCATGGAAATGGTAATCCCCTATTATCTTTTATTGCATCAAACACGACAGAACAACTTACTTTCTCTTCTTTTGACGCGCAACAAATAGTTGATGAGGTTTTTGCGCTTGATAACGTTATTGTGACAGGCAATCTTCAACCTAATAATTCAGTACCTGCCCCAGCAACGCTTGTTCTCTTGGGATTAGGTTTTATTAGTTTAGGCTTTACCCGAAAAAAATCAGCTTAGCCAAATACAGAAACATTAGTGGTTTATCAAAATTCTTCATTTTATCTAGGCTTAATGGTTGTTTGATCGGTATCCGCTAATTAAGATGTTAGGCGTACAAACCGTCCAGCGACTAACTTTTTTTGAAATAATGGAGGTTGGAGAAAATCAAAGATGAAAAAAAATATATCAATTTTGAGTGTCAGCATTTTATTTTTCGGACTAACATCAATAGTGAATGCATCGTATATCCTTTTTGATGAACCTACTGATACTATAAGCATTGCTGGACAAACTTCAGTTGACACATCTATGACGATTGAAGCACGAGTATTTTTTACAAATGAGTACAATGGAGAAGGCACTCTTTTTAGAGAATGGACAAATGGGCTAGAAGATAAACAATTAACGTAACCGTCAATTAAACCCACCTAGCCAAACCATTCCATTTACTTTAAAGGCGGAATTTTTTCAGTCATTACCCAGGGTAAAAACTGATCTAATGCTTCTGGTTCATAATGTCGCCC
>NZ_FQTQ01000171.1 GCF_900128525.1 methanotrophic endosymbiont of Bathymodiolus puteoserpentis (Logatchev)
CAGCCGAACTTAGATTAACATAGAACCCTATGGGAAATTCACATAAAAATCTTCTCTTCAGAAACCACTGGGATAATTGCAACCAAACTTTGGTGGAATGGTCCTTGGATGGCCACCTTTCAAAAATGTGACCGATGATCCCGACTTCCAACCAAGATGTCCGTGAAGCTAAAAATAGAAAAAGGGAGGATGAAATTTAAAAAAAATCTCTGAAACTACTGAGCCAATCTCAACCAAACTTTGCTGAAGTGATCCTTGAGTGGTCCCTTTCCAAAAGTGTGTCCGTCATTTCAGAACCCCGACCAAGATGGCCGCCACAGCCGAACTTAATATAACAGGACCCTATGGGAAATTCCCATACAAATCTCCTTGTGTGAAACCATTTGCCCAATAAGAACTAAATTTTAATGAAATAGTCATTGGATGTTTCTCGTCCAAAAATGTGTCCGGTGGTTCGGCCCTTCGACCAAGATGGCCCCCCACAATCGAACTTAGTTTAACTTGGACCCTAAGGGAAATTTCCATACAAATCTTCTTGTGTGAAACCATTTGCTCAATAAGAACTAAATTTTTATGAAATGGTCATTGAACGGTTCTCTTCCAAAGATGTGTCCGTCGGTTCGGCCCTTCGACCAAGATGGCTCCTACAGCCGAACTTCGCTTAACATAGAACCCTATGGGAAATTCACATAAAAATCTTCTTTTCAGAAACCACTGGGATAATTGCAAAACAAACTTTGGTGGAATGGTCCTTGGATGACCCCCTTCCAAAAATGTGTCCGGTGATCCCGACTTCCAACCAAGATGTCCGTCAAGCTAAAAATAGAAAAAGGGGGGATGAAATTTAAAATTTGTTTTCTCTGAAACTACTCAACCAAACTTTGCTGAAATGATCCTTGAGTGGTCCCTTTCCAAAAGTGTGTCCATCATTTCAGATCTCCGCCCAAGATGGCCGCCGCAGCCGAACTTAATTTAACATAGGACCCTATGGGAAATTCCCATAAAAATCTTCTTTGTCTGAAACCATTTGCTCAATAAGAACAAAATTTTGATGAAATAGTCATTGGATGGTTCTCTTCCAAAAAAATCTATCCTCTGAAACTACTGAGCCAATCTCAACCATACTTTGCTGAAATGATCCATTGGTGGTCCCCTTCCAAAATTATGTCTGGCATTTCAGACCACCGACCAAGATGGCCCCCACAGCCGAACTTGGCTTAACATAGGACCCTATGGGAAATTCACATAAAAATCTTCTCCTCAGAAACCACTGGGCCAATTGCAATCAAACTTTTGTGGAATAGTCCTTGGATGGCCCCCTTCCAAAATTGTGTCCGGTGATCCCGACTTCCAACCAAGATGGCTGCCAAGCTAAAAATAGAAAAAAGGGGGATGAAATTTAAAAAAAATCTTCTCCTGAAACTACTGAACCAATCTCGACCAAACTTTGCTGAAATGATC